>NZ_BACQ01000045.1 GCF_000260435.1 Lacticaseibacillus zeae DSM 20178 = KCTC 3804 | reverse complement strand
AATTCCGGCATGTATGCCTCCACCCGAATGTTGTGGGCCATGGGCGGTTCGGGGTTTGCGCCGCGTGTTTTTCAAAAACGAACACCCGCGGCATTCCGATTGCAGCCTTACTATTGACAACACTGGTCGGTGGTTTGACATTTTTGACCAGCATTATGGGACCCCATGTATATCAACTGTTGGTGGCTGCATCCGGCCTGACCGGATTTCTGGCGTGGCTAGGGATCGCGGTATCACATTTTCGCTTTCGGCGTGCGTTTGTGAAGCAGGGGCATGATGTTCATGAGTTGAAATATCATGCAAAATGGTTCCCGGTTGGCCCAATTTTGGCGATCATCATGAGCTTAATTGTGATTGTGGGGCAGGATCTGCAAGCGGTACAACATTTTGCCTGGGGACGTCTGCTGATTTCTTACATGTCGATTCCGCTATTCATCGTTTTATTTGTCTGGTATAAGGTCAAACACAAGACCAAGCTAATTCCGTTAGAAAAAGTCGATCTTTCACCACACCGTGAGCATCAGGCGAGCAAGCGAGCGTGAGTAAACGAGTAGCTGATTGGCTTTTTGACTGCAACATTTCTCGCTAAAGTATATGAAATTGCGCCTAAGCTAAATCGGCTCTAAAACGCAGCAATTTGCGTTTTAGAGCCGATTTTTGATGGATAACTGGCAAAATTTATTCGAACGACGAGAGCCTAAGAAGCGGGATCGACATTTTGGCCTGACAACGAGGCGTCGGTTTTCTTAAGATACAGGCGGCGAATCAATAAGTACAGTCGGAAAATGGCGTCGTCGCTGTCTTCAGCTGTCCAACTAATGATGTGCCCATGAAAACCGGCAGGCGCGGCGGCTTTGATGGCCTTCTCGTTATCGACACTTGTAATAACGAGGTCTGCAGTTTTAAAAACGGCACGTTCCGGCAACAAGTGAACCATTGGCAGATCAGATAAGAAGTTGACGAGGCGGCGGTTAAGCAAGTTGTGGTCGAGATAGGCCAATCTGACCCGTACGGTAGGTGTTTCCGCAAAGTAGCGCAGATAAGGCGTCAGCAAATAGTAGAGCGTGCGCAAGAATAGATGCTGCTTACCAAGAAAGTGTCGATATGCCGGCGTATCAGGCAGCGTGGCAATGAATTCCTCGAGGCCTTGATAAAGATTGGTTTTGGTGTAATTCAACGCACGGGGATTGAAAAAGTCGACCAAATGCATGAAATCGCCGCCCAGCATTTCATTGTTCAATGCGATTCGGGTCAGATTGAGGATCAACCCCTGTTCGTGCTGAAGGTCAAAGACTGTGTGATGCCGAATATGATCACCTAAAAAGGCTAAAAGTCGTTTAACGAAATCGGCAGCAACTGTCTTTTGGCTAAGAACGTAATGAATAAAGTCTTTATCGGCTGGTGTGTCAGGCAAGAAGGTGATCGTTCGATGTTGCTGAAAATAGAAGAAATCATTTTCAGCTTTCATGAATTGCTTATTGAACGCCGGGAACATTTCTTGCGTATAAACGGAATGCTGAAATGGTGGGTAATCCTTGAAGATCCGGTCAAACGGTTCGTTGCCGGTAACAAAATGATTGCCACTGATCCGCACCCGACAAATTGCCCAAAAGAGGATCTCTTCAAGAATATCGACCGGATTGGTTTTGGCATTGGGCAGGGCCATGTATTCTTTGACGATTTGCTTTTCATCCAAAACTTTAAATGGCCAGTCAACACCATGGTAACCTAGCCAGTAAAAATCAAACAGAAACAGCCTGATTCGGCTTTCTTCACCGATAAAGCACAAATCACTAAAGGACAACTTGATTTGGAACCGTTCGAGCAGTGCGCGCAAGGCGACGGTTTTCCGCACCAACGTCGAGCGGCTGATGAAATGGGCCCGGCAAAACTGCTCGGTAGAGGGATGATTAGCCTGAACAATGTAGTCAACAAATTGAAACGCAATCGCATGTTTTAGCAAATAAAGGTGATAATCATCAACCGTTACGTCGATTTCCATTAAAAGGTTGATTTGCTTACGTTTAAGGTTTTCCGGGTGCGCTGTTAATTCGGTTAAATCACGAAAGAGTTCCTGTAAGATGTTGTAGCCCTGCTGATAAGAAAGGTCTAGGTGGCGACTGAGGGTATTAATGGTGTAGGTTTGGACATTACTATCCTTGATAGCTGAAAACATTTGGTATTTTTGGAAATCAGCGCGGTCAAGAAAAGTTTGTTCGTAAAGCATCGTGATCCCCCAATCTGAAGACAATTTTGTTTGCTTCAATATCAATTATAACAAAGAATGACGAGTATGACGTTTTATTAGTGAACTATTGAACTTTAAACATGCGTAAAACCATCTGTTAAGATAAGAAACTGCTATAAAAATGGTATAGACAAGCTTTGTGCCGAGCTTGAAACCTGACGCTGTATGTTCGATGAAGTATAATCATGGGAAATGGGGTAAATTATCTGAAGTAGGGAGATTTTATGAAAGACAATCATGATATTTTTTTGTCAATGTCTGACGCTGAGAAACTGGGGTTGTTTCGTACCATTATCGAGGTACGGGAAGCGCAGACACCAGTTACGGCAAAATTAGCGGCTTATCGTGGTCATCGGCCCTTGGTAAGTGAGGTTAATCTCAAACAGATAGCAGCACTTACGAACCGCAATTATGGCAGCGTCTATAATACTTATAATGGTCTGATTAGTTCCTTGCAGGCCATGCTGGGTCGGCACCATAGTTCGGTGAAAACACTATTTGCGGTGCCGCCTGACGAATTTCGCTATCATCTTGTTGCCCAATCACATCCATACAAATTTTTGGACGCTGTCTTATATCAACGGTATGAGAACCTTGATGATTTTTTGAAAGCCTGCGATAGCTCTAAAGCCACGGTTTTGCGCCATTTAAAGGCGATTCGGGGTTATGCGCGGCAAAGCGGAGTGCAGTTCTCGTATGAAACACTATCATTTACCGGCCCGGAATTAAATATCCGGCTGTTTATGACAATTGCTTATTGGTTGGCAACCAATGGCGTGGCGTGGCCTTTTGAAAATTTAACGCACCAGCAAGCTGGCCAGATTCTAGATGGCTTACTGGTCGTTTTTGATGGCGGCAAGGTCAACACCATCACGCGCGAGTTATTAATGTATTATGTGGCGATTTCGCATCAGCGCATTTTAAGCGGCCACATTTTGGTGCATGACGCGCAATCGGAGGTGCTGCATTACCCGGTTCCCAATCTGTTCAGCGACGCCGCCTCGCGACTACTGGATAAATCAAAACAATTTGAACATCTGACCACCCAGCAGCAACAGAGCGAAAGTGATGCGCTTTATTTTCTATTTAATTTTGCACCGCTATATATTATCACGGATGAGCAAGTTGAAAAGCGGATGATCGAGCGCTACAACAACTATAATCCCGAGATTTATCAATTGATCAGCGGATTTTTCGAGCATTTTCCATACAGCTTCAAGCGTGATATTCACCTACCCGATGATACTTACCGTTTGCTGTTCGTCAATATGCTGAGTGTGACGGTAAGCGTGCTGGCGTTTAATAAGGATTTTACGACCAGTTTGTTAGCCGAGTTCAGTTCAAACATTCAGCAAACCAAGGATGATCCTGCCTTTTATCAACAGGTTAAGGTCACACTTGACGAAGTGATTGGGCGCAAGAAGCTGTCATCGTTTCGAAATTGCCGAGAAGTTTTGACCGAGGCATTTTATCGTAGCCTGCATCAACTTGTAGTTCAATTTCAGCCACGCAAAAAGGTCTTGGTTGCTCCGATTATCGAACAAACAATGACTGGCTATATCGATCTCTTGGCGTTTTTGCATGCTGTTCCGTTCGTTGAGTTAGCGTCGCCTGATGCTAATCTCAAGGATGTTGATCTGGTCATCACGACTTCGGTAGGGCTCATTCAAGACAATGTCGGTAAGACGCAGATTTTCCCGTGGCACATCAATGTCACCAATGACCACTACGGCCAGCTTTATAGTTTGCTGCGGGAACTTTGGGATGAAAAGATGCTCAAGGAAGCGCGTTTTATTTACTAGAACCTAACACCAATCTGTGCGAGTTGTTAGATCGCGGGTATATTCGTCATAAAAATACAAAGTTTTCTTGTATCCCGCGTCAAGATGCGGTATTTTAGCAATGTATAGTTAACACGTCTGAAGCGCCTAAATGGATGTTTTAGAGAGTCAGCGGTTGGTGCAAGCTGACAATCATCCTTATTCCAGCGCCTGAGTGGGCAGTGATGAGCTGCACGGAAGCCGACCGTTATCGGCTAAGAGGGTGGCGTTATGCGCCAAACTTGGGTGGTACCGCGGAAAGAAGCCTTTCGTCCCATTGGAGATGAAGGGCTTTTTTTGTTGAGCGTGAGCCAGCCCGGTTAGAGACCGGAGTGTGAGTCGGGCCCCGATGCCGGTGAACCACATTAAGGCGAGCATGAATGCGCGTGCTGACGTGTCAGATACATCAAAATGATGAGGGAGGAAAAGTATGTTAGATCTGAAATTGATTCGGCAAAAGCCTGAATGGGCGAAGAAAAAATTAGCCGCCCGGGCAATTAAGGGTGAAGAAATCGACGAGCTACTGGCTCTGGATGAAAAGCGCAGAAAAGTGACAGTGCAGACCGAGGAACTAAAAGCTCAGCGTAATGAAGTTTCCGGGAAGATTGCCGTCATGAAGCGCAACAAAGAAAACGCGGATGACCAAATTGCAGCGATGCGCGAAGTCGGCCAGAAGATTAGTGCTTTAGACAAAGAGCTGGCGGCACTTAATGACAAAGTGACTTATATTCTAGTACGTTTACCGAATTTCCCGGCAGATGATGTGCCAATGTCGCTGAACGAAGATGATTCACGAGAAGAGTACAAGTGGGGCAAGATTCCAAGTTTTGAATTTGAACCAAAACATCACTGGGACATCGGTGAGAGTCTTGGCATTTTGGATTTTGAACGAGCCGCCAAAGTTTCAGGCAGTCGGTTTGTTTACTATAAAGGAGCCGGAGCCCGCCTAGAACGTGCCGTTTACAATTTCTTTTTAGACGAACATCAAAAAGAAGGTTACGAAGAAATTATTCCTCCTTACTTGGTTAACAACGATTCCATGTTTGGAACTGGTCAGTTTCCCAAGTTTACCGATGCTACTTATACCATCACCAATGACGGCGAGCCATTGACCATGATTCCGACCGCCGAAGTTCCACTGGTCAACTATTACCGTGGCGACATTATTGATGCGGATAAACTGCCAATCAATTTTACGGCCTTAACTCCGGCGTTTCGTTCTGAAGCTGGCAGTGCCGGCCGCGACACCCGCGGCCTGATCCGCATGCACCAATTTAACAAGGTCGAGATGGTGAAATTCTGTAAACCGGAAGATTCCTGGAAAGAATTGACTAATTTGATTCATGATGCTGAGGATCTTTTGCGTAAACTAGATTTGCCTTACCATGTCATCACATTAGCCAGCAACGATGCTAGCTTCACCAGCGCCAAGACAAATGATCTGGAAGTCTGGTTCCCGGCCCAGGATCGCTACCGGGAAATCTCAAGCTGTAGCAACTGCACCGACTTCCAAGCGCGGCGTTCCCAGATTCGGTATCGCGACGACGAAGGCAAGCTGCAGTTTGTCCACACACTCAACGGTTCAGGACTCGCAGTTGGCCGAACGGTAGCAGCCATTCTTGAAAATTGCCAGCAAGAAGACGGCACCGTTAAGATTCCGGATGTTTTGGTTCCTTACATGCATGGGCAAACTGTCATCAAACAAGAAAATTAATTGAGAAAATGCATGTTTATGCAGCGAATTGCTAATGATTCGCTGCATTTTTGATTGAATGTTCGGCCTTCGATTTCTTAGCAAAACCTCATTTAAAAAGTGTTGACGGCGTTCAACAAAGTTGCTATCATATTCTTCGTTGTCAAATTGATAGCACATCAGGGCATTCAACAAATGCATGTTTATTCAAAAAGTTGTTGACATGATTTGCTGGTCATGATAATCTGTCAAA
>NZ_BACQ01000046.1 GCF_000260435.1 Lacticaseibacillus zeae DSM 20178 = KCTC 3804 | reverse complement strand
ATCCGTGATAATGGCTTGGTAAAGGTACTGCTTGATTTGCAGGTAGATCGGAACTTTATCGTCAAATTCCACGGTGTGCCTCCTTATTAGTGTATTAGTTAACTATCACAGTGTATCAATAACCATAGTGTTTGCCAAGTATCATTGATCGGTATTTTAGCAGCGAGGGTGGCTTCTAAGTTTCAAAATGGCCGTTGCGTGGTACAATGCAAGGCAAGAAGCAGCACGAGAAAGTGAGGCGCAGGATGACGAAAAAATGGGGCAAAGTGATGCTCATCATCGGCATCTTTCTTGTTGTGAGTGGCGGTGCGTGGTGGTGGGTGAACCGCGGCGAGGTGCCTTCGAACAAACGCGTTGCCGGGACATATCAAACACCGACATTGTTTGTTCACGGTTTTGGTGGTGGTTATGGCTCGGAAAAAGATATGATCAACGACCTTAGCAAGCACCCCGGTTATCGTCAGGTTTTGCGTTACACCGTGACGAATACCGGTCAGCTCAGTGTGAGCGGTTCGTGGTCGCCGAGCGTTCGTCATCCGCTGATTGCCATTGTGTTCAGCAGCGGGCGGCCAGATGCAACCACGTTGACCAAGATTCTTAAACAGTTGAAAAAACGTTACGGCATTCAAGACTTTAATGCTGTTGGCCATTCTGCCGGTTCCGCGGCTTGGGCCGATTGGGCAGTCACCAAAGACAAAAAAGGCGAACCAACGTTGCAACGGCTCATCACGATCGCCGGTCCGTTCAACGGTTTTCCCGGAATGCCGGGGATGAACAGCGGACAAGACATCAAGTTGGCGAGCGATGGCCGCCCCAGTGTGATGTCTGACCGCTACAAGCCGATGTACGAAAATCGGCAGTATTTTCCAAAGACAGCTGCGGTTTTAAATCTGTTTGGCAATCTGGGCAAGGGATCCGATGGCCGTGTCCCCGTCAACTCCGCCCGTTCGTTGCGGTATATCGTGGCAGGTCGAGCCAAAAGCTATACCGAACGCGAAATTACCAACAGCAAGGCGCAACACAGTAAGCTGCATGAGCATAATCCGTTGGTCAACCGGTATCTGTATGAGTTTTTGAGTACGGGTAAGCTTACGAACTGATTAAGGATTAAAACGTTAAAAAGGCATTGCCCACAATCTGCGTGAGGCAATGCCTTTTTGGTTGCATATGATTTGTTTGTTACAACATTTAGATAAGGCCAGCTAATCGGCGTACTGCTTAAGCAATTCGTTATATTCAGGCGTATCTTTCAAAAATGCCAAGTCCGGATCAAGCACAGTGTTCTCAACGAATTGCCTGCGTGCCACAGCTGGTGATTCCCGCGGTTTTGGTTGGGGCAGATGCTGGAAAACCTTTGGAAATGGTTGATCCAAATTGTCAGCGAATTGCCGGATGACCGCCACTACCCGTTTGGCATCCTTGGTTGCCTTGGCAATTTGCAATTCGGTATCAATAACGAATGGACTGTTCATGTGAATCGCTTGGTCCAATGCTTTGGCGACCTTCACATATTCCTCGGCGGTGGCCAGCTGGTGGTCAGCGATGGCTACTTGAGTTAGCAAGTCGAGCACTTGTCCTAGAGCGCCATAATCACTCCCCAAAAGTTTCTCGCCTTCAACATAGGCCTCAGTCAGCTGACCACGTTTTAACTGCAATTTAGGCTTTAACGCCCAAGCAGTCACCGTTTCGCTAGGTAACGCAGCAAGTTGTTTTTCAGCCGCGTCGAATTGCTCTTCATTGAGATAAAAATTAAACAGGCCCAGTGCGGCAAATTGTGCCTGTGGCAAATCCGAGCTCTGCTCACCCGCCTTGTACAACTGAATGATCCGCTGTTGTACCGGAGGCCAGTCGTCTTTTGGAATCTGAGGCTTCAGCGTGTCCAGAAAAGGCGCCGCCATCATCTGTAGTTGTGAAACTGATGGATAGTCGCGCAACTCCTGATCAACCAGCGCAACGGCGGCTTGCCAACCATCTTTTTGTGCTGTCATGGTCAGCTTGGTAAAAAAATCTTGAAGGGCTGCTGGATCTAAGTCAGAAGAAAAGTTCAGCAGTGTGTTGATGTCCGTGCCGAGGTTACGCGCCAACACAGGTAGTAAGGTAATGTCAGGATAAGATGTGCCCTTCTCCCATTTGCTGACAGCAGGAGCGGAGACGCCTACTTTTTGCGCGAGTTCTTCCTGCGTTAAACCGGCAGCTAGCCGCTTGTTGCGGATTATTTGGCTCAGTTGCATGATGTTCACCCCTCATTTTTATTTGTTCTTTAGTTTCATTATGCAGAGAGGCATCAGTAAAAACAATGGAGGCGTTTTCAAGTCTGCCGCAAATTTTTTAACTGCTGGTTAAGTCGGCTACAAATTGGCTACCACACCTGATTCACGGCCATCACGATTAGCAAAACACCGAGAACCGGACGCAAGATGGCGGTGAGTAACCGCGGGTCGAAGCGGTTGAGGATGCGCGGGGTAATGGCGGCACCGACCAGTGATCCCAGCATCAGCAAGCCGCCGACTGTCCAGGCGATCGTACCTTGCGTCGCATGCAACAGACAGCCGATGATGGAGAGGGCAACCAGCGCATAAGAGGAAGTGGCGGCTGCGTGGGGCATATCCAAACCCATTAACATCAACCCGGCCATAATCGGTCCACCGCCGCTTAAGCCGGCAATGCCGACCATTAAGCCGCTAATGATGCCCAGCACATAGGCGAACCAGGTGGGCTGGCCGGTCTTTTTAGCGTGACGGGCAAAGGACTGGCGTAGCATCTGCACGCCGAGCACGATAAAAATAATGGCGATGGCCCATGAATAAATTAGTTCAGGAATGTAAGGCGCCACCAAACTGCCGACAATTGTGGCGGGAACAGCAGTGAGCAGAATCCGATTGCCGGCGTGAAAGCGCATATTGCCAGTGCGATAGTGACTATAACAGCCCACCGCCAGTGCCGGAATAGCGGTAAAAAGTGAGGTTGCCGCAGCTGTACTTGGCGACAAATGCGCGACGCCGGTCATAATGCCGAGGTAGAAAGCGCCACCGCCGCCACCCATTGTCATAATAAAAGCCCCGACCAAGAAGCCGAGGAGAATCAAAACGATTGTCATGAGATTTCCTCCAAGTGGGATTCCCGGTGATTGCCGGATATCCGCACAGCATGTTTCGCTAAACATGCTTGATAAAATAATTTTTATTAATTGATTCCATATTAGCGCACTTTTGCGCTGACTTTCAGAAAAAGTGCTAGCCCAAAACCTGGTTTTCACGCAATTATTTAAATTTCAATATTGTTACTGAAAATGGCCCGGCTTATCATGGAAGATAAAGGGAGGCCGACCATGGCAAAAACAACCATCGAGCAAAAGGAAAAGAACACGCGTCATGCTTTATTTGTGATCACCATTGTGGCGCTTATGTCGTTTTTCGGGGTTTTAACGGAAACATCCATGAATGTCACGTTTCCGACGTTAATGCATGACTTTCATGTTTCTTTGACAACCGTGCAGTGGGTGACGTCAGGGTATTTATTGGCGGCGGCACTTGTCATGCTTAGTTCAGCTTACATGAAACGTCGCTTTACCAATCGCCAGCTTTTTATTACGGCGGCGCTGCTTTTCATCATCGGCGACCTGATGTGTGCCTTAGCGCCGGTGTTCTGGGTGTTATTGCTTGGGCGGTTGGTTCAGGCAGGCTGTGTCGGCTTGTGCGGGCCATTGATGGTCAACATTATTTTGGACACGGTGCCCACCAGTAAATTGGGTACATATATGGGCATTGCGAACCTCATTATTCTCATCGGACCAGCCTTGGGACCGACTTTTGGCGGGGCTATTGCCAACTTTTTTGATTGGCGGATGATTTTTTGGAGTACCTTGCCGTTTGCCACTTTATTGCTCATATTGGGGCAGGGGCGCATTAAGCAATATACACCGACTTCTGCATTTGCGTTTGATTGGCTGCGGTTTGTGGCGCTGGGGGTTGCGTTGATTAGTTTGACAGTCGCTTTAAATGGCGTTAGTGAGCATACCTGGCTTATTGCAGGCGTGGCCGGTGCTGTCGTGCTTGTGGCGATGGGGGCCTTTTTATGGTTGTCCAATCATCATGCCAAGGCGCTGTTTAAGCTGGATGTTTTTCATGACGGTGGCTTTTTATACAGTTTTTTGCCGTATATTTTGATGCAGTTTTCCAATGTGGGGATTAATTTTCTGCTGCCAAATTACGTGCAAACCGTGGATGGCGCCAGTGCGTTTGTCGGCGGGCTGATTTTACTGCCGGGCAGTGTGTTTAATGGCCTGGGGCAGCCGGTGTATGGCTGGATGCTGGATCATTTTGGCGGGCGGCTGCCGCTTTTACTGGGTAATAGCCTGTTTACGGTCGGGATGCTGGGCTTTACGATTTGGGGTCAGCATATCGGCGTGTTAGGCGTGACGATCCTGTATTTGATCTTCGCCATCGGTCGGTCAATGGCATTTGGCAACAGTACGGCTTATGGCTTGAAGGTCATGGCCCACCAGTATCAAAGCGACGCCAACGCTTTATACAGCACCGGCCAGCAAGTCACCGGCTCGATCGGCACCACGGTCCTGGCCGGGATGATGACCGCGGTCACGGTGCCTGGCCTGACCCACGCCCAAAACGTCGGCATTGGCAGTCAATTAGCTTTTGCGCTACTGCTCCTGATCGGCTTGATCAACTTCGGCTTTTACGCGCGCTTGTTTAAGCTGACGAAAGCAAAAGCGTGATGACAGCTCAAAAAGACTCAGGCAACTGACCTCAAAAATAAGTGAGGTGTTGTCTGAGTCCTTTTTCATTAAACAACCAGTTAGTCTGGCAAAAAGCCGTGTTCGACGATCCTCAACTGTCGATTCATTTGATCAACCACCGCCTGCAGGTCTTCAAAGTTGCGGTACTTGCCAGTGGCGATTAGCTGTGTTGTGACCGCGGTTTGTTGGGCGATGAGGGCAGAAACCACACTGAAAATGTCATCAACGGAAATCCCTTGCCGACGAGGTAATTGTTCGATTTTTTTACGAAAAATCCGATTGGCTTCCACCGATATAGCTTGGGTTTCCTGTTGGATTTGGTGTTGCAATGGTTGGGGAAAATGCGGCAAATCTGCGTAAGCCTGCATCATGAGGCGATACTCGGCAGGAAAGGCCAATTGCAATTTCATCTCGTATTTCACCGCCGCTGACATCATAGCGGCTAACTCCGGGGCGTCTTGCCATTGATGCGGATCCATATGGGCGTAGATTCGTTGATAAGCGGTTTTAAAGGTGTCGAGGTATAGAGCTTGTTTATTGCCAAAATAATGGAAAATCAAGCCTTTTGAGACGCCGGCAGTTGCAGCAATTTGATCGGTTTTGGTTTTGGCAAAGCCTAATTGTCCGAAGGCGTCAGTTGCTGCTTGTAAAATTCGGGTTACTTTTTGCGGGTCAGTGACGACTTTTTTCATACGCTCAGATCCTGTCGACGATATCCGGCAACGCCGATGATGAAGAGGATCACGGCACCGATAAGCATGATGACAAGCCATGATTGACCCAAAGCTTTGACCGGAACGTCAGCGATCCAGCCAAAGGGCGTGAAATCACCTGCATGCTTGGGCAGTGAAAACAACCCGTGAAAGACCTGCACGATCAGCCCGGCACCCATATAAAGCCAAAAGAGACTACTGAGTTTTGGCCATAAACCGGCCAACGCAATGCCTAACGCGATAAATGCCAAGACGGCAGGCAGACCGCCGATGAAGAGTCGACCGAGATATTTTACCGGCAGCGGCTGGCTCAGCACCGCATTGCCGGTCAAAAATAAAGCAAGTAGTCCGACAGAAAGCACTAAAACACCAACGAGTAAGGCCCAGCAGTTGTAACTGGTACTGATCGTGGTCCGCGTGGGCTTTTCCGCGTGAATGATGCCAAGATAACCCAGCCGATCGTCGTGCTTAAGGCGAAAAGCAATCTGGACCCCCGCGGTGACGGCCAAAGCAACGAAAATGGCCATATACATCGCCAGAAATGAAAGTACCATGGTTTGATTGGCGGCGTGGATTTGTTTAACGTCTAAGAGCTGGCGATAAATCGGGTTGGTTTTAAGAATATCGCCAACGCCGCCAAGAACACTGCCCATAACGCCGCCGAAGATTACCGCGCCAATTAACCACCCGGACAACAGGCCACGTTCGGTGCGCCAGATCAACGCCGGCATCGATCGTAACCATGGCGCTGCGGTGGCGCGACCGTTTCCTTCTGCCAGCACACCGGCGCCGAGATCGCGACTTTGCGCAATGGCCATGGCAGCACCACAAAGCAAGATGCTGCAGCAAGCCCGAGAAACAAGGGCGTGAGCTGATTTTTTGTGTAAAAGTCGACCTTTTCAAACCAGCCGATCGGAGAAAGCCAGGTCAGTTGCTGGTGGTTCAGATCAGTGACGAGGCGAATGAGATAAGCGGCGGCCAAGACCATATAGCTTAACATGCTGGCGATGCGGGTATTGTTGGCTAGCTGGGCGAACAGCAAAGCCAGGCTGCCGAAAACCAGATTGGCGATTAGCATGGCAATGGCGAACAACAAATCGCCGGTCATGTCAGTCCCGTCCATGTTGACAGCGATCAGCGAGGCGAAGTAGGCGGCCGCCATCACAAAACTGACCAGTAGCAGCTCCCAAATGGCGGCGGTAATATCCGCCGTGCGCCCGACATCGCGCGCCCGGACCATTTCCAGCAAGCCGCTTTCTTCTTGTCCACGGGTGTCGCGAATCATCAGCGGCATGACCCACAAGGCTTGTAAAATGATCATGAAAACGACCATCACGCCAGCAAAAATGATGGCAGCGTTGTAAGTGCTAACCTTAGGCGTTGCGCCGAACATGGCGGCCATCTCCGGTGCCTGCAGCATTTTGACAATATCTTTTGAACCGGAAGCCCCGTTGACGAAGGCAGCTTCTAATTTCACGGCACCACTGAGAATCATCATGATGAGAATAACTAGCCAGACAACCGAGAATTTGAGATTTTGTTTGAGGTTGGCTTTTAAAAGATAGCCAGCACGCCGATTATTCCGCCGCATGCGACTCACCCGGCTTTCCGTAATAGCGCATAAACAGGTCCTCTAACGTTGGCGGTGAGACCCGCAAGTCTAGGATCGAGGCGGTCGCTAAGGTCTGCATAATGCGACTCAACTCATCGCGATCGGCCGTGAAGACCGCTTTGGTGTGGTCGGCCGCTGCAAATGTCAGATCGTGAACCCCAGCAACCTGAGCTAAATCATCATTGGCTGTTGTTGTCTTGACCTCGACTTTTAGCCGCGCCAAGTGCTGCATCTGGTCTAGATTGCCACTTTCAATCACACTGCCGTCACGAATAATCACGATCGAATCGCACATCCGCTCCACTTCCGACAAAATATGACTCGAAAGCAAAACACTTTTACCAGCCTGCTTAAGTTTGAGAACTTCTTGCTGAAATGTCTGCTCGTTAAGCGTGTCAAGACCGGAAGTTGGTTCGTCAAAAATATACAGATCCGCATCTTGAGATAAGGCGGCAATAAGCGCGACTTTTTGGCGATTACCTTTGGAATAAGTGCGGGCTTTTTTGGTTGGATCAAACTTGAATCGCTGCATTAAGTCATCGGTTTTCTTGTTATGGTCGCGGCCGTTTAACCTAAGCAGCAGATCGATAATTTCGCCGCCGGACAGATTCGGCCATAAATAAACATCGCCGGGAATGTAGGCAATCCGCGGATGAATAACGGCATCGTCACGCCAGGCATCGTGACCAAATACGGTGACACTGCCGGCAGTTTTCTTTAACATGCCTAAAATGATGCGAATCGTTGTCGACTTGCCAGCACCATTAGGCCCCAAAAAGCCGAGAACCTGTCCGGAACTTAATGTAAAGCTGACATTCTTTAACGCCTCAAACTTGCCAAACTTTTTTTGAACGTGATCTAATTCGATGACATTAGTTGCCATGGTAGCCTCCTATGAATGCGATCCTGTTAAAAGATGCCGGCATTCTGCTTGAAAGGTGGTACTTGCGGCTCGTGTTCCCGTCGTATTTTCCTTTTCGCCTGAAGTATAGTTGCGATTGACTGACGGGTCAATAACGAATTGACTGATTGGTCAATGAATTTTGATAGGCGCAGTCCAAAGCGTCATGCTTAACCAACTATGAAGGGTGGAGGCCTTCAAATCATGGAGCCGACGTCTTTTAAAATCGAAGCAAAAAAGCCGACTGCCTGACCATTTCATCAAGCAGCCGACGCGTCGGTTATTTTGTGTGCATTTTAAAATTTCTATGCAAAAAGCAATTTTCAACTTTCCGGGAAGAAGCCCTGACGCCGCATCACCTTGAATAGGTCATCACGTTTAGCTGGCGTGTGCGTGGCTGCGCTGACCGCCAGATCGGTGTAGGTTTCTTCGCGCGGGTTGCCGTGACGGGTGGCGTAGTAATCATGCACCGTACGATTATAATCGGTCATTGCTTCAGTAGCCGGTGCCGGTTCGCCATAGTAATTCGTGAAGGCGACCAGTGATTCAGGCATACGTGGCTTTTCATCAGGATGCTCATCCGGAAACCCGATTGCGAGCCCTAATAACGGAAAAGTGTACTTGGGCAAATGCAGCAAATCAATCAAGGCTTGCGCGTCGTTTTGAATACTGCCTAATGTGACCGTGCCTAAGCCGAGACTTTCGGCTGCCACAACCATGTTCTGCAGCGCCAAGGTGGCATCGGCACTTGCCTGTAAGAACTTATCCATCCGGCCGAGGCGATCAAGCGATTGCTGCGCCGCCTTGGTTAAGTCGGCGACGCGGTGCAAGTCCGCAATGAAAATAAACAGTTCACCCGGGCCGTTCAGGTAAGTTTGCGTACTCATCGCCGCAATTTTGGCCCGAATTTTCGGATCAAGAATATGGATGACTGAAAAAAGCTGTAAATACATCGAACTTGCGGTGTGCTGGGCAACATCCAGCAGCGTCTGAATCGTCTGATGGCTGAGGTGCTCAGGTTTAAACCGCCGAATGGAGCGGTGATGGAGCTGATGACGAATGGTTTCGTTTTGGGTCAAAAAAGTCACTCCTTCAAATCAATGCGTATGTCATCTATTGTAGCGGAATGTTTCGGTAGGGGTGTACTTTTTGTTAGAAAAGATAACTTACCGTCAAGGATTTTGTGGTGACGACAGGCTTTTTAATGACGATGCCGTCGTTCTCCCAGCCACCAGATTAACAAGCCGATGCCGATTCCCAAGAGGATCACGGCAACATAAAACAACCATTGCCATTGGCCAAAGTCGATCTTGGTTCTGAAGAAGGAACGTGTGGCTCGCAAATAGACAAGCAAACCGAGAATGAGTATAAACAAGCTGAAGTAGTAAATGGGGCGCTCAAGTTCAGTGAGGTGATGGATAAACGGCAAAATTGCCGCAATGATCAACCCTAAAATAATGACGGTGAACGAAGTATGGGCAGAAAGGCGAATTTGCCAGCTGGTTTTGAGAAACAGCAAGACGCTGACCATGATGCCAAACAGTATCACACCGAGAAGAATAATGGCGGTTAGTTGAAGCCGTGATGGTTTGGCAAAAGCGTGGCTGCCGACGTACCAAAGTGCACCCCACACACTGACAATCGCGATGCCGGAAGCCAGCAACAAACTTCCGGCATCGAAGGTTACGTTTGGATAGGTCAGACGCGGCAGCCACAAAATAAACATCATCATTGCTGCCAATTTTAAGTTAAACCAGATAAAATTACCGATACGCGGCGGAATTGTCTTTAATAATTCAGTTGCCGTCTGTTTGAGGTCATGACCAAAATAAGTCATTGCGTCCGTTCCATCATTTTGGGCATCAATGAGGTCCTGGAGAATACCTAGCAAACTTTCTTCTAATTGATAATCATCCCGGAACAAGTTTTTGCCCCGCATGTAAACCAGCAAATCTTCGTAGTAATCGCGGTTGGCTTTAGTCAGTTGTTTACGTAATTGATTGTTTTCGGCTGCCAATTTATTGACAGCTTCCGTGCGCTTTTTCATGGTTAGGCCTCCTCGGGTTGGTTCGCAATAATTTGATCAACGTGACTTTTGAGATCATGCCACTGCAAGATGAATGTTTGCCTAGCCTTTTCGCCATCTGCTGTGATCTTATAATACTTGCGACTTGGTCCGTCCGGCGATGGGCGCATGTGACTTGTCAAGAGACCCTTCTTTTCCATCGTCATTAGCAGGGGATAAATCGTCCCTTTTGGAACATTTTCGAAGCCGAAAAGATTAAGTGATTCGCTGATGGCATAGCCGTATTGTTCTTTGCGCGCGAGCAAAATGAGTAGGCACCCTTGTAAAATGCCTTTTAGCATCTGGCTGTTGTCGTCTCTCGCCATCAGAATCTTCCCTTCGTCTAATATGCTTTACACACTAGTAGTTTAAACCGAAACGGCTAGTGTGTAAAGCAAAATAGCCGGTGACAATGGCCGGCTATGGTTTCCATATTTTAATTTGAGAGAAGGGCATTGTTCTATGTTAATGGAACTTAAAACACCACTTTTAAAGTGAAAAATGGGCGTAACAAAATCGGCGATCAGAATTAAATTACCGGTCCCTTTTACCTCACGACTCACTCATCGGCCACACAGTTTTTGTCATGTTAAACCAAACTTCGCCGGCATGAGTGGAGGCTGCCTGTCCGTCATTGTGGAAGCCGGCGTGCTCATAAAAAGGGATGAGGCGCTGGAGACAGGTTAAGGTAATGGCGATGCGTTTTTGCTTGCGCGCAACATCGGTCATTTTGGCTAAGAGCTGGCGGCCAATGCCGTGATGTTGCAGATCAGGCGCAACCGCGAGACTCAGAATCGCAATATACGGCGCAGCTGCCGAGTTAGGCTGGCTGCTAACGAACAAATCGTCGGTAATGGTTGACTGTGAAGTGGCTGGGCCAACAATATAACCCGCAATTGTTTGGCCAGTCCGCGCTACAATAAACGTGTCAGGATAATGAATGATGCGGGCTGCCATGCTGGAACGACTGGCAGCTTCCTGGGGTGTGAAGCCCGCCCGTTCGATTCGCATAATGGCGTCAAGATCGGTTAAGTTCGCCGTGGAAAAATGCAGTTTCAATGTTATGCCTTCTTTGCTATGTCAATTTGAAAAACGAGGTGGTCATCAATGGATAAGCGACTCGTCAGAATCAGTAAAACATTAAGCCTGATCTTGCGGCACCATCCGGAAAAAATCGGTGTCGCACTGGATCGCTATGGCCGCACAGATTTGGAAACGTTGCTTCGGCGATTCAATGCACATTACCAGATGCATCTTGATCGCCAAGTGCTTGATGACATTATGACACAAAGCGACAAGCAGCGGTTTGCGATTGAGGGGAGCACCATCAGAGCGGTTTACGGCCATAGCGTCCCGGTCCTGCCGTTAATGCCGGCGCGACGTCCGCCAATCTGGTTATATCATGGCACGTCACATCAAGCAGCCGCATTGATTGATATTGAGGGGCTTAAACCAATGGACCGCGATTTTGTCCATCTTTCCGAAAATCCTAAAATGGCGTGGCAAGTTGGCGTGCGGCATGACCGCCATCCGGTTATTTATCGCGTGGCCGCGCAATCAGCAGCCGATGCCGGTGAAATTTTTTATCCGACAGGGAGTCAGGTTTGGTTGGTGCACGCAGTTCCTCCGGCATTTTTAACCCGAACATCATCCCCAACATCGTGACGAACGCCTGCTTTTAGCCGGAAACGTTCGTTTTTTTATGTTAGTATTAGGCATACTTAAAAAAGGAGGTTCTATCATGAAAGCTGATGCACCTGATGATTTACGGTTAAATCCGAAACAGTTCGCCAATCTTGTTGTGGGATCACACCAAGTTCCAGACGACAAAGATCCGGAAGCCATTGTCAAACGAAAACTAACGCTTTATCTCACTGCATATTACTTAGCAGAGCGGTTTAATGAGTTGCAACAAGAAACATTGGACCACGCTCCGTCACGGGAAAACTTTCACCAACTGTTGAAAAAGTTGGAAGACGAACGCTTTCAGGATTGGTAGACTAACACAGAAAAACGCGTCTGTATTAGTCAATTGTGAAATAAGTATCAATTGAAAAATGTTCTTTTTCAATTGTTCCCATCGTATCATTAAAATATGCCTCCATTGACTTAAAACCGAATTTTAAGCCAATGAAGGCGTTTTCTTTTTCTTTGAAAATTTAGATTCCCCTTAACCGTACAATTGTTCTTTTGGTGTTCTAAAGAAGCAAAATCGGCCTTTTCGTGACAGAAATCACGTATCATGTGGATAGCGACAAAAACTTATGAAAAGAGGTTGGGACTATGTTACTCACCGTCATTGCTTACGCCATGATTATTGTTTTCATGTACGTCATCATGACCAAGAAGCTCTCACCATTCACTTCTTTAGTGATGATCCCGCTGCTGTTTGCAATTATTGCGATGGTGGCAGGCGTGGCGAAGAAAGGGACGATCGGCGATTTTGTGTTGAAGGGTCTGACAACGACCGCTAACACAGGGATCATGCTCTTATTCGCTATTCTGTATTTTTCCATTATGCTCGACGCCGGTTTGTTCGATCCGATTACAGCCCGGATGATCAAGATCGCGAAAGGCGACCCGATGAAAGTGCTGATGGCAACCGCGATTGTTGCGATGGCAGTTTCACTTAACGGGGATGGCACCACAACGACTTTGATCTGCTGCTCAGCATTTATTCCGATTTATAAGAAGCTCAACATGAATATGATGAATCTCGGTGTTTTGATTATTTTGCAAAATACCATCATGAACCTGTTGCCTTGGGGCGGGCCAACTGCCCGGGCCATGGCCGTTTTGAAGGTTGATGCCGATATTTTGACGTATTTATTGCCAGGTATGATTCTGGCCTTGGCTTATGTTGTTTTCTACGTTGCGCCACACATGGGCCGCGCGGAACGGAAACGCTTGGGTGTTCGGGAATTAACCGATGAAGAAATCGATGAGATGACGTCAGTGGTTGATCCTGAAGTTTCCGAAATTCGCCGTCCGAATATGTTTGCTTTTAACGGCATTCTGACCATTGTGCTTATTGCCTGGTTGGTGGCAAGTTCCTTTATCAAGGCGATTGCGATGCCACCGCTGTTGCTCTTCTTGGTTGGTACCTGTATTGCATTGATGGCTAACTATCCTAAGTTAGGCGACCAAAGCAAGCGAATCGGTGCTAACGGCGGCGATGCCGTGCAAGTTGTTATTCTGGTCTTTGCTGCCGGGGTCTTCATGGGCTTATTCCAGGGAACCGGGATGGCCGAAGCACTTGCCAAGAGTTTCACCGCGATTATTCCAAGTTCCATGGCTGGGTTCTGGGGATTGGTTATTGCGCTGATTTCTGCACCAGGGACCTTCTTCTTGAGTAACGACGGCTTCTACTTCGGCGTTATGCCGGTGCTGGCAACTGCAGGACGCGCCTATGGCTTTACCAATATGCAGATGGCTTTAGCATCATTAATGGGACAAGCATTCCACTTGCTTTCACCGTTAGTTGCCTTCATTTACCTACTGCTCCGGCTCACCGGGTTGGACATGGGTAAGTGGCAACGCGAAGCCGGCAAATACGCATTAGGCGTTTTCGCCATCTTCGTGGTCACCGTTATGCTCTTCGGCCACGTACCATTCTATCTACCACAAAAGTAAGCACCAATTCAAAAAGATACCGAAAAGCCAATCGTGATTGGCTTTTCCCCGTATTATAAGGTTGATGAGAACCAGAAAATGCATGACGATAACGATTGGTTCGGCATTTAACAACGTTGGTTCAAGCTTACATTAACGCGTTTGCTGGTGCAGAAGCTTACCTGTAAGGGCTCCGTCGTAACACGTCAAAGGCCACTTACACCCGGCTTCTACCCGCACCGGCTCACGCTTACATTAACGCGTTCGCCGATGCAGAAGCCTGCATGTAAGGACCTTGGTCGCAATGGTCAAAGCCCGACCATCACGCCCAAGGCCGCTTACACTCCGGCTTCTACCCGCATCGGCTCACGCTTAGGGGGTGTAAAGATGTTTAAATGGTTGCATCGGCGTAAACAACCGCAAACGCCAATTGAATCGACGCCGGTTAAATCGGTGAATGCTGATGAAGCAGCTCAGGCGGATGAATGGGAAGAAGTACCCAATTATCTGGAAGTTGATCCGGCGAATGAACTGACTGCCAGCTTAATCGCTGCCGCGGTTACTGCGGACACGGCGCCTGATGCCAAACTTGTGCTTAAACATTTGTATGTTGAAAATCCCGAGGCCAAGCGGGTTGGCTTGATTGCCAGCGCGATTGCGGCGGGGGATGGTCATGGGCATTATGTGGTCAAGTCAATTAAGAAAAAGGTGGACTGAAAAAGATGTTGAGAAAATTCAAGATCACGATCGATGGTAAAACCTATCTGGTCGAAATGGAAGAAATCGGCGGTACGCCAGCAGCACCGGCCGCACCAGCAGCACCTGCTGCCCCAGCTGCGCCAAGTGCACCGGCACCAGCGGCACCAACGCCTGAACCAGCGCCGGCGCCTGCTGCATCGGCTGCCCCGAGTGGTGAGGGTGAGGTCGTAACGGCACCAATGCCTGGCACTGTCACTAAGATTCTGGTTAAAGCCGGTGATGCTGTCACCGAAAACCAACCACTGATGATTCTCGAAGCCATGAAAATGGAAAACGAAATTGTGGCACCTAAAGCTGGTACTGTTGGCGAGATCATTGCAACGCTCAATCAAAACGTGAACTCTGGTGACGGACTGATCAGCATTATTTAACAAATAAAGAGGAGGGAAGTGAAGGTATGGAAGCGCTCATTCACGGAATCACGACCATTACGCTAGGCCAAATTGCGATGATGCTGATCGGTGCGCTCTTGATGTATCTGGGTATTAAGAAAGAATACGAACCAACATTATTGGTTCCGATGGGACTGGGCGCCATTTTGGTGAACTTCCCCGGAACCGGTGTTTTAACCCAAGTTGTTGGCGGCACTAAGACGGAAGGGGTATTGGATGTCCTGTTCAAAGCCGGCATCAACACTGAACTTTTCCCATTACTGATTTTCATTGGGATCGGCGCCATGATCGACTTTGGTCCGTTGTTACAAAATCCATTTATGTTACTTTTCGGGGCGGCTGCCCAATTTGGTATTTTTGCTACTGTCTTCGTTGCTGTTTTCTTCGGCTTCAATATTAAAGAAGCAGCCTCAATCGGGATCATCGGGGCAGCAGATGGCCCAACATCCATTTTCGTTTCTAACCAACTGGCACCGAATTTACTTGGGGCCATTACGGTGGCGGCGTATTCGTACATGGCGTTGGTGCCGATCATTCAACCGATGGCAATCAAAGCAGTCACGACGAAGCATGAACGGCGCATTTGGATGACTTATCGCGCAGAAGGCGTTTCCAAGACAACCAAAATTCTGTTCCCGATTATCATCACTATCATCGCTGGTTTCATTGCTCCGATTTCCCTGCCATTAGTAGGGTTCCTGATGTTCGGTAACCTGCTTAGGGAATGTGGCGTGTTGGATCGATTGTCTAACACCGCGCAAAACGAACTGGTCAACATCGTCTCGATCCTGTTAGGGTTGACGATTTCGGTTAAATTACAAGCAGATCAGTTCCTGAATATTCAAACATTGATGATCATTGCGTTTGGGCTTTTCGCCTTCATCATGGATTCTGTCGGCGGCGTCCTTTTCGCAAAGCTATTGAACCTGTTCCGCAAAGAAAAGATTAACCCGATGATCGGCGCGGCCGGCATCTCGGCCTTTCCGATGTCTAGCCGGGTCATTCAGAAGATGGCGACCGATGAAGATCCGCAGAACTTTGTATTGATGTATGCCGTTGGAGCCAATGTTTCCGGTCAAATCGGTTCGGTTATTGCTGGCGGTCTCTTGCTGTCATTCTTCGGTGCTTAACATCAATGCACCTGTCAGTTGAGAAGTCTGAACACCCTTGGGAGGTTTTGCGTTATGAAATTTGATCCGACTGCTGTTGAACAGGCTGGTGAATTGATGCTGGTAGGTATGGGCGGCGTGTTTATTGTTTTGTTCATCATCTACCTCGTCGCCAAACTATTGTTGAAATTTGCGCCAGCCAAAAAAGCGGCAAAATAAAATGACAACGTTGAAGCGTATTTGGTTCGATTTGAACCCGCAGGCCGCTGAAGCCTGGCAGACGTTGCTGGTTGATGCAGGCTTGACTCCGGATCGCCAAGTCGATTATACAGTTGGCATTTTTGAAGGAGACGATTTGCTGGCGACGGGGTCATTGTCAGGCAATATTATCAAAGAAGTGGCAATTTCACCGACAGCTCAACATGAAAATCTGTTGGCGCAAATTATTCAGGCCTTGCTCGATCGACTGGACGATGAAGCCATCACGCATAGCTTTGTTTATACCAAGCCAAGCACGCTGAAATTTTTCCAGTCACTAGGATTTAAACAGTTGGCTGCTACCGAGTCAGTGGTTTTATTGGAACGGGGCTATCCTAACTTTGCCGACTATACCAAGCTGCTGGGAGAATCTCGCCAATCTGGCAAGCCTGTTGCGGCCATTGTGATGAATGCGAATCCGGTGACCCGCGGCCATGCCTATTTAATTGAACAAGCAGCAAAGAACAATGCAGTTGTTTACGTTTTTGTTTTGTCAGCTGAACGATCAATGTTTACGGCAACAGAGCGTCTGGCCTTGGTCAAAAAAGTGGCAGCACGTTGGCCGAACGTGGTGGTTTTGCCGACACAGGACTACATGGTCTCCAGTACCACGTTTCCAAGTTACTTTCTCAAGGATCGGGCAGATGCGGCGATTGCGACCGCGCAAGCCGGACTAGACGCGGCGCTTTTTAAACAGCGGATTGCCCCGATTCTTGGCATCACCCGGCGATACGTTGGTGAAGAACCGCTTTCGCCAGTCACGGCGATTTATAATCAGCAGTTGGCAGCGACTTTTGCCGATGATATCGAATTAATCGTGGTGCCGCGTTTGACGATTGGCGGCTCGGTTGTCAGTGCAACCCGCGTTCGTGCCGCGATCAAACAGCATGACTGGGCCACGGTAGAACAACTGGTTTATCCGGAGGTTTATACAGAAATAAAGGAGCGATCAACTCATGAAAATTAATCATCCCGCAACGGCTGGGACATTAGAGTCAAGCGATATTCAAATCACGCTGACGCCTGCCGACAGCGGTACCACGATCCAACTGCAGAGCAGTGTTGAAAAGCAGTTTGGCGAGCAAATCCGTGCCGTGATCGCAGCAACTTTGACAAAATTGGGTATCGAAGGGGTTGCGGTAGAAGCAAACGACAAAGGTGCTTTGGATTGTACCATCAAAGCACGGACCATTGCGGCAGCCTACCGTGCAGCGGATAACAAGACATTTGACTGGGAGGAGATCAACGCATGGATAAATTAAGAAGAACCATGATGTTTGTCCCAGGGGCTAACCCGGGAATGTTACGCGATGCCCCCATTTACGGTGCGGATGCCATCATGTTTGATCTTGAAGATGCCGTTTCATTAAAAGAAAAAGATACGGCTCGGATGTTGGTGTATTCAGCTTTGAAAACTTTTGACTATAGCAGTGTTGAAACGGTTGTCCGGGTCAATGCGCTTGATGCTGGCGGCGATCAGGATATCGAAGCGATGGTACTTGGCGGCATTAATGTGATTCGGTTGCCGAAGACGGAAACCGCGCAGGATATTCGCGATGTCGATGCCGTAATTACGGCGGTTGAAGAAAAATATGGCATTGAGGTCGGTACCACGCATATGATGGCTGCGATTGAATCCGCAGAAGGCGTTTTGAATGCTCGCGAAATTGCGCAGGCGTCGTCACGCATGATCGGTATTGCGCTTGGTGCGGAAGACTATTTAACCAGCCAGCACACGCACCGTTCTGCCGATGGGGCGGAATTGTCTTTTGCCCGTAACTATATTCTGCACGCAGCCAGAGAAGCGGGTATTTCTGCTATTGATACGGTTTACACGCAAGTCGACAACGAAGAAGGCTTGCGGCATGAAACCGAATTAATCAAGCAACTCGGCTTTGACGGCAAATCAGTTATCAATCCGCGGCAAATTCCAGTGATTAACAGTGTCTTTGCTCCGGCTTTGGCTGAAGTACAAAAAGCCCGCGAAATTGTCGCCGGTTTGAAAGAAGCCGAGGCTAAAGGTGCCGGCGTTGTTTCTGTCAATGGTCAGATGGTTGATAAACCGGTGGTCGAACGAGCCCAATATACGATTGCGCTCGCTAAGGCATCAGGAATGGAGGTAGACTGATGGTCAAGAATAAGCTTAATCGTGAGATCCCGGCACCGTACGCCGATCAATATGGGGTTTATGGTGGCGAGTTTGCCAATATTCAGCCTTACGATGAACATGCACGGCACATCAAGCCGGTGAAGCCCGATCATAGTAAATTGGTTGCTTCGATTCACGATGCCATTGTGGCCACTGGCTTAAAAGACGGCATGACTATTTCATTCCATCACCATTTTCGCGAAGGCGATTATGTGATGAACATGGTCATGGCCGAAATTGCCAAAATGGGGATCAAGAATCTCTCAATCGCACCAAGTTCAATTGCCAACGTGCACGAACCGCTCATTGACCACATTAAAAACGGCGTTGTCACCAACATCACCAGTTCTGGCTTGCGTGATAAAGTCGGTGCCGCGATTTCCAGTGGCATAATGGAAAATCCGGTTGTGATCCGGTCCCATGGCGGTCGGGCGCGGGCGATTGCGCGTGGCGATATTCACATTGACGTGGCTTTCCTCGGCGCACCAAGCAGTGATGAATACGGCAACATCAATGGCACTAAAGGAAAAGCAACTTGTGGTTCCTTAGGTTATGCCATGATTGATGCCAAATATGCCGATCAAGTCGTTGCTATTACCGATAGTCTGGTCCCTTACCCGAATACGCCGATCAGTATCCCGCAAACCGACGTTGATTATGTAGTTCAGGTTGATTCTATTGGTGACCCAACCGGCATTGCCAAAGGGGCGACCCGCTTCACCAAGAATCCTAAAGAATTAAAAATTGCGGAATATGCCGCAGAAGTGATTACCAAGTCGGCTTACTTTAAAAATGGCTTTTCCTTCCAAACCGGCACAGGCGGCTCATCACTTGCCGTTGCCCGGTTCTTGCGGGAAGCAATGCTGAAGCAAGACATCAAAGCAAGCTTTGCACTAGGTGGGATTACCAATTCCATGGTTGATCTCCTGAAAGAAGGACTCGTTGAAAAGATCATCGATGTCCAGGACTTTGACCATCCTTCAGCTGTCTCGCTTGGTGACAATGCCGATCATTACGAAATCGATGCCAATATGTATGCTTCGCCACTGAGCAAAGGTGCGGTGATTAACCAGCTTGATATCGCGATTTTATCAGCGCTGGAAATCGACACTGATTTCAATGTCAACGTCATTACCGGTTCTGACGGCATTATTCGCGGCGCATCAGGCGGTCACAGTGACACAAGTGCTGCCTGCAAAATGAGTATGGTCATCGCGCCGCTGGTTCGAGGACGGATTCCAACAATTGTCGAAAATGTCAACACCGTTGTGACGCCAGGTGCCAGCGTTGATGTCGTAGTCACCGAAGTCGGTGTGGCCATTAACCCAGACCGGCCAGACTTGATTGAAATGTTCAAGCAATTGAAAGTGCCACAATTTTCGATTGAAGCGCTTAAAGAAATGGCATACAAGATTACCGGTACGCCTGAACCGATTAAGTATGGTGACAAGGTCGTTGCGTTGATCGAATATCGGGATGGTACCTTGATCGATGTGGTCCACAATGTTTAAGCTGTCAGTTTTAGACGGTCCACAAGTTGATCTCGGGCAAATGCTCGCAGCTAAAGATGCCAGGATCGTCAAGGAACGTGAATGGTTGAACGCTCATCCCCAAACCGTTTTGTTGCATGTGACTTTGCGAATTCCAGGTCCGGTTAAGACTGGCCAGCGAGTGGTCGCAGTCTTTTCAGCGGCGATGCAAGCGTTAGAGGATCAACTGGGTGAAGCAGTGCAGGAAAGCCAAATCGAAACCTTGGCAACTGGCCCCGAAGCTTATTTAGCAGTTCGGCTGTCACCAATCACCTTGAAGCGACTGATGGTCGGCTTTGAGCAGCAACAGCGTTTTTGCGACCTACTGGATCTGGATGTGGTGACGTTAAAAGACGGGCAGCTCCACCAGATTTCGCGCGTTGATCTTGACTTGCCACCACGCGCTTGCTTGGTTTGCGGCGGGGATGCCAAGGTCTGTGCTCGATCACGGCGACACGGCCTGCCGGAAGTTCAAAAAGTGGTCGAAGCAATCATAAAGGAGGGGTGGACCACACATGGCTAAACAAAAAGTCCAATTTATGGAAACCGTGTTACGTGATGGCCAGCAGAGTCTGATCGCCACGCGGATGCCGTTAAGTGACATTCTGCCGATTTTGGGCAAAATGGATGCTGCCGGTTATCATTCGTTAGAAATGTGGGGTGGGGCCACTTTTGATGCCTGCCTCCGTTACTTGAACGAAGATCCGTGGGAACGTCTGCGCAAGATCCGTCAAGCTGTGAAGCATACCAAGCTACAGATGCTGCTGCGCGGCCAAAATTTACTTGGCTATAAAAATTACGCCGATGATGTTGTCACCGATTTTGTCACAAAGTCGGTTGAAAACGGTATTGATATTATTCGGATCTTTGACGCCTTAAATGACACGCGTAACTTGAAGACCGCGCTTGAAGCTACCAAGAATGCAGGTGGCCACGCACAACTGGCGATTAGTTATACAACCAGCGAGTTTCACACGGTTGATTACTTCATCAAGTTAGCCAAGGAAATGGCAGACATGGGTGCCGATTCGATTGCGATCAAAGACATGGCGGGCATTCTGACGCCCCAGAAAGCTTTTGATCTCGTGACCGGCATTAAGCAGGAGATCACCGTGCCGCTTGAAGTGCATACGCATGCAACCGCGGGCATGGCTGAAATGACGTATCTTGAATCGGTGCGTGCAGGGGCTGACATCATTGATACTGCCGTTTCCCCATTTGCCGGTGGTACCAGTCAGCCAGCGACTGAATCAATGTTGGTTGCTTTGCAGGATCTAGGTTATTTAACCGATGTCAAGCTGGACGTGGTGAGTGATATTGCCAGCTATTTTGCACCGATTCGTGATCGATTCCGCGATGCGGGGCAATTAAACCCGCGGGTCAAGGATGTTGAACCGAAGTCATTGATTTATCAAGTGCCAGGCGGGATGTTGTCTAACTTGCTTGCTCAGTTGAAAGATCAAGGTCAGGAAGCTTTATACGGGGACGTTTTAAAAGAGGTGCCTCGCGTCCGCGCTGACTTAGGGTATCCACCGCTGGTAACACCATTATCACAGATGGTCGGTACTCAGAGCCTGATGAATGTGATGAGCGGTGAGCGCTATAAGTTGATTCCAAAAGAAATCAAAGACTATGTACGCGGTTTATATGGCCGCCCGCCTGTACCGATTTCTCCGGAAATGACAAAGAAAATCATTGGTGATGCGTCGATCGTGACGACACGTCCGGCTGATTTAATCGAGCCGCAGATGCCGGGATTCCGTAAAGCAATCGCCAAATACGCTCATTCAGAAGAAGACGTTTTGAGCTATGCTTTGTTCCCTGACCAGGCGAAAGACTTTTTAGGTCGGCGCGAAGATCCATTTTATGATGTTCCGGTTCAAACAGTTGATTTGACGTTTGATCCTACCCATAACTGAGTTTCACGCCCGTTTCAGCCTGCAGAAGAATGGCTTTCTGTTGGAAGAAATTTGGGTCAAGCCGTTAACCGACTAGTTAACGGCTTTTTTTGGTATAATGGCCTCCAGGACGAGGGGGAACGAACGATGAATGAAGTGGTGCCAGCCGTTAAGAAAAATTTGGATCTTTCACAAAACCGGCCGATTAAAGAAGCGGTTTACGAAGCGTTGCGCAAAACCATTTTGTTGGGTGAAATACCCAGCGGTGAACGGATTAACGAGAAGAATCTATCCGAAAATCTCAACATTAGCCGCACGCCCATTCGTTATGCGCTTGAGCGTCTGGATGAAGAGGACCTAGTCGAACGCAAAACCGGTATCGGGGTTGTTGTGAAGGGTATTTCGATTAATGATGCTTACGAGATTTTTGATATTCGCAAGGAATTGGATGTTCTGGCGATACGTAAGGCGATGCGCCTGATGACGCCTGATCAATTTAAGCAGATGCGGGCGCTTTTGGAAGAAACGGATCGCCTAAACGATGCAGGACGAGTATCGGAAGTCATGGCAAAGTTTACCGAATTTAACAACTTTATTTATGATGCGAGTCACATGCTGCGGTTGAAAATGATTGTCAATCAGCTGCAGAATTATTTGATTTATTTTCGCGATATTAGTATTAATGGTGACGATCGCCGTAATTTGGCGATTCAGGAACATTGGTTGCTTTATCGCGGCATGTTAAATCGGGATGACGATCAGATCAAACTCATTACCCGGGAACATCTCGAACATTCATTGCAATATATTCTAAAAGTCATGAAGGCTAAACACATTGAATGAACAACGTATCGCTCAAGCAGCGGTGAACAGTTTACATGCGGAAGTGCTGCTTGCTCCCAAACCTGGTTTAGTCGATCCTGAGTCTAATGGGGCCCACCGGGATATGGATGTCACCACATTTGAGGCCAGCCTTGCCGCGTTGGCACCTTATTTCACACAATACCTGCACGCTGGTCTGGCAGCTCAAACAGTACCGCAACTTTATCAGGAGTTGCGGACGATTGGCATTGACGCGGAAAATGCCATGCTGACAGCAACGCACGGCGTCAATACGCATCGAGGTGCCAACTTCTCCTTTGGCTTTTTATTAGGGGCACTTGGTTGGTTGTTGCAGCAGAATTCCTTGCATGATTTGGTGGCGGTGGAATTTGCACCGCTTTTTCCGGCGGTGGCGCAAGTTGCACAAGGTGTCGCTGGTGATTTTCGCCATTTGGGTGACAAAGCGCAGCTAAGCCATGGCGAAGCCTTATATGTGAAACACGGCGTTACAGGAGTCCGTGGCGAGGCTTTGGCCGGTTATCCGACTATTCGTGAGCGCATACTGCCATATCTGCGACAGGCGACGATACGGGGCGATTTGCGTTATCTGCGCTTAATGGTGCATTTAATGGCGCAAGTTGAAGATGCCAATCTTTTGCATCGCGGCGGCCCGGCTGGCTTGCGTTTTGTGCAGGATGCAGCAAAGACATTACTGCATGTTTCCGATACGCGGTTGCCCAATGCCTTGCGCACCTTAAATGCCGAGATGATCACCCTGAATCTGAGCCCGGGTGGTACGGCCGATTATCTGAGTCTGGCATACTTTTTTGATGCGTTGACGCTCCTGGGAACCAAGCCAGCTTGACCAGATCATTCGGTTTCCAAAATAAGAAGCTAAAGCATGGCACTCGTGGTAATAGCGGGTGCCGTTTTTGATTCAAACCGGAAAAGGAATCAAATCGATATGCCGAATCATGCCGATACTGATGTTTTGACCGTCAATATTGACCACATCACTATCGCTTAATCCGGCTACTTTACCGGTGATTGGCGGCAACATTTGACCATTTGGTGTTTGCAAATCAAGCTGAAGGGTGACGGATTGGCCTTCAGCGTAAGCGCGCAGTAAAATCATACGAATATAAGGCTGCTCCTGTAAAGAAAGCGGCGGATAGGTGACGCTTTCGGCCTTTGCCTGTTTTTTTAACGCTGCGGTATGGTCGGAGAGATAATAGCCCTGCCACTTGCGCATGCCGCGGTCGATATACCGATTGGCAAAAAAATCGTCGACCAATGCCGCAAACTTTTGCTCGCCGATTTTATCTTCATACGTCATTCAAATCACCTCAGAACAATCTTACGAACATATGTTTGCTTTTGCAAGTCATTCGTGCTATTTTTACTAAGTTACAAAAAGATGACACGCCAAAGCCTTGTAAATATTAAGATTTGTTTGCTTTGACATCTTTTTGTAACATTAGGAATGATCTGCATGCTAGACTAAAAATGTTGAAATAAGCAAAATGCTGATCAGGTTTGAGTGGGAGTGGTTGACATGAAGAAATGGATGATGATAGCAGCAGCCTTGGTAACACTTGGCGGACTTTCCGGCGCCGCGTTTTATCAGCATCAAGTCAGTGCCAAAAGTGAGGTAAGAACGGCAGATGCCGAGACGACGTCAACAAAAGCATCGACACGTCAATCGCTGACAAGTCAGGCTAGTGTACAAGTAAGCACGCCAGCAAGTGAGAGTGAAACTAGTGTGACGACCTCGGCCAAAACGGATGTTACGACTACGACCGCCAGCACCGCAACCGATGCTGTCAATTCATCTAGCGCCACCGCGTCTTCAGCGACTAGTCAGCTCACGGTTAAAGCACCGTTTTATATTGGCACATGGCATAATGAGCACGTGACACTGACGATTACTGGCGACCAGATGACCATTACCCAAGCAGGCGTGAAAACAACTTCAGGTTACACAGCAACGCCAAAGGGGAACGGCATGATTTTGACGCCGACCGATGTTGCCGCAGATGCCATTTATTTGGTGCCGGTAAACGGCGGTCTTCAGTGGGTTGCACCGGGAGCGACCACCCCACTGATACTTCGGCCATAACGCTTAAACATAAAGACATAAAAAAATCGGCTCTAGCGTCTGTGTGACGTCGGAGCCGATTTTTTAATTTGGCAACTCGCCGATTTTACAAATAAAAACTTAATCTGTCGCCTTATTGAGCGTTTTATCTTCAACGCTGGTAAAGAGATGATCATCAAGGAAGCCCTTGGTTTCAGGTAATGCGAAACTGGTGTAGTCGCGTGCATGACCGGTACCTGGCACCACATGCAATGAAATGTCGCGGCCAAACATAGCTGCCTGTTGCACGAAATGTAAGGCACTTGGCAGAGGCATTAGCTCATCTGCGGAGTTAAAGAGCAACGTTGGCCCAAGTTGGTCGGTCAAATGATTCGTTGGATTGACTGCTGTTAACAGCCGCGGATCCAGGCCGCCTAAATATGTTTGAATAAAGTACTTATAAAAAGCATCGTGGATTTCATGAATCTCAGTGAGGCCAAATTCACTTTTGGCATCAACCGAAGCTTTCACCATTTGATTCTTCTGAACCCAATTGGCAAAGTCGACAACTGGCGACCACGCAACCACGGGATAGCCGGAAGATAGGCTGTTTTGCAAAACCATGGTACCGCCTGAACTGGCACCTAAGAGGCCCAGACGTTTGCGATCGAAGTCATAAGGGGAAGCAAGCAGCCAGTCGACGAAATGATCGAAATCGTTTTGCGCTGTCGGATACAAAGACTTCGGTGCTAGGCGAAAATTGGGAATCGCCACGAGATAACCGGCATTGGCAAAATATTCACCTAAATCATCTTCATTTTTCTTATCTCCACGAAACCAGCCGCCGCCGTGGGCATACACGATGGCCGCACCATTGGCATCCTCTGGCACATAAATATCAGCGGGTAAATTATGGGCCTCATCGTAAATCACATCTTTTTCTACTTGCATATTTGCCTGTTCCTCCTTATTCTTGTACATTAGTTATACTCTAACCGTAGTCCCAAAAGCCGTTTGAATGCAAACTTTCCAAAAAATTCGTTCGGCTTTAAGGCGCAGAAATGCTGGTCATGACGAAGGGAAAACCATGCGATATACATTTGATTCAAAAGCGACAGCCACCACCACGGTTAAACGTCTGTTGGCCAAGCAAGGCGTCAGCCATCGCTTATTCAAAAAGATGCTGAGTGATCGACTTCTGTGGGTGGATGGTCAGGCGGTCGGCAATATTGCGATTAACGCTGGGCAGGTCGTGCGCTTTGCGATTCCAACCAGCGAAACGGTCACGCCGGAAAAGGTGCCGCTTCATGTGCTATACGAAGATGACAACTGGCTAATCGTTGCCAAACCAGCCAACGTGACCAGTGTCCCCGGCCCGCATGCACCTAATCATAGCTTGCTAAATCGGATCGTATGGTATTTGCAGCAACAGGACATCACTGAACCGCAGCCAGCCATTATCACCCGACTGGATCGCGACACTGTTGGACTTGTCCTGGCAGCCAAGCATCCTTATGCGCAAGGCCGTTTTGATCAGGCACAACACGCAACGTTGGAGAAGCATTATGTAGCCGTTGTTAGCGGGCAGCTCAAGCAATCAGAAGGAAAAATTGACGCGCCAATCGGCTTGGGGGCGGATGGGATTCACCGAATCATTACCGATGTCGGCCAGCCGGCTCTAACCAGGTATAAGGTCCTGAAAATGGCGACCAACACCCTAGTTGATGTGCAACTGTTAACCGGCCGCACCCACCAGATTCGGGTCCATTTTGCCAGTCTCGGTCATCCGCTCATTGGTGATCGGCTTTATGGTCAGCCAAGTACTTTGATTGACCATCAGGCATTACAGGCCACGCGTTTAAGCTTTGTCGATCCATTTTCAAAAAAGCAAATTCATGCAGCGCTGCCCATTCCGTCTTTGTTTGAGACATTATTGAACGAAAAATGATGCTAGGTGTGCCATTTGGCGTTTAAAAAAAGTACCTCCTTGCCGACAATCTCGGTAAGAAGGTACTTTTTTGACGTTTGACGGCTTATAGCCTACTTAACTTCAGTAAAGACCACACGTTTGCGCAGCTTTGGTGAATACTTCTTGAGTTGCAGGCGATCAGGCGTGTTCCGCTTGTTCTTAGAAGTTAAATAGATACGTTCGCCGGTTTCATTGTTACCTAAGATGATGTTGTTCCGCATCTTTCAGCACCTCGCTTTTTCATGATTTAACCTGTCAAGCATACAGGATTGACAGGGCAAAATCAAGGCTGAACCGTAAAGGCGGCAAGCGGCGTCACGCCGTGGGTTTTGGCAATTTCAGCCACACCATCGGGATCAGCGGCCGTTAACCCAGGTAAATCAATAGCGTCACTTTCACCGGTATCGGCTTGCACAACCTGGAAAAGCGGTTCGGCCGGATAAACCAGCAGCTGAGTGGCCGTTTTGACATCCTGCGTGTCTTGGTGCAATAACGGTACGTTTTGCAATGAACTTAGCAATGCCTGGTTGGCTTCGAGAAAGTCGGTGAGCGTGTCCCAGCTGTCAAGAATCGCAATTGGCGGTTCCAGCGGCGTTAAATAAGCAGCAAACCGGCGCAAATCATCTTCCCATTTGCGAACGGAACTTTCGGCAAACGTGGTCTGATCCAATTGCTGAACCAAGAGCTGCGGAACCGACTCGGTCTTGACCGAATCCGGCATCGCCGTAATCCGCGCAGTCAGATCACTAATGCAGCGGTAAGCCTGTTTGACATCCGCCAAAAACTTTAAAATATCCGTACCGCCCGCATCTTCGTAAGCGGTTTGAAAGTCATTGCCAAGCATGCGGTTATTTGACATGGAAAAGTCCTCCTTCAAACATGGTGAGCGCGAGCCGGCGCCGTTAGAAGCTGGAGTGTAAGTGGCCTTGGGCGTGATGGCCCGGGTTTGGCCATTGCGACCAAGGTCCTTACACGCAGGTTTCTGGGCTGGCGAACGCGTTATGGTGAGCGCAAACCGTCCTGCCTAGAAACTAATGTGTCAGTGACCATTTAGGCTTCAAGGTCCTTACACGCAAGCTTCTGCGCCGGGGAGCGCGTTATGGTGAGCGCAAGCCGTCCAAGCTTTAGTGCCACCGAACGCGTTAAGGTGAGCGCAAACCGTCCCGAGCTTCTGTGCCACCGAGCAGTTACCAAGCACGCAAACAAAGCCCAGACAGTCTTGCTAAACACCCGGCAACAAACAGCGTTACGGGTGCGTTCTTAGCGTTACCATGTTTCAATAATGCGGCAGTCAATACAACCGGCCTTAAGCAATCACTAAAACCATGATGCCTTGAGGCCGGTGCCTGTGCGCTACCTTTATCATAAGCCAAACATGCGGTAACAGCACGCTTTTCTACTGATTTTGCTTGTGTCGAGCGACCGTCCAGCGCCAAATACCCAGAATAATGATGACCAAGCCTGTTGCGATGCCGGCGATAATCCAAGGAAGGGCTAAACTATTTGCGACGCAGCAGGAGTTTTTGGCTGGGAGGTGATGGCGTTGGTCGGCAGGTGGCCGTTGTACCGAAAGCTAACCTGCTTGGTCCAAGTATACGAACCGGATTTTGCTGTCCACTTTAAGGTATAAGATCCAGCCTGCAATTGCTTGCCATTTAGTGGAATGCTTTGCGTGAAGTGGGAATGCGGCGCAACCGCCAAGTCGGCAAAATGTCCGGTCAATACCGCCTTGTTCCCTCCTGTTGGGAATAACTTATAATCAGTGGCGATTTCGCCAAACTGATTGCTTGAAGGATTATGAATATTGGCGTTCACCACCGGATAATGGTTGGCAGTTCCAATACTGGCTTTTGTGAGTTCCAACATCGGCGGATTAGGGGTTTTCAAATCCTGTCGTAAAATGAGTGGGATACCGATTGCAAATTGGTCCGTGAACCGGACGCCACTAGTTGATGACGTCGCCGCTGTACCGCCTTTTTGCAAAATATAAAAGCCACCAGAAATAATGCCAATAAAATGCGTGGATGGGGACTGCAAGTGGTAGGTGACCACCTGATTGCTTCCCGCGGCAATCGTAGCCGAGGCAGGTCCCTTAATGAGCGTATTCAGGCGAATGGCATTTTGATCCAACGATGGCCGGCTCTGATCGAAGGCGATCATGCCACTATTGGTGGTGTAAGCAGGGTTTGCAGCGAGCGTATACGTTTGGGTTTCATCAGTTTGATTGGCGATCCGCAGCTGTAAATCTTCTTGCTGGCCAGGTTGAATCTACAAGTCAAAATAGCCAGTAACTGTCTGACGTTGATTAGCCGGTAAGATCGGGGTGACGGTGAATTTTGGCGCAACTGCGGCGTTGACGACGCGGAGTGGCCAGATAAAAACCATGAATAAAAAAAGTAACAAAATGTTACGTACAAGCTTTTTCATGTGTCCTCACCTTTTGTCTGTGATATGTAGGTGGCAACAGGTGCCACCGAGTGCGATCACATTTATCGCTGCCTGTCAGACGCGGATGAGGTTTGCTAGTCAATCGGACGTCGCCCTGTCTGATTGTTATATCGATTTATTTCGGATAACAACTTTATTTTACCGATAAGGGCCGTTTAACCATCATAAAATGCTTGTGCATAGTTGCGTGGGGACATGGGTTGCAGCGGGCTGGACTTGTCTTCGCGTCATGAATACTCGATAATATGAAAAGATAAATAGTTACCGCTGAAGAAAATGCGGGCTTCAATTCAAATGAATGGGACGTTCATCTCACTAAATGGAAAAATTTTTCCACAAAACGAGACAGCGTCGGAGGGAGGGGCAATGTTACAGGGACCACGGGTGGCAGTTCGCCCTTTTGTGTTGGCAGACACGGATGATTACTTTGCCTATGCAAGACAAAAAGAGGTGACCATGGCCGCAGGAATGACACCCTTGCTGACGCGCGAGGCGGCGGCCAATCACGTTCAACGCTTCGCCCGCGAGCAGCAGGATCTGGCGTTGGTTTACCAAATGCATGTGATTGGCAACATTGGGGTCTATCCTCGCGCCTTATCGCCGGAAACTGGTGATGACATGACGCGTGAGATCGGGTATATTCTTAATCCGGATTTTTGGCATCAAGGACTTATGCGCGAGGGCCTGCAGCTTGTGATCGCTGACCAATTCGCTCATGGCATCAGGGCCATTTGGGCAGGCGTTTTCCCCGACAATCAGGCTTCTATTCATTTATTAAAAAGATTAGGTTTTGTTTTTCAGTTTGAGGTGCCATTGCCACGAGGGCTAACCGAGCACCAGCCGCGCGATGAACAGTACTTTCGACTTTTGCCGAAACAGTTTGAAAAATGAGGATTTTCTTTAATCATTTTTTGAAAGCCGGGTGAATTCAACGCGGTTTTTTTCTTTTGTATAGGCATCGGATTGAAAAATGCTATAATGAAAAACGAGTAATAGTCTGGAGGTTTCAAAATGACTGTGCAAACAGAGTACCAGCAGGCCTATAAGAAGCGGCTTGCAGCAATCGAAGCCGATCCGCAGTTCACCGTGTTGTCAAGCATGAATCAACCGCAGGATCCGGCCCAAAAGAAAGTGAGCCAATATATTGTGTTCACTGACTTTAAATCCGACGAACAAAAGCAAAAAACGAACTCGATTTACGTCTACACACCATTTGAAAATGTTGACAAGTATGGCCATTCAAAAGCGGATTATCAAGCACAGCTCTTGTTTGAAACCAATCGCTGGGATAATGTGATGCACATCACCGTCCTGGAGACACTGGGTTCTGAAAGTCGGCTGGCTTTTTACGACTTTGAGAATCTGGGCCTGGCACAGCTGGCGTTAAAAGCATTTCTTAACCTAGCAATGAAAGCCGATATTGGTTTGGTTGACGGCACGATCAGCTCGTTTGATAAAGTCAACTTAGCCAAGTTACGCCACATTTTCACGAAATTCGGTTTTAATATGAAAATGACAGATCCCAAGACTGGCATCGGCAAAATCAGCCGTTCCATGCAGTCTTGAGTAGGCAATTTGGTGGTATTTAATAAGCATGATGCATCGTCTGAAAAGGACGGTGCATTTTTTGTGAACGCGTTTTAAAAAATAAAGTCCAACCTCTTAACAGCCCTGAAAAAGCACGATCTTAAACAGGCAAATGGTCTGAAGCCCTTCCACACAGAACACCTTATCCCCGTTGCACTTTGTGAGCAGTTTTTAAGCAAAGTTTACGCCATTTCGTTTAAAATCAAGATGATGCTAAAAAAAATCAGCTAAGTGACTCCCAACCGACTCGGTCAATTTTAAAATTGATACAGATTAATGAAAAATATGCAACAGAACATTTCTGTTTAGTCAGTGTTTTTCAAAAAAACTAGGCTTGAAACGGAACACAAAAAGCGTATTATGAAACACATCAATAATTTAGGAAGTGGCGAAATGGCAGAAGAGAAGCGCTATGGCGCAGATTTAATTGTCGAAAGTCTGGCAAATCACGGAATTGATTATGTTTTTGGCATCCCCGGCGCCAAAATCGATCGGGTTTTTGAGACCTTAGAACATCCCAAATCAGAAAAGAGTCCGCAATTAATCGTGGCACGGCATGAACAGAATGCTGCGTTCATGGCTGCCGGGATCGGGCGTTTGACTGGCAAACCCGGCGTTGTCCTGACAACCTCGGGACCCGGTGCTTCAAATCTGGCAACCGGCTTGGTGACCGCAACCGCTGAAGGTGATCCGGTTTTGGCTTTGTCTGGTCAGGTTAAGCGGGCAGATTTATTGCGCAGTTCCCATCAAAGCATGCGCAATGCCGATCTTTTTGCGCCGATCACCAAATATGCCGCTGAAGTGCAGGATCCGGATAATGTCAGTGAAATCATTGCCAATGCTTATCAAGCCGCGGAATCCGGCAAGCAAGGGGCAAGTTTCGTGTCGATTCCGCAAGATGTCACCGATTCCCCAGTGAATTCGGAACCGATTAAGCCGCTGGTGGCGCCGAAGTTAGGGCCGGCGAGTCCTAGTGATATGACGTATTTGGCTCATGCCATTAAAGAGGCGTCGCTGCCGGTCTTGCTGTTAGGGATGCGCGCGTCTTCTAGCGATGTGACGGCAGAAATTCGCGAGTTGCTGTCAGTTACCGAGTTGCCGGTGGTTGAAACCTTCCAAGGTGCGGGCATCATCTCTCACCGCCAAATCGACAATTTCTTTGGCCGGGTTGGTTTGTTCCGCAATCAACCGGGGGATATGTTATTGCAACACAGCGATCTTGTCATTGCGATTGGCTATGATCCGGTCGAATACGAACCACGTAACTGGAATGCGGATGGCAAGTCGCGCATCATCGTGATTGATGATGTGCCAGCCGAAATCGATCACAACTTCCAGCCGGAAACCGAGCTGATCGGTGATATTTCTCAGACGCTGGATATTTTGGTACCGTTACTGCGAGGCTATCAGGTGGCGCCTGAAAGCAAGAAATACCTCACGGAACTGCAAGGAAAACTGCAGGAAAGCGATGTTCCGCCAGCTCTCGCAGATCAAAAAGTCTTACACCCGCTCAGTATCGTAGCAGCTTTACAAAAACGCGTGACTGACGATATGACAGTTGCTGTTGATGTCGGCAGTCACTATATCTGGATGGCTCGTCATTTTCGGAGTTACGAACCGCGGCACTTGCTATTTTCCAATGGGATGCAGACGCTAGGCGTTGCCTTGCCTTGGGCGATTGCGGCGACTTTGGTCCGTCCGGGCAAAAAAGCAGTTTCAGTATCAGGTGATGGCGGTTTTCTTTTCTCTGGCCAAGAGCTAGAAACAGCAGTCCGTTTGAAGGCTGATTTGGTTCACATTATTTGGAACGATGGCCATTATGATATGGTAAAATTCCAAGAAGAGATGAAATATGGTCGGGCAGCTGGCGTTGATTTTGGCCCGGTCGACTTCGTCAAATATGCGGAGGCTTTTGGTGCCAAAGGTCTGCGTGTCAATCAACCGAGTGAACTTGGCAAAGTGTTAGATGAAGCCTTTGCGACGAAAGGACCGGTGCTGGTTGATATTCCGGTTGATTATTCCGACAATGCGGAACTCGGCGCGGCCATGCTCCCTGATCAGATTTATTAATCGTTAGTGGCAGGTTGACTCAAGGCGGTTGCAGGCTCGAAACCTGTGTAAAAGGAGGTTGTTATTTTTTGAAAACGGATCGATTGTATCAACATGGGACACTGGCAATGCTAGTACCTGGTTTGTTTGCCGGGACACAGACGATCGAAGCTTTGTTGCAACACGGTGACACCGGCATTGGCACGTTGACCGGCCTTGATGGCGAGTTGATTATTCAAGCCGGAAAAGTTTATCAGGTGAATGCACAGGGTACCGTTCGTGAAGTTGCAGCGAATGAGAAAGTGCCGTTTGCGAATGTTCATTATCAAGCCGATGTTTCGGCCGGAAAGCTTCAAGGGTTGGATCTGACCGGGTTTCAGAAAGCGGTCCTTGACCGGTTACAAACGAGCAATCTTTTTGCAGCAGTTCGGGTCGAAGGGACCTTTACGCAAATGCACACGCGCGCTGTGTTGCCGCAGCAACCTCCTTATCCGACGTTGACAGAAACGGCTTCAGGTCAAAAAGAATTTCATGCCGATAACGTCAAAGGAACGTTGATCGGTTACTTTTCACCGGATCTTTATGCCGGTGCAGTATCGCCGGGTTTCCATTTGCACTTTTTAGCGACTGATCATCACATGGGTGGGCACATTCTTGGCTTTGAGCTCGACAGTGGCGAATTATTTTTGCAAAAGTTTAGTGACTTTCAGTTACACTTGCCGACAGATGACGAACCGTTCTTAAAGCAGCATTTTGACACGGCTAGTTTAGTCGATGACATCCGCAAAGCTGAAAATTGAGTTAAAACCGGGTGAGAACCGGTTGCCGTCAGATACAAGACATGATAACGTGAACCATAATCAAGATTAGAGGTCGCACCGATCATCAGTCGCAACTGCAATGGCCTGAACGCCAGATGCACAGTTGTTAAAGGGAAAGGTGCCGAAATGCCGGCTTAGTTCAGTAAGGCGGTGTTGGGCCAGTGGATAACATCTGCTGGACTGTCGCGGCTATCGCGGGGCGCTAACAAATCGGATCACGTTTATTCATGACGAAAAGCAGAATAAGCCGATGGTTTAGTTACTGACACCCATCGGTTTTTTTATTGCTTAAACGCGCTGTAACCGTAACAGCCTAACGTTTAACATCTCAACCCATTCAGCAAAGGAGTACATTTGTGGCACAGTTAGCAACGAATCAGGTCAAACGAGAACTCAAAACCCGGCATCTTTCAATGATTGCCCTCGGCGGCAGTATTGGCACCGGACTTTTTGTCGCAAGCGGCAGCGCGATTGCAACTGCCGGACCGGGCGGCGCAATCGCAGCTTATATTGGTATCGGGTTAATGGTGTTCTTTCTGATGACCAGTTTGGGCGAAATGGCCACCTATGTACCGGTATCCGGGTCTTTTTCAGAGTACGCCAGCCGGTTTGTTGATCCGGCGTTTGGCTTTGCTTTAGGCTGGAACTATTGGTTCAATTGGGCGATCACCGTTGCCGTTGATGTTTCAACAACGGCCATTGTGATGCACTTCTGGTTGCCGGATGTGCCGGGCTGGCTGTTTTCGCTGGGCTTTTTGGCACTTATTTTTACGATTAACATTATTTCGGTCAAATCATTTGGCGAAACCGAATATTGGCTTTCATTAATCAAAGTGATCACGGTCTTGGTCTTCCTGGTCGTGGGCTTGCTGACCATTCTGGGGATCATGGGCGGACACGGTCCCATCGGCTTTAAAAATTATACGACCGGGGCGGCACCGTTTGTTGGTGGTTTGCCTGCAACGTTAGCGGTTTTCGTAGTTGCTGGTTTTTCTTTTCAAGGCACCGAATTAATCGGGATTACGGCGGGTGAAAGTGCCACGCCCGAAACCAGCATTCCCAAGGCAATTAAGCAGGTGTTTTGGCGGATCTTGCTGTTTTATATTCTGTCCATTGCCGTTATTGCCGCCATCATTCCTTATACCAGTCCGAATTTGTTAGGCGCTAGCGTTGATCAGGTGGCGATTTCGCCGTTTACGCTGGTTTTTGATCGAATTGGGCTCGCTGGGGCAGCCAGTGTGATGAACG
>NZ_BACQ01000047.1 GCF_000260435.1 Lacticaseibacillus zeae DSM 20178 = KCTC 3804 | reverse complement strand
GAGCCATAATATTTTAGATAGCGGAGCGCCCGAGGTTTTCTGTGTGTCTGAACGTTTTGTCGTTTTTGGATAAGTCAGGTGGGCCAAGATATCGGCATCATGTGACAGCTTTAAGAGTTGCAGTACCTTTTGCAAGATGAACATGATATGATTATTTTCATATACTGTCTACGCTTCTTTTATAAACTTATTTATAAAGGCCGCTGGGGGACGGCCGTCTTTTATGGGAGGTTCTGTTAAGTGATTGATCTGGATACGCGTTTCAATCGATTGAATGTTAAAACTGCGATGCTTACCTTTTACTTGCGCTATAAGCCGTGGCGATTCTGGATTGTCTTTCCCATGCTAATCACTAGGTTGCTTTTTTGGTTGCATCGGTTAGATGAACTGGATTATCAGGTCAAATACTGGCGCTATTTCATAAATGAACCATTGCCGGAAAAAAAGTGGCGACAATTTGGACGGCGTTTAAGCAACCGTAGTCGCCGCCGCGTCAAAGCTACTACTTTTATTGTTGCCGATGTGCCGGTATTCATGTTGAATTGGCTAGTACCAGATTCGCGCATCGTTGGTTTGGATATTGATGAGAAAGGTTTACGCTTACCAAAAGCCCGAACTCTCAGCGCTAAAATAGCTTTTTTACAGCCGGAATCGTTAGTTGTGTCGCCGCGTTTTTTTAAAACGTTCGTGCACCATACATCGTTTGAGAATAAAACCCGAATCTATGCAAATCAGCATTTCTTTACCAGTTTTAAAGGCTTCAACCGCTATCAAACTGTTCTGTTTTTAAGAAACGTGGTGGCTTTATTTGCTATGGCAGCCTTCACTGCTGTGGTCACGATTTATATGGCTTCAGCCGCCTATAACCTCGATCTCACTAATGTTGTCTTTAAGAGCCTGCGTTTAATTTTATTAAACATTCTGCCTATTTTTGTTTTCATGCTGATAGGATATTTGCTATTTAATCGCGTAACAATCGCAATTCTTGTGGGGCAGGTTCTAGCGATCGTCGTTGCGCTCGTTAACTATTTTATGTTGCAATATCGCGATTATCCATTTGAGTATTCGGATATCTCGTTGGCGTCAGAGGCTAGTAACATGGGTTCAAGATACAGCTATATTCCACCTGTCAAATACTTTTTGGTTATAGCTGTTTTGTTGACTCTGGCAGTAATTGTAGGTCGTTTTTTGAAAACAACAACGCTTCGCTGGTGGGTTCGCCTGCTAACGCTGGGGTTGGTGTTTATAAGCTCCGTATTTATGATGAATCATTATTATCTAGTCGATGATTACTACACTTTAGCTAACAACGATCCTTGGGGGCCAGACGCCGATCGGTATGTCGTCAATGGTTATATGTTCTCGTTCATTCATTCGGTCAAAAATGACTGGGTGATTGTGCCAGAAGGTTATAATGCCGCCACTGCAAAGAAGGCATTGAGCGCTTATCAGTACCAAGATATCCCTACAGATAAACGGCTCAATGTGATAACGATTCAGTTGGAAGCTTTTCAAGATTTTTCGAAATGGTCAGATTTGGAAATTGATCCCTCTGTTTATGCTGGACTTCATCAGGTGGCCTCTGAAGGAATGGCAGGTCAACTAACAACAACCATCTTTGGTGGTGGCACTGTTGATACTGAACGTAAGGTATTGACCGGTTTTTCTGAACTAAGCCCAATCAATGGCATGACCAATTCTTTTGTTCAGTATTTTAATGAACAAAAATATATCACTAGATTTATGCATCCTGGCGACGCATGGTTCTACAACCGGCAGAATATCGACCGCTATCTGGGCTTTCAAAAGACATTGTTCAGGGATAATTACTATGACCAGCATGTTGCTGACGTTGATGTTGTTCCTGACACGAAGGTTTTCAATGATCTGGTCAAACAACTGAAAAAGGTGAATGCGAGTGGTAAGCAGTTCTTCAATCAAACTGTGACCATGCAAAATCATGGCCCGTATTCAACCGAGTTCGATGGTGATTCCTTGTTGCCGTGGAAGAAAGGATACAACAAAGACGATTATGCCATCATCAACAATTATCTGACCGGCGTTAAAGAGACATCAGATGCACTTCTAAAGCTGACAAATAAACTTGATCGGTTAAATCAACCCGTGGTTCTGGCATTTTGGGGGGATCACAACCCGTGGGGCGGTGACCAAAATTCGACTTACAAAATGCTTGGCATTAATCTAAAACAATCTACCCAAGAAGGCTATGAGAATTACTACAACACGCCTTATGTGATGTGGGCTAATGAAGCGGCAAAGAAAATAATGGCGAAAGACTTTTCGGGTACCGGCCCAACCATCAGTCCAATGTACGTATTGCCCGAAATCTTTACCCATGCCGGGTGGAAAGGTTCGCAGTACATGCAGGTTTTGCAGAATCTTGAGGGACAGGTTCCGGTATTTGGTCAGAAGAATCATTATATGATCAATGGCAAGCTGACTACCAAGCCAGGGAAGAGCCAGAAAAAGGCCATTAAAAAGTTTGACGATATTCAATACTACATGAAGTCGAATTATATGATGAATCAAAAGCAGCTCAAGTGATTTTTGGCTAAACTCGCGGTTAAAGTGAAAATCCGATGATCTCACTATTAAAATCCAGCCTTCCGCTACCCCATACCCCCAAGCTTCATGGTAAACTCAAAACCGGATATCGTTTTAAAGATAGGCGGGGTAAACATGAAAAGCAGCTTCAAATGGCAGTGGTGGTTGGTCGTTCTCGGTTTGACGTTGATTGTGGCAGGTGCGCTTTCCGTTAAGTCATTGGTGGACCGGCATGCAGCTGAAGCGCGGGCACGCCAGGCGAGTCATGAACGTGCTGTGGCTGACAGTATCAGCACATCTAGAGCGCAAGCATCCGCGCGGCGGGCATCTTCAAGTAGAAAACGAAAAGCGGCGGAACAAGCTGAACGAGAACAGCCATCAGCTGAATCACCGTCTAGCATCGGTCAAGCACACATACCTGCCGCAGCCGCTTACGCCTATCCTGTCGCCGAAGTCAAAAAAGAAATGACAGCACCTTATACCAGCAACATCAAGAAGAAAGTGGTCTTCCTAACCTTCGATGATGGCCCGAACACAGTCAATTCGCCGCAGGTTCTGAACATCCTTAATCAAGCAGGTGTTCATGCCACGTTTTTTGTGGTCGGTCGCCAGCTTTCACCTGAAACTGCGCCAATATTGAAGTCAGAATATGATGCCGGCAATAGCATCGGATTGCACAGCATGACGCACAATTACAATTTGCTTTACCCAGGCCGCACGGGCGCCGCTTCGGTTATTGAGAATGAGGCCAAAATGGAGCAAGCAGCAGTGAAGCAAGTATTGGGGCCTGATTTTGAGACGCATCTGTGGCGTTATCCCGGTGGTCATTTTAGCTGGAAAGGATTGACGGCCGCTGATACTGGTTTGACCCAGCTGGGGCTTGATTGGGTGGATTGGAATGCGGCGGTGGGTGATGCGTTAAGTCCGGCCCAGGAACCGAAAACGGAAGCGGCGATGTTGCAATATCATTTGCGGTCGCTGGCGGTTTATCCGACTAGCAATGTGCGGATCGTGTTGATGCATGATGCCATCGGGAAGGACATGACTGTGAAGACGCTGCCGAAGATTATTGATTATTACCGCAGTAACGGGTATGAATTTGGCGTTTTGTCATAATGTTTGGCATTCCGTAAAAAATGTGCACGAAAAAATCAAATCGACCAAAAAGGGCCTCGCCAAGCCGCTTGAACATTCAAGCAGCAATAGCGAGGCCTTTTTATATTCTATATTAATTCAGGTACTTCAAACTCCTTCCTTAACCGCAAACTTAGCCAGCTTACCCTTTTGAACCGGATTGACGACCGCGGTGATGCGGGTGCCGTCTTCCGTGTAGTCGGTAGCTTTAACCACGGTTTCTTGATTGAGGTAGTTGACGAGTTGCCCTTGATCGAAGGGAATCAGGTACGTGTGTTCTTCATCTTGGCCAAATAAGTCGGCTTTAATGAGTTGTGTGAGTGCCTGGAGCGATCGTTTGTCGCGGGCCGAGTAGATGAGGCGTTGGCCGGTGACTTCCGGATACCGGGTGCCTTCGCGCAGATCGGCTTTGTTGTAGGCTTCGATCATCGGGATGTTGTGAATGCCGACTTCCTTGAGCGTTTTCTCGGTGATAGCCATCATTTCCGGATAGTTCTCGTCGGAGTAATCGACAACCTGAATGAGCAGGTCGGCGTTGGCGGCTTCTGCCAAGGTGGCTTTGAAGCTGTCGATCAGGTTATGCGGCAGTTTGGACACGAAGCCGACTGTGTCGCTGAGCAAGAACTTGCGATTGTCTGGCAAGGTGATTTGCCGCACGCTGGTGTCCAGCGTCGCAAATAGCATGTCCTTTTCAAAAACCTGTTTGTCTTCCGGACGATCAGCGAAGAGTTGCAGGAGTCCGTTCATCGTGGTGCTTTTGCCGGCGTTAGTGTAGCCAACCAGAGCAACGACGGGAATCGCATTGTCTTCGCGTCGGGCGCGGCGAACCTGATCGCCAACGCTGGCTTCTTTGAGTTCCTGACGCAGGTGGCTGATGCGCTTGTTGAGTACTCGGCGATCGAGTTCAAGTTGCGTTTCGCCGGAGCCACGAGTTGCAAATCCGGCACCGCCGCCGACCTGCTGATCCAGGCGGTTGGCGCTGGGATGCAGGCGCGGCAAGGCGTATTGCAGTTGGGCAATTTCGACTTGCGTTTTGGCTGCTTTACTACGGGCCCGATCAGCAAAAATATCGAGAATCAGCTGAGTACGGTCGATGACGTGCAATTTGGTTTGCTTCTCAAGGTTGCGCAGTTGCGACGGCGAGAGTTCATCGTTAATGACCACCGTGGTAGCATCGCGAACATTGGCGAGCTCGCGGATTTCTTCGACTTTGCCGGAGCCAAAATAAGTGGCAGCGACGGCGCGGTCAAGGTTCTGCCGGACCTCACCGACAACCGTATAGTTATCAGCCTTGGCCAATTCGCCAAGTTCGGTCATGGTGTAATCAAAATCGGCTTGCTGACGGGAAATGCCGGCGATCAAAACGCTTTCAGAGGTTACTTCATTGGATATTTGTTCAGTCATAAATTCCTTTCATAGATCCGGGCGTCATCGCCACGGATCGGTGCTAACGGATCATCAGTCATGGTGCAACCTTGCGTAACCGCATGGCGATTCACCCCTTTCATTTGAATAAGACTAGTGTAACACGCGGTATTTTAGCTGGCGAGCGAATTGCGCTGTGAAAAGTTTGGTTTGCAGTTATACGCGTTGTTCGTTTATTTAAGTGGCGGTGCCAGCACCTGAATATGATCGGCAATTACGGCCAGCTTCAGCGGGGTCTTCGCACTTGGATCGCCATCAACGCGGCTTTGCAGGGTTTTAGGTGCGTGGATTGTCAACTGTTCAGTTTTAAAATAGGTCATGCCCGGCAATTTTTGAAAGTTGCCGGTGATGAAGTAGGGAATGGCCAGCAGCGAACGCCACCAAGTGAGTTTAGGCGCGATGAAGACATGCAGGTGGCCGTCATCAGGCGTTGCATCCGGAACGGCATTGGTGAAACCACCAACTGAATTGGTCATGGTCACCAGCAGAAACTGAGTGTCCTTTTTCCATTGGTGATGGGCGGTGTCTAGTTGCAACTGCCAGTGCTGGTGCTGTGCCAGAACTTTAAAGCCTTTTAGTAAGTAGATGATGGGACCGAAGTGGCGTTTTTCTTTTTGCGTGACCGACAGCGCCGCATTGGCCAGAACGCCAAGCGTCAGCGTACTGACCATGTAGCGGTCATTGACCTGCGCGACGTCGAGCGGCTGGGGTTTGGCTTCGAGGATGTTCTTGATAGCCAGAGGTAATAGTAAGGGGATATGCAGCACCTTGGCTAGGTTGTTGACCGTTCCTTCTGGCAAAATGCCTAGGATTGGCGGTTGTTGCCGTGGTGCTAAGCCGGCGACGACTTGATTAATCGTGCCATCGCCGCCAACTGCAACGACAACATCCGAGTGGGCCCGGGCAGCAAACTCACGGGCATCATCGGCATTTTTTGTGGGCTTCATCGTGACCAGCCGCTGGCGATCTTCGAGTTTCGCTTTGAGCACTTCTGCCGCTGTTGGACCTTTGGCGTGACCTGAAGCGGGATTATAAATGATCGTGTAGCTAAGCATAGCAGCCTCCTACTTATCAAGACATGCGGCGATGGTTAAAATAAATGGCATCGTCACAAATTAAAAACAATATCGCTCTTTACTATTAATCTTATCACGCCGCAACAGTGATCACCGTGTTGACAGCTGAATCAGTGGACACCATCATGGCAACGAGCAAGCCTTGCTGCCCCAAATGTCTGACGGGCAAGCAATCAGATTAAAAAACTCCGAAGATACGGAATTGTCTCCGGAGCATGATTTTTTAAAGTTGTTTGAACTTAAAAAGATCGGCAAGCAGTTTTACGCTTCGTCGTCCGGTGTCGCCAACAGTTGATGCCGTCCGTTTGCCGTGACTTTGATCACCACAGCGGCAATGGCCAGATCAACAGCAATAATAATGGCCCACTGAATGACCGGTGTTAAGTGGTTAAGCAAGTTGACATGCATGCCATAGGTTGCAGCTGCGATCAGCCCAACCAGACTAAGCGCCGTGAAGACGAGCCAAGTATTGCGACTGAACGCGAGGCCGCTAACAGTATTGCGCTGCCGCTTAGCAATCCACGGCATCAAGACACCGAGTGCCACCATCCCGATTGGCACCACAATGTTCAGCACCAGCATCAAGGCAAAAGTATCAGCCGTTGCATCGGTCGGGAAGAAGCCGAGGGTGCCGAGCAGAAAAGTAATGCCAAGCATCCAGATGCCGACTACCAGTCCGACTTTACGATTCTTGAGGAACGTATAATCCGGCGTCGGGAAGCGATCCTGATGCAGGCGAACCATCGTGTAGGACCAGAATAGGAAGCAGGTTGACAAGGGACTCACAATGCCATTGAGGTTCAATAACCAGTTGAAAATATCGTTGATTTTCGGCAGCAAAGCGCCTAACGCCATGATTAACGCACAAAGAATCGTTGTCATCCAATAGCCGTTGATCGGCAAGCCGTCTTCGTTCATTTTGGTCAACTGCCGCGGCATGAAGCGTTTGGCAACGTCAGATAGGAAGACGCGCGTAGAAGCATCTAGAATCACCGCTAGTTGGGCGAGCATATAAATGCCTTGAACCACGGCGAAAAGATACATAAGACTGTTGCCGAGACCGAATTGGCGACCGATCGCCTGAAACGCATAGTAGGAACCGTTCATTTTCAAGTCGTTCGGCAGGTGATGGGCGTTGAAGTAGACGCCGAGTGAGAAGGTGCCGAACAAGGTCAGAAACATGGTCATAATGGCAATCATTTTCAGCGCCTTGGGGAAGTCACGCGCGGGATGGCGCATGTCCTTGGTGTACGGCGCAGCGAGTTCCGAACCGTTCATGGCAAAAACGAACAGGCCAAAAGTCGACAGGAAACTCAGCGAGAAGAAGTCTTTGGGGATGAAGGCCTTGAAGTCAAACGGCCGGGTAGCGATCGGGGCGCCTTTGGATAGGCCGATGAACGTCATCACCACAAACAAAATGGTCATGATGAACATGGCACCGCCGCCAATGGTTGACATAATTTCAAGACTTTTATTTTTGAAGAAGTGCTGGAGCCAGATAAAGATCACGAAGATAACTGCGGTGAGAATGCCGAACCATGCGTTGCCGAGGTTGGCTTGAATATTGCCATTGCCGTTGGTGATCCAGCCAAATGAAATGACGACGGAATTGGCGACGTCCACCACGTAAGGCAGGCCGGTAATCCAGTAGAACCACGCGGCATAGTAGCCAACCGTATCGCCGTTGGTTTCACGCATCCAGCTGGTGATCCCGCCGCCGTGTTCGGAAAAAGTCGATCCCATGTGCGCCACAATCAGATTGTACGGGATGACATAAAAGAAGGTCATAATGATCCAGCTCGTGAAGGCGACTAAGCCTTGGTTCTGGAAGTTATAGATGATATCGTCGAACCCGATCACGGTCACAAAATCCATGAGGCCGACAACCATCCAGGGAATATATTGTTTTTGCGGTTTTTCCAAATCGTTCATATTAAAACAAACTCCTTTACTAGGTTGAGTGCTGAACTAACTGCGAACCTAGACCCGGAGCTTTGTTGCGAAATTTTCCCACGACGAACCAACTTTCATAAGTATTTTCATGAATCAATAGTGATTATAGCAAGGATTCGGGGCTTTTTGGTGGAAAAAGTAAAGAAAAGCTAATGGAACTAACAAACCCGTTAGTTTCCAAAGGCCAACTGTTAGCGCATAAACAGGAGAAATCGATTAATAACCACTATTATTAAATTAATCAAGCAAGCGCCGTGACTTGGCGAATGGAGGTTTTATCATGGATAAACAACAACCAATTGTCACCGTTGAAAATGTGACCAAGACTTATGGTAAACGCGGGGAGAAGCAGACACCTGCGTTAAAAGGCGTCAGTTTTGAAGTTGAACCGGGAGAATTTGTCGGCATTATGGGCGCTTCCGGCTCAGGGAAAACCACGCTTTTAAATATTTTGAGTACGCTCGATACCCCGACGTCCGGTTCCGTGCGGATTAAAGGGAATGACGTGACCAAGCTTAAAGGTAACGCCTTGTCTGACTTTCGCGCGAAACGTATCGGCTTTATTTTCCAGGATTTCAACTTACTGGAGAATTTGACCGGGCGAGAAAACATTGCCTTACCGCTGGCGTTGCAGAACGTGAGCGCCAAGAAGCAGACCGAAGCGGTGGATAAAATTGCGCAGACGTTGGGCATCGAACCGGTGTTAGATCATTACCCGACCGAGCTTTCCGGTGGTCAAAAGCAGCGAGTGGCAGCAGCGCGGGCATTGGTTCAGCAGCCGGATATTCTGTTTGGCGATGAACCGACAGGAGCGCTCGATTCCACAGCGGCGCGCGAATTGCTGGATACCATGGCCCATTTGAATCGGGATGAAGGTGTATCGATTTTGCTGGTGACGCACGATCCGTTTTCGGCTAGTTATGCCAGTCGGATTTTGTTTATCAAAGACGGGCAGATCGGTTCTGAACTGAAACATGGTGACAAAAGCCAAGAAGCCTTTTATCAGGAGATTCTTGAGACACTCGGAACATTCCAGAAGTAGGAGGCGAAAATGATGTTAACAAAGCTCGCACTTGGCGGTTTAAAGAACCGTTTTCGGGATTATGCGGTGCTATTTTCTGGCTTGGTAATTGCCAGCGCCGTGTTTTATATGTTTATGGCATTAGCCACCAACACCAGCTTTTTGACGAAAAATTCTCCGATTAGCGTTACGCCGTTTATCTTCGGGTTCGGTGCTGTTTTACTGGCGATCATTACGTTGGTTTATATCGTGTATGCCAATAGTTTTCTGCTTAGTATGCGGCAGCGCGATTATGCCATGTTTATGATGCTGGGCGCAAAAGGTCGCAAAATCGGCCAGCTGGTGTTTCTTGAAACCGTTGTGATCGGTTTACTCGCTACGATTGCCGGCATTGCGATTGGGATGGTCGGCACGACCTTTATCGGCCAATGGTTAATCAAAACGTTACATGCTCCGGCCACCGGTTTTTCCGCGATCTGGGTGCCGGCGATTTTATGGACGCTGGGCTTCTTTATCGTTTTGTTTGTTTTTTCCGCAATCTACAATGCCAGGAAATTATTGAAAACGCCAATGATGGCACTGTTACATCAAGCCCAGACACCGAATCGGATCAAGCAGCGCAAGACCACTTTCGCCATTCAGATTGTGCTCGGATTGGTGTTGCTGGCGATTGGCTACTACAGCATGGCTAACATTGCCGTTTTTCAGTTAATGGCAATTCCGCTAGCGTTAGTAACGATCGTGGCGGGGACGTATTTTCTGTTTAATTCCGTGTTTGTGGCGTTGATTAGTCTCATGAAGCGCAACAAGCCATTCGCAGCTGAGCAGTTGCATACCTTCACGTTATCGCAACTGAGTTTTCGAATTCGCGATTATACCCGAATTTTGTCAGTTGTGTCGATTTTGTTCGCGTTGGCGTTAGGTGCGATTACGGTTGGCCTTGGTTTTACCCATGACATTCCAATGTTGGTCAATCAAACCACGGTTTACGACGTGACGGTGACCTCACCGAATGCCGCAACCCGCGCGGAAGTGAATAAGTTGCAAGGCGTTACCGAAAAGCAGCAATACACGCTTAAGTCGGATGCCAAAACGGTTTACGTCAGCAAAGCGGCGATTGATGCGCATCCGCTGGAAATCAAAGCGAATGACAAAGGACTCAACGCGCCTAGCATCAAGGTCACCAGCCGCAATTTCGATCGGGTTATCGAGCGTTACCCAACTGCTTTTGGCGTGTTCACCGGCAATAATCGCGGCAAGCAAATGAAAGTAGCAGACGCTGCGACATTTGCCAAACTCGGCAACGCACAGACGCTGACGACGATCAAAGTCAAAGATTTTAACCAGAATTATGACACGATTCAAAAGATTGTGACCATGCAGCAACATCAATATCCGCGGCTTGGCAATAGTAACACCGATCAAAAGATTGCCTTCTACGACATCATCAATGGCATGTATTCCGGGCTTGCGTTCATGGGCTTCTTCCTGGGCATTGCGTTCTTAGCGATGCTGGCGTCCACGCTCATGTTCAAAATCCTCTCTGGCGCCAACTATGATCAAAGCCGTTATCTCATGCTGCAAAAAATCGGTGCCCGTCCGCAAGCACTACGCCGTTCCATTCGCCAGGAAATCGGCGCACTGTTTCTGCTGCCAGGATTGGTCGGCATTGTGCACGTCTTATTCGGGCTTCAGATGTTTAAGACCCTGCTAAGTCAACCTTACGCGAATTTGTTAGTTCCGTTTGGCTTGTTCATCGTCTTATACGGTCTCTATTATTTGGCCACTGTCTGGATCTATCAGAGCATTGTCATTAACAAGGATCTGGCGGCTAAAGCGTAAGCAGGGCATAGACATAATCTAATATCAAAAAAGCAATCGCACACTTTCCAAAAATGGTGTGATTGCTTTTGTTTCTGCGTAGAATTTTTGTTAGGCATATTAAGTTCTTAGTGCCAAAGCGGAGCAATCGGAGGCCAGATGGGGCTCAGTGGTGCAATTGTACTAGCCGGGCGATCTTCCCGGCGTAGTACAAGGCCGATCTTTGAGACTCAGTCGGGCTTGCTGAGGCTCAAAGTCGTGCCCACCACGTTCCAGCCCCATCTGGCCGGAGATTGCGGAGTTTGGCACGGCATGGAACTTATTGCCTAAGCCTCTCAATATGTATATCTGTTCCGTTTTGGCTGTTTTGATGCGTACATTTGGTCTGGTCGAGCGCTTACATTGCTTCGTAAAATAGGGGTTGTAAGAAAGATAAAGAACAAATCAAACCGAGAGTGCTACTGGTTCAGTGCGGTTGACCATTTCTGACAAGGGTCGAAGCGGTTCATCTGTTTATTTGTCACTGTTTTCATAAGCAATCGGCGCGATGACCATAAGGAAAGAAGGAACGTTTTCATGGCAGATTCAAAAAAGGATTTCTTGAATCCCGAATATACGCAGGCGTTTATTGATTCACCATTTGTTCAACAAATGCAAAAGGTGACCTGGAACCTTTATCAACATGGCTGGGACGAGCGTAACGGCGGCAATGTCAGCTATCGGTTGACCGAACAGGAAGTTAGTCAGTATGGTGATGTGCATGAAGTGAAGCGCAACATCCCGATCAAGTTCGATGCCAGCGAATTGGCCGGCCAATACTTCTTGGTAACCGGCACTGGCCGCTACTTCAAGAATGTTAAGGACTTCCCGGAACGTGACACAGGGCTTGTTCGCATCGCCGAGGACGGCCACAGTGTTGACTTGTTGTGGGGCTTTTCAGACGGCGGCCAGCCAACCAGTGAGTTCCCGGCACATTTGATGACCCACATCCAGCGGCTCAAGAAGGATCCTAACCAGCGCGTTGTCATGCATTGCCATCCAACCAACGTGATTGCGATGACATTCACGTTGCCATGGAAAGAGAAGCTCTTCAGCCGGATTTTCTGGAAGATGCAGGCTGAATCGATTGTTGTCTTCCCTGAAGGTGTCGGCGTTTTGCCATACATGACACCAGGCACAAATGAAATCGGTCAGGCAACCGCTGAAAAAATGGGCACCTACCGCATCGTGCTCTGGCCATTACACGGCATCTTCGGCGCAGGCGACTCGATTGATGAGACGTACGGTTTGATTGAAACCGTTGAAAAGGCCGCAACCATCTACACCGCAATTCAGGCGCAAGGCGGCAAGTTCGTCAACGAGATTACCGATGAAAATCTGGAACAGTTGGCACAGCGCTTTGACTTAACCCCGAATCCGGAATTCATCCACGGCGATTCGTTGATTAAGGAAAAGGAATTGGTACACTAGTATTCGTTTGTTCAATAGTAAAAAAGAAGGTTACGCACTTGCAATTGATGCGTGGCCTTTTTATATGCCTTAGGGAGGCTTGATTGTTCTTTGCCAAGTCGACCGGTGTCTGGGAGTTAAAAATGTGGCAATCAATGGCACGAGCAAAATAGTTTTGAAACCACTGAAAAATAATAATTTTTCTTGATAGCGGTCTTTATGAGGCTCATTATATAACTTGTAAGGGCTAGCCGATGAAGCGCAAACAACAAGAACGGCCCTCTCTCGCATCGAAAGAGGGGACTCTGGATCCTACAACAGCTTGGCTGATGGATTTTGCTCACTTGATTGGCTATACAACCGAACTGCACTTTATCAAATGGGACGGAGGAGAGAAATGAAAACCACGATCAAGGCCGGTGGGGCCATCATCTTATCAGGACTACTTTTAGCAGGGTGCGGTGGTCAAGCAAAAGCGTCACAGACCAAGCCATCATCGGCGTCACAACTGACGCTGATGACGAAGCAAATAAAGAATCTCTACGCCGATAGCAAGTATGAGATGCCGGCAAAAGGTCTCAGCAAGTCAATGTTGACCAAAGCGGATAACCAAAAAGCCAAAGTGTACAAACTGCGCGGAGATTTATCAAAAGCTCAAAAAAAGATTTTTAGGGTCAATCAAGAACAACTTATTGCTGCAAAAAGAATTTTTTCAGTTCAGAGCGTGTTAAACACTCAGCTCGGCAAGGATCAAATACTTAAAGATGAGGGGTTGGAAGTTCAGAAGCTCAACACCGATTTTGCTTATCTCCAGAAGCATAAAGCGAAGTTTGCAGAAACGATCAAAGATAAGGTGAATCTGCTGAACAGTGAAGTAAAAGCAGTTGCGCTGGTAAAATCGACTCTTAGCGGTGATTCCGTCCAAGACAAGATCGATCAGGCACGTGACGCCATCAATGCTGTTAATGTTAAGGCGTTCAAAGATAAGTACCTACCGCAACTGGATGAAGCCATCAAAAAACTACCTAAAGATCAGCAGGCCGAACAAGCGAAGAAACAAGCTGCGGCTGGTGATCCGCAACAGGCCGCTGTTGCAAAGGCGGCAGCTGCTTCTAGCAGCAGGGCTCAAGCTGCAGCAAGTAGTCAGACAGTTACCCAAGCGGCTGCAACTCGTAGCACAGCTAGTACCAGTGCTCCGCAAAACCAGACTAGTAATAACAACGGCGGAGCTGCAAGCAATAGTAATGCTGCAGCCCAACCAAGCAGTAGTAAAGTACTGGGCGTCCAGTTTATCAGTCAGGAAGCGGCGGGAGCACCGATGGGTTGTGAGGCTGCGAGTGCATTAGAGGCGCTTCATTATAAGGGACGTGCAGCTGGCCATAATCTTGCGACCTTCTTAAAGACAATGCCGATTGCCGCAAACGGTAATCCGTATCAAGGCTTTGGTGGCACCCCGTACGCTGTCGTCAACGGTGTTTATCAGTCCATTTTCCCAAGTGCGTTCACGCCGTGGGTTAGTCAAGTTGCCGCTGGAAACCCAGTTGTGGCTTGGGTCACATTAAATTATCAAGTGCCACAGTGGCGTCATTACGACTGGGGCAATGGTATTGACAACGCACATGTCGTGACAGTAGATGGTTACAATACCGGGTCAATGCACATTGTCGATCCTGAAAATGGCACTTATTGGATTAGCAAATCAGCATTTAATGCGGCGTACAGCTACACGAAATTTGCCGTTGCCATTCAATAACTCAGCAATGGCATTAAGGAGATGAAACTGGACCGGATGCATAGATTTCCAGTGACTGATAATCTGTTGTTGGGTAAGCGTCAAAACAAGAAATAGTAAGAAAAAAGATCACACACAGAACTGATATGTGATCTTTTTTGATGTTTAAGTTGAAAATAAAGTAAAGTCCTCGTTGCATTTAGAAACATTGGTGAATAATGATGGACGTAATACCAAGGCTGAGCAACCATATGCTAGATGGAACTGGAGATTGCAAAGTTTGGTAGGACAAGGAACAATCAAGCCTCAAACTCGTTATAACTCAAGATCTTAATCCCCGTGTCGGTCAGCAAAATCTTGCTAATCGACCCATTACGCGGCGAATCGGTGACCACGAAGCCGTCATTTTTGCCGAACTTGTCGACAATGCTGCGGATGGTGGTGCCATGGCTGACCATGAGCACCTTGTCGCCTTCCTTGTTTTCGGACCGCAGCTGGCGGAAGCCCTTCATAAGTCGGGTCCAGTAAGTCCGTGCGTCTTCGGCTTCATGGAATGGATCGGCATCGTGCATGAAGTCCTTTGAGGCATCGACGCCATATTGTTCCAGAATTTCCGGATACGTCTTTGCGCCATGCGGAAAGCCGACCATGTACCAGGTTTGACCGGAATCTTCGCCTTCAAAATAGCCGTAAAACTGCTCCCGGAAAAATGGTGTAACCGTTAGCGGAATCTTGCCGGTTACATTCTTGCTTAAAATCAAATCAGCCGTTCGCGTCGCCCGCATCGTGTCACTGCAATAAGCATGGGTAAACGCGACATTGCGCAAAATAATGCCAGTGTTAGTGCCGTCTTTGACCCCGTTTTCGGTTAGTGGTGAATCGCACCAACCTTGCATTTTATTGAAATGATTGAACCATGTTTGGCCGTGACGCACCAGATAAACGGTAATACCCTTCGTAGCCATCCTGCTGCCTCCTCGAAAGTTTACTTCTAAAGATAGTTTAGCATAGAAACGCGGGTAGGTTAGCTTTGAACGGATGCTTATAGGCAAGAAAACGCCCTCAGAAGAACGCGCACTGTGTTATTCTTAATTTATGATTTTGACGCATGATGGGGGCAGTAAAATGGCAACAGGGTTGTTAATTGTAAATCTGGGATCGCCGGTTTCGCCAAGTACGCGGGATGTGCGCCGGTATTTGCAGGAATTTTTAAGTGATCAGAATGTCATCACGATGCCTAAAATGTTGTGGCAGCCGATTTTACGCGGCTTTATTCTGCCTTTTCGCAGTTGGCGGTCAGCAACCTTTTATCAGCATGAATGGACCAAAGCCGGATCACCATTGATTGCGTATACCCAGGTGACGCGCGATCGCTTGCGGAAGAAGCTGCCAGACTGGGATGTCCAAATGGCGATGACTTATGGTGGGGAATATCCCATTGGCGAGACTTTGCAAGGCATGGCGGCGCGCGGAGATCATCCGATTGTGGTCATTCCGCTGTTTCCCGAGTATACGCAAAGCACGACGAAGACCATTTTGGACAAAGTGGCAGCATCCGGAGTTAAGACGCTGGTCATTGATCAATTCTATGATCAGCCGGCTTATTTGCAATTGTTGGCGCAACAACTGGACGACGCCTACAGCCAAGATGACTATGACACCGTGATCCTGAGCTACCACGGAATTCCAACATCCATGGTGCGTCATGGCGATCCTTATCAGCAAGCCTGTGAAGCCACGACTGCAGGCGTTAAACGCTATTTAAAGAAAGTACCACAGGAGAAGGTCGAAATGTGTTACCAGTCCAAATTTGGCCCGGTCCCGTGGTTAAAACCCTATTTGCGCAACCGTTTGATGGCGTTAGCGGCGTTGGGCAAGCGGCGGGTACTTGTGACGACGCCGAGTTTTGTGGCAGATTGTCTGGAGACCCTAGAAGAAAATGATGTCCAAAACTACCAGACATTTCGAGCCAATGGCGGCAAAGTCTTTAAATCAGTACGACCGATGAATGGGTGTGCACCGTTTTGTGACATACTGGCATCGCTGGCAAAGGAAAAAGTTGCAGCGGAGGCCCAAGACGATGAAACAAGATGACCGATTGCGGGCGCAACAGGCCAAGCGCAGTCTAGATGACATTAATCGCAGTGTGCAGGTGCCGGGCGTTTACGAAACTTCTTTTTTCCAGAAGTTTCTGGCTTATAGCGGTCCTGGCGCGCTGGTGGCGGTTGGTTACATGGATCCGGGAAACTGGTTGACAGCGTTGGAAGGTGGTAGTAAGTACCGTTATGCGTTGTTGTCAGTGTTGTTGATGACGATTTTAGTTGCGATGTTTATGCAGAGTCTGTCGATCAAGCTCGGGGTTGTCGCGCGGCTGGATCTGGCGCAGGCGATTGCCGCCTTTGTGCCAAAATGGGCGCGGATTTGCCTGTGGCTGATCAATGAAGCGGCGATGATGGCAACAGATATGACCGGTGTTGTGGGTACTGCCATTGCGCTGAAGTTGCTGTTTGGTCTTCCGTTAATGTGGGGGATGTTACTGACGATTGCCGATGTGCTGGTTGTTTTGTTCTTCTTGCGTTTTGGCATTCGGCGCATTGAGCTGATTGTCTTGGTCTCGATTTTGACGGTAGGGATTATTTTCGGCATCGAGGTATTGCGGGCGCATCCGTCAGTCGGCGGGATCGTTGGCGGTTTTGTGCCACGTCCGGAGATTTTAACGAATCACGGGATGCTGGTACTTAGCTTGGGGATTATGGGCGCGACGATTATGCCGCACAATATTTACCTGCATTCTTCACTGGCGCAAAGTCGCAGGTATGACGAGCATATTCCGGCGCAGGTGACCGAAGCGCTGCGGTTTGGCAGGTGGGATTCCAATGTGCATCTCGTGGCCGCGTTCTTGATTAATGCGTTGTTGCTGGTGTTGGGTGCAACCTTGTTCTACGGCGTTGGCGGACACGTGACGGCATTTCAAGGTGTTTATAACGGCTTGAAGAATCCGGCCATCGTCGGCAATCTTGCCAGTCCGATCATGAGTACGCTATTTGCGTTTGCCTTATTGATTACCGGATTAATTAGCTCGATTGCCAGCACCTTAGCCGGGCAGATTGTCATGGAAGGCTACCTTAACATTCAGATGCCACTGTGGGAACGACGCTTGCTGACACGGGCGGTGACCTTGATCCCAATCATGATCATCGGCTTCATCATGGGGTTTAGCGAGCACAACTTTGAACAAGTGATTGTTTACGCACAGGTGGCTTTAAGCATCGCGCTGCCGTTTACGCTTTTTCCCTTAGTTGCCTTAACCGATCGACGGGATTTGATGGGAGATCACGTCAATTCTCCCGGAGTCCGCTGGGTCGGGTATTTACTGACAGGGCTGATCACGTTGCTCAATCTGCAGCTGATCGTGTCTGTCTTTGTGCCGTGACACAATTAAAAACGCTTGCTGTCCAAGCAGCTTGAATTTTCAAGCTACTGGCAGCAAGCGTTTTTTGCATTTAATGATCGTGAAGCAATTGGCGATAAAATCAGTAACTGCCCTTAATCACGAAAAAGGAACCGCGAATCGTGCCGGCAAGTTTTGATTTTTGGCGGGCAAACTTGAACTTACCGGCGAGTTCATCAGGAACAGCCATGCCCTCACTGAGTTTGAAGCCGACTGCCCGTTTTTTCGGGTCCGTTAATGAATACATGACATTAACAACAAGTCCGTCTTGATAATAGGCTTCGACCCAGCGCATGTCGGGCAATGCCAAGTCGCAGATTTCCAGCGGCTTGGCCGCAAAAGTCAACGCCCGTTCGGCTAAAATCGTTTGCAGCCAAGCAAGACTGTCCGGCTTTTCAGCAATCGGATACGTCACATAAGGCACTTTGAATTTGTTCCAAATGTAGCGCGCTTCATTGGCACGTAAACCAGCCAACGATTGGGCGACAGGCGAACTTTCGAGGCCAGTCGTGCTGACGGTTTTGAAATTAACGGTATAGGCCATCAGGAGGCTCCTTTATATAAAAAGCGGTGCCACAGACGGCAAACCGCTTTTTGATAACTAGTCATTGAAAGTGCCATTTTCAACATCGGAAATGAACTGCTTCAGGTGCTTAAAGTAAACCGGTGCATTGTCGATCATGTGATGGTGACCGCCATTAGGAGTGGTGACCAGACGTGCATGCGGAATGACTTCGGCCATGCGTTGCGCAGCTTTTAGTGGCATGGTTTCGTGTTCGCCAAATGTCAGCAGTGTCGGTACCTTGATGTTGTGGATTTGATCGCTGATGTCCCAGTCCTTCAACTTGCCGGTGACAACGAATTCGTTATCGCCTTGGAAAGCATTATAAACCGGCGTTGCCATGGTGCTGATTAAATGGGAAATAGCAGGCGGCTGCTTGCGATCAACGTACCCTCGGTTGAGGACATCGACATATTTTTGATACTGCGGATCATCCCATTTGCCGGCTTTTTCGATTTTCTTCATGTATTTAACGGCTGAAGGTGGCAATGCCTCTTCGCGAACCAAGTTGATGTGCTCCACGTACTCATTGATGTTATCCACCATGGATGAAATGATGGCACCTTTAAGATGCTGGCCGTATTTCAACGCATACAGTTGAGTCAGTGCACCGCCCCAGCTTTGACCGATTAAGTAAAAATGATCCAAGCCCAGCTTCTTTCGCACTTCTTCGACTTCACCCAAGAAATAATCCGTGGTGAGGTACTTTTTGGAAATTTCCGGATCAGAATAGTCAGGCTGATCCGAATAAAACGATCCGAGCTGATCGTACATATGCACTTGAACACCGAGATCAGCGAGCTCTTTGCCAAAATTCTCCCAGTATTCGTGGGTGCCACCAGGGCCGCCATGCAGGCACAGCAGATGAATATCGCCTTCACCCTGCGTGTTGGTCCACAGGTGGTAGCCATTGTCTAAGGTCAGGATCGTTGTTCCTTGTTTCATTTGATCACCTTTTTTTCTTAGAATAATCTCATTGTACCACGTCAGGAAACGAAAGCCTGGTTAAAAATCATAGTTAGGTGGTAAAGAGTATGCGCTTTTATGCTACTTCACAATTCATGCAGGTTCGCCCGAGAAAGTTTATTAAGGGTATGAAGATATTAGTGCCAAGGCGGAGCAATCGGAGGCCAGAGGAGGCTCAGTGGTGAGATTGTACTAGCCGGGCGGTCTACCCGGCGTAGTACAAGGCTGAGCTTTGAGACTCAGCCGGGTTTGCTGAGGCTCAAAGTCGTGCCCACCACTCTAGCTTCGCGGTCGCCAGCCCCGATCTGGCCGCAGATTGCGGAGTTTGGCACGGCAAGGAACTCATTGCGTAAGTTTTTCTATATCGTTCAAGAAGAATGGTGGTTCAACCTCAACGAGTTAATTAAGCTTTTCCACCTGCGTCCGAATGTTGCGGATCAAGTGTTTGTCGCCAGAGAAGATGAGGTGATCGCCAAGGTGCAGCTGGGTGTCGCCGTGTGGAGCGATGAACTTTTTGTTGCGGTAGATTTGGCTGACGGTGATGTCGTCGATGAATGGCAGGTTCTTGAGTTCAAGGCCAGCAAAGCGCGAGTTGCGAATCGTCACTTCGTAAATTCCGGCGACAGTATCGTCCAGAATCTGCAATGTCGACGGTGTTTCGATCAGGCTGCGGAGAAGGGCAATGTTGGCGTCAAGCGCATTGAAGACTTCGACGCCTTCATCCCGCAAGCGATCATAGCGATCGGTGGTGGCATCCTTGGCGGCAAACCGGGCAATGATACGCGGCACTTTTTGGGCGAGCGCCATTTTGGCAAGCGCATAGTTAGTGTCCGCGTCGAAATCTCCGAGTACGATAATGTCACAGTCAAACGCACCAGCCGCTTTCAGCGCGTCTTCCTTATAGTCTGCTAAGGAGATGGCCACTTCGGAATTATAGGTGCGGAAGTTTTCGGCCTTATCGGTAAACAGTTGGACGTCATATCGGTCTGAACTCAGATGTTGGGCGATCGGGACGGTCAACAGATTGCCGCCGATAAAAGTGACGCGCGTTTTCTTGAACGTTTCCGGTTCTGGTTTGAAAAGGCGATTGAACAGAATTGGCCCACTGACACAGGCGATGACGGCCGCTAGTGTGAAGGCGCCGGATTGTTGTTCCGTCACAATACCAAGGTTGCGGCCAACGGTTAACGTCGGGATCACCAACGTAATGGTGGCAGTTGATAAGAAAGTGCCGGCTAAAGCATTTGACACCTTGAAACGGCGGCGCAATACCGGGAAGAGGCCAATTTTGGTGATAAAGAAGCCGACTAGAACTAAGGGAATCAATGAGAGGCTTTTAGGATCGGCAATTAAGGCCTTTAAATTCAGATTGGCGCCGGTGACGATGAAGAAAATCGGGATGAAGAACCCGTAGCCAATGGATGTCAGCTTGTCTTGGGTTTCCTGTCGCGGTCCGAGCAGCTTCATCACCATCCCGGCAAGGAAAGCCCCTAAAATGGACTCAGCCCCGACTTGTGAAGCAATTGTGACTAAGGTGAACACTAAGAAGAAGGCTAGGCGAATGTCTAATTGCGTGGTGCTTTTATCGATCGCTGCAAAAAAGCTGTAGACCCGTTTGAATCGCGCCAACAACACCAAAGCAGCCAGTAACAGTAACAGCAGCAGCCAAAGATTGTTGTCGCTACTGCCATTCACGGCGGAGTATATCGTCAAGCTAATCAAAGGAATCACTTCGCCTAAAGCTGCAATCAACAAAATCGTTTGGCCAAGCGGCTGGTGCAGCAGTTCTTTTTCTTTTAACGCCGCAATGACAACGCCGAGTGCGATCGTTGTAAAAAGGATGGTCGCAAAAATCGGATAGTTAAAGAAATGAATCAATTGCAGCAGGTAGCTAAAGCCAAGGCTGAGCAACACTACCGTCGCAAATCCCACTGCCGCAAGCATGACGGGATTGGCTGGCTGCGGTCCTTTTGTCGTCTTAGGCTGCGGCTTGAACAGAGAAAAATCGATTTCCATCCCGGACAGGAAAATCAGGATGGTGACACCGAGTTCGCTCAACGACTGTACATTGCCGCCGGTGTGCACCCACCCCAAGAGGCTTTTGCCTAATACAATACCAACCAGAATCTCGGCTACCGCAGTCGGGATACTATTAATGTGAAAATGTGCCATGAACAGCGGGGTTACCAGAGCAGCTGTCAGGACAATTAAAAGTGAAATAGATTCCATAATGACCTCCGATCAGCGATAATGGATGAGTCAATCGTAACGAAAAGTGTGAATAAATGAAAGGAATGCGTATGATACAAAATCAAAAGCCACCGCGTCAAGGAAAATCATTCTTCAATCGCCGCGCGGTCATTGTCGGGACTTGTGTTTTAATTGGCCTATTAATCAGCCTGCCGTTCAAACGCATTTTACTAGGCGTCGCCATCGGCCTGGCAGTAGGGTATGTGCTCGAAGCATGGACGCCGTTGTTGCGCGGAAAGTTAAAATAAAACCTGATATTAGGTGAATGTCGCTTTTGCGGCGCAGGCTCATAAGTGATAAGATGTTATAACGATTATTTGATAACCGTTAAGGAGATGATGGCGTGGTCGAGAATGAGCAGGCTAAAGAGCAGCAACATTTAGATGGCATCATGAAGGAGCTCTCCGGTGCTGAGGTTCGGCTTTCAAACGAGATGGCCAAGACCAAGACTGAAGAGAAAAGCATTAGCGACAACTTCTTCAATGATTTTTCCCTCAACTTCAGTAATGACGCGGAAACCATTGAAACGGCTGCTTCGATCCAACAACAGCAACGCGTGCTTGATGAGCGCACCAATGCATGGAAGCAAAGCGCTCAGCAACTTGCAACTGTCAAACGATTGTTGGGCAATCCGTACTTTGCCCGGATTGATTTTCAGGAAGGCCAGGAAAAGCCGGAAACAATCTACATTGGCCTTGGTTCATTTACCAATGAGGCTGGCAAGTTTCTCATTTATGACTGGCGGGCGCCGATCAGTTCCATCTACTATGATGGCGGTTTGGGCAAGGTCACTTACCAAACGCCGGACGGGCCGCAACAAGTCAATGTCTCTTTGAAACGGCAATTTGTGATTAAAAACGGTCAGATTCAGACCATGTTTGATACCACTGAGACCATCGGCGATCAAATGTTGCTGGAAGTGTTGGGCGAGAAGTCCGATACGCAGATGAAGACCATCGTCACAACCATTCAGCGCGAACAAAACCAGATCATCCGTGACACTAAAGCCGATCTGCTGTTTGTGCAAGGTGCTGCCGGTTCTGGTAAAACCAGCGCCGTTTTGCAGCGGGTCGCGTATCTGCTTTATCGGTACCGCGGCAATCTGACCAGCAGCCAGGTGATTATGTTTAGCCCGAACCAGCTTTTTTCCGACTACATCAGCAATGTGTTGCCGGAATTAGGTGAGCAGAACATGGTGCAGTTCACTTACTACCAATACGTCACACGTCGGCTGCCGCACATTGACGTCCAAAATCTCTTTTCCCAGTTCGAGCAACAATTGACGCCGGTGCAAAAGAAAATCGCCCGCGTCAAAGGTAGCCTGGATTTCTTCAATGCGGCCAAAACATACGCCACCAGCCTGGAACGTTCCGGCTTGCGTTTCCGGGATATTCGCTTCCGCGGCGAAGTGTTCTTTTCCCGTAAGCGAATCCGCGAGATCTTTTATAGTTACAACGAAAATTATCATATGGGCAACCGCCTGAACGCCACCAAAGAGCGGCTGATCAAAATGCTGAATCGTAAAATCGAATCCGAAACAAAAGCGCAATGGGTTCAAGAAGCGGTACAGAATTTAAGCGACGAAACGATTCGTTCGATGCAACAAGACGGCCCGAAAGAATTTAAAAATAGCGATGATGAATATCGCTTCTTTGCGAGACAGTTAGTCATGAAGGGCTTTGACGAGATTCAGCAGGATATTGTCCGGAATCGGTTCATCAACATTCGCGGCCAGTACGTCAGCTTTTTGCGAGAAGTACCGGCGATTTATGATTTAGCGGCAGAAGGCATTTCTGAGGATGAATGGCAGGCGGAAGTCGATCATTTCATCGACGTGTTCAAGCAGCGGCAGTTGCCAATGGCTGATGCAACGCCGTACCTGCATCTTTATGACCTGATCACCGGCCGGCATGGCGAACGCGAGATGCGGTATGTGTTTGTCGATGAAATTCAGGATTACACGCCGTATCAGTTGGCTTATCTCAAGGATAGCTTCCCGCGGGCCAAGTTTACGTTGTTAGGCGATCTGAATCAGGCCATTTTCACCAAGGATGACTCGCGAACACTGATCAACGAAACCAGCAAGTTGTTTGATCCGGAGAAGACCCGGGTCGTGCAATTGACGCAAAGTTATCGGTCAACCAAGCAGGTGACGGACTTCACCAAAGCCATTTTGACCTCGGGGCAGAAAATCGTGGCCTTTAACCGCCAAGGACCGCTGCCTAAGTTGGTCGTGCGGCCTGATGAAGCGGGACTGATGACGGCGCTTGAGGCGCAGCTAAAAGTGAACAATGAAGCCAAGCAGACAACCGCGGTGATCGCCAAGACGCTTGAGGATGCCGAGGCGATTTACGAGCAGATGAAAGCGGCGGGCATTAAGGTGACGCTCATCAAGTCCGAAAATCAGCGGTTAGCGGCCGGTGTGATTGTGGTACCGAGCTTTCTGGCTAAGGGGCTTGAATTCGATGCCGTTGTTCTGTGGCAGGTCAACGCGGCAAACTACCACGAAGAAGACGAGCGGGAATTATTGTACACGGTCGCGTCACGGGCCATGCACCAGCTGACGATGCTTGCCAGCCCGGATGTAACACCGTTGTTGGATAAGGTTCCGGCAGATCTGTACGAGCGGGGGGGGTAAAGTTGATGGTTAAAATGCGTGACACTTTGGCGGTTTCGAGTTATCGGGTCTTTCCTGGGATGTTAAATGCCCACAAGACACTATTCGGCGGCCAGATTTTTACCTGGATTGACGATGTCAGTTCGATTGCAGCGCAGCGACTAGGCCGTCGTGGGCTGGCGACTGGTTCGCTTGACATGGTGCGGTTGGATGCGCTGGTCACTTTAGGGGATGCGCTGATCATCAAATGTATGGTCAGCGGCGTGGGTCACCGGTCCTTGGAAGTGTTTATTCATTTAATTGGCGAGCATCTGGCGACCGGTGAACGGTTTCAAGTCGGCACGGCCTTTGCAACGTTTGTGGCGCGCCACAAAGAAGATGGCCCGCTGCCTGCGCTTGAAGCAGAATCGGATTTCGAAAAGCGGTTGTTAGCCGGCTATGAGGAGCGGCGTGCGGATTATCGCAAGATTAACGCCAGCTTTGGCGAGGTGCCGTTGGATTAGTTTGACAGAATGGATAATTCCGCCGTGCCAAACTCCGCAATCTCCGGCGGTTTGGGGCTGGCGACGCGAAGCTAGAGCGGAGGGCACGACTTAGAGCCTCTGCAAGCCCGGCAGAGTCTCTAAGCTCGGCCTTGTTGTAGGCGGAGCAAAAACCGCTCCACCAACAACAATTCCACTGCTGAGCCCCAAACCGCCTCCGATTGCTCCGCCTTGGCACTAGATTTTTTTGGTTCCGCGACTATCGGATACATGACGTTACGCCAGACAAACAAGAACCATGTTGCACTTTCTTGAAAATAAATTTAAGTCAAATATTAATCGCCTGTCATGAGAGCAATCATCTCAAACCGGCGATTTTGTTTACCTAGGTTTCCCGCCAACTATTGGCAAACACATTTTTGCGCGGTAAAGTTAACTTTAAATCAAGCTTGTTGGCGTTGTGCAGGCGAGACTATTTTGAAAGAAGGACGATTATTTTGGCAAAACGTTATGTCGGCTCGTGTACCACGGTGTTAGTAGGTAAAAAGGCTTCGATTGACGGCTCGACGATCATTGCGCGTAACGAAGACGGCGAATCACCGTTGCATCCGCAAAAGTTTGTCTATGTTAAACCTGAAGATCAGCCGCGTCAGTATCATTCTGTGCTCAGTAAATTTTCGATTGACCTGCCTGCTGATCCGTTGGGCTACACATCCACGCCGGAAGCCGAAGACGGCCATGGTATTTGGGCTGCGGCTGGGATTAATAGCGAAAATGTGGCGATGACGTCAACTGAGACGATCACGACCAACAGCCGGATTTTAGGCGTTGATCCGCTGGTGCCGGCCGGAATTGGCGAAGAAGATATGCCGACCATCGTGTTGCCTTACATTCATAGCGCACGTGAAGGCGTTCAGCGGTTGGGGAGTCTCCTTCAACAATATGGCACTTATGAAAGCAATGGTATTGCGTTTGCTGACAAGGATGAAGTCTGGTACTTCGAAAGCATCGGTGGCCATCACTGGGCAGCAATCCGGATTCCGGACGATGCTTACGTGATCGCCCCGAACCGGTTCAACATCACCGATTTTGATTTTACCAGCGATGACACGATGAGCAGCGCGGATTTACGTGACTTGATCGAGACATATCACCTTAATCCGGATGCAGACGGCTATAATCTGCGGCACATTTTCGGCTCAGCCACCATCAAGGACACCCGCTACAACAACCCGCGGGCATGGTACGGCCAAAAATACTTCAATCCGGAATTCGACACCACCCCGATTGATCAGGACCTACCTTTCATTTGCCGCACCTCCAAAAAGATCAGCATCGAGGATGTGAAGTTTGTCGAGAGCTCACATTACGAAAACACGCCGTACGATGTTTACGGCACGACTGGTACGCCGGCGCAGAAAAAGCTGTATCGGCCAATCGGTATTAACCGCAATCAGGAACTCCACATTTTGCAAATTCGCAATGATGTGCCAGCTGCAGTCGCCGGCATTCACTGGCTCGCATTTGGCCCTAATACCTTCAATGCCGTTGTGCCGTTTTATGCCAACGTGAATGACACACCGGCTGCTTATCGCGACACCGGCGATCACTTTGATGTTTCCAAAATGTACTGGCTGAGCAACCTGCTCGCAACGTTCGGCGATTACGACTTCTCCTTGTTCAAGGATCAGGAAGACGTCTTTGAACAAAAGACTGTTGCGGCTTGCCGCCATCTGCAACTGCAAACCGATAAGGCAGTTCAAGATGCCAAAAATATCCGCGAGCACCTGACCACTGCTAACGAACAGATAGCTGACTTGGCCATGGCCAACAGCAACGAGCTGCTGGGACAAATGGTCGCAGCTGCAGCGCCGAAGATGAAGTTGCAGTTTACTTTGCATGATTAATGATTGGCAGCAAAAAAAGCGCTCGGGTTCGGGCGCTTTTTTGTTTGGCTTTAGACTTAAATGAATTGCTGCGGGTTGTGGCCTGCAAAAGCATGAAGCATGGGTGTTAGGTCGGTTATTGTTGGCGGATACGCTTGCGATAGGCGCGAAACAAGAGCGTCGCACGGATCAGCGCGCTTGGCATGAGGGCGATCATAAGAATGCCCATTAAAACCAACATGCTATATTTGACCCTGAATTTGGCGGCAATAAGCATCCAAACGCCGAATCCGGTGACCCCGATGCAGACGATTGCCAGAGACAAATACCATACCCAGTACCAAATCGGACGCGGGTGATGTTTGAAGCCAGGGAAGAGAAAGAACATAAACAAGATGGAAGCGACAAAGCTAATGATTTGACGCATTGGTTGGTGTCTCCTTAATGTTAAGCATTCAGCCAATTAAAGTTCCTGATAAGGTTTTTCGGCTTCGGTTTTAGCAAGTCGTTGGCGACGCATGGTTCTACGATAGTCGATAAAATCAATGACTGCACGGCCAGCTGGGACACCGCCCGATGCCAGGAGTAACAAGCCTCCAAACAATGCCACCATTGAATCGGGCGAGTCTGTCAGTAGGTGCAGTAAGAGCCAAACGCCAGCGCCAGCAAGGAACAGACTAACTGCAAGTGTTAGCAAAAGGCGCAGCCAGTTAAACTTAGGCGATGATTCAAGATCGAATTCCGGCCAAAAAATCGGTATGAAAATGATCTCGAGTATCGGTTCCAGAATAATGGAAAGAAATTCAAACATAGCAACCCTCCGATAGTAGTGAGCGTGAGCCGGCGCGTTCAGAATCCGGGGAGTTCATGATGGCACGCAACATGAACTAATTGCTTTAATTGTGGGCAACCTTTTCCCGGCTGTCAAGCAAAATCGATTGGCCGAAATAACCGGCCGTTTCTATGCTAAAATGAAAGCATTAAACGCAAGGACACGGTAAGTTATGCAATCCGAAATGAATTTCTATAAGTTTGATCGGGCAGAATGGTCCCAGTTCCACTCGCAAAATTTTACCAGCGTAACCGATGCCGAGCTGGCGCAGTTACGTTCATTGAACGATGAAATCAGTCTTGATGATGTTAAAACCATTTATTCACCATTGCGCCATCTGATTCATATTCGCTATGAGGATTACCAAGGCGACATGTTTACCTTGAGCCGATTTTTGGGGATGCAGCGCAATCCGCACACGCCGTTTATTATCGGTATCGCCGGTTCGGTGGCAGTCGGAAAAAGCACGACTGCCCGCTTGCTACAGTTGTTACTGAGCCGGGCGTATCCAGACAAGCGCGTCCAGCAAATCACCACGGATGGTTTCCTCTATCCCAATGCCGAACTAGAACGACGCGGCATTTTGGATCGAAAAGGGTTTCCCGAAAGCTACGATATGCAGCTGCTGATTCACTTTATGAACAACGTCAAAAATGCTAGCGGCGTGGTGCGGGCCCCAAAGTACAGTCACCAGATATACGATATTGTTCCTGACGAGTACGAGGTCATCGACCGGCCGGATATTCTCATTGTAGAAGGTATCAATGTCCTGCAGCTGCCAAGCAAGCAACCGATTTATGTCAGTGATTACTTTGACTTTTCCATCTATGTCGACGCCGATCCGACCTTGATTGAACAGTGGTATCTGGAGCGATTCGGCATTTTGCTGGACACAGCCTTCACGGATCCGAGTAATTATTACTATCAATACGCTATCGGGGATCGCAAGGACGCTTTTGACATGGCGCGGAAGGTCTGGCGGGATGTCAACCTTAAGAACCTGAAGGAATACATCCTGCCCACTAAAAATCGGGCGGACATCATTTTGCATAAAACGACTGGACACAAAATCGATCAGGTCGCATTACGAAAATGGTAACGGTGGGCGCATGCCTTTTTTCAAAAATCGGGAACAACTTGCCAGACAATCTGGCATTAACTCGGTCAATCACGCGACGGCTTCGCAATTTCTTAGATGAGAGGCTTCTCACTCACTTAGATGAGAGGCTTCTCACTCACGATTGACCAGCTTATGAAAACTCTGTAAAATTAGTGCATTCAAACAAGGGAGTGTGGCGGACTGTGGCAAATGACCAGAACAAGGATTACGACAAGATCATCGTCCTCGATTATGGCAGTCAATATAATCAGTTAATCACCCGGCGAATCCGGGAATTTGGTATCTACTCTGAATTAAAGCCTCATACCATCACGGCGGCAGAAGTTAAAGAAATTGCGCCAAAGGGGATTATCTTCTCAGGCGGTCCGAATAGTGTGTATGACAAAGGCGCGCTTGGCGTTGACGAAGACATCTTTAAACTCGGCATCCCGATTCTGGGCGTCTGTTATGGTATGCAGCTGATGGCGCAGCGGCTCGGCGGGGATGTTGAACCGGCCGACAACCGTGAATACGGCAAAGCTGACATTGAAGTGACCGATGACAGCGCCAAGTTATTCCATGACCTGCCAAAAGACCAAACCGTCTGGATGAGCCACGGCGACTTGGTAACCCGTGTGCCAGATGGCTTCCGCAGCACAGCTACCAGCGTTAATTGCCCGATCAGCGCTATGGATGACGACGACCGTAAATTCTACGGCATCCAATTCCACGCCGAAGTGCAAAACACCCAGTATGGCCATGAAATTCTGCATCATTTTGCCTTCGACGTCTGCCACGCCGAAGCCAACTGGAGCATGGACGATTTCATCACCAAACAAATCGCCAAAATCCGGGCCGAAGTCGGCGACAAACGCGTTCTGCTCGGCCTCTCCGGCGGGGTTGACTCCTCAGTTGTCGGCGTTCTGCTGCACAAAGCGATTGGCAAGCAATTGACCAGCATCTTCGTGGATCACGGCCTGCTGCGTAAAGGCGAGGCCGAACAGGTCATGGACAGCCTCAAAGGCAAGTTTGGCCTCAACATCATCAAGGTTGATGCCAAGGATCGTTTCCTCAATGATCTAAAAGGCGTCACCGATCCCGAAAAGAAACGCAAAATCATCGGCCGCGACTTTATCGAAGTCTTCAATGAAGAAGCCGCCAAACTCAACGGCATCGAATTCCTCGCCCAAGGCACGCTCTACACCGACGTCGTAGAATCCGGCACCGACACCGCCCAAACGATCAAGTCCCATCACAACGTCGGCGGCCTACCAAAAGACCTCAAGTTCAAACTCATCGAACCGCTCAACAAACTCTTCAAAGATGAAGTCCGCGAACTCGGCGAAAAACTCGGCATGCCGCACGCACTAGTATGGCGCCAACCATTCCCGGGTCCTGGTCTCGGCATCCGCGTCATCGGCGAGGTTACCGAAGACAAGCTAGAAATCGTCCGCGATTCCGATTATATTTTGCGTGAAGAAATTGCTAAGCATGGCTTGGATAAGGATATTTGGCAATACTTTACGGTGTTGCCAGGCTTCCGTTCCGTCGGCGTCATGGGCGACGGTCGAACCTACGACTACACCATCGGCATCCGCGCCATCACCTCCATCGACGGCATGACCGCCGACTTCGCCCGAATCGATTGGGATGTGTTACAGGAGATCTCAAGCCGGATTGTTAATGAGGTGAAGCACGTTAATCGGGTTGTGTATGATATCACGTCGAAGCCGCCGGCAACGATTGAGTGGGAATGACCGGTACGAAATTTAAATGAATTTGGCTGAAGCTCAATGATGAAAATCGTTGGTGCTTCAGCTTTTTTATTTGTTCAAATTCATTCAGATTTATTCAAATTCATAACGGCGGGGGGTACATCGGGGGTACAAAATTGCTTTTCGAATTTTTGTACCCCCGGGCTAACCATTTTTCTGTTTGGGGTTCCCCTCGGCAGCTTCAAACACATTTAAACTTGCTTCTTTAGTATTTCGAGTGTAGTCAGCAGTCATTTGCAAGTTTTTGTGTCCCAGATAGTGCATGATGTCAATTCCGGAGGCTTTGTGAGCGGTAGCCTGTGTTGCTACATAGTGACGAAGTAGGTGAGGATGAATTGAAATCCCTGACCATTTGTTAACCCGAGAAGTTAGCCTATTGATGTGTGAGTAAAAGATACGGGTTAATTAAAATTGGAATGTTAATTTAGCGGTATTTTCGAGAGATACAAAGGATATCATTGGCAGAAAATGTGCTAAGTTTGCTGTCGAAATCCCCGCCAAGAATTGGACTTGAAGTCTGATTTTTGACGGGGATTTTTTGTAATTCTAACGAATAACAGTTGACGCTTTAATGAATAGTTGTTATGATGAATTCATCAATCAAATGTAATTCACGTGACGAACGGAGAGATGAGATGGAATTTGACAAGTTTGAATTAGGCTCTATAGCTGATTTTAGCAGTGGGATCTTATTGCCACGAATTACCGATACAGTTAATGAAATCCCAAGTCGGCGGATGATATATAATCCGCTAGCTGAATCATCAAAGTATGTTCATGGTAGTTCAGAATTACCACTGATTACACCTAAACAAGTCGGCATATCAATGCTACAGCGTGAGGCATACGTAGTTAAAGCAATTCCACAGGTTGATGAACAAATATTAACCTCGAACTTTGCTTCAGTAACACTTGATGAGAGACTAGATCGTAACTATTTCGTTTGGTGGTTTAATCATAGCCTTGAATCACAAAGACAGTTACAAGCTACTGGACAGCTTGGGCGGCGCGTAGTTTTAAAAGATTTACGAGAACTAACCATCTCAGTTCCAGATTTAAATCTTCAACGAGACATTGGAGAGTTGAGTGCAATCAGTCATCAGCAGGCACATGTTCTTAAAGAACGGGCCCGCTTGACTGAAGAACGAGCACTACAGTTTATTCGACAAACAATGATGGAAGAAGGTTAATCGATGTCTGACTCAAAAAACGCTAATGTGATTGAACAGAGAATTTGGGATACAGGCAATAAATATCGTGGTCAATTCGAATTGGAATCAATTATAACAATTTGGCTGGACATGATTTACCTTTATACAATCAAAAAGGAATATGCAGTATTACTGGAAGTGGACACAGTTGATTTGGCTTCACTGATCAAAAGATTACATGATTTAGCTAAAACAGACAAAATCCAGCTGGCTGTGGTGAACGATTTTGATGAACGCGTGCGTCATGCGTTACTTCCACGTACAAATGATGAGAACCGACTTCAAGTTTTTAACGGAATCCGTGAAGATGGAATTCGCCTGATTCGTGAACAGTGCGACCGTGTTTCTCTAATGAAAATTCTGCAGCAAATAAATATTGAGTTTGATCCGCGGATGAATGGGAGTCATGCAACACCGGATAGTGTCAATATATTGATGGCACGAATTGCTGGGACACAATTTAGTGTCAGTCCACACGTTACTGTGTATGATCCTACTGCCGGCATTGGTGGCTCGCTGATTGCCATGCGGCAGGTATTGGACAAGTCGACAAAGGTAAAATTAGTAGGTCAAGAGCTGAATACGCAGGCGTATGTGCGTTGTAGCATGATGCTTGACCTAACTGATAATCACGCAACAAGACATATTCTGGCTAATGGTGACGTGCTTAATCAGGTTGGATATTCTGGCGGTCCGAAGGCTGATATTGTTATTACTGACCCACCATACTCCGTCGAGTGGAGTCCAAGTGATGGTCTTTTAGAAAGTGTTCCGTATTCAAAAATTGGGGTACTTCCTCCAAAGTCTAAGGCAGATTTTGCTTTTGTCTTACAAGGATTTTCTCATCTGAGCGAAGACGGAATAATGGTGATTCAGTTACCGCATGGCATACTGTTTCGGGGGGGAGCGGAGGCAAAAATCCGGCAATATTTACTCGAGCAGAACTACATTGACGCAGTAGTTGGGCTCTCTGCTAGTTTGCAGTACAAAACTTCTGTTCCAACTATGTTACTTGTGCTACGTAAGAATCGGATGCGCAAAGATGTGCTATTTATTGATGCAAGCGATGAGGTTGAGAAGGCAAGACGCAATAACGTTATTCCTGAATCCTCGATTGACACGATAGTTAAGACGTATGAAAATTTTCGTGATGTGGAGCGATATGCTCATGCAGCTACTCAAGACGAGATTTTAAAGAATGATTTTAACCTAAACATTCCGCGTTATGTGAACAAATACATCCCTCCTGAAATAATTCCCGTTTCAAAGTTAGAAGAAAGGCTCGCTGACCTCAAACATGAATCTAAAAAGTTGGATGCCCGTGCCCAGAGAATAATGGCAAAATATCGTGCTGAATGAATATATATGGTCTTGTATTCATTGCTAAATCAGGCAAAAAAATTGAAGAAAATTGGAGGAAAAGAAAATGCCAGCTACTTCTATTTCGTTTCGCCGTGTAACTCAATTTGTTATTCCAAAGGGACTAGTGAAGATAACGAAAGCAAATGTCCCGCTTGGTTCGATTCAGCGAGATTCGCACACTCTCACGGTGGGACGCGTAGTTTTTGAAAAGTACAAATGTCAGTATACTAAGGATATCATTGACGATATTACAGTCTACGACACGAATATTGAAGGCTATGTTGAGTATAATCAATACAAAAAATCGGTTGATTTTAATATTTTCTACTCCAGCAAACAGCAAATACTATTTTCGGACGCAACGACACCAGTTACAAAAAAGTTTCTTAAACAATTGGCTTTGAAAGATGATGTTGAGTTAGATTACCAAACAATACACCTTGATATGAAGAACATCTCCAGCAGAATGCCACAAACAAGGGGGATTAGATTTTCAACGGTTGACGAAGGCGTCACTCGTAAAAACTTTTCAGGAGATGAGGTTGACATCAATGAAGAGGCTGTGGAAGCTTTGCAGAATGATACAGCAATCCAAATAATAGGGACATTAGATATAGAGGGACGTGGTAGAACTGTCATGATTTCACAGGCTGGCACATTGATGTCATTTACTTCGTTAGTTGACATGGATGGCAGAGAATACCCAATGTTGGAGTTTTCTCTTGAAGTACTTCAAGAGATTGGCGTGCTCACGCTATAGAGTTTAAAGAATTTTCGAGAGCGGCACATAATCTTTAACCACTTTGTCGATGTCCGATCGCATATCAGAGCTTGCATATATTTTATGCTGTGAAGTAGTTACTGTAAGTTGATTATCTGTAAACCTTAGCAAAAAATTTTTAACTTCAGCTTTTCCAAGTCGCCTAATTGTTAGGCGATAGAAGGGATTGAAGTTTTTGATATTTGTCTGAATTGTCACGTCATATCTAGGCTTTGATTCTGAAGAGCGAGCGAAGTTATCGAATAAAGCTTCTTGTAATCCGCAGAATTCTTTCCATGTTTTGTTAACATCCCTGTAAGAAACTTGGTAATGCACCTTCAAGATGAGAAGTGTTAATTCCTCCTGATCTAAGACTGTCAGATCAAGATCGTATGATAATCCTGACTCTGTGACGATATCATAATGAATTAGTCCTTCAGAATATTTTTGTTGTCTCTTGGTATTCACTTTCTGCCCAAGGCTTATTAATGTTTCGTCTAAATTCTTTTTGACTTGAACTACCGATATCTCATCTCCAACAGCGTATTGAAACTTGGGAGTAAAGGAAACTGTCTTTGCTGAAAAATATGATCGCACTTTATTAACTTGAATATAAATCCAGTCTACCTCACTGTAAAGGGCGGCAAATACTGGAATCAAGCTCGCTAAAGGTAATAAGTTCATTACCCCTGAATTTAGAAAAGCATTTGCTACACTCCAGATCGTCCAGATGATGGAGACGAGGATGAGCAAAACTTTAAAGATTTTTGACATCAGTTTTGCAGCTCCTTTGTTTGTCTTTCCAATGGTCTCAAAGATTCTTAGGCTTTAATTATACCCTCTTGGTTCTGGAATGTCTTTTGCATCACGGTGCAGACAAGAACTTTGTCTGTTTGTTCACTACTGTCGAGATCGGGCGGCACTTTCGCCGCGCGCTTATTTGGAATTAGATAGTACAGCACTGAAGATCAAACTTTGCTAAATTAGGTGCTGAAACAAAGAAATTAGATGATTATGCGACCTAGCGACGTTAAAGATTCATTTGAGTGGAAATGATTGCTTTTCGCGACGCGTATTATATCGGCAACATGCCCGCGAATAGGAGCGACTACTTCCAGCGAGGCCTCTACCGGCTGCTGGAAGTAATCGCCATTATTTCGATGCGTTTTATTTCGGCTAATTGAGGGTACAACAATAGGAGCTTCAACCCTTAAACTGTTTAATGATCAAGCAAAACAGAGCAAGAGGAGTCCCATACGTGCATCATACAGGACAAACTGCTTTTGGCAAAGGGCTAACCACTCTTTGCAGAGAATTTTATAGACTGGAGTTAAATTCTTATATGCCCTTAATAATCATTTTTTCTAATACCGTGGATGCTTGTTAGCAGGCAAAGAAGAGAATTTCGACACCTTTTTAAAGTGTGTCATTAAAATCTTTGAGTTATTGCTGAGTGCTGATAGCATATATCTATATTTGGCTTAGATAGGCGTATAAGTAACTAATGGAAATCATAAATTTAAGTTTAACACGCGTCCAAGTGGCCATAATGAATTCCAAGAATTCTTAGACAATTTGAAACCGGTGGAAAAGCAAAAAGTACTCGCCATAATTGCCAAGACGCAGAAATTTGGCTTGCAAGTGGCGGCGCGGCAAATGTGGATCAAAAAAATCTCAGATGGTATTTTAGAGCTTCGGACAACGGGCTCGAATATCCAGCGAGGTTTGTACTTTCACACTGAAGGTTCTCATTATGTGATGACGCATGGATTCACAAAAAAGACGCAGAAGACGCCAGTGTCTGAGCTTAATCATGCCAAAGAACTCAGGACAGAATACTACGATAATTTGGGAGGTAAGTAACATGACAAAGGACATTCTTTTTGACGATTATCTCGCTGAACAACTTAAAGACCTTGAGTTCAAGGCGGGATTCGATGCCGAATCTGCCAAACTTGAGAGTGCAGTGGCATTGATGAATGCGCGTGAACGCGCTGGATTGACGCAACGGGAACTGGCAAAGCGCGCTCATGTTCCGCAATCAACAATTGCACGGATTGAACACGGCCAGAATACTAGCTTCGATACTATGAGCAAAATTGCCTTTGCACTTGGCAAGAAACTCAAAGTTGAATTCACTTAAGGTATAGAGATGTCCCAATGCTTGTGAGCGTCGGGTCTCTGAACTTTCGACACTGCCGCTTTTGTTTAAATTCAAAAAAGTCTAGTGAAGGAACACAAAAGAAGGATCGCAACAGATCCTCCTTTTGTGTTCCCTTGAAACATTTTTATGAGGGTTTATTTGATTTAAAGAAGCAGTGCCAATACAAGAAAGTGGGTAAAGAGCTCTCCGAACTATCTATGGATTAATGGTAAAAATAGACTTTCTGCAGCTTTAATCGCCCTTAACAATCTTAGCAAATCCCTCACGCAACGCCTCATTCCGCGTTTCACCAAAGTATATCCAGTTATTCTCGTTTCCCTGATTCTGCCCGGTAACAAGTGCCTCAGGCTGGCCATTGTGCAGCGTAAATAGATAGACGTACTTACCGCCATAACGTGCGTGCGCTGCGTTTGAATAGATGGCGACAATGGTATATTCGGCATTACTTTGGCCGTTTGCGCTGAGTGCCCAGGTAACGGCTCTGTCACCGACTGCCAGTGCCATCTTGCCGTTTGTGCCATCTGGTTGGGATAATTCGTCAGGAATTTTCAGCCCGTACATATCAGCACTGTTGCCTTGCCAGTAACTTTCGTATTGCTGGCCCATCGTCTTTTCCCACTCGCTCATGAATGCGGCAAGTTGCTGACCCTTGGCGCTTGACCACACAGATTGTTGGCTGCTTGAACTGACACTCTGACTGGACTTTGCGGCTTCTTGGCTTGATGTAGATGGCTGCTTCGATGCCGATGAAGTAGAAGCCTTGCTGCTGGAGACCTGTGACTTGCTTGGTGTGCTTGTCTTTTGCTGATTACCGCAGCCTGACAAGCCCAATGCGAAAAGCAGTGCTGTGAGGCCAATTGTTAACTTTTTCATGATATTCCTCCGATGATCTTTATGTTCATGGATAATTATACATGGCCAGATTAAGGTTAATCATTAATTTCGTCGGGTCAGAGCAAGTAAAAAAACCATCCGACAAGTGGTAATATCCAGCGGTTTAGAAACCGTTATGAGTTTAGTTGAGTTACTACCTGGGACGGGTTACAAATTTAAACGTTGTTAGCACAGTGCCGGTCATTAAAACGATGCAAATTGCTAAACCGACTAAGAGGGGATTGATTGCAGCAATTCCCCAGCCCCTGACCGCTAAGAGGAGTGTTAGTAAACAGTTGATAGTGATAGCGGCAGTAACTGCGCGACTGGGTGTGCTAGCCCAGAATGGCTTTTTGGTACGGGTCATCAAAATTGTTAGCATAGCGCTGAAGATAAGATAAACATAGAGGCCGGTGCTGATTTGGCCAGTGGCTATGTCTAAATGATGTAACCATGTCAGCCAACCGTAACCGACTGCTGACCAGCTTACTGCCAAAATGCCAGAAACTTTACCCAATTTGATAAGACTCCAGCTTTCTGGCTGATATGTGATGGCGGTGTTGTCAGTGCCGAGGACTAAGGTCACGCAGTCATTTAAAATGGCAACTAGGATCATGGCGTTCAAAGTCAATGGTATGAAGCGCATTAGCAGATAGCCGAGAGTTAGGAGAATTGTGAGCTCAGCGGTGCGCGACAGTTTAGTGATTGTCCACGTCATCATACGCTGATAGACGCGGTGGCCGGAGTCGAGAATTTCAATGATTGGAGACAAACCATTTCTCAAAAGTACCATGCGGGCAGAACGCTTAGCGAGATCGACGGCGTTGTTGACAGCGATGCCGACGTCGGCCTGTTTCAGGGCCGGTGCATCGTTGACACCATCGCCTGTCATGCCCACAATATAGCCTTCATGTTGCAAACGCTTGGCTATGGCAAGCTTTGCCTCGGGTGTGACATCGGCGATCCCGGCGAGGGACACGATGTTAGTGTCAATGGTGACGTCGGTGTACGAACGGACTTCACCGTTGAGACTAACTGCTTGAGCCACTTTTGCGGCAGTTTTCTGGTTGTCACCTGTTAGCATGAGCACTTTCACGCCACGAGATTGAATCTTTTGAATTGCGGCAGCGGAGTCTTTTCGAGGTTGGTCTTGTATGATGAACAAACCGGCTAGCTGCGAGTTAACCATAAGGGCAGTCGTGCGTCCATCAGAGTAGTTCACAACAGAGAGGTCTGGACAATTGGTAGCAAGTGTTGCTAGCTTCTTCAATGACCCAAGCCGTACGGTGACGTTCATGTCGTCGCTAACTACGGTGGCTTGCGAATAACCGATTGCAGACGTAAACGGAGAGAACTTGTTCTGTGGCAAGGCATCAATACGTTGTTTCAAGGCGTAATTTAAAATTGCTGAATCGATCACACTGGGGTTGCGAGAATCAAGCGCACTTGCGGAGAGTTGGATTAAGTTTTTATCCGTTAATGTTGACCAGTTGTAAAATGCCACAACTACCGGCTTGTTATTGGTGATCGTGCCGGTTTTATCAACCAATAGGAGGTTCATATTGGCTGCCTCTTGAATACCGTTAAGATCGGCCACCAGAATTTGTTTTTTGCTTAATACCTTGGCCTCAACTGAATTGGCAACAGTGAAACTCGATGGCATGGCAATCGGAATCGTACCGATAAAAAGCATCGCCAAGAACGGGGAGCATGGCGACCAAGTTCTCGTGGCGTATGACGGCGACTATGATCAAGATTACCGCTAATATTGCGTCCAGGACTGCTAGATAGTTAATGATTTTACCCAACAGCTTCTGCAAGTGACCAGGTGCGCCACTTTGATTGACCAAACTGATGGTTTTACCTGTGCGACTGGCAGCACCAACAGACGTTACAACGGCCAAAGCATTGCCAGCAAGAACCTCAGTGCCTGCATAGGCGGTGTCACCTGGTATGTGAGTGACGGCCTTGGATTCGCCAGTGATTGTACTTTCGTCGACTTTGAGGGTGTCTTTCAGTAAACGTACGTCAGCAGGAATGATGTTGCCTTGACGAAGATTGATGATGTCATCGACCACCAAAGCTTGAGCTGCTAAGCGGGTCCACTTACCGTCACGGTTGACGATAGCGGTGGGGGTGAGATCATGAGCGAGGCCGCGGAGCACAACATTGGCGCGGCGAGATTGGATTGCACCATTAGTCGCTGCGAATAGCAGCATCAAAACGATAAAACTAGCTTGAATACCTTTGCTAAGCAAGAGTTCAACAATTAATGCACCTTCAAGGATCCAAGCGCTTGGTTCCCATAGTCGCGACAGAATCGCCTTCATAAAGTTGAAGGGTTTTTCGGCAACTTCATTGGGTCCGTCACGTGCCAGTCGTTTCTCGGCTTCAGTCTGACTGAGACCATGAAAATTTGTTTTGTCTAACATAGTAGGCACCTTTTTTCTCAACGATGAAAACGGCCGAATGCACGTAAATGCTCGGCCGTTGGATTGATTAGACTAATTAGTCGAAGTCGACAGAATCGGGAAAATGGGCCAAACGTGTGCCATCAGTACCGAGTTCTTCTTCGATCCGAAGTAGCTGGTTATACTTTTCCACTCGTTCGGATCGAGCCGGAGCGCCAGATTTGAGCTGAGCAGCATTGGTGGCTACGGTGAAGTCAGCAATGAAGGTATCGCCTGTTTCTCCAGAGCGGTGGGATATCATAGTTGTATAACCGTTTTTTCGAGCCAAACGAATTGCTTCGAGTGTTTCCGTAACGGTGCCAATTTGGTTGAGCTTAATCAAAATGCTATTAGCCATGCCTTGTTTGATAGCATCTTTAATTAAGACAGGATTCGTGCAGACCGGATCGTCTGCGACCAGTTGCACACGGTTGCCATACTTTTTAGTGAAAGACGCGAAATGGCCCCAATCTTCTTCGCCGTAAGGGTCTTCGATGGAGATGATTTCAGGGAACTTGTCCAGTAGGTGAATGTAATATTCTCCTAATTGTTCAGGTTTGTACGTCTTGCCTTCGAAGTCATAATTTTTAGTGTCACGGTTGTAAAAATAAGATGCCGCGGCGTCAAAGGCGATTGCAATTTCTTTGCCAGGGGTGTAGCCAGCCTTAATGATCGCGTCATGCAGCATCTGCAAAGCGTCCTCAGAATTCTTGAGGTCAGGCGCAAAGCCGCCTTCGTCACCGAGACCGGTAGTGTAACCAGCAGCTTCGATGACTTTTTCAGCGTATGGTAAGTGTTGACAATCTTTTCGAAACCGTCACGAAAGCTAGAGCGATCGACAGCAGTAATCATGAATTCTTGAATGTCGATGGCGTTATCGGCATGTTCGCCGCCGTTGATTACATTGTGGAAAGTTTGTGGTAGCTCTAGGTCGGTTCCCCCTAGATAGCGGTATAGCGGGATGTGCAGATTATTTGCGGCTGCGCGGGCGGTAGCCATAGATACACCTAAGATTGCGTTAGCACCGAGACGTGCCTTATTCGGAGTGCCATCTAGGTCGATCATTAACTGATCAATGTGTGCCTGATTGAACGGGTTTGCTCCATGCAAGCCTTTGTTGATTTCGGTATTAACATTAGTTACAGCCTTGGCAACGCCTTTACCTTGCAGGCGTTTGCCGCCGTCTCGCAACTCTACAGCTTCTTTTTCTCCGGTGGACGCACCTGATGGTACTTCTGCACGACCTAGTGTGCCGTCGGAAAGAACGACATCTGCTTCCACAGTTGGATTGCCACGAGAATCGAAAATTTCACGTGCTTTCACAGATTCAATGACTACTGACATAATAGATCTCCTTCCGGTAAAAAAAGATGACGTCTACTGTACGCAAAAACCATACAATAGACGTCATCAAATTAATTTACCAATTAGTTTTAGCGGCGAACGTCATCGCCTATTAACTTTTAACATCTATAGCCTACGCTCGTGTTCGATTTTATGCAAGCCCGACTTGATTTAAGAATGGAACTCGAGAAAATCTTGCGAATACTCTTTGCCACAGAAAACCCGTAAAGGAATATTCTTTTATTTGAGAAACGAAGAACCTTGATTCGACGCGACTTTTTCAAAATGTCAATCCTGCTAGAAGTTTAACAATGAACTGAATGCAGAGAACATGAGATGATCGGTCAGAAAAGGTATGAACGATTTAATGATCAAAAAATTGCGGTAACTCTTTTTGCATGGTACATTAATTCTTGTTTCCATTGTGGACAATTGATTATAAAAATGTCGGTGGCCTATTGTGCAAACTGATAGTTCGCTTACTGCGTCTTTTATATGAAGGGAAAAATGCTTCTATAACACACCGCGATTGGCAACAAATGCTTCACAAGTCTTGTTACACCGATCACCATTGCAATTTCGTTCCAGAATGATGGCACACGTCCTGATCAATCCATATGGGTCTCAAAGGAGATTAAGATGAAACCAGATTATTTTATTGCAAATAACTTCAAACTGCCGCTTGATGGTACGACCAAGGTTATGGGAATTGTTAATGTCACGCCAGATTCTTTTTATGATGGCGGGAAGTATGAAAGTACTGAGTTGGCGGTCGAACATGCTTTATCTTTGGTGGCGCAAGGCGCTGACATGATCGACATTGGCGGGCAGACAACGAAGCCTGGAAGTCAGCCAATTAGCGCGGAAGTCGAGCTGGCGCGGATTTTACCGGTGATTTCGGCGTTAAAAGGGAAGCTGAACGTTCCGATTTCCGTGGACACGTATAAACCGCAAGTGGTCGCGGGTGTGATCAAGGCTGGCGTCGATGTCATCAACTTGATTTTTCAGGATGAGGCATCCGAAAAGCTCATCCTTGACATGATTGGCCATACCTCAATGGGCTTGGTGCTTGCCCACAATTCATTCCCCAAAATGTTGGATTCTGACCGGGCGTTGGATCAGTTGAAAGACTTTTTCAATGCGCAACAACAGCTTTTGCAAGGATATGGCATTGGTACCGAGCGGGTTTTGTTTGATCCGGCACTTGGGTATGCGTATGGACTGGATCTGGCGGGGAATTTGAAAGTCATCAACGAAGCCAAGAAGTTAAGTGATGATTTTCCAATGCTCTATGGCTATTCCCAAAAACAGTTTATCGGCGATTTAACCGGAAGTATCGCTCCCGGGCGCTTGGCGGGGACGCAGGCTGTCACGGCGCACTTGGCGGCTCAAGGTGTTGACTTTGTGCGGGTGCATGAAGTGGCCGAGGCCAAGCAGCTTTTGACCATGCTGAATCAGATTTGGAGGGCGTAGGATGACAGTTGTGATCAGGCTCAATTCGGCAAAATTCCATGCGCACATTGGCGTTTATCCGGAAGAACGCACCATCGGCCAGGATATCGCGATATCGGCGGAAATCACGCTGAAGTTAACGGATCTTGCGATTTTAAAAGCTGACGAGTTAGCCAATACTATCAGCTATGGTGAGGTTTATAAAATCATCGCGCATGAGGTGTCTTTGTCGCAGGACAAGTTGCTGGAGACGTTGGGCGTCAGAATCGTTGAGGCGTTGCAAGCTCGATTTGCGGATAAATTCAGTTCGTTGACGTTGTCGATTAAAAAGATCGCCCTTCCGATTAACGGCATCGTTGATAATGCGGAGGTGTGCATCACCGTATGAGCGCTGGTTTTAAGCATACGGCTTTTATTGGCATTGGCAGTAACCTCGGCGATTCCCTGCAAACGGTTAAGGCAGCGGTGGATGTGATTGACGCGGATCCGCAAATTGAAGTGACCGGCAGCTCTTCGTGGTACGATACCAGCCCAGTCGGTTATGAAGCGCAAGCAAATTTTGTGAATGGTGTTATCAAAATCAAGACCAGTTATACACCGATTGAACTGCTGGATGCGTTAAATCAGATTGAGAAAAGATTCAAACGCAAGCGCACGATCCATTGGGGGCCGCGGACGCTGGATTTAGACATTGAACTTTATGATGAAGAGACGATCCGGACTTTGCGTCTCGAGATTCCTCACCATGAAATGTTTAATCGTCTGTTTGTTCTAAAGCCACTTGAAGAAGTTTTCGATGGGAACACTGAAATGGTCCTTCGTATTCATGATGCCATTACGAAGATTCAAGAGACACAGCAGATTAGAAAAATAGAGAATTAAAGAGGTGCTCACATGAAGCCGTTTGATCGGGCGTTACTTGAAACGAGCGTACGCAATATTTTAATTGCGATTGGGGATGATCCTGATAGGGAGGGCCTGCAGGAAACGCCTGCGCGAGTCGCGAGCGCCTATGAAGAAATGTTTTCGTCTCTGCATCAGAAAGCTTTTACTGAAAGCAAAGTCTTCAACAGTTCCATGGCGAATGATGGGGAACTCGTTGTTGTTGCTGATATTCCGTTTTATTCGATGTGTGAACACCATTTGCTTCCGTTTTTTGGCAGTGTCTCGGTTGGCTACATGCCGAAGAATGGCCGGATCATTGGACTTAGCAAAATTCCCAGACTCGTCGACTATGTTGCCAAAAAGCCTAACGTGCAGGAAAACCTGACCAGTCAAATTGGCTTGGAGCTGCAAAAATTAGTCGATCCCCAAGGCGTGGCGGTGGTCGTGAAGGCCCGGCATATGTGTACCGAAATGCGCGGTATCAAGAAGGCGAACAGTCACACGCTCACGTCCTTTTTCTCTGGCGCGTTTAAAAATAAGGACTATCGTATGGAATTCTTGCAGGAAATCAAAAATCAGTGAGGTGACATCATGACCGAGCATGATAGCTATCGTAAGGTTTTAGCGCGTATTCCCCGGGTGATGCTGTATGATGATTCCTTGAATCGGGTTGATTTGCTTAGAAGGATTTTGAAGCAGTTGGGGAGCCCGGATATGACGTTTCCCAACATTCATATCTGTGGGACGAATGGCAAAGGCTCAACATCAACCATGATTGCTCAGATACTGCAGAATGAAGGGTATCGAGTTGGCCTGTTTACGAGTCCGTTGCTTCTTGATGAGCGTGAGGATATTCAATACAATCGGCGGATGATTGCTGAGGATGAGTTTCTCGCTGCGTACGACGTTTTGATTCAGGGAATGGCTGGAATGAATCTGACGCAGGCTGACATTTCTTTTTTTGAGACGTGGTATTTGGTGGCGATTATCTTTTTTGCGCAGAAGCACGTGGACTATGCCGTTATCGAATGCGGGCTAGGCGGTGAGCTTGATGCGACTAATGCAACGAGCAACGTCAGATTCGCTGTCTTCACCAAAATTGCGCTCGACCACATGAAGATTCTCGGCAATACGATCGAAGAAATTGCGACGGCCAAATCTAAAATTATTAAATCGGATTCGATGATCGTGATCGATTATCCTGCGCAGGCATCTGTTGCTCATGACATCATCGCGGCGCGGGCCAAAGAGCAACACGCAAAGTTGTGGGTGGATCAAGATTTCGAAATCAACCTGCTCTCCAGCGATCTAGCGTCTAACTTAATTGATGTTCGCCTCAATGGTCGCTGGCATCGTGCCTTGAAGTTCTCACTTGCGGGAAAATATCAGATTGACAATCTTGCGACGGTACTCAAATGGTGCAGCGCTTTTAACGCGAGCGAGCCGCGTAAAATTAAGGATGCTTCGATTGTAGCGATGATCAACTCGGCGACGTTTCCGGGCAGAATGGAGGAGCTCTCCAGCAAGCCCACGCTCGTCATTGATGGTGCGCATAATGTAAATGGCATCGATGCGCTGGTCAAGACACTTCTGACAGTGATCCCCAACCGCAAGTTGACGGTTCTCGTTGGTTTCTTGCGCGACAAACAAGTTGCGTTGTGTGTGGACAGGCTGCTTGATTTACCTCATGCGACTTTTGTGGTCTCAAAGCCAGACAACCCGGAGCGCGCGATGTCTTCTGATGAGTTGTATCGTATTTTTGTAGAGAATGACAAAATACAACAGGATCTTGCACTTTACAATGCTCCCAGCGCAAGTGACGCAGTTTACTATATACGTGCGAATGCAGACGACCAGATGATTTATGTTGCGGTGGGGTCTTTTTACTTTATTAATCAAGTTAAGATGCAGTGGGAGGAAGATAGCGCCAGCCAATCATAAGTTTTGAAACTTTGTGCCTGTAAAGGATGGCGAATAAGACTTATTTAACTGCTTGCTGAACACGACAATTTAAAGAAGGCAGAACCTTTCAATGTTGATAAGCTCTCAACATTGAAGGAATCTGCCTTCTTTTTGTGTTACCAATTTTCGACTAGGTACTGTTTACGTTGGTGTCAGCTTTTCCAAATGGCCACAATGAACTCATCCCAACAAAATGCCAAGCACCTTTCCCGGGAAATAGTGGTTTAATTTATATGAGGAGAATGCTGTCATATCACGGCATTTTGGCACCTATCAAATAAATTGTTAGCTATTTGTGACTGCTCATGGCTTACTAAAGGTGTCCCATTGAAAGGAAGTTGTTGCGATGAACGAGTCAATCGGCCGACGAATTCGGAAAAAACGCGAAGAAAAGAAAATGACCCAAAGTCAGGTGGCTGAACGGCTTTATGTGACGCAGCAGACAGTTGCGCGCTGGGAAAGTAACAAGCACGTACCACCAGTGAAGGCTGTGCAGGATTTGGCCAAATTATTTAATGTTGATGCTGCTTATTTCTTTGGCGAAGACCGGATTGTGGCGCGCCACTTTAATTTCTTTGCGTTTCTGGGCAGTTTGCTCTTTAATGTTTTATTTTTCTGGATCCCTGCTGTTTTGCTTGTGTCCTTACAACTTACTTTGTGGGGCAGTGTTGGTGCGTGTTTAGTGGCTCCAGGTGCCGTAATCTGGCAGGCTATCGCCGGGATCAAAGCGTTTACTATAACGCGAATGGTTTTCAGCTTAGTCATGCTCGGCGGTGCTATTTTGGTGGTGCCGATTCTTTGGAAAATCACCAAATATCTGGGCCGAATTTTGCGTGCTTATTATCGTTACAACATTGACGCGATCGTCTACGAAGTGGTGCCAAAGTCGCATGACGATCACGCTTGATGCCAGGAGGTGCCAGTGATGACAGTTATTTTGAAGGCAATAGATGTGAGAAAAAGCGTTAAACGACAAGGAAGTCGAGGCGAAGAGTTCGAAATTCTGCATGGCATTGATTTGGAGGCTTCCGCTGGCGAATTTGTGAGCTTCGTGGGGCCTTCTGGTTCTGGCAAAACAACACTGTTACGATGCCTGTCCGGACTGAGCCGACCTACATATGGTGAAGTACAAATAAACGGTCAGTTATTAAGCAAATTATCTGAACGAAAAATGGCTATTTTACGCAGAAATACAATTAGCTATATTTTTCAATCGTATAATTTGTTGCCAGCCTTGCCAGCATATGACAATATCGTGTTGCCTCTGCAGTTAGCGCACCAAAAAGTCACTCGTGAAGCAGTGCAGCAATTAATGAACGATTTGCAGTTTAAAGCGGATTTATCTCAGCTACCGGCTGCATTATCAGGCGGTGAACAGCAAAAAGTGGCTATCGCTAGAGCCTTAATGATGCATGCTAAAGTGATCTTTGCTGATGAACCGACTGGCGCTTTGGATTCCATTTCTCGCCAGGTTATCTTTGCTCGATTACGGGCACTGGCAGATAGTGGCGTGTGTGTCGTGATGGTGACACATGATATTGAACAGGCAGCGCATACGGATCGAGCTGTTATCTTACATGATGGCCGGATTGATGCGGTTTTCAATCACCCCACGGAGCAAGCATTGTTTGCGGCGATGCGTGAATCGGAGAAGGTGGCGCCATGATTAAGGCAAGTTTGTTGCAGTTTCGTTATTCGTGGCGGGTTTGGGTAACGGCCGGTTTTGTTTTTATGGTTGCTGGGTGGCTGGTAGGATTTTGCATGACTGGTTTTGTCGGTCTAGGCACTCTGAGCGATCTTGTCGACGATCCTAAGCCTTTATTTATCATACCGATGATCTTTGGCAGCATGACGCTTTTCTTCGTACTTGGTGGGGTGATTCGCGGTGTTTTGCGAATTCTGCGACAGGATTACGAGCTTTGGGCCATTTTAGGAGCGGCTCCGCGACAAATTACCTTATTGGTTGCCGTGCAACTTGCATTTCTCGGCAGTATCGGCGGGTTCACCGGGTACTTTCTGGGCATCATGACAGTCACGCCGTTCTATGGGTTGTTACAACAGCTTTTTGGTCAAAAATGGTTGCCGAATGCACCCTTTCATTTTTCGTTAATGAGATTGGTCGAAACGTGTGCCATTGTTGCGGCAACCTGCTTTGTCTCGGGGCTCGCAAAGACCCGCGGCGCGTTAAAACGGCTTGGTACTAGCCATCGTCACCGTTACATACACCTCTCATTCATTTTAGGCGGATTGGCATTTCTTGGCTTGCTTGTGGCCGGTGGACGGATAATGCTTCAACCAGCCGTGCGACAGTCATTTGATCAGATGACGCAGGAAGCTGGCAATCAATTTTTCCTAGCACTTGTGGCGCTCGTTGTCTTGCAACTGGCTGCAGGTAGGCAACTGTTGGCGCACTTCTTTATCTTCTTGATGCAGTATCTCCCTTCAAAACGTCAGGCAATTATACAGACGGCGAGCTATCAAGTCGTTACAAATTCAGAGCGTCTGGCGACAATGCTTGTGCCCATTTTGGCAGTCCAGACACTTGGCATCGGCCTGTATATCTCGTTGTATGGTTTTACACCAGCAGGTCGAGTAGATGTTCAAAATGCGCTGCTTTCATTTATTGTTTATGTCGGCGCGCCGATCATCATAGTCGTTGCAAATATCGTATCAGTGGCAATGTTAAGGGGAAGGCAGCAGGGAGCAAATTTAAATCAACTGCATCAGATTGGATTCACTACCGGACAATTGATGCTGGAACGTTTGTCTGAAAGCATCATCTGTTCAGTAGGCTTCTATGTTGTTGCCGTCGTCGGCAATCTTAGCTTGTATGGGTTACTAGCTACTGCCTGTGCTAAGGCGGGTTTAACTGTGAATATCGATTTTGGTCTTATGTTCCTTCTCCCATGTTTGATGGCCATTGCAGTGGGATTGATCTTGTTTGCCATTGATTGGATTGGAATTCAACGGTGGGCGGTGCTATTTAGGAATCGCTAAAAGTGTTGCCCAACTGGTCAGTGAAGCCGTGTCGTTTTCAGGTTTTATAAAAAGGCAGCCCCACAAGCTATTTCTGCCGGTGGCGTTGCCTTTTTGAAGTCGTATTTATTGCCCATAAATTGCTTTCAACCCAGCAATATCGCCGCTAGAGAGTTGCGTGACCCCACGCGTGATCGGGTACATGACCGAGTCGAGAGACTTGCTGTGATCTAAGCCGAGCGCGTGGCCCAGTTCATGCATGGCAACGGCTTCGTTGATGGATTGTGCCGGATAGGTGAGGTTGAGACTGGCGCGGGCATGGTTGATGACTGTGACCTGCGTACCCATGGTTTCAACAATGATGGTCGGGCCGCCTTCGCCAAGTTCGGTGGCGCCTAGATCCTGCTCACTCATGCCTTTTTGATAACTTGAAAAAGTAATTTGGTTGTCATTCTTTTGACCCTTGCCAGGGATGAGTTTGACGATGCCGGTTGCGTTATAGGCACGGACAGCTTCGTTGAAAACGTTGTGTTCTGACTGCGGCAAGTTGGCATCAAAGTGATAGTAATAAGTTTTTCTGAGGTGACGGCCTTGAACGATATTTAAGGCGGGGGTGGTGTCGGCTGAGGTACTGGTCGAAGTTGCTGATTGGCTGGTGTTGCTGGCTATCAGGCTACCAGATGAGGCTTGGCTGGCCTGGTTAGCTTGATTATTGCCATTCAACCATCCAGAGACCGTGCGTGTGGCGGTGTTCCAGACTTGGGCGATGCCGTTTTTGACAGTTTCGCGCGTCGCAATTGGCAGCGGACTCTCTGTGCTATAAATTAAGAAGACTCCCGCCACAAGCACGATCACCCAGAATAAGCGGTTGCGGTGTTTCATGGATGGCCTCGTTTCTAAAAGAAGTTTGCCGAAGATCTACTGTTATTCTATGCTAATTTGGAAGACTTGTCGTGAAGCTTTAGGCTGATGTTTGAACGAGTATGTCGATTTGACAAGTGGTGAGATGATCATACCCGAAAACTGCCAATTCGTCATGAAAAAGGCTTCGTCACAGCCATTCGCAAAAATGGATGGAGGAGAATCATGCCTGATTTAGATCGGATCGTAAATGCCTATGGCCTTGGGCAGATCAAAAAAGTGACGCCAATGACCAATGGCAAAAGTGGTCGCGCGTGGCGTGTAGAGACTGATATGGCAATGGTTTTGGTGAAGACGGTTTCCGATGTTGCCCGCGCTTCCCTCGAATTTGCCTTAACGCAGGCGATTCAGGAAGAAGATCGCGATGTAACGCCAGCAATTTTGTCGACCACAGACGGGCAACAGTTTGTGACGGTGGATCACCAGGTGTATCGCGTTCAGAGTTATTGGGAGCAAGCCGCGATGAAGCCATCATTAACCGCAACGTTGGCATGTTACCGAAAGATTCGGATTGTACTTGATCGATTTGAATATCCTTGCTCGCCTGACGATTCGCATTCGTTGGATCGACTTTGGAAAAGTCAGCGAGTTAGCTTAGTCCAAAATTGGCCCGGCATTTATGAACAACTGACACCGATGATCGCGCAACTCGAAATAATTGACCGCCAGCAGGAAACGTGGGTGCATGGCGATCTCGGTCGTTGGAATTTACTTCCGCTGGCCAACGAAAAAGTTGCGATTATCGATTTTGGTGAGGCACGTCGCGGCCCTCGGTTTCTGGACTTTGCCGCGCTTTTTGATAGCTTCATGCCGCGAGAAAAGAATGTAGTCAAGGTGTACAGGGATCGTTTTTGCGACTTGGCGGGGATCGAGGAACATGATCGGCGCATCTTTTTGGAGACTGTTCAGTTGTGGCTAGCGAAGGGGATGTTAGTTGCAGTGGAGAAAGCGCCGGAACATGTTCAAGACTTTTGGGATCAAGTGCAGCTAGTTAGAAAATTGAAGTAAAGAAAATTCTTTTCTGTAAAGTTTATCTTCCTGTATACAAAGTGATTGTGAATATTGTAAAGTTGTCAGTAATGTTAACCGCAAGAATGATAGCGCTTTTTATGCCTAACACAAGATGATGAAAGGTCACATATGGGAAGAACATACACTTTAGCCGGCAAGCAGTATGATTACGTCAACAAAGCCAAAGATCTTGGGGCGCAAGGACGTGGGGATATTGTTATCTTGCAAGATCCGATCAGTCGACAATATTTTTGTATTCCTGAGCGCGAGTTACAAGTTCGCATGGGCAATGATTTAGGTGCTCACCTTGCGCTTTATAAAGAACGGATTGTTGGCCGAACGGATGTGTATGCGCATCGGTATTTTAACAAAAAGGCACAAAAGGAAATCTATGGTCCGTATCCTGTTTTTAAAGACGGGCATCCTGTCAAAAATGCTTACGCACCGTTAACAGATCAAGACATTATCGATCACTTGGATGGCATACAGTTCCTTGGCTTTTATCCGATGCTGAAGGGGAATCTCACAAAACAGCTCATTCTTGACTTTGACGGTCATCATGAAGGTCAGCACTGGCAGTCTGTGACAAAGGGCGTTAAGACGCTGTGTGATAAATATGCGATACCTTGTCTTGTCGAGTTATCACAATCAGGTAATGGCAGCCATATTTGGTTCTTTTTTGATCAACCGCTTGCTGCTGGTCTGGTTAGGCGTCTCGGCGATGCCATTTTGAAAGCGGCAAGTGCCGTGAATACCAATATCCAGTTTTCTGCCTTTGACCGGATGTTCCCCAGTCAAAGTGTGCTTGGTGATCATCAAATTGGTAACTTGATCGCCGGGCCATTGCACGGGCAACGCCGACTGGAAGGAAAGTCGAGCTTTGTTGATGATCATTTCACACCACTGGCAGATCAGTGGGGTGCATTGGAACGCGTTGGGTTGATCAGTGCCGCGATGATTGATCACTTGCTGGAGAAACTGGCTAATCAAAATATTTTTCGGCTTTACAATGACGACCAAGCCGGCGAGACAGATTTGTTTACACAACCGCTTACGATTGATCAAAAATTGACGATTATTCGGGCAAACGCACTTTACATTGATCGGACACATTTAACCGATAAACAAGTTGCCGCGCTTAAATACCTTTCGTCATTTAATAATCCAAAGTTTTATGAACATGAAGCTCAGCGCCAGTCCACCTACAATGTTCCTAGGATTATTAGTTTGTTCGAAGAAAAACAACAATACTTGATTCTTCCACGTGGATTGGAGACCCGGTTGCGCGGGTTGATTCCGCATATTCGATGGATGGATAAAACGATCAAAGGGGCGCCAATTAAGGTTTCATTCGTAGGGAAATTACGTTCCGACCAGCAACCGGCTTTTAATGCGTTGCAAAAAGAATCAGATGGTATCCTGCAGGCACGACCAGGTTTTGGCAAGACCGTCATCGGGGCAGCTTTGATTGCTAAGCATCAAGTCAGTACGTTGATTTTAGTCAAAAATAAGGTTCTGGCGGAACAGTGGGTCAGTCGTTTAAACCAATTTTTAAAAGTCGATACAGCGCCGCTCTTTGAAGAACTCACGCCGACTGGCCGCGTACGCCGAAAAAATTCGATCGGCACCTTTTTTGGAACCAAGAAAAATCGTAGTGGGGTTATTGATGTTGCGACAATCCAGTCATTGACAGGGGACGCGCCTGCTCAAGATATTTTAAATAGCTATGGCATGGTTATTTCAGATGAAGTCCATCATGACGCAGCGTACACCTATGATCAGGTGATCAAGTGCATTCGCTCGCACTATTTATACGGCTTGTCCGCCACTCCTTATCGGCGCGATGGCTTGGATCCGATTTTGGTGATGCGTTACGGTCCGATTCGGTACCAAACAGAGGCAATTGACAGCCGATTTGCGCTTGAAGTTGCACGTCACGTTGTTCCTCGATATACGAGTCTTGGCATGATGTCGCTTGAAATGGCAACAAACAGTTTGGCGCAAAACCGTGAAGCCATGCTGCATGATGAACCACGAAATCAGGCGATACTCAGAGACATCCGGCAAAGCTTGGCTGAAGGTCGGCATGTTCTTTTATTAACGGATCTAAGAGCGCATGTGGATGAGTTGGCAGCCGCATTGCCTGAGAAACAGGTGTATAAACTTTATGGTGGGCAAAAAGCGAAAGAAAATGATCAGGTTGTTACAAAAGTAGCCAAAACAAATGAGGCCTATGCGTTGATTGCGACGGGAAAATATGCTGGGGAAGGCATGGATATAGGTGGTATCGATACCATAATTTTGGCCATGCCATTTTCATGGAAAGGCATAATGGTGCAATTTTTAGGACGCATGCAACGTTCATTGAACACCAAGCCAGAATTGCGGGTTTACGACTATGTTGATCCATCAATTCCAATGCTTGCGCGTATGTACCGCAAGCGGCTCAAGGAATATAAGCGATTGGATTATCAAGTCATTGATGATCAGTATTCAAAACAGACGGGGATGCAGGTGTACAACGGTGGTTATCAAAAGACGTTATATCGAATGTTACCTTCCGCCGACAAGACGACCGTTGTTGGCAATCGTATTTCTCGCTTTATGGAGAAAGCGATCGCCATTGTTCAAGGCAATCACGGACAAGTTCATGTTATTCTCAACCAAGATCAATATGAAAGTACCAACTTCAAGCGGTTAGACGGTGTGACTTATACATTCTACAGCGGTAATCTACCAGACTGTCTTGTGTTGGGGAATGATCAGCTTTGGTTCTCATCAGATACCGGATTTCAACGAAACAGTGGTATGACCATTCAATTTAACCAACCTGCCTTTATCGAGCAATTTCAGAAAATGATCGCTCAAAGTATTAGAGGGCTTGATCTTTAAGATTGTTAGTATCAAAACTCTGATTGCAGCCTATATTTAAAAAGAATACAAGATAATTAACCGCGCACAATTGATTTTGCCCCGCATAAGTGTCACACTAAAAGTAAGTAACAGGAAAGGTGACGGTATGATGGCATCGATTAAGTTATCGCAGTCGTTTGTTGACTTGATGAAGAAGAAGCATTTTGATAAGAAGGTTTTGCTGTTGATTGCCGATGACGGCGGCGGGCGGTATTCGTTACAAGGCGGTGCCTGCAGCATTGGCACGAAGTTTACCTTGATTGTGCTCGACCAGCCGGATCCGGATTATCAAGTGAAGTTGGACAATGACGCCGGTCTGCAACTGTACACTTCGGACTATGACATGATTTTCTTTGCCAGCGGTTTGGCGATGGACTTTAAGAATGGCGCCATCAGTATCAAAGACGACGCGCATGCTTATTTAGACGGCAGCGTTCGTATTGCCAAGGGGTCAGATGTGTTAGCGGCATTCAAAAAGGGCATCCTGATGAGTGGCGCGACTTGCTGAGTCAAAGCAGGTTGTCAGTTGTTTGGTAACTGAATTCTTTAAATAAGTGGTACTAGCGGTGGAACAATTTTTGGTGCTAGTGCCTTTTTTGTTAACTCGACGAAAAATTAAAAAACCACAGATAAAATTTATTGATTTTTCAGGAAGCGCCTGTTATGCTAACGCTATCAAAACCGAAATCGAACGGAGGCATCTTAACATGCGGATCAAAGACCGATTTACCCCATCAAAATTGAATGCAGGGGCTGCGGTTGGTGCAGGGTTCTTTGGTGTGCGGCGCAGATGGGCTTCTAGTCGATCAATATGATGTATTAAAAAGACGGCTGAGGAGGCCGTCTTTTTCGTGTACACGTTCAAGTTTGCAACAACGTAGTCCCCAAAATTTTGACTGGATTCTCCAGTCACTCGAGGAGACGAGAACAATGCAAACAATTTTTCAAATCGGTTCAATTAAAAAACGGTGGTTACTAGGGCTACTTGGCTTACGGGTCGCGGTTGATGGCTTTAACGTCGCCATTTCCATGTTGATTCAGCTAGGGTTAACCGCGGCGCTGGCCGGTCAGGTTGGCTTGTTGCTGGGTATTTTTGGTGGGATGCTCGGTGCATCGGTTGTTTATACAGGCGTTTACTGGTTATCAGGAGTGGTTGTGGAACGGCTAAAACGGCGCTTGAGCCTAGCAATTGCCACTGCTTTAGTGAGTGGCTTTTTGGCTGGGAGGGCTGATGAGGCACCTGATAGTGGTTTTGCGACGAACTTACTGGTAACAGACACCCAAAACATCATGCAGTTTCTGGATACCGGCGTCTTGCCACTGGTTGATTTTGGCATCACCGTCATTTTGGGCATCGCGTATGTTGCTACTCAGTCCTGGCAGTTGGCAGTCGTTTTTATCTTGATTGGTCTCGGTTTTGCGGTGCTTTCTCGGCAACTTTTCCGCTACCAAAATCGGGCACAGACAAATTTGATTGGCATTGATGATCGCCATAAAGGCTTCTTCAATGATTTTTTAGCGAATTTTGCGATGGTGCGGAATCTTCATGTTTTTGCGTATATCCGGCAGCGGCATCAGGCTTTTTTCCAGGAGGCAACGCCAAGCATCAACCAGCTGGCAAGTGCTGCCGGTGCCTTGTCCGGTATTTTTAACGGCGGGATTTATTTGGCGGAAGTGCTAACTCTGGTTCTGGGATTTGCCTTGCTGCCGCTGACACAGCAGTCGGTGGCGAGCGTGCTGGGCGCGTGGAATGCCGGTGTCGGCTCGATTTTGTGGCCATTTTTAGGGTTAGCGCCGACAATTGGCTATCTTGCCCAACAGAAAACGTCGCTACAACGCATTTTGCCGCGGCTACAGGTCACGATTGAAGTTCAGACCACGACTAACACCAAAATAGCAGCCATTCCTGATCAGCCTATGACGATTGTCGGCGAGCAGGTGACTTTTCATTACCCGAACAGCTCACGGCAGCTATTGCACAATCTGAATTTTCAGATTGATAATCACGGCATCACTTTTATCATTGGCGCAAACGGTGCTGGCAAAACAACGTTAATGAAGCTGATTTTAGGTGAGTTACTGCCGACTTCCGGACACATCGACATTCGCGGCCGTCCAACTGCCACCTCGCCGGCTGAGTTAATGGCTTTTGTGCCGCAACGCAGCGTGATGTTCACGGCGTCTGTTGCGGCCAACTTGCTTTTGGCTGAACATCATTTGTCACAACGGATCGTGCAACTACTACACCAACTTGGACTTGAAAAATATGCGGCTGATGTCGATCAAATATCACATCCCGCACAACTCTCACCAGGCGAGCAGCGGCGGTTCGGGATCGCGCGTGCACTGCTTTCGGAGCGGCCTTGGTTGGTTTTGGATGAACCTTTTTCCGATATTGATGCGGCCAATCAGGCGGTGGTCATGCGGATTCTACGGCAAGAGGCACGACGGCGCGGCATTATCGTGATCACGCATACGTTCGATTTTGTCACGACCGCCGATCACATCATTGAGGTGGGTGAGCAGCATGACTAAGCTAAAACAAATCTGGCAACTTGTCGGGATGCGGATCGCACCGCTTTTATGGTTGATCGCCTTGATCTGCGCCGGTTTCGAGTTTGCGTTAGCGCGCATCATTCAAAATGTGACCCAACAAAGCATTTTGACGATCAGATTATTTGTCGTTGCGCTTGGTGCGGCACTGATGATAGGGCTAGGGCGCTGGCTGATTGGGCGGCGGCAGACGCAAGCACAGTATCGGCTGGTCCAGCGACTTCAAACGCAACAAATGACCGCACTCATGACCGGCCCGGTTGCAACGGACGATCAAGCCGGCAGTGAGCGACTGAACGGTCTAACAACCGAGGCATCTTTGGCCGCCCCATTGTTTATTCAGTCGGTAACTGCACTTGCTGTTGGGACCTTTTCGTTCCTTGCCGCCAGCTTATTCGGCTGGTTGAGTTCATGGTTGCTGATGGTCGTCATCGTGGGATTGTGCCTGACTGCGTTATTGATCCCACGCTTCATGGCCGGTCGCTTAACTCAGGCTCAAGATACCCAACAAGTCGAAAATGGTCGCATGCAGGCAGTATTATTGGAAGTACTTGCAGGACGAACGCTATTAAAAGACTATCAAAGTGAACAGTTTGGTTTAAAACTATTCCGCCAAGCTTATCAAACTTTTGCAGACGCCCAGTATCACATGGGCATTCAGCAAACCGGAACCATTGTGCTTGGTTTTGCGCTGGGGTTGTTCGTTGACATCGCGATTTTAGGCATTGAATTGCTGTTTGTCGATTTCAAAATGATTACGGTCGGTCAATTTGCGGCGTTTGCCATGCTGACGCCGAGTTTTACGTGGTTGTTCTACAGCATGCCAGGCCAGTACGCCCAGCTTTCACGGCAGTTGGTTGCTGCCAAACGATTGCTCGCGTTAGGGGCATTGCCGGAAGAAAAACACTCAGACTTAACCCAAAAAGCATCTCGACAGTGCCCAACCTCCGCCGCCTCCTGTTCTGGAGAGCAACTGGTTTTACAGGATCTAAGCTACACCTACCCATCTGCGCACCAGCCAGTGTTGCAGCAACTTAATTTAACGATTGATGTTGCGGCCCATGAAAAGATTTTGGTCACCGGTCCAAGTGGTGGCGGTAAAACAACGTTGATTCAGATCATTTTAGGCTTGTTGATTCCACAGGCTGGCATGATTCAAGGACAACCGGCAGGCGCAGCTTCGGAGCGACTAGCCGACAAGATTGGTTTTGTTCCGCAAGTCGTGGCGCTGTTTGATGATACCTTGTTACAAAATATCACGCTTGGCCGTCCGATTACCCAGGAAGCAATTGAAGCTGTGCTCGCCCAAACCGATTTGCAGGCATTCGTTGACCGTCTGCCGCAAGGACTCGCCACGCAACTGCACGGCCAGACGAAAGCCAATGTGTCGGCAGGAAAATTGCAAAAGATTGGACTAGCGCGGGCGCTTGTCGCAAAGCGAGCGATGTTACTGCTAGACGAACCGTTTGCTAACTTAGATGCCACGTCAGCAAAAGCGCTTAGTCAACGGCTTGAATCATTGTCAATTGCCATGATGGTTATTTCCCATCGACTGGATATCACGCAGTTTTGGGATCGGGCCTTGCGCCTAGAAAATGGCCGCTTAAACGGAGAAAGTCTCGCTAAGCCAAAATAGTTGGCAACCGCTACCATCTCACGTATAGTAAAAGCGTATTGACGCGATTCTCTGTGCAAAAACTTGGGTGCTGATCTCGGGTGCTGTGGCCGGATGAACGGTCATCTAACCTGAGGCCATTGGCACACCAGCTTCTGAACGCAGCGAATTGCTTATCAGAAAGGGGGAATAAGATGTTTAACTGGTTGATTTTAGGGCACATTATCTTTGGCCTGATCTCGTTTGTTGGATCACTCTTGTTGGCGCTGGGTTTCCGCGCTTCATTTGCCAGCTTGACACCGATTCAAAAATGGGGGATTGGCCTTTCGATTGGCGGCCTTTTTGCAACCATGGCATTTGCCATGTTGTCGGCAGCTAACGGGGTATCGGCGTTGCTATTTATCGGCGCCGGCGCTGCACTTCTGTGGGTATTGATGCACCACCGCGCAGAAGCGTAACGTACGTGTCTGTTAAAATTGAAAACAGCCGGCTGGGAAAGTAATTCTCAGTCGGCTGTTTTGATGAGCATAAAATTTAAAATAGTTTCAAATGAAGCTTATGTGAGCAGTATGTTTTGTCCATTTAACCGTAAAGAAACGGCTAATACGAGGAAATTTAAATATGAGTTAGCCAGCAAACTTGAATGAAAGCTGAACGTTAATCAGCTTTAAGTAAAACTGTTTTAAACGAAATGACCTTATTGCTTTTCTTTATCTTCTTTCCTCAGCTGCCACGACAAAGGCGTTTCCGCAATCACCGCCATTATTTTCTTAACGACCATTCAATCACAACGGCAGTTAACCAAAATTAAAATTCTATGAGCGTGATCAAACCCAATAGCCAAGCGGTATTGAAGCATGTTACTGCCCCGAACAAATCAGGTTTTAACAAATTACCCGTTGACGAATAAAATTTTTAAAAGTATGCTAATGCTAATTTCTTCGAGAGGAGTCAACGTGATGACCCAGTTCAACCAAGTCATGTTCATGTCCATGTGCTGCTGCTATGAACAACATAGCGGTTCTATTTACATGGCTGGATATTGGCTTGGGTGACGGACAAACGTGACTTGAACGAAGGACAAAACTGGCGGTGTATCTAGAATCCTAGATGCACCGCCAGTTTTTATTTTACTTTAGGAGATGGCATGTATGAAGAAGTCCCATTGGCTCACAGCTCTTATTACCGGCGTTGCGCTGGCGACCTTACTTGTCGGTTGCGGCAGTAAAGGTTCTGCGTCATCAAGCAGCGCTCAGACGTTGAATTTAACCGAAGAGCTTGATCCGACGACGTTAGATGTGAATGATATGCGCAATACTAACGAGAACGATATTCTTTCAGAAGTTCAAGAAGGCTTGACCACGATTGAATCGAAAAACGGCAAAGATAAAGTCGTTTTAACTGGGGCCAAATCCTACACCAAGTCAGCAGATGGCTTAACGTATACCTTCAAGTTACGCGATGCCAAATGGTCAGATGGCAAGAAAGTCACTGCCCAGCAATACGTGGATTCCTTCCGCCGGTTATTGAAAAAGGAGAACGCCTTTTCCCAGGCTACCGGTGCATACTTTATCAAGGGCGCCGAAGCTTACAACACTGGCAAAGGTAGCGCCGAAGACTTGGGTGTAAAAGCCTTGAATGCCAAAACACTTCAGGTTCAGCTTGCTTATGCCCATCCGTCGCTTTTGTCAGATTTTGCATCGGTTATTTATTACCCAGTCCGCCTCGACAAAATTAATAAAGTTGGCAACAAGAAGTGGAAGACCGATGTGAAGGATCAGGTCTTTAACGGCCCGTTCAAGCTAACATCTTGGAAAAAGAATGACAAGATCACGCTAAAGAAGAACAACACTTATTGGAATGCCAAAAAGGTTAAGCTGCAAACCGTAACCTATACCACCACGAACAAGGCGTCGACCGTGCTTTCGTTAATGCAAAGTGGCCAGTTAGATGCCTTGTCTGCTTCCGGTAAACAGATTAGTGACTTCAACAAATTGGCTAAGAGTAACAAACTGGTCTCGCGAAAACAAGATGGTTCTGGGACGACCGTTTTAATCATGAATCAACACAATGGCGGGACTCAGGGACTTTTCAAAAATACGAAGGTGCGGGAAGCAGTCTCACTTTCTATTAATCGCCAAAGTTACAACAAGGCGGTCAATGACGGCAAAGACCAGCCAACCTATACCATGGTGCCGCAATCGATGAACGTTGGATCGACAAACTATGGTGAGTATGTCGGTAACCCACTGAAAGATCTACAGGCACAGTACAACACTAAGGCTAAGCGTCAGGCTTTGTTGAAAGAGGGGCTGAAGGAACTGGGTAAGTCAACGGATCTCAGCAAGCTGAACTTTGTTTACCTGACTGTCGATGATGATGACACCGGTACTTGGCTGAAGCAAGAGCTTGATCAACAGTTAGGCGTCAAAGTCACGATCAAAACTGCCCCTGATGTACCTAGCTTTGTGAAGTCCAGAAATGATAATCAGTATGATTTGCTTGATAATGGCTGGTCAGGGAGCGCCGATCCGAATTCGTATTTGAGCCTGTGGGATTCAAATAACGGCTTCCAGCAATTCTTCGGCGGGTATAACAGCAAAACGTTTGACGATCTCGATGCCAAGTTAAATGCCAATTTAAGTACGAAAGAACGGCTGGCACTCTACAAGCAACTGGAAACACAGCTGGTCGCCAAAGATTTCGGCGTCGTGCCGTTAACCAACTCGCAATCACGTCTTTATATCAACAAGTCAGTTAAAAATCTTCAATCAACCGTCTTTGGCGCCACGTTCAACTACACTTATGCGTCGAAAGAATAGCTAGCTAGTCACATTGGCCATGTACACGGCCAATGTACATAAGGTCAATAGGAGATGGCAAAATGACTCATTTTGATTCAAGGAGAAGGTGGCTGCAACCGTGATCAAGCTGATCGTTCGACGTTTTATCGAACTGTTAATATCGACGTTCCTAATTGCCACGGCAACGTTTTTCCTGATTTCGGCCGTGCCTGGTGATGCTCTGAGTGCTCAAACCGATAAATTACCAGCGGCAACCCGCGCGCAAGTTTACAAGAACACGGGTCTCAATAAGCCGGTGATGGAACGATATGTGATCACCATGAACAACATGTTGCATGGACAGTTTGGCGAGTCGATTGCCGATCCGTCAGTGACCATGTCGAGTTTGATTCGTGACCGCCTGCCAGCATCGGCGCGTTTAGGTATTCAACAGATGTTGTTAGGTATTCCGCTGGGGCTGCTGCTGGGCATTCTGGCGGCTGTGTATAAAAACACCTGGATTGATCGGGCGGTGACGATTCTGGCGCTGTTTTTGATGTCGTTCCCGAGTCTGGTGCTGGGGTTGCTGTTGCAAAGTTATTTTGGCGGCAAGCTCGGTTGGTTCCCGATTATCGGGTGGCCTAGTGGCGATCAGTTGTGGTGGGGTGGTTGGATTTATACCATTTTGCCGACGATTGCCGGTGGGATCGGCTACATTGCCGGTTATGCACGACTATTGAAAAATTCAATGGTGGACGTCGCCTCAAGCGAGTATGTCATGACGGCGCGCGCCAAGGGATTATCGGAACCGCAAATCGTGTTGCACCATATCGTGCGAAATGCGTTCATTCCGATTATTACCTCGTTGCCTGTTACGTTGGCTTTTGGCATTACCGGATCAATTTTCATTGAAAGCATTTTTGTGATTCCCGGCATCGGGCAGTATTTTGTGACGGCGCTAACGAATCGCGATGTGCCGATTATTATGGGCGAAACGGTGTTGCTGGCGATTTTGTACATTGTCACGATGTTTATCACCGATCTGCTGTATACCGTGGTTGATCCGCGGATTAAGTTATATGACAACTGAAGGGAGTCAGGCGAATGGCTGTCAGTGATACGGATTTTCATTTTGTTCAAGGAACCGACAACGCCGGTATGCCAACTGTGCTGACAAAACAACCTGCAATATCTGCGGATGAAGAGGGCGCACCCAAAAGTATCAGTTTCTGGGCGTCGGCGCGACAAAAGTTACTGAAAGATCACTTGGCTGTGGCGTGGGGCATTATTTTACTTCTCATTGTGCTAGTGGCCTTGATAGGGCCGCAACTTCAGCATTACGATCCCAATTTGATTCGGGTCAATGCGCGAAATGTCGGGCCGAGTGCAGCTCATTGGTTTGGCACCGATCGCTTGGGGCGGGATTTGTTTACGCGTACCTGCATCGGCATTCAGGTTTCGCTCTTGGTGGCGATTCTCAGTACCGTTCTGGCAATTGGTTTTGGCACAATTTATGGCATGGTCATGGCGTTTTTTGGTGGCTGGGTCGATGAAATCATGATGCGGATTATTGAGGTGTTTAATTCGCTGCCGGGATTGTTGATCACCATGCTGATCATGGTCGTTTTAGGCAATGGCATGTGGACCATGTTGTTTGCTTTGGCGCTAACGAGCTGGTCGGATGCGGCGCGGCAGGCGCGGGGACTGGTCATGCAATTGCGGCAACTTGATTATGTGACGGCCGCCGTGATGCTGGACACCCCACTGTGGCGAATTATGACGCGGCATCTGGTGCCGAATATGATGAGTATTCTGATTCTGGATATTGGCCAAAGCATCCCCGGCAACATCTTTGGTGAAGCCAGTCTGAGTTTTCTCGGCTTAGGGATTCAGGCCCCGAACACGAGTCTTGGCATCCTGATTGCCAGTGGTCAGGATCAGATGCTCCAACACCCACTGCAACTTTACATTCCGATTCTAATTTTAGTTGCGATCGTCTTTGCGTTTAATATCGTAGGTGACGGCTTGCGCGACGCCCTTGATCCGAAATTCCAAGGTTAACTCAGCCGACTGCCGGCAGCGAGAAGCTTGTTTGCAGGCTTCACCCAAAAGCCGCTGCATTGGCAATCAGCTCAACCTTTTTAAGGAAGTGTCAAAATGATCCAAAAACATCCTTGGCAGGTCGGTGCCGCCCTTTTCATTGGCTTGCTGGTGGTCACCACAGGCTTGTCGTTAACGCGAGAAGGCCTGACCTTGGCCATATTGTGGGGGCTACACCAGACGTTTTGGCTGCTGGTGGGTTTGGCGATACTTGCGGTGGGGATTAAATTGCTGCTGCACACCCGTCGCCCGCATGCTGACTTGACCAGCAAGATGCTCGGCGCGCTGCCCGGTAACTTGCAATTAGGCATTTGGGTCGCCGTGAATCTGATTGGCGGCACCGTGATTGATTTGCTTTTGTATTAAAAATGAATTTTGAAAGGGGCGCAGCATGACTGATATTGTTTCAATTAAAAACTTAACCGTGACGTTTCATGAAGCCAACGAAAATGTCTATGCCGTCAATGGGGTGGATTTAACGCTGCATCAAGGCGAGACGCTCGCTTTGGTTGGCGAATCCGGTTCGGGTAAATCAGTGACCACGCATGCGTTGCTAGGTTTACTTGGCAAAGATGCAGAAGTCAAGGCTGATGCCATGCAATATGGCGAAACCGATCTGCTGCACGCCAGTAGGAAAACTTATACGCGATTGCGCGGACAGGAGCTTGGGTTGATTTTTCAGGATTCGCTGAGCGGGCTGAATCCAACCATGCGCATCGGCCGGCAGATTGGTGAAGGGGTCAAAGCCCACCGACACCTGCACGGGGCCGCTTTAAAACAGGCGGTCAACGCTGCGATTCAAGAGGTCGGCTTGCCTGATCCTGCCTTGATTGCGCGCAAGTACCCGCATGAACTGTCGGGCGGTCAGCGACAACGTACCATGATTGCCATGGCGATGATCATGCAGCCTAAGGTTCTGATTGCCGATGAACCGACCACCGCTTTGGACGTGACCCTGCAGGCGCAAGTACTGGACTTGATCAAGCGCCAAAAGGCTAAGCGCGATTTAAGCGTGATCTTCATCACCCACGATCTAGGTGTGGTTGCGAATATTGCCGATCGCGTGGCCATTATGTACGCCGGTAAAATTGTTGAAACTGGCACGGCAAATGAAATCTTTTATAATCCGCAGCACCCGTACACTTGGGGATTGTTGGATGCGGTGCCGAGTTCGGATGATCAGCGTAAAGAGCTATTCACCTTGCCGGGGACACCGCCGGATCTACGGGAGCCGATTAAAGGGGATCCGTTTGCACCTCGCAACCCCTATGCGTTGGCTATTGATTTCAAGGAAATGCCGCCGCTGTTTCAGGTATCACCTACTCACTTTGTTCGTTCGTGGCTGCTTGATCCGCGGACGCCAAGTTACCAGCCGCCGGTTACGATTCAAAAACGGTGGGCGCGGTTTGCCGAACTCACCAAGGAGCCGTCGTTGGCGGTCGCGGTGAATCAGGCCTGATTCGAAGCCTTTTATAAATGGAGATGGTTATTTTTGACAGAACCGTTATTTGCCATTCAAGATCTAAGCGTCAACTTCCGTAAAGATCAGCGGCTCATCAAAGCAGTGAATCACATCAATTTTACAATTGCTTCCGGCACCACCGTTGGCTTGGTGGGCGAGTCAGGTTCGGGAAAAACGACCACTGGCCGTGCGATTGCCGGCATCGGGCCGATTTCAGGTGGAGATGTACTGTTTTCAGGTGAGTCGATTCAGCATTTTTCCCATGCTGAACGCAAGCAATTTCGGCGCCAGGTTCAGATGGTGTTTCAGGATCCGTTTGCATCGTTGAATCCACGGCAAAAAGTGGCCGATATTATTGCGGAAGGCATTGATAATTTTCATCTAGCGTCATCGACACAGGAGCGGATTGATCGGGTTTTGCAGTTGCTGGAACAAGTTGGCTTGCCGCCGGATGCGATTAATCGGTTTCCGCATGAGTTTTCCGGCGGTCAGCGGCAGCGTATCGGCATTGCCCGCGCACTGGCGGTTGAGCCGAAGTTTCTGGTATTGGACGAACCGATTTCGGCGTTAGATGTGTCAATCCAGGCGCAAATTGTGAATCTGTTGCGGCAGATTCAGCAAGCCAAGCATCTGACGTATCTGTTCATTGCCCATGACTTATCCATGGTGCACTACATCAGTGATCAGATTGTCGTGATGTATCAAGGCCAAATTGTTGAAACCGGTGCGACTGAAGCCGTTTACCGCCATCCGTTGCATCCTTACACGCAGACGCTACTGGCTTCGGTGCCGCAAGCCGACCCGCTGTTTGAGCAGCAAAAGCCACGGGTCCAGTTTGACCGCACACCGATTCCGGCTGGTGCGGCCTTAACCGAAGCGGCACCGGACCACTGGGTGTTGGCGCCTTAGGCTTAAGATTTTTTACGTGTTATTACAAAAATGGACTTCCAAGTGACAGCAAACGCTGCTTGAAAGTCCATTTTTATTATGTGGATACCCATAAAAGCTTTTAGCGCAGAACGATGGCATATGCCAATAATCGACCTACTTCGTCTCAACCCATTTTTCCAGCAGGTAGACGTTAAGGCTGGAAATGAGCGTGAAGATAACCGCGAAAACGCCGAAAATGGCGGCTATGTTGTAGTTGCTAAAGGGCATTAAGAATAGTTGCCATAGCTGGTTGAACAGGTAGGAGGCCGTGATGATGACGACCAGATAAATGGCCCATTGTGCGAGACGAATCTGGGTTTCGGGTAAGAAGGCCATGATGGTGACGGAGAGCAGGTGGACCAGACTTACAAATGTCCAGATAAATAGGCAGGTTAAGCCAAGAATGATGATCCCTTCGGCAGCGTCCATCCAGACAGACATCTCCGGCCAGTGAATGCCATGACTGGCCACTTGCAGAATGGTAAAAATCAGACTCTGAGCGAGACAGTAAATGACAAAGTTACAAATAGTGCCGAATAAATTGGCCATGTAAAGTTTTAGGTTGGTAATCGGCACAGAGCGGTAATAATTGTCGACCCAGGTATGTTCCTGCCTGATCGCGAGTCGAATAAACAAGTAAATGCCACCGATAAACGAGTAGGGTTGAAACGCATAGTAGAAAAGGTCAATGGAAAAGTGGGCACTGCCGCCAAAATACATTAAAATCGCCGTGATGATGGTTGCAACGATCGTAACGATAAGCGTGTTGACAACGGTTTGAATTCGCTGCCGAATCAAGACTTTTGTCATGGTCCAGGTATTAGTCATTTGTGGTGCTCCCTTCATAGAGGCTTTCATAATAAGCTTCGACACTCATACCGGTTTCTTCGCGGAGTTGTTCCGTGTTTCGGTGAGCGATAACATGTTTGTCTTTTAACACAACAATTTCGTCGAGGATGTTCACGACATCGTTGACATGGTGATCCGAGATCATGACCGTGGCTGCAGCAGGCTTCCAGGCGACCATGTTGCTGATAAGGCGTTTGCGCGTCATGCTGTCAATACCTTCAAAAGGTTCGTCAAGTAAATAGAGTTGGGTTTGACGGGACAAGGTGAGGGCAGTCGCAAACTTTTTCCGATTACCTTTGGAGAGTGCACTTAATTTTTGGTGACAATCCAGTTCGTACTTGTTGGTGAAATTTTCAAACGCCTTTTCCGAAAAGTCGAGATACATGATGGCGTAATCGGTGGCGATTTGATGTAACGTGCGGTTGGCGTTGACGCCTTTAAGTGATTCGCTGAAGCTGCTAAGTTGCTTGCGGTCGACGATACTTTCCGAGGCGCCGATTTGAATGGTACCGGTAAAATTGGTCGCCACCCCGTTTAAAAGCCGCATCAATGTGGTTTTACCGGCACCGTTTGCACCCAGTAACCCGATGAAATGACCTTGCTGGACCTCAAGATTGAGATCATCCAGAATGAGGTGGCGATTGCGTTTATAGGTTAGGTGTTCTGCGGAAATCTTATTCGTGGTCATGGTGAGCCTCCTGTTCATCAACATATTGGGCAAAAGCGTCTTTCATTTCCGCGGCGCTAAGATTCAGGTCAGCCAGTTGGCGATACAAGGTGCCGAGTTCGGTGGCGATGAGGCGATTTTTTAACTCAATCAGCACCTTAATGTCGTCGGTCACAAAATTACCGCGGCCGCGGCGGGTGACGAGCACGCCTTCTTGAATCAGTTCACTTAAAGCGCGTTGAACCGTGTTGACATTCACCGTTAGCTCGGCGGCCAATTGCCGAACAGCTGGCAACTGGGCGCCAGACTTAAGCCGATCCGTGATAATGGCTTGGTAAAGGTACTGCTTGA
>NZ_BACQ01000048.1 GCF_000260435.1 Lacticaseibacillus zeae DSM 20178 = KCTC 3804 | reverse complement strand
CTTCCCGCTACTGAAGTTGATAAAGCCTGAATCAGTTCCGACGTTACAGGTGTTTTTGCCGTTAATCCTTTACTATTTTCTTTACCAGCAACACTCAGTGCATGCATCATATATTGCTAATGCCAATATTATTCCTTACACAAAAGCATTTCTCATCTCGGCTGGCGTTAACTTAGTCGGGTTATGGCTCGGTCTCAAGCTGACCGGGGGGAATATTTATTTCCTGCTTTTCTTCCCGATTTTGGTTCAGGGGCTGTACAACAACTGGCGATGGCCAACATATTACTATAAGATGATTGATAGTACGCTATTGGCCTCCATCAAACGAGGTACGATTGCGTGGGGAAAAACCTTTGCAAATTTCTTTAAATCCGGTTCAAACGTATGACTTTTCCCGTCTCTGCGGTATGATAAAAACGCAGCAGACATGACCGATATCTGTTGATCAAGAAATGAGTTTATGATGGAGGAATCATGGATAACTTACTGAGTATGAAAGAACTAATGGTTTCGCTTCGAAAGAATTGGTGGCTGGCACTTTGCACCTTATTGGTGGGTGCTGTGTTAGCTGGTGCTTTTGCTTTTGGAATGATGAAGCCTTCCTATTCGTCGACGGCGTTAACCGTCATCAATCAGCAAAAAAACAACACCGAGTCCCTTAGCCAGATGTTGAACCAGAATCAATATGATTCGGAGCTGCTGGCCACTGGCAAATCCCTTTTTAAAACAGCTGCAGTTTTTGATGAGGCCTCAACGCAGCTAGCACAAAAAGACCATCTCAATATCACAAGTGGTGATCTTCAAAAGCAGGTTAAAGTTGACAATGAAGACAATTCAAGAGCCTTCTCAATTCATGCAACATCTAAACATGCCAAGGATGCTGCTTTGATCGCAAATGAAGTTGCAGCTGCTTTTCAAAAGACAGTCGGTACGATCACCAACCACACGGACACGGTAACCATTTTGGCAAAGGCGACGCCGAGTGATGTGGCAGCCGGTACGAAACCGGTTGTTTTGGTTATGATTGGCGCAATAATTGGCTTTTTGGTTGGGTTAGCTTGGATTGTTCTCAGAGAAATCAAACAGGCAACGATCAAGACTAAAGAAACGCTTGTACAGGTCGCCAAAGCACCTGTTCTCGGGGTTATTTCTGCTAAGAAACTGTAAGCTTTGCAGTCGTTGATATTGCTATGTTGACTTGAGCACATCCAATTTTGAAGGAGTTTTCCATGACAAACGAACTTGCACATCAATTTGTTAGTGATACATCCGTTTCTAGTCAGGAGTTTCGGACGCTTAGAAACAACCTGTCATTACAGACGAGTCGTCACGATGTCTCTGTTTTGCTGATCACCTCTGCCACTGCTGGTGAAGGTAAGTCCTATGTTGCGGCGAATCTTGCTGCTAGTTTTGCAGTGGAAGGGAAGCGGACGTTGCTGGTTGAAGGTAATCTGCATCGCCCAATTTTGGCAGCGGTTTTTGATCTTCAGCCTAATAAAGGTCTTTCATCCTTGGTAGGCGCAGACGCCGCATCAGTTAAAGCTGATGATTTGATTACAGAAACCAAGATTCAAAAGTTAGCGGTTGCACCTGCAGGCGAATCCCTTGCCGATCCGGCAACGTTGTTGGCTGGTTCAGCATTCAAAGCATTCCTTGATCAAGTTAAAGATAAATTTGATGTCGTCTTGATTGATGGGCCGGCGATGGCAGACGCGAGTGAAGCAGGGCTTATTGCGGAACTTGCTAATGGCGTGGTAGTTGTTGCGAAGGCTGATGGGCCATCAAAACGTGATGTCGCGCAAACGATCGCACAGGTTCGACAACTACCGGCAGCTTTAATCGGGACTGTGTTGAATCAGGCCTAGTGTCGAAACTTGGAAGAGAAACGGCTTCACCGCCGAAACTATGAGACGCTGGGTGCATAAAGGCAATAGGAGAATGATGTTGTGGCTTTTTATTTAGGTCTCTTTGCAATTATGATCATTTTCATGCTACTCGGACGTGTCACAATGTCGTCTGTCTGGGCATGGCTAGGTGTTATAATGCTCGCGCTGGTTGCCGGATTACGCTATGAAACCGGTAACGATTTTTTGCCATACAAGACCATTTATGCAGGTGATTATTCGGCAGGGCAGGTTGAACCTGGATTTTTGTTTTTACGAAATATTTTTAACGGATTGCATGCCCCTTTTTGGCTTTTTTTACTGGCATGGGCAACAGTGACCTTAGTGCTGTTTTATTTCTTTGCAAGGGAATATTTCCGTCCGGCAATCATTCCGATTGCTTACTACATGAGCCGCTTTTTCTTCATGCGGGACATGGGACAGATTCGGGCTTCGCTTGTCTGCGTGACCTGTATGCTGGCATTAAAGTTTGTATATGACGAGAAGCCGCTTCCTTTTGTACTGATTGTTGGCTTGTCGGCTACGATCCATATTTCAGCGTTGTTCTTCTTGTTAATTTACCCATTCTGGTTACTGTTCCGTAAAATCAACTTTAAATGGGTGATCGGATTCTTAGCCCTTGGTGCAGCTGTGGGCTTCGTTGCACCTAAGATTCTGAGTGTCATTATTGTCCACACGTTACCGAGATATGCACCTTATGTGACAAACGCGAGTTATCTCTCGTCGGGTTTATTTGATCCGGTGACGCTCATGCAGGTATTGATCTGCGTCACAGGATTCTATATCCTAAAGCGTGGTATGATTGCGGATACCTTAATTGGCGGAAGCGCTAAGTTTAAATTCTTGATGATTGTATACTTATTTGCCACCCTGACGCTGTTGTCACTTTCGCAGTTATCAACCATTGGGGGCCGTCTGTCGACTATTGGTACAACGACCGAGACGATTGTGCTGCCAACGATTGTGTTTTCGATTATGCCAAAACGGACGCGGACTTTGGCGATGGTTGGTGTGTGCGGTGTGATCTTCGTCCTCATTTTCTTAATCAGTGGGGCCTATAAGACGTTTATTCCTTACCAGATGGCGTTTTAGTGGCTTATCAGAAACGGTTGCCTTTAAGCAAGGTAATCGTTTTTTTTGTGTTTTCAAAAATAATATT
>NZ_BACQ01000049.1 GCF_000260435.1 Lacticaseibacillus zeae DSM 20178 = KCTC 3804 | reverse complement strand
TCTTGTTCAAAACTGTCTCAGTTGTTATTCATCCAAATGGGGCTTATTAGGCTTATTAGATGACCTAATGAGGTTATAAGGCTCTGTTTTCGTCCAAATGTGTCTGGTTGTTATCTCGATTCATGATTGATGCTCATGTAAAAAAATCCATCACCCTTATGATTTTTGGTAAATCAAAGGGTGATGGATTTTTCAATTTAATTGGATGTTACTTCGCATCTAGCGCATTCTGAATCACATCATGTCCTCGAGCAAGCTCGGTATCTGACATTACTTCAAACGCCTGACCGTCAATACTTTGACCAGTACCGTGTAATTGATCACTCTTAATGGTATTACCGGCTTCTCGATACGCGGTTGCTAGGTTCTTAACCGATCCAAGTGATACATCAGTACGGACATTCTTACCAACAGCATTCAAGAATTTCTGACTAAGTACCGTGGTCGGGTTCTTCTTAAGTTTGCCGATAATTGACGTGAGAACCAGCTGTTGCCGCATCTGCCGGCCATAGTCGCCTTGCGGATCGTCATAACGCATCCGCGAGAACTTCAGCGCATCGCTACCAGAGAGGTCGTAGGATTGTCCCTTAACAAAGGACTTACCTTCATAGTCAAAGCTAAGCGGCGAAGTGACGGTGACGCCGCCAACGGCATCCACCATCTGTTCCAGGCCCTTCATGTTGACGAGTAGGTATCCATCCAGTTTGATGTTCAGGAGCTTCTCAACGGCTTCCATGGCGGTGTCAGAGGAGCCGTAGGAATAGGCGGCGTTAATTTTGATGGTGACATCATCGAAATTGACTTTGGTGTCGCGCGGTACTGAGAGCATGGTGGTTGTCTTGGATTTCGGGTTTAGAACCATCACAATCATGGTGTCGGTGCGGCCTTTGTAGGAGCGGCCGAGCTCACCGGTGTCGGTACCGAGTAATAAGTAAGCAACGGGTTTTTTGCTGGTGGTTTTGTCATCAGAAGATTTGTTGGTCTTCTTATTGTATGAATATATTTGTGATGTTGAATTATGAACCATATAGTACACGAAACCGCCAAACCCCAGAGCGGCAACGAGTACGACGAGCAGAACGCGTACTAGGATCTTTTTCATTTCTAAACCTCATTTCCTCCGTAATCTTTTGATATTATACCGCAAAGTCTGCTATCTCGCTGATCTATTGCGAATCGTTAACAAACTGTTATAAAAAACAATTTGACGTTGGCAGCGCTTCATTAGATACTAGGTAGTATTGGAAGGGGAACTGAATGATGATTGACGTGCATTGCCATATGTTACCGGGCATTGATGATGGCTCAAAAGATTTGACGACTTCACTGGAATTAGCGAAAGCGGCGGTTGCCGACGGGATTACGCATGCGTTGATGACGCCGCATCATATGAATGGACATTATACGAATCATGCAGCGGATGTGATTCGGTTAACGGACGAGTTTCAAAATGAGCTGGAGAAACGCAATATTCCGCTAACGGTTTTTCCATGCCAAGAGGTTCGAATTAATGGCGACTTGTTAGAAGCGATTGACCACCACGACATTTTGACTTGTGACGTAACCGGCCACTATGTCTTGATCGAATTTCCGTCTGATGATGTGCCGCTTTATACGCAGAACATGTTGTTTGAAGTGATGCAACGCGGGATGGTGCCCGTGATTGTGCATCCGGAACGGAACACTCGGCTGATGAAGCATCCGGGTTTGCTCTATCAAATGATTGAGCGTGGTGCGTTTGCGCAAGTGACCGCCAGCAGCTATGTCGGAACTTTCGGCAAAAAGGTTCAGCAATTTTCAGAGGATATTATTGATGCCGGCTTGGCGCATGTTTTTGCCTCTGACGCGCATCACTTGCCTGGCCGTAGTTATGAGATGTCCGCAGCGTTCAAGCGCCTGGAGCGTAAACGTGGCGAAAAGAAGGCTAAGATTTTCGAAGACAACGCACGGGCGCTGGTCAATGGCGATCCGTTGGTACGATTTAATGAGCGGAAAGTCGAAAAACGGTTGCTGTCGCGTATTGATACTTTAAGTTGCTTGCATAAAAATATTTCTGAAAAAATTAACACTCGCCTTGTTCGAGTGCTAATTTCGTGCTATAATATATTATGTAAACAAGGAAAAGGCGCAACGGCATCAGTGCCATCAAGTGAATAAGGTCGACACGAAAGTACTGCCAGTGCGTCTGGGAGTACTTTTTTGTAGAGCGTGAACTGGCGCGGTTAGGAGCCGGAGTGTAAGCGTCCTTGGGCGTGATGACCCGGGTTTGGTCATTGCGACCAAGGTCCTTACACGGAGGTCTCTGGGCTGGTGAGCGCGTTTCAGAGAAGTATCAAACTTCTCCGCACAGACCCAGGCCAAACACATCGCCTTTTCCCCGCATATTCCCAACAAGGAGGAATTCAGCTATGGCAAACTTTAACGATCCGTTTTTTAACAATCATGACATGGACGATATTTTCAATCAGATGCTTCAAGGAATGGGTAAAGGTGAATCAGCCCGGTATGTGGTTAATGGCCACGAAATGACGCCTGATGAATTTGCCCAGTATCGCGCGACTGGCCAGTTGCCGAAGCAGGGCGATGAAATTCCAGTTGCGACCACTGGTGAACAGGCCGTCAAGAAGGGCGGTATCCTTGAGAAGCTTGGTCGCAATCTGACGCAGGAAGCCAAGGATGGTTTGCTTGATCCGGTTATTGGCCGGGAGCACGAAATTCAAGAGACTGCTGAAATTCTGAGCCGGCGCACGAAGAATAATCCAATTCTGGTCGGCGATGCCGGTGTCGGCAAGACGGCGGTTGTCGAAGGCTTGGCGCAGGCGATTGTGAAGGGCAATGTACCTGAAGCGATTAAGGATAAGCAGATTTGGTCGATTGATCTGTCGAATCTGGAAGCCGGCACGCAATATCGTGGCAGCTTTGAAGAGAAGATTCAGAATCTGATCAAAGAAGTGAAAGCTGCTGGCAATGTCATTCTGTTCTTTGATGAAATCCATCAAATTCTTGGTGCCGGCGCAACTGGTGGCGAAGAATCCGGTGGCAAAGGGCTGGCTGACATTATCAAGCCAGCATTGTCTCGTGGTGAGATTACCGTGATTGGCGCGACCACCCAAGACGAATATCGCAATACCATCATGAAGGATAGTGCCTTGGCTCGTCGGTTCAATGATGTCACCATTAACGAGCCGAGCGCTGCGGACACGGTTAAGATTTTGGAAGGCGTCAAGAAGCTTTACGAGCAACACCATCACGTTCAGTTGCCGGAAAATGTTTTGAAGGCAGCGGTAGATTACAGCATTCAGTATATTCCACAGCGGTCTTTGCCTGACAAAGCGATTGACCTGATCGATATGACCGCGGCGCACTTGGCAAGCAAGCATCCGATTGTCGACAAGGTTGAACTGGAAAAGCAAATCAAGGATCTGAACGCCCAAAAGGATGCAGCGGCGAAGGCTGAAGACTTTGAAAAGGCCGCCAGCCTCAAGAAGGAGATTGCCGACAAGCAACATCAGCTTGAAGGAACGAACGACGAGAAGCCTGTTGTGGCAACGCCGAATGATGTCGCTGCGGCGGTTGAGCGTTTGACCGGGATTCCGGTATCGAAGCTTGGTGCATCCGACATCGAACGTCTGAAGGGCATTGGCAAGCGTCTGAAGGGCAAGGTCATTGGCCAGGATGAAGCTGTTGATATGGTTGCTCGAGCCATTCGCCGGAATCGGGCTGGTTTTGATGAAGGCAATCGGCCAATTGGCAGCTTCCTGTTCGTTGGACCAACCGGTGTCGGGAAGACTGAATTAGCCAAGCAGTTGGCGCTGGATCTTTTCGGCAGCAAAGATGCGATTATCCGCTTAGATATGTCTGAGTACAGCGATCGCACCGCAGTATCCAAGTTGATTGGTACCAGTGCCGGGTACGTTGGCTACAACGACAACAAGAACACGCTCACTGAGCAGGTACGGCGGAATCCATATTCAATCGTCTTGCTCGATGAAATCGAAAAGGCTGATCCACAAGTTTTGACGTTGTTGTTGCAAGTCTTAGACGATGGTCGCCTAACCGATGGCCAAGGCAATGTCGTGGACTTCAAGAATACCGTGATCATTGCCACTTCCAATGCTGGCTTCGGCAACGAAACCTTAACTGGCAAGAAGGAAAAGGACGAAGACTTAATGAAGCGGTTGGCGCCTTACTTCCGTCCTGAATTCCTGAACCGGTTCAACGGTATCGTTGAATTCAGTCACTTAACCAAGAAGGACTTAGGCAAGATTGTTGACCTGATGCTTGAAGACGTCAACAAGACGCTGGCTAAGAAGGGCATCACGTTAACAGTGACTGCGGCAGCTAAGGATTGGTTAATTGCCCAAGGTTACGATGAAGCGATGGGTGCACGACCATTACGGCGAGTCATCGAACGGAATATTCGTGATAAGGTAACCGACTTCTATCTGGATCATCTCAAGGCGAAGAAGCTGCAGGCGGATTTGGTTGACGACACAATTGTCATCAGCGAAGTCCAGCCGACCAGCGGTAAACCTAAGAAAGAAGCCGTTGGTGCAAAGTAATCGTGCCGTCCCAAAACATCTAATTTAAACGCACCAGCTAAGTTGGGGTGCGCATCATAGCCGTCAAGCGTTAAAACGTTTGGCGGCTTTTTTTGGTTGCAAAAAAGATGTATAATAAAATTTAAAATAAATTGTACACGTCCTTTTTTTGAGCAAAAACCTTGGTCGTTGTCTGAATGAGGTTGTGTAAAAGCCTTGTGCACAAGGCTTTTGAGGGGATGATACTTGGCAAAAATATTTAAATGTTAGTAATCGCAAATTATTTTTTAAAAATTGTTATTGAAAGCGATATAAGCTTGTGCTAAATTTGATGTAAGCCAACCGGTGATACGAAACTGAAATATCAGATTTCATGCTAAAAATTCACAATCTAATCGAGCCCTCATTCAGGTGCTATCGTTGTTATTTAATTATTGTAGGTCAGGACTTTGACTTCAACCGTTCATTTTTTAACGACCACATTGACTTTGGTCAGCATGTCTGAATGGTTGAAACCCCAGTCACATAGCATGAGAGTGTCTTTATTGTCATAAGTGCCTGAATGTGTTAAATTATTATTAGGATAATAAAATGGTGTCGTTAGTAAATCACCATAGGACTTGTGAACGTTGTTAGCATTGAACACGTGGGTGGTATTAGCAGAGAAACGATAATGATATATTATCGTTTCGTTGAGGGGTGATTGGATGATCAAGTTGTATACATCAGGTTCGTCAAAATCGAGTCGCGAAGCTAGAGCGTGGTTAGAAGCCAACGGACTGCCATTTGAGGAGATTTCGTTGTCGAAACAGGGCATCAGCAAAGCGCAGATTTTGGAACTGTTGGCCCGATCGGAAGATGGCATCGATAGTTTAGTCTCACGGCGTTCAAAGGCGTTTCAGGCCCTTGATGTTGATTTTGATGCATTGTCACTTAAAGAAGCGGTTGATTTGTTATCTAAGCAGCCAGCCATTCTCCGGCGGCCGATTATTGTGGACGATCGGCGCCTATTGTTCGGGTTTAACCAAGATTCAGTCCGCGTCTTCTTACCGCGCGAAGTTCGCCGGCAGAAGTTGTGGGCAGCGTTGCTGAACACTTCGAGTGTGTGAGGGGTTCGGCACTGGCACTTTTTTGATAAGTTAGGTCTATGCATGAAGGAGTCCCATCTGTGGCATTGGCAGATGAGACTCTTTTTTGGTTGCCTGCTTTTTTGAAAATAGCGGATCAACAAAACTTAGCGACTGAGCTTGGAATTGTTGGTATAGTTTTCGGCTTGCCTTAATTAGCTTATCTTTCGAAAAGTTCCAATTAAAAAGCGCTAGTTATGTTCCTAGCGCTAACGGCGGTGCCACCGTCACATGATGAATTTTCTTCAAAAAGTGGTGAAACCGTATACAAAATCCTGAAATATGCTATCATATTGCCATGAGCCAAAAATTGGTCTACGTGAAAGGAAGCTATTTCATGGATTTGTACAGTGAGCTGACGGCAAAATATCAAACGATTCCAGCCATTGCAACCGAGATTATCAATCTGGAGGCAATTTTGAATCTACCGAAGCCGACAGAAGCGTTTATGAGTGACATCCACGGGGAATATAATGCGTTTCAGCATGTTTTGCGCAATGGTAGCGGCAATATCAAAAGTAAGATTCGGTCCTGTTTTCGGGATGAAATGACCGAGAAGACGTTGCAGCGTTTTGCGTTTTTAGTGTATTACCCGTCTGAACGGTTGGCCGCGATTCATCAAGAGATGGATGGTGACGATCTGCAACAGTGGTATCTGACCACTTTTCGGCGCTTGATCCGGCTGTTGGCTTTTACGGCGACGAAGTATACGCGTTCGAAGGTGCGTAAGGCGATGGCGCCGGAGTTTGTTTATATTACCGAAGAGCTGCTGTATAACGATGCTTCGATGCAGGACAAGTTGGCCTATTACTGGCAGATCATTCATAACCTGATTGTTTTGGAGCAGGCAGATGAATGGATTGAGGCAACGTGCCGAACGATTCAGCGGCTGACCGTCGATCATTTTCATATTGTCGGCGATATCTACGATCGGGGGCCGGCCCCGGATCAGGTCGTTGAAAGTCTGATTCGGCGCGACCAACGGCATTCCGTGGATATTCAATGGGGCAATCATGATATTTTATGGATTGGCGGCGCAGCGGGATCGGCGTTGTGTATTGCTAATCTTGTGCGGATTTCGGCGCGGTATAACAACCTGAGCATTCTGGAAGACGTTTATGGGATTAACTTGCGGCACCTGGCGCGGTTGGCGGAGCAATATTATCAGGATAATCCGGCATTTTCACCAAAGTTGGGGCGGTCGGATCGCCCGATTACCGAGGCGGAGCGCCTGCAGATCACCCAAATTCATCAAGCAATCGCAATGATTCAGTTTAAACTTGAGGGTCCGACGATTAAACGGCGACCCGAGTTTGAAATGGATCATCGTCTGCTGCTGGACAAACTTGCACCGGATTTTGCCACGATCGAGCTTAATGGCCATACTTATCCGATTGAAAATGGTTGCTTTGCCACGGTTGATCCTGCCGATCCGTATCGCTTGTTGCCAGAGGAAAAGGAAGTCATTGATTCGCTGGTGGAGTCGTTTACGCATTCCGAAAAGCTGCATCGCCACATGGATTTCCTGATCAATCGCGGCAGCATGTATTTACGCTACAATCGCAATCTGCTGTTGCATGGGTGTGTGCCCGTGGACGAGGATGGCAATTTTATCGGCTTAACCATTGATGGCACCACTTATGCCGGCCGTCAATTGTTTGACATGTTGGAAGCCAACTTGCGCCTGGCCTACAGTCAACCGAATGAAAAGGCCGATTTGGCGACTGACCTGTTATGGTATTTGTGGACCGGACCGAATTCACCGCTTTTTGGCAAGCACGACATGACGACGTTTGAGCGGTACTTTATCAAGGATCCTGCGACCCATGTGGAAGGCCGCAATCCTTATTACCAGTTGCGCAAAGATCCGGATTTTATCAAGAAGATCTTAGAGGAGTTCGTCCTCGATCCGGAAGTCGGGCACGTGATTAACGGCCACACGCCGGTGAAAAAAGGTACCGATCCAATTATGGCGAATAACAAAATGATTGTCATCGACGGTGGTTTTTCCAAACCTTACCAAAAGACGACCGGGATCGGCGGCTATACCTTGCTGGACAATTCATATGGGATGCAGTTGGTGACCCATCAACCGTTTACCACGAAGGCGGACGCCATTGCCAATTTGACCGATATTATTTCCACGCGGCGGGTTGTTGAAACCGAAGCGCGCCGGCGCACTGTCGCAGAAACCGATATTGGAACCGCGCTTCAAGCAGAAGTCGAAGTTTTGAAACGGCGGTTGGCTGAACTACGTAACGGGGACTAAGCCAAGCTCTCCTAGCACCAAAAAAAACGCACAGGCTGGCGCTCTTAACAATTGCGTTTGTCAACAAGTTACTTTTCCCGTATATTATTAATATGATAAGAAACGGATGAAACCCAAACGGAAAGGGTGGCTTGATGCAGAAAACGATGCGGCATCCTGTGCTGAAATGGCTGTGGATCATGGCTGCGCTCGCGCTGATTGCGGTGAGCATTAATATGTTTTACGCGCCGCATGCGGTGGCAGCAGGTGGGGCGACCGGCATTGCCATTTTGGTGCAGGAAGTGGCCGGTATTCAGGTGGGTATCACCACTATGGGCGTCAACCTGTGTATGTTGGCATTGGCGTGGTTCTTCCTTGATCGCAGCACGCTCAAGCGGATTCTATTCGGTAGTTTTATGTTGCCACTATTGTTGTGGCTCACGCCGGAAATCAACTTGGTGACTGATCGCTTACTGGCCATTATTGTTGGCAGCGTTGTCTTTGCGTTCGGCGTCGGATTACTCTACCAAATGGATGCATCAAGCGGCGGAACCACGGTGCCGCCGCTGATTTTTAAAAAATATTTCGGATTGAAACCGTCGCTGATGTTGCTAGTCACCGATATTGTGGTGTCGTTGTTTAACATCCCGGTTTCTGGCGTCGAAGCGTTTATCTTGGCAGTGTTTGCCTTGACGATTACCAGCCTGGTTATGAATTATGTCGAAACCGGTTTTGATCGCAAAAAGGTGGTCTATGTCATGAGCGACCAACTGCCGCTGATCAAGCAACAGATTCGGGATGAAACGCCGCATGGTTTAACCGTTCAGCAAGTTGTCGGCGGCTTTTCCGATGAGGCTAAAGAAATGCTGATGGTGGTTGTCGAGCAGAGCAATTTTAGGCAGCTGATTGAATTGGTTCATGCAGTCGATCCGCATGCATTTATTTTGACCGTTGCCGCGACTGAAGTGCACGGCGGCAGTATCTGACTGCGTAGTTCGGATGCACGATATAAACAAGAATGGACTCCCGGAGACAAGCTCACTTGTCGTCTGGGAGTTTTTTAATGGATGGGACCTCACTGTCTGGGTCTGTCTTGGAAATACACTTGTACTTGAAAAACAACGGTTATTAGTCAATGTCCGAAACCAACTTTTAAAAATATTTCTTTTATAATATGGTCAAATAAAACGAAAATAGCGAAATATTGGGTATTATTTTGATTATAAATAACAAAGTCACTTTTAAAAGGTAAGCGTATTTGTTTACCGGCTATATTAATTTGTGCATAATCTAAAACAAGAGATGGCCATCTCTAAAAAAGAATTTATGTGGTAAGTCAGTTTCATAATATGGACTGGGGGAGTCTATATGTTACGCAAGAGTCTGTTGACTTTCGCTCTTGTGGCAAGCGGACTGGTGGCAACATCAGCTGTCGGCTATCACATTCAGCATCAAGACGTGGCCGGATCGCGTATCACAACAAGGGAGAAAGTTAATGCTGTAAGTGCTTCAAGCGATTTGCTCAATGCAAAACTGGCGGCGCTGCCTGTTGAACAGACAGGGACGCTGGCGCACGGAGCAAGTGGTTCAGGCGTTACAACGAGTCAAACGGCGTCACCGACACAAATTAAGGCGACACCGCAATATCATGTATCCGTTGTTAAAAACGCACCGGTAAGTTCACTCAAGTATTTTGGTTTACAGGTTTCAAATTCAGCAGCGGGTAAAACCGAAGCTAAGACAACGGCAGTTAAAACAACAGCTGTTACTACTAAAGCAAGTACAACGACTGCAGCCGCGACAGCTAAGACAGCGGCAACGACTGCATCTGTCAATAAAACCGCTGCTGTCAAACAAACAACGACCTCGACGGCCAAGAAGACCACTGTCGTTGTTGATTTACTCGACGCGACGGCAGCTGTTCAACCGGCTGGACAGGCAATTGCCCATCCGCAATGGTCAGTTGTTACCAGTGTCGCTATTAAGAAAACAACACAGCCGACTGTCGCAAGTTCAACTTCAGCTGCGACTAAGGTAACCGCTTCTTCTACTGTCGCCGTGACAACGACCAAGGCGGCAACCGAGACCCAAGTTTCCAGTGCGCCTGCAGCGCCAGCCAAGGTAACCACCTCGGCGCCAGCTGCAAGTACAACGACAGCGCCAGCTACGAAAGCTCCTGCGCCGGCAGTAAAAGCATCAACACCAACCGTAACGAGCTCATCGACAAAGGTTGATCTGCTCAACAGCACAGCCGCTTCACAACCGGCTAATCAATCGGTTGCCCATCCGAGCTGGTCAGTTGCTTCGGGTACCGTTGCTAGTCAACAGCCAGCTGCCCAAACCGCGGTCAAGGCTTCGACGCCAGCCCCGGCAGCTTCAAATGCCCCAGTTGCTTCGACGCCAGCCCCAGCCGCTAAACCAGCTGCCGCACCGTCGACAACGCAAGCCTCTGCAGCGGCAGCAACACCGGCACCGGTTCAACCGGCAAAGCCAGCACCGGTCGTTACACCGGCGCAACCAGTTAAACCGCAAGTTCAACCCGCACCAACTTATGCGAGTCGGGTCTTGATGTTTGCTGGGGTCACCGTGCCGTATATCATTGGTAACGAAAGCATGGATGCTGCGCCGGCTAATGGCGCTGCAACTTGGGGCGGTCAGGCTAACTACAGCAATAACAGCGGCGAAAATACGCACTTTATCGGGCATAACCCTGGGGCGTTTGCCGCAATGCTGTCATTAGGCATCGGTTCGCCGATCACCGTTACGGATGCAGCCGGCCAAGCCCGCACGTATCACGTTTATCGGTTAGCAACCGTTAACCCGAACGCAGTCACCGCGGATGGTCAGGATCTGTGGGATGAAATCACCGGTACTGGCGGTGGTCAACGCATTACCTTACAAACATGTGTCGGTGACTACTGGCGCCTGATTGCCTTTGCGCGCTAATAAAAGGCGCTGCACGGACATCGACACCAAAGTTTGACAGGAAAGTTAGGCAGTTATTTTAAGCCTTATCAAGTAGAAAGATCGCGATACTCATGAATTAAAAAGCCGCCGTCAAGCTTCTGACTTGACGACGGCTTTTAGTATGTTGAGCGTTCTCTGGCTTCCTGCGTCAGAGAACGCGTTACGGTGACGACAAATTCAAAAACTCCGCTAGTCAACCGGCACGTCCACAATCCAGCCTTCCGGAGCCGGGACATCGCCAAACTGGATGCCGGTCAGCTCATCATAAATTTTCTTAGTGTAAGGCCCAACTTCCGTTTCGGAATAAAAGACGTGCTCATGGCCGTTGTACGTGATGCTGGCAATTGGCGTAATGACCGCGGCGGTGCCACATGCCCCAGCTTCGCCAAATTGATCTAAGTCCGTAATGGCAATCTTGGTTTCCTCGGTCTTCATGCCGAACCGATCATGCGCCAGTGTCAAGATGGAGTACTTCGTGATACTTGGCAAGATCGAAGGAGACTTCGGCGTTTTCAAAGTTTTACCATCTTTTGAAATCCCAAAAAAGTTAGCCGAACCGACTTCTTCGATGTACTTATGCTCAATTGGATCCAGGTAGATCGCGTCGCCATAGCCGTGTTCATGCGCAAACTTGCCTGCTTGCAAAGAGGCCGCATAGTTGCCGCCGACTTTAGCCTGACCAGTCCCGTAATGGGCAGCGCGGTCATGCTGATCGGCAACAACAAATTTGGTCGGCACCATGCCGCCTTTGAAGTAAGGACCCACTGGCATGGCAAAGACATCAAAAATGTATTCTTTTGCCGGTGCAACGCCGATATTGGGGCCAACCCCAATGAGCATTGGCCGCAAGTAAAGCGTGGCGCCGGTACCGTATGGCGGCACGTAGTCATGGTTGGCAGCTACAACCTGTTTGACCGCGTCCACGAACCGGTCTTCAGGGAACGGTGGCATCAATAACTTTTCCGCAGAGTTATGTAGCCGGTGGGCATTTTGATCAGGGCGGAAAAGTTGAATTTTTCCGAACTTGGCACGGTAAGCTTTAAGCCCTTCGAAGGCACCTTGGCCATAGTGCAAAATCGGGGAGCCTTCGTTGAGACTTAGATTTGGGTCAGTGGATAGGGTGCCTTCATCCCAGGCACCGTCCTTCCAGTGGGCAACATAGCGATACGGCAGTTGCATGTAATCAAATCCTAGGTTGTTCCAATCTATATCGACGCTCATCGTCATCCCTCCAGTGGTTGGGTGTTTAACTAGACCAGCAAATTTGGTCAGTTTGGTTAACATTGCGATTCCATTAAATAATATAAGTTCCATCTTAGAGTATTCTCACAAATAACTCAACCGAAAAAATTGTATTTACTGTTAATATCTGGCGTAAGCGGTTACAATTAGACGCGTAAGGGGATTATATTCCTCTTGGCAGTGGCTAATCGTTTTATTTATAAAAGTGTTCAGGTGAGCGTTTCTTGAGCCTTTTGAATGTCTTGCTGTTACACTTGGGGCGATAGGGAATATTCGCGATACGTGATGTAGGTGAGGCAGGCCGAAGCATAACGCGTTCACCGGTGCAGAAACCTGCGTGTAAGGACCTTGGGCACAATGGCCTAAGCCCGAACCAGTGCGCCCGAGGCCGCTTACACTTCGGTTTCTAAGCGCGCCGGCTCACGCTCACGTGATTGGGGGAGTGATCATGATTCAAGGATTAAAAGATTGGTTATATCTTTTCAACACAGGACAGGATTTTCAAAGTTACAACCGGTTTGGTGCCCATGAAGTGGAACCAGGTAAATGGTCATTCCTCGTTTGGGCGCCGCATGCCAAGCAGGTTCGAGTCGTTGGCGACTTTAATGATTGGCAGGGGAGTCCGTTAAAGCTCCAAGGGCAAACCGGTTGTTGGTACGGTGAATTGCCTGCCCAGAAACATCAGTTATATAAGTATCAGATTGTTGGTCCGGACGGCGCGACGCACGAAAAGATTGATCCTTATGGCTTTGGCTTTGAACGTAAACCCGGCAGTGCCGCGCGGCTGGTCGATGTCCCCCGGATCACTTGGCATGACGATGCCTGGCTGGCCAAGCGCAGCAAGTGGCGCCCATATGACGAACCGCTGACGATTTACGAAGTGCACTTAGGTTCATTCATTCGTGACACCAATGCCGGCCCGGATGGCGGGTATATGACGTATCAAGACGCCATTGATAAGTTGATCCCGTATGTGAAGGATTTGGGCTACACCCACATCGAGTTTCTGCCATTAATGGAACATCCACTCGATGCCTCGTGGGGCTATCAGTTGATGGGTTATTTTGCCCCGACCAGCCGCTTCGGCGAGCCAGAAGACTTTCTGCGATTCGTCGATGCTGCGCATGAAGCCGGGCTTGGCATCATCATGGACTGGGTGCCGGGTCATTTTATTAAAAATACCGATATGCTGGCACAGTTTGACGGGACGCCGACCTTTGAATATACCGACCCGCATCGCGCCGAAAACGTTCGGTGGGGCACCTGGAATTTTGACTTAGGCAAGGCACAGGTTCAAAGCTTTTTAATTTCCAGCGCCATGTACTGGCTAGATCATTGCCACCTCGATGGGCTACGCGTTGACGCCGTTTCCAACATGCTGTACATGGATTATGACGCCGGCAAGGAAAATGACCGCAACCAATTTGGCGGCCGCGACAACCTCGAAGGCATTGCCTTTTTGAAGCGGTTGAATACCAAAGTGTTCGCCAAGCATCCCGATGTGCTCATGATGGCCGAAGAAAGCTCGGCTTATCCAAAGGTATCGGCGCCGATCAATACCGGCGGCCTAGGCTTCAATTACAAGTGGAACATGGGCTGGATGAACGATACGCTCAAGTTCTTTGAAGAAGACCCGGTTTATCGCCACAGTGATATGAATTTATTGACGTTCTCATTCATGTATATGTACAACGAACAATTCGTCTTACCATTTTCACATGATGAAGTGGTGCATGGTAAGAAGAGCCTGATGCATAAAATGCCAGGCGACCGATACAATCAGTTCGCTAATCTACGCACCATGTACGTCTGGCAAACGACATTCCCCGGGAAAAAGCTATTATTCATGGGCAGTGAATGGGGACAGTTTCTCGAATGGCGCGACTGGAGCGAGCTTGAGTGGGTCGACTTGAAGGATCCGATGAATAAGAAGATGCAAGGCTTCACGAAGACGCTGAATCATTTATACACCGCCCGTCCAAGCTTGTGGCAACAAGATCATGAACCGGCCGGCATTAAGATCACCATGGCCGACGAACCGGATGTCATGAGCTACATCCGCTACGGTAAGCAACCAGATGATTTCACGGTGGTCGCAATGAATTTCGTGCCAGTCCAAAAAGACCACTTCAAGATCCCGGTACCAAGACTAGGCACGTACACCGTGCTTTTGAATACAGAAAACATCGACTTCGGCGGCACCTGGACCAAGTGGCAGGCAACCCTAACGGCAAAAGAAGGCAACACCCACGGCGAACCGGCATGGCTCGACGTCATCCTACCAGCCATGGGCGCCTTGCTCATCGCCCCTAAAAAACTGGCACCGCTGCCCAAGCCACCAAAACAACAAAGCAAGCACCAGCCAGCAATCACCGGCAGCCCGTCACCCAAAGCCATTGCCAACCAAAAGCGTCAGGCAATCAGCCACCACAAAGATTGGGGAACAACCCCAGCGCGGGCCCAGCCGCCAACAACGTCGCTTGTCGTTAAGACTGACAAGAATTCGTGAGATGTCTGGTGCTCGATGCCCAGTGCCAAGGCGTAGTGATCGGAGGCCAGAGGGGGCTCAGTGGTGAAATTGTACTAGCCGGGTGGTCTTCCCGGCGTAGTACAAGGCCGAGCTTTGAGACTCAGCGGGCTTTGCTGAGGCTCAAAGTCGTGCCCACCACGTTCCAGCCCCCTCTGGCCGGAGATCGCGGAGTTTGGCACGACACGGAATCCATTGTCTAAACCTTTTTCACTGCTGCAAGCCAATCATGCAAGATATTTAAAAAGAGGCATCAGAGCATTTTTTAGATCTTTTTATATAAAGAAGTAAGGGGGGAAGGCGCACCACATGCGCCGCAATCATGAGTACTGAAATGTTGGGAATCATTCTAGCCGGAGGTCAAGGCACGCGTTTAGGCAAATTAACCAAAACCACTGCCAAGCCATCCGTGCCGTTCGGAGGCCGTTACCGCATCATCGATTTTACCCTGAGCAACTTAGCCAACTCGGGGGTAAACACCGCGGGGGTCATCACCCAGTATCAGCCGCTTGAACTGAATCGCCACATTCAAAACGGTGCCAGCTGGGGCTTGAACGAACGCGGCGCCGGCGTCACGATCCTGCAGCCATATGCCTCAAGCGAAGGCGAAAAGTTCTTTGAAGGCACGGCGCATGCGATCTACCAAAATATTGCGTATATCGATTCTTATAATCCGCAATACCTTTTAATTCTATCCGGCGATCACATTTATAAAATGGATTACCAAGCCATGCTGGACTACCACAAAGCCAAGAAAGCATCCTTGACCGTGGCCGTCATGCCCGTCGCCAAAGACGAAGCAAAGCGTTTTGGCATTATGAACACCGATGACACTGACCGGATTATCGAATTCGAAGAAAAACCGGCCAAGCCAAAGAGCAACTTGGCATCTATGGGGATCTACATCTTCAACTGGCCAACGCTCAAGCAATACCTGACAGAAAGTTATGCGACAGATGGGGCAATGGAAGACTTCGGTCATGACGTCATTCCAGCGTATCTAACCCATAACGAAGCCAGCTATGCTTACGCGTTCCGGGGTTACTGGAAGGATGTCGGGACGATTCAGAGTCTGTGGGAAGCGAACATGGAATTCCTGAATCCGAACAACCCGCTCAACATCGGCAATCGCAACTGGCGCATTTTCAGCCAAAACGAAGCACTGCCACCGATGTTCCTGACCAAAACCGCCAAAGTCTCCGGCTCGATGATTGTGGACGGCTGCTATGTTGCCGGTGCCATTGAGCACAGCATCTTGAGTCAAAATGTCAAAATTGGGGAAGGCTCGGTTATTAAAGATAGTATGATCATGCCAAACGCCGTCATCGGTAAGAACGTCACCGTCGATCACGCGATTGTCGGCGAAAATGCAATCATCGGTGACAATGGCAAGGTTGTCGGAAAGCCAAATGAAATTAGTGTTGTCGGTTACGGGGAAGTTTTAGGAAGGACTGAAAAAGAATGAGAAAAGGCGATTTAGCAGCAATCATTGATCTGAATGAAAAAGATGACTAAATTCAGCCATTGACGGCAGCCCGCCCGATCGGCACGCTGCCATTTGCAGGGCGCTACCGGCTCATTGATTTTCCGCTGTCGTCACTGGATCACGCCAATGTTCGCAGTGTGGCGATTTTCCTGCCTAAATCTGGGCGCAGTGTCACCGACCACATCCGCAGCGGGTCCACCTGGAACATGGATCAGATCACTGGCGGCATTTTCACGTATCCGTATATGGCCGGCCGCGATTACGAAGATCCGCAGCTGCGGGCCCGTTATTATGATGACTATCTGCAATTTCTGCGCAAGAGCAGCGCTCAATACACGATCATCATGGGCACCCAAAATGTTGCCAATGTCGATGTGGACGCGATTGTGGCGTACCATCAAGCCGGTGAAAGTCCCGTCACCGCCGTTTACAAGAATTTACCGGAAACGGCGATGCAGCCTGAGGATCTCACGTTGGACATGACCGAATTGGGGACTGCCAGCTCGGTTGTGCCGGCCTCGGAAAACCGCGGTCACCTTAAAGAAGGCAAAATCCCGGCGTTCATGGACATTTACCTCATCGGCACCATCGACCTGATTGATTTACTGATCGATGCATCCGAAGCACCGACATTCAAGCGCCTACCGCAGATTATGCGCGAAGCCGTGTTGCAAAATAATGCCAATGCGTTTGAGTACACCGGCTTTTTGGCGAAGCTCAATACGATTCAGCGTTATTATAACGCGAACATGAGCATGCTGGAGGATCAGAACTATCAGGCATTGCTGTACAGTGCCAACTCGATTGAGACCAAGAATAAGAACGAAATTCCGACGTACTTCTCAACCGAATCGAAAGTAACGAACAGCTTGCTCGGCACCGGTGATTTCATTGAAGGTGACGTCAACCACTCGATTCTTTTCCGCAATGTCCACATTCATCGGGATGCGCTGGTTGATCATAGCATTGTCATGCAAGGCAGCAAGGTTGGCACTGGCTCCAGCGTGAAGTATGCGATTCTGGACAAAGGCGTGATCATCGGGCCGAACCTGGCTTTGGAAGGCACCCCGGAAGAACCGCTTGTATTCGCCAAGAATCAGAAAGTCTTTCAGCCAGATGGTAAGGGAGTGACGGCTCGTGCTTAAAGTTCTTTTTACTGCTGCAGAAAGTGCTCCGTTTTACAAAACCGGGGGCTTAGGTGATGTCACGTATGCCTTGCCAAAAGCGATCAAAAAGCAAGGCGTCGACATTCGGGTTGCTATTCCATTTTACGAAAAAAAGTTTCCGGCTAAGTATCTGCCTAAGGTTAAGAACCTGACGCATTTTACGATTGAAATGGGTGGTCGCCCGGTTTACGTGGGTCTTAAAACGATTAAGCTGGGGGATGTGACGTATTATCTGATCGATAACCGCCAGTATTTTGATCGCGATGGCCTGTATGGGTACTGGGATGATGGCGGCCGGTTCGGGTTCTTCCAGATGGCCGTCATCGAAATGCTGCAGGTGATTGAGTGGATTCCGGATATCATTCATGCCAACGACTGGCACACGGCGTTTATTCCGGTGCTGTTGAAGGAGAAGTATGGCTGGATTCGTCCTTATCAAAATATTAAAACCCAGCTGACTATCCATAACTTGCAGTTTCAGGGATGGTTCCCGCCGTCGATTCTGGACACGGTCTTTCAAATTGGCCGCCAGAGTTTTAATGACGATGGTTTTGCCCAGGATGGTTCGGTCAATTGGCTTAAAGGCGGCATCAATTTTGCTGATTTAGTGTCGACGGTGAGTCCGAGCTATGCGCAGGAAATTCAATCACCGGCATTTGGCGAGCATTTGGATGGCACATTACGCAAACAAAGTGGTAAATTAGTCGGGATCCTGAACGGGATCGATGCGGAAGTGTATGATCCGGAAACCGATCCGCATCTGGCGTATCATTACAACGCCAAGAATTTAAAAGGCAAAGCCAAGGACAAACGCGTTTTGCAAGACGAGATGCATTTGCCAAAGCGGTCCGATCCGCTGTTTGCGATGGTCAGTCGGCTAACCCGCCAAAAAGGTGCCGACTTACTCGTTGACGCCTTGGAAAACTTCTTGGTGCAGAATAATGTTCAGGTTGTCATCTTGGGAACTGGCGATCGCGATCTGGAAGAAGATTTACTATCGATGCAGGATCGCTTCCCGGGTCAGTTAGCCGTGCGGATTAATTTTGACGAAGCGATGGCGCAGCGGATTTATGCTGGGGCCGACTTCTTCATGATGCCGAGTGCCTTTGAACCCAGCGGCTTAGCGCAGATGATGGCGATGCGGTATGGAACGTTGCCAATCGTGCATGAAACCGGCGGGCTGCGGGATTCGGTGACGCCGTATAACGCGGAAACCGGTGCCGGCAACGGCTTTAGTTTCTGGGAGTACAATGCTGGTGTCTTTGCGAAAATCTTACGAATGGCCAAAAATGTTTACGCGGATCAGCCTAAGGTTTATGCTCGACTGCAGCAACAAGCCATGGCCATGGATTTTGACTGGCATCATTCGGCGGCTGCGTATTTGAAGGGGTATGACCGAATTTTAGGCAAAGCATGAGGTGGCAATCAACGAGGTCGGGTCGAATCGCACGCGAAGCAGGTAAGGCGGGCAACGTCTAACCAAAAGTGGCGGAGATTTGATTGGACCTCGTTATTCATGTTTAGGCGAACGGTTACGGTTGTTTATTTTGATGAGGTGTATATTTGATGGCATTAACGAAGGAACAATTCATCACGGAATTCAAAGATATGGCCTTAAAATTGTACGCAGCGCCGATTGAAGATCTGTCTTCACAGCAGCTTTATCAGGCGCTTGCGTTACTGACACGGTCATATATCGCCCAGCCTTGGGCTAACACCAAGGAGCGCTATGACAAGGAAGAAACCAAACAGGTCTTTTATTTCTCGATCGAATTTTTACCGGGCCGTCTGCTGCAATCAAATTTGCTGAATCTCGGAATTTTGGACGAAGTTGAGGCTGGTTTGGAAGAATTGGATCTACATCCACAAAAGATTTTTGCTGCTGAAGCGGATCCTGGCTTAGGTAACGGCGGGCTGGGCCGGCTGGCTTCGGCGTTTATGGATGCCATGGCCAGCGTTGGCATGGCTGGCAATGGGAATGGTATTCGTTATCAGTACGGCCTGTTTAAGCAGGCATTTGTGAATGGGTATCAAGTTGAATTGCCGGATGATTGGATGCGCAATGGTTTTCCTTGGGAGACGCGTAAGGAAAATCGCGCTGTCACCGTGAAGTTTGGCGGCTGGGTTGAATTGCGGCCTAGTCGCAGCGGCCATTTGCGGGTGATTTATCATAATACCGATGATGTCTTGGCTGTGCCGTATGATGTGGCGATGGTTGGGTATCACAATGGCGTTGTCAATAATTTGCGGTTGTGGTCAGCCGAGGCGCCGATTAATGCCGGCCCGCATTTTACCTTAGAGCAGCGCGAACGAATTAATCAGATCACCCAGATTCTGTATCCGGATGACTCGGATAATGCTGGCAAGGAATTGCGGTTGCGGCAGGAATACTTCTTCACGAGTGCCGGGATTCAAAGCATTGTCCGTCATTATCGTCGCACTCACAACAGTATGGCCGGGTTTGCCGATCGGGTGGCGATTCATATTAACGATACCCACCCGGCGATGGCAATTCCTGAGTTGATGCGAGTGTTGATGGACGACGAGCATGTGGGCTGGGATGAAGCCTGGCGTATTACGCTCAAAGTGATGAGTTATACGAATCACACGTTGCTTTCCGAAGCGCTAGAAGTTTGGCCCATTGACATGTTCAGCGGATTGTTACCGCGGATTTACCAGATTGTGCAGGAAATCGATCGCCGCTTCCGGTTAGCCTTTGTGCCGCAATTTGGCCAGGCCATGATCGATCGCATTGCGCCGCTGGGTAACGGGCAGGTGCGCATGGCGTATCTGGCAACCATCGGCTCGCACGCGGTGAATGGGGTGGCGCCGCTTCATAGTGAATTGCTGAAAAAAGATGTGCTGCATGATCTTTTCCAGATTTTTCCGGAGCGGTTTAACAATAAAACCAACGGCATTACGCCGCGGCGCTGGATTCAAATCGGCGATCGGCCGCTGGCGCACTTGTTGGATAAGAAAATCGGAACGGCGTGGCGGCAGAATCCATTGGCGCTGCGTAAATTACATGACTACATTGACGATACGCGGTTTTTGGCCGATTTAAACGCGACCAAAGCGGAAAATAAGCGGGAACTGGCTAAATATATTGACCAAACCGTGCATGTTAAAGTCGATCCCGATGCCATCTTTGATGTGCAGATTAAACGACTGCATGCTTACAAGCGCCAGTTACTGCATCTTTTAGGAATTCTGGACGCATACTTGGCGATTAAGCGCGGCGAGAAACGACCGAAGCGGCTGCATATTTTTGGAGCGAAAGCTGCGCCTAGTTATGTGTATGCCAAGGAGATCATTAAGGTCATGAATGCGGTGGCCGATATGGTCGATAGTGATCCGGAAGTCAGTCCTTATTTGCAGGTGGTCTTTTTGCCGAACTATGGTGTCTCGATGGCTGAAAAGATTATTCCGGCGGCGGATATTTCCGAGCAGATTTCAACGGCCGGTAAGGAAGCTAGCGGTACGAGTAACATGAAGCTGATGAGTGCCGGGGCGTTGACCTTGGCGACGTTGGATGGCGCTAACATCGAGATTAAGAATGCGGTTGGCGATGATAATATCGAGATCTTCGGGTTAACCGAAAAGGAGATTGCCGGGTATTACCAGCGCGGCGATTATCGGTCGCGGGACTTTTATGAAAAGGATCCGCGGTTGCATGCCGTGTTGGATATGCTAGTGAATGGGAAGATTCCGGGGATTGAGACGGAAGGCCGCGATATTTACAATGCGTTGTTGATGTATAATGACGAGTATTTCGTGCTGGCGGATTTTGAGAGTTATCTGGCGGCTAATGCGCGGTTGGATAAGCTTTATCAGCAGCCTGAGCTTTGGGCGAAGAAGGCGTTGGTTAATATTGCGGAGAGTGGTCGGTTCTCGGCGGACTTTACGGTTCAGCGGTATGGCCGCGAGATTTGGCATGTGGTTCCGCAGACGCCTGAGGATGATGGTAGTGACACTGAAGCATAAGTAGTATCGCAGTGGCAACTTGGCTTGGTGTGTGACAGTGATGTCTGCTACTCCGCGCCAAACTCCGCTATCTCCGGCCAGAGGGGGCTGGAACGTGGTGGGCACGACTTTGAGCCTCTGCAAAAAGCGCAGAGTCTCAAAGCTCGGCCTTGTACTACGCTGGGAAGATCACCCAGCTAGTACAATTTCACCACTGAGCCCCCTCTGGCCTCCGATAGCTCCGCCTTGGCACTCTGCGTTAGTTGGAGTTGGTGTTGCGTTTAACTTCATCAACTAAGGCTAATGTCACAGCATTGCCACATTTTGTAGAGCAGGGAGGTTCACATGTTTCAATTCGATTCATTTACCGATCGGCGGCCGTTTGGGGCTGTTCGGGAGGGGACGCTGGTGCATTTTTCGGCTAAGGCTGACGGTGCCGTGACGCAGGCGTCGTTGGTGGTTGCTGCGGATGGTCAGTGGGATCAGGCGCAGACGTTGCCGATGACGCAGAGTCCGAATGGTTATACGGTTACTTTTACCCCGCCGTCTTCGGGATTGTGGTTTTATCATTTTGAATTGCAAACTGATGAAGGCCGTCAGCGGTTTGGTGCGGTTGATGGTGGTTATGGCGGCATGGTACAGACTTATTCAGACAATGCGGATGTGGTTAGCTATCAGTTGACGGTGGTGCATGCGTTTGATCCCGTGCCGGATTGGTACAAGAATGCCCGCTTTTACCATATTTTTGTGGATCGGTTTCAGAATGGTAATGCAGATGGCCATGTGAATGCTCCTAAGGCTAATTCATTTATCTATGGGCGCCAGTCGGATCGGCCGATGTATATTCGCGGGAATAACGGCGAAGTTCTTCGCTGGGATTTTTATGGCGGCAATTTGGCCGGGATTCAGCAAAAGTTGCCGTTGTTGGCCGCGCGTGGGATCAACGCGTTGTATCTCAGTCCGATTTTTCAGGCGCGTAGCAATCATCGTTATGACACCGGTGATTATTACGCGATTGATGAAGTCTTGGGTACGTTGCATGATTTTAAACAGTTTTTGGCGGCGGCGCATCGGCAGGGGATGCATGTCATTCTCGATGGCGTCTTTAACCATGTCGGTGCGGATAGTCGGTATTTCAATGCGGTGAATGAATACAATGATGTCGGGGCGGCCAACAGTCTGGATTCGCCGTATGCCTCGTGGTTTTCGTTTAAACGGTTTCCGGACGATTACAACAGCTGGTGGGGCGTGAAGGATCTGCCGGCGATTAATAAAGACAATCAGGATTTTCATAACTTTATTGCCGCCAAAAAGGATTCCGTTATCAGTTATTGGACGGATATGGGCGTTGATGGTTGGCGGCTAGACGTTGCGGACGAACTGACCGATGGCTTTATTCGGCAGATTCGGAGCACACTTGATCAGTTTCCGGATCGCGTTTTGATCGGCGAGGTGTGGGAAGATGCGTCGAATAAACAGGCTTATGGCAAGCGGCGCCAGTATTTTGAAGGCGGTGAGCTGAATGCCGTGATGAACTACCCGTTGCGGTCGATGCTGATTGATTTTGTCAATGGCCAGCTCAATGCAGCCGGCTTTGTCCGCCAGTTGATGACGTTAAAAGAAAATTATCCGCCGAATGCGTTTGATTTTAACTTTAATAACATTGGCACTCACGATACGCCGCGGATTTTAACGGTTTTGAATGGCGATCGCCAGAAGCTGAAATTACTGGTTTCGCTTTTCTATTGGTTGCCAGGGGTGCCGTGTCTATATTACGGCGACGAAGCCGGATTGACCGGTGGTAAGGATCCGGATAACCGTGCCTTTTATCCTTGGGGGCATGAAGATCAGGAGATTATGGATTTATATCAGATTGCGATTCAGACCCGCATCGATCAACCGGCATTGGCGGCAGATGCCGCATTCTTTCCGTTTACTTTTGAGGACAGCTTCGGCTTTGTCCGCCAAAACGAGGAGCAGACGCTGGTGGTGCTGGCCAATCCAACCTGTTCGCCGCAAGCGTTGCAGGATGCCAATACCAAGCTAGTTCCGGCAAATCTGCGCTCGTTGTTACCGGTGGGAACCATGGTGCCGCCGTGCAGTGTGATTTGGCAGGAACTTTAGGTGCAAGTTTGGTTTTTGATAACCGATACAGGCAGTAAAAAAACAGCAACCCAGCCTTTTTGGCAGTTGGTTGCTGTTTTTGTGTTCTGTTATATCAGCCCGCTATACCGTGATAGCTAGGGTCTCGCGTAGTCCGCTGGTCTGATAAACGCGGGTTTCCTTGGTGACGAAAATGGCTTCCTGACCTTCTGCCTCGATGGCGTCGTATCCAGCCGGAATGCCGGCATAGAAGCCGATGGAAGACAACACATCGCCAAGGAGGCCATTATCAGCGATCACGGTGATGCTGGCCATGTTGGATTCAACTGGATAGCCTGTGTTAGGGTCAATTAAGTGGTGATACTCCTTGCCGGCAATTTTGGATTGGCGTTCAAAAATGCCGGTCGTGACCACTGCTTTTGGTTCGGTTGTCAGGGTCGCGATGCTGCGCTTTTCGGGGTAGCGCGGATCGGCGATGGGCCACTGCCATAGCGGAATCCCGCTGGCTGCCTTGCCGACCAGTCGTTGGTTGCCCCCTAAGTCAATCAGACCACCTTCGACGCCGGTCTTGTCCCATAAGTCGTAAACCTGATCCACAATAAACCCTTTGGCAATGCCACCCAGATCAAGCGCCATGCCTTTTTGGGGTAGAAAAACGGTTTGATTTTCCGAATCCAGTTCAACCAGATTCGGATCGGTTAACGCTAAAGCAGCGCTGACTTCGCTGGCCGATGGAATGCGAGCATCAGCAAAACCGATCCGCCACAGCTTAACGATTGGCCCGATTAAAGCATTATAACCAAGTCCGCGCTTACTCCAGGCAATCGCTTGGGCAATGAGATTGAAGACCGGACGGACAGGGATGTGAACCGGCGTTTTACCGGCCTGATTGTTGATCATGACGAGCAGCGATTCTTCGTCATAAAGCGACAGTAAATGGGCATAAGCGCGAATCATGCTGACGCTTTGATTCAGAAGTTCATTGGCGCCGTCTGTGTAAATGGTCAGCGTGTTATCCGCCCCTAGGCCGTGAAAGGTTGTGGTCGTTGTCATAGTGCACCTCCAAAGTCGTTGTTAGTTCTTGATTACAGTATGAACGGTTTGCATATTTGTTGCAATCGTTACGATTTCAGGTAATATTCGAAGTGAATGGTAACGGATTCATCTGGGGTTCGCAGTAGAAGTCACTAGAAGGAGAAAGTTATGGCGTACAGCTCGGCACAACAGGAAGCGCTAAAAGAATTCAAGCAAGACATCGGTCATCTCAACGCATTGTCAAATACGAATCGCCAAAGGCTCATTATGATGCTTGGTGCTGCTAAGAATAACTCCGGCGTTAAGGTCAGCGATCTGGCCGATGCGATTGGATTGTCGCAACCGGCAACGTCGCATCATTTGAAACGGCTGAAGGACATCGGTATGGTCGCATCCCGGCATGAAGGGAATATGATTTACTATTACTTAACGCTCGACGACACCATTGCGCGGTTGGAACGTCTGGCCAGTGCGTTAAGGCGGCAGACGGAAGAATATGAGACAGGTGAATCACAGGATAGCTGAGAGGCTGATCCGTGATTTGGCGTGATGAATGTAAAAGTTTTGTAAGAAAGCGCTTGCGTCATTTAAAACGAATATTTTACGGTGGTACGGCCACATTGTTGCTTTATAATAGTTATTAAATAGTCTATTCAACAAGGGGGATTAGCATGGATGCTGGCCGCAATATTTTAAAAGATGAACAGCGCCGATTTGCGCGGCTTAAAAGCGCCCAGCATGCCGCTGTGTTAAATTTATTTGTTTACGGCGGTTTGACGGTGGCTGAATTGTGGATTGCCCAGTTAGCTCATTCTCGGGCTTTAGCCGCGGATGGGTTGAATAACCTGACCGGGGTGGCGTCGGCACTTATCTTGCTTTGGGGCTTACAAATTTCCCAACAGCGACCGGACAGCGAGCACCGTTTTGGCCACTGGCGGTTTCAAACAATTGCGACCTTGTTCTCCGGCTTGATTATGCTGGTGGTTGGCGCGGATGTTGTCTTGGATGGTTACCACGGCTTGCAGGCTTGGGCCCAGGGCAAAGTCCAAGTTCCGGGCATACTGGCGGTTTATGTGAGTCTGGCGGCAGGAATAGCTATGGGCGCCATCTCGCTAATGAATCATATTCGCGCCAAACAGCTGAATAGTAGTGTTTTGCGAACGGCGTCTAAGGATAGCTTTTCAGACGCCGCAACCAGCACGGGGACTCTGCTTGCCATTTTAGGCGCCAAAGCCGGTTGGCTGTGGCTTGATGGCGGGGCTGCGCTTGCTGTCGGGATTTTGATTTTGTATGCAGCTTGGACCATCTTGCGGGATGCCATTTTTGAACTGACAGATGGCTTTGATACCAAGAAAATTGCGGCGTATCGGCAAACCATCACCCAAGTGCCCGGCGTCCTCGGCGTTCAAAGCATCGAGGCCCGGTACGCTGGCGACGCAGTTTTGCTCACGATTGGCATTCGGGTTGATCCCAAGATGACCGTCGCCGATTCTTATGAGTTAGGCGAGCAGGTCGAGCGCAAACTAATGGATAAGTATGATATTCTCGATGCCGATGTCAAAACGTATCCGGCCGACTTGCCGCCGAATGATGCGCCGCAAGATCCGCGGAATTAGCTGGTCAGTTGGCAAATAACTTTAAAAATATTGACGCTGTACAAATCCTGAGCATGTGATAAGATTTGAAGTATCATTTACCAGTTGAGCCGCAGTAGTGGTGTTAGGTAGTCTTCAGAAAAACGGTGGTTGCTGCGAACCGTTGCGCTTAACAGCATGAATTACAACTCAAAAAACACTGGCCGCGGGTCATGCCGATATCCATGAGAGTGATGCATAGCATAATTTGGGTGGTACCGCGGTGAAAATCGTCCCTGATCTTATTGATAAGATCAGGGACGATTTTTTTTGAGCGTAAGCCGGCTTCTGCGCCAGCGAACGCGTTCTGAAGAAGCGTGAACATTGCGGCTCGCGCACATGACAAATAGGAGGAAATCGATTGATGACAGAAACACAACGAGGCAAGATTCTAGACGAATTAAAATGGCGCGGGGCGTTAAATCAGCTGACCGATGAAGATGGCTTGCGCAAGCTGACCCAAGAGAAAGCGGTCAGTGTTTATTGCGGGACGGATCCGACTGGCGATTCTTTGCATGTCGGCCATTTGATCCCGTTTATGATTCTCAAGCGTTTTCAGCTGATGGGTCACCGTCCAGTAATCGTCATCGGTGGCGGTACCGGCTCGATTGGTGATCCGTCCGGGCGTAATTCCGAGCGGGTTTTGCAGACGATGGATACCATCGCCGCCAACAAAAAGAAATTAACGGCCCAAATGGAGAATCTGTTTGGCACGAAAGATTTCCGTATCGTTGATAATTATGATTGGTTATCGAAAATCTCGATGCTGGACTTTTTGCGGGATTACGGGAAGCTATTTTCCGTCAATAGCATGTTGAATAAAGAGGTTGTTGCCAGTCGTCTGGAAACCGGGATTTCATACACTGAGTTCACCTATCAGATTCTGCAGTCGGTTGATTTTCTGCATCTGTTCAAACACGAAGACGTTCAGCTGCAAATTGGCGGTGCCGATCAGTGGGGCAACATCACAGCCGGGATTGACCTGATTCATCGAATTGAAGGCCCGGATGCCCGTGCTTACGGCCTCACGAATCCACTGATGCTCAAGGCGGATGGCACTAAGTTTGGTAAATCCGCAGGCGGGGCGGTTTGGCTTGATCCGGAAAAGACCTCGCCGTATGAGTTCTATCAATTCTGGTTCAACCAGGATGACGCCGATGTTGAAAAGTTCCTCAAGTTCTTCACGTTCCTGTCACGGGATGCGATTGCGGAATTGGTTGAAGCGACTAAAACGCATCCGGAAAAACGCGAAGCACAGCGGGAATTGGCCCGTTCTGTCACGAAGTTTGTTCACGGCCAAAAAGCAGTGGATCAGGCCGAAAGCATCAGTGCCGCACTTTTCTCCGGCGATGTCGCGGACTTGAGCGCTGAAGAAATCAAGCAGGGATTCAAGCAGTTTCCAACGGTGGAAGCGCCGAAAACTGCAGAGAATATCGTCACTTGGCTGGTAGATACCACTAAAATCGAACCGAGTCGGCGCCAGGCGCGTGAGGACATTCAAAATGGTGCGATCACAATTAATGGGACCCGCCAACGCGAGCTGGATTTTGAAGTTGATCCAAGCACCCATTTTGACGGCCAGTACGTCATTGTTCGACGTGGGAAAAAGCGGTACTTCCTGGTTAAGATCAAGTAAACGATGTCGGTAGCAGTTTGATCAACTAGGTAAACGTTACCAACCGAAAGCCAACCAGTAAAAATTAAATGACAGGTATTGCAAAAAGTCAGGGATGAAGCCGCGCTTTGTCCCTGTTTTTTTGCATGCGAACGCGAAAATATAACTAGGACGTAAACTAATTATCAATATGATCATAAAATAATGTTGATTTAATTGCGAAAGTATTCTGATGGTAACGGCCTTGTAACAAGCCTGTAATAGTTCAGTGTTAATGTGACAATTGTGAACAAAATGAAAGCAGGAGTGGCGATAAAGATGAGATTACGGCAATTAGTTACGGGCGCTATCACCGTTGCAACATTAGCTGGTGTTGGGGTTTCGGGTGTAGCAGCAACAACCGTTCGCGCGGCAGACGACAAATCAAGTTTGCAAGCGAAGAACGATGATTTGATGAAACAGCTTCAGGCAGCCAACGATAAAAGCGCGAAGCTGAGCAATGACGTTTCCAACAAAGTTTTGGCGATTCAAAAGGCCGAGGCTGAGATTAAAGATACCCAAGCTAAAATCACTGATCTTGACGGTCAGCTGACAAAAGCCAATCAAGAAGCCAGCCAACGCAAGAATAATTTGAAAGATCAATTGATTTCTTTGCAAAAACGGGTCGGCAATTCGGTTACCGGCAATGTCTATTTTGATTTCATTTTGAATTCAAGTAGTTTGACCGACTTGGTAGGTCGCTCATTTACTGTTAGCAAGTTGAGTCAGGCTAGCACTGAAGCCCTGCAGGCGGTTAAAGATTCCGAGGCGAAAGTCAAGGATCTGAAGGCTAACCAGGAAGCCAAGCAAAAGAGCTTGGTCGCAACCAAGGCCCAACTTGAAAGCGATAAGGCCAAGATTGATAGCTTGAAGGCAGATGCTGACGAAGCCGCTGCCGAAGCACAAAAACTGATTGATGCCAACAAAGACAAGTTAGCTGAATTGGCTGCTGAAGAAGCTGCCAAGACCGCAGCTGCACAAAAGGCCGTTAGTGACGCAGCAAGCACCACTTCTACGTCGACGGCATCAAGCACCAGCACTGTTTCTGCAAGTAACAATGCTTCCAGCACGAGCGTGACCTCCTCAACGGCACCCGCTTCAGCTGGCAGCAGCAAGGTTTCCGTTTCCGGCGGCGGCATCGCAAGTAACGCTGCTAAGTACATCGGTGTGCCATATGTTTATGGTGGCACTTCACCTTCAGGCTTTGACTGCTCAGGTCTGATTTACTACGCAGCTAAAGAAGCCGGTGTTAACTTGCCACGGACTTCGCAAGCTCAAAGCACGCTTGGTTCTTACGTGGCGGTTTCTGATCTTCAGGCCGGCGACTTAGTCTTCTGGGGCGGCGTTGGCAGTGCCTATCACGTTGGCATTTACATCGGCAATGGCCAGTACATCCACGCACCGGCACCGGGTCAGAATGTCACTGTTCAAAGCATGGCTTACTTTGCACCTGAATTTGGCCGTCGTCTTTAATTAGTTGTTCACATCCTGCAAAATATATATTTAAAAGATCGGTCATGGTGGCCGGTCTTTTTTCTTTAAAATAAAATCCAAATAATCGAGCGATTCGCGAGCCTATCATCCGCAATCTATGCGACAATATGATCAAACTGATAATCATGTGTGACTCATTGCCTGAATTAAGCATTGATTCACGCTTACGAGGAGGGGACAGGGATGATCAAGATTGACAATCGCAAACTTGATGACGAAGCTGTATTGACTTTATATCAAGCCGTTGGATGGGTCATGTACACGCGCAATCCCGCAAAACTAAAACGAGCCTTGGCGCAGTCGCTTATTGTTTTGGGTGCCTTTGATGGGGACCGTTTAGTGGGGTTGATTCGGGCAGTAGGGGATGGCGAAACGATTCTTTTCATACAGGATCTGCTGGTGCTTCCAAGTTTCCAACGTCAAGGGATTGGCCGCCAATTGGTAAACGCATTGGTCGATCACTATCCGGAAGTGCGGCAGCGAGTTTTGTTGACGGATGATCAACCAGACACGCGGGCTTTTTACGAGAAGATCGGGTTTGTGTCGAGTGATCACTTTGGTGTGGTCGCTTTTTACCAGGACTTGTCCTGAGGTTTTGAGTGGAAAAGGCTAGCTTGATTTACCGCTCATTGTTGATTTTCAGCTGACGAATCGGCGCTGATTTGGTACAATCGAGGCAATATTCAAGGAGGCGGATCATGAAAGCGGCGCATAAGTTGATTGTGATCACAGGGGCAACAGGTACCGGCAAAACAACGGTGAGCGCGTATCTACGCGATAACTACCGAATTCATCGGGTGATGACGCACACCACTCGTCCGGCGCGTAAGGGTGAAAAGAATGGCGTCGATTATTATTTTGAAACGCCGGCAAGTTTTGCAACGAAACATTTTATCGAAAAGGTCACTTATGCTGGCTATGAATATGGTTCCTCACATGAGTCGCTCGAGAAAAATTGGGCGAAGCATCCTTTTTTAAGTATTGTCCTGGATACTAAAGGGGCAATTACCTATGTTCACGAGCTCCCTAAAGAGGTTGTGGTGTTATTCCTCACTATTGATGATCCGACTGTTCTGAAGGATCGCTTATTGGGCCGCGGCGATGATCCGGCGATGGTGGCGGCACGGCTGAAGAGTCCTGAATATAAGCGGGATTTAACCTTGCCGGCTGAACTCAAGCCGTTTGCGACGGTGATCAAAAATGACAGTTGGGATGAAGCACGGGAACAAGTTGATCGGTTCATGAAAGATTTGGCGCTGAAAAGCTGCGGTTTAATATCGCTGAATCCGGAACAAAAATAAAACGTGACCCTTCGCTATGTGATAGCAAAAGGCCACGTTCAATCTATTTTGGTATCTGTCAATGGTTATTTAGTCGGTTTCTTAACGGCCTTAATCACACGTTTAGCGCGTGAACGGGTCTTGGGATTCTTACTTTTTAAACGACGTGCAGCAGATGCATAATCGGTTTTTTCAGCCATATTGCTTCCTCCTGTCAGGCGTGTTACACTAAATGGTACTAATCGTAATCAGTACGATTTGATACATTACACGTCTTCAATTAAAGTGTCAAGCCAAAGGGGTTTAATTCCATGGACAACACAACAATTGCATTAAAACAGTTAAAACAACATGGTTACCGGGTCACCAAACAACGTGAGTCAATGGTTGACTATCTGGGCAGGAACCAGCATCGGTATACGGCGGTCACGATTTTGGATCGATATATGCGCACGCAATTCCCTGGGGTGTCGCATGATACGATTTATCGCAACGTCAAATCATTCATCGAAATGGGCATCCTGGAAAGTCGCATGCAAGACGATCAAATCGTAGTTAAACTGCAGTGTGATTTCCAGCATCCGCATCATCACCATTTTATCTGTACGAACTGCGGTAAAGTGATTGAACTTAAAATGTGTCCGTTGAATTACTTTGAAGATCAGGTTCCGGGCGCTAAAATTCAAAGCCACAATTTTGAACTTTATGGTTTGTGCGCGGAATGCCAAAAGCGGGCGAACAGCTTGAAAGAAGCTAACGCCTAATGACCAGTTGCAAGTAAATGACGCAGATGTGCTCCGTAGATGTATCGGCACCAGAGATAGCCATTCTCTGATGTCTTTTTTAGTTATGCGTCGTGTTGCATGTTTCAAATGTGGCTCATGCATTGGTAGCCATCTCACGATTGTTGAAAAGCGCACCACTTTGGCCAACGCTATAAGTAGCGTATAATTTTAGCGGTAACTTAAGGTGCTTCCTGCTACTTTTGGGGTAAAATGAAACGATGAATGAAAGGAGCTGGCTACATGGCTTATCGAACACCGCCATTATTACCGCCGACTGCCATTGTTTCGCTGATTGTTTTGATTAGTGCGTATAACATTGTTAATACGATTAACCCGGTCAATCAGCCTAAATCGGCAACCGATCAGAGTTCGTTGGTATCCAAAATAAAATCCGAATCGGCTTCTAAGGCTGCGCGTTTAGCCTCGTCAAAGCCGGAACCAAGTCAAACTTCGGCGTCCCAGCCGTCTGCTGCTAGCCAGTCGCAGACGCAGCCGAGTCATGAGGAGAACAACAACGAAACGACCAGTACCGCGAGTGCAACGTCGACACCAAGTTCGGCAACTTCGACCTCAAAGGCGTCAACATCTTCTGTGACGTCCACACCAAGCACCGCTTCCACCAATAATGGGCAAACGACTGATCAGAACCAGACAAGTACTGACCAAGGAACTGACACAACCGGCACGAATGGCCAATAAGCCGCGGAAAGGATGAAATCATGTTAACTGTTATTGATATTATCAACCGCGTGCTGGGCTACTTTAACATTGCCGATAAACCCAAAGGTAAGGCCTTCACGTGGGTGGCATTTTTCGCTAATTTTTACTTGCTCTATGTTGCGATTGAAAACCTGCGTTATCCGGATTTTCGGATCCGCGGGGCGTTGTTCCTGCTGGCGTTTGTTGTCTTTTTGTATTTTATTGCATTGAACTTCCTGTATTATTTTACGAACAAAACAACGCGATTCGATATTTCGCCAACTGTTGAAAAATGGCTGGGCAGCAATGGTGCAAAGAAAACCGCTGTTGAAAATGAGCTAAAAACGCAATTAGGCGCGGCACCGGCTAATGGCGTGTTTTCTCAAGAGCAACTGCTGACGGCCGATGTTACGCTAACCGATGACCAACAAGCGAATCTTGATGCGTTGGTTGCCAGTTTGGTTAAGCAAGGCGTTTTGAGCTTGAATTATCAGGGCTTGGACGACAAAGCGATTGAACGGGTTGCGCAGGAGACGCAGAAACCGGTTCTCGCTATTGGCGCACCCTATCCGTTGCCGTTTTTTGATTTGCAACATGTCAACGATCAGCTGATTATTACCGGTGGCTTAAACGCGCTGACGGCCAAACCCATCGCAACTGTTGAGCGGGTGGGCTTGTTGCCGGTTGAAAAAGCGGCGCAGGACTATCATCTGGTGGCGGCCAACGTTTTTCTGATTGGCGGCGAGCAGAAGTTATTGGGTCGCAGTGGATTGCGTAAAGAATCGCAGCCATACAGCCTGACAGTGCAGCTGGCTTATCAGGATAAGTCGCCAGCAGCGTCTCAAGAAAAGGTAGACACTGACACGCATCCAGTGGCGGGTCGTCAGCCAGAAGCACCGCAGGAGACTAGAGAAGGACGCCACGCGCTTGATGACGATGCGACGACCAAGCTGGAGCAACAAGCGTCCGAGCAATTTCCAACCCGGGAAAGTCGAAGGCATCAGAAATAAGGAGTGACACGGTATCACTTTCCATACGAAAATAGTGTCAGCAAGTCACGGTATTTCACGTTGACGATCAGTCAATGTGAAATGCCGCGGCTTTTTGCTTGGCTTTGTTTGTGATTACAGATAAAATATTAGCTTGCGTGCGAAAGCCTTTTCTTCGTGCTGAGAAACAAGCCATCCGTTTCTGCAATATCTGCACACCAAATTCCCACATCGCGGTTCCATCCGCAAAAGTCCCAAAAACCGGCATTTTTCGTTTTTTCCACCGAATAAATGCTCACTTTTTAAAAGAAATATTTGCGCATCATTAGTTTTCTATGTAAAATCCATGATAAGAGCTAGTGAACCCAAGGAGGTCCTCCAAAATGTCAATGATTGAATTTCATGACGTTAACAAGTATTTTGGCAAATTCCAAGCATTAAAAAATATTAATCTAACAGTCGATCGTGGTGAGGTGGTCACGATAATCGGGCCTTCCGGGTCTGGTAAAAGCACCTTGTTGCGCTGCATCAATGGGCTTGAGCGGATTACGTCCGGCCAGCTGATTGTCAATGACTTTGATTTAGCCGACAAGAAAACCGATATGAACCGTATCCGTAAGAATGTCGGCATGGTTTTTCAGCATTTTAATCTGTATGCCAACAAGAACGTGTTGCAAAATGTCACGCTCGGGCCGGATCTCGTGCTGAAGCGTGATAAAGCCGAAGTTGAACAGGAAGCCCGCGATTTGCTTAAGATGGTCGGACTGGAAAGCAAGGCGGACAGTTTTCCCGGTGAGTTATCCGGTGGTCAGCAGCAGCGTGTTGCAATTGCCCGTAGTCTTGCCATGAAGCCGAAAGCCATTTTATTCGACGAACCGACCAGTGCGCTGGACCCGGAAATGATCGGTGACGTGCTGGATGTCATGCAAAAGATTGCCGAGCAAGGGATGACGATGGTCGTAGTGACGCACGAAATGGGCTTTGCCCGCCACGTCGGCAACCGGATTGTTTTCATGGATGATGGCCAGATTCTGGTCGACTCCAGCGATGTCGACCAATTCTTCGATGATCCGCAAGAACCGCGGGCCAAGGAATTTATCAGTAAGATCATCAATCATTAGCCCAACAAGACCAGTTACGGATGGGATACTTTATGAAAGCAGGTGTGTTAGATGAAAAAGATGTGGAAACGCATGCTCCTGCCGCTGGTGTTGTTGTTAATGATGATACCGCTTAGCAGTTGCGGGAAAAGTGTCGCAGATCGGGATATTTTGAGCCATGCCAAGGCGACCAATACCATTGTGTGGGGCGTTAAAGCCGACACCCGACTTTTTGGTTTGATGAATATTAAAACCGATAAAATCGAAGGCTTTGACGTTGATATGGCCAAAGCCGTGACCAAACAGATTTTAGGCAAGAAGGGGAACGCTCAGCTGGTTCAAGTGACCAGTGACACGCGGGTACCGATGCTCAAAGGCGGCAACGTTGACGCGGTGATTGCTACCATGACGATTACTCCGGAGCGTCAGAAGATTCTGGATTTTTCCGATGTTTATTTTAATGCCGGCCAAAGTCTTTTGGTTAAAAAAGGCAGTCCTATTAAAACCGTGAAGGACCTGAAGAGAGGGACGAAGGTCATTGGCGTGCAGGGTTCCAACTCCGTCGACAACGTCAAAAAAGCCGCGCCGGAGACAACCGTGCTTCAGCTGGCCGATTATGCACAAGCATTTACCGCTTTGAAGTCCGGGCAAGGGGATGCGCTTACTACTGATAACGGGATTTTGTACGGAATGTCGGAACAAGACAACCGTTACATTGTCACTGGTGGCACCTTTACCAAGGAACCTTATGGGATTGCCATCAACAAAGGGCAGCGGCCGTTTGTCAAGGCAGTCAATAAGGCGATCAAACAACTCAAGCAAAACGGTACTTATGCCAAGTTAATTAAAAAGTGGTTTGGCGATGTGCCAGGGTTCAGTCTTAAGGAGGTGGAATGATATGTGGTCAATTCTTACCAATAACTGGAACACCTTTCTTTCCGGACTTGGCTATACCTTGGCGGCCAGTATTCTTGCATTGATTGGCAGTCTGATCATCGGCACCCTGTTTGCCTTAATGGAAATTTCCCCGTTCAAGGCGCTGCGCATCATCGGCAGAATTTATGTCGAGGTGGTGCGAAACATTCCACTGCTGGTCATCACGTTAGCCTTCTACGTGATCGTGCCGCATTTTATCGTCAAAATCGATGGCTTCACCGCCGGCACGATTGGCCTGTTGATCTATACGAGTGCGTTTATTGCCGAAACCGTGCGCGCAGGGATCGAAGCCGTTCCCAGCGGTCAAATGGAAGGCGCCCGCAGTATCGGGATGAGCTACACCCAAGCGATGACACAGATCATTTTCCCGCAGGCATTCAAAATAGTGATCCCGCCGCTGGGCAATCAGTTTATTAACTTGGTAAAGAACAGCTCGGTACTGGCCTTCGTTGCCGGCTTCGATCTGATGTATCAAGGCAAACTCATTGCGGCAACGACCTTTTCGACGTTTGATACTTACCTGATCGTCGGAATCCTTTATCTCATCTTGACCATGCCGTTAAGTTATCTGATGCGTTATCTTGAGAAAAAATGGGTTACCGCATAGAAAGGAGCAGGACTGATGCATAATTTTATCGACGCGTATTCTTGGATTAATTTACGCTACCTGCTTCAGGGATTAGGCGTGACCTTGGAAGTTTCCGTAGCCTCCATCTTCTTCAGCTTCGTTCTCGGGGTGATTTTAGGCTTAGCACGTTATGTCAACATTAAATATTTTTCCGCGATTGTCGGCTTTGTTATTGATGTGATTCGGAATTTGCCACTGCTGCTGATCTTGTTCTTCACCTACTTTGCGTTGCCGGAAATCGGCATTCGCCTGAACGTCATCATTGCAGCCATTGTGGCGATGAGCATTTTCGAATCGGCGATGTTGGCCGAAATCGTCCGATCCGGCATCAACGCCGTCCCGCGCGGGCAAATGGAAGCAGCCCGCAGCAATGGCCTGACATTTTATCAGGCGATGCGCTACATCATCATGCCTCAGGCGCTTAAGAAAATGATTCCGCCGATTGTCAGCCAGTTCATCTCACTGGTCAAAGACACGTCACTAGCCACGATTATCCTGTTGCCAGAAGCGACGTACCACGCGCAAATCATATATGGGCAGAACATTAACTACATGATTCCCATGTTTGTCGCCTTGGCTGTGATGTACTTCGTTGTCAACTACGCCTTGTCGTTGGCAAGTCGCTGGTTGGATCGGCGATTGGTGCAGTCGAACTAGGTTTTTAAGCAGGTGAATATCACCAAAATCGACTCTGACAGCACATCAATGTGTACTGCCAGAGTCGATTTAGTATATGGGGACGGATTCAAATGTTGCGTGTGCGGTATTGGCAAGCAGGGTGCCATTTGGAATGGTTCTTATCATTTTCCTAACATTTGGTATAAGCTGCGGTGGTTCGGGCGCGGCTGTGATACCATAGGAGAGAAATAAAACCAGCAAGACGGAGGAAATTATCTTGAGTAGTTACTTAGTGACCGGTGGCGCCGGGTTTATCGGATCCAATTTAACCGAGCTGTTGTTAACGGATCCTGATAATACGATCACCATTGTCGATGATTTATCGATGGGCTTGCGAACCAATATTCCTGATTCCAGCCGGATTACATTTTATGAACATAGCATCACCGATCATGCCTTCATGTCCCAACTTCTGATGGAAGGCCAGTTCGATTACATCGTGCTGTTGGCCGCCATTGCCAGTGTTGCCGATTCCGTTGAGCGGCCATACGCAACCCACCAGGTTAACCAGGAAGCCAATTTAAATATCATTGAAACCTTGCGGACACAAAAGATTGCCTATAAGAAACTTTTCTTTGCCAGTTCAGCCGCTGTTTATGGCGATTCGCCTGAACTGCCAAAGAAAGAGGACATGGCGGTCAAACCGCTGACTCAATATGCGGTCGACAAGTTTGCAACCGAACGCGCAGTCTTAAACTACGGGCGGTTATACGATATGCCAATGGTCTGCACCCGCTTTTTCAATGTCTACGGGCCAAAGCAAAATCCAAAATCGCCGTACAGCGGTGTTCTGTCAATTATGATGGACGCCTTGAAGGGGGACAAACCCTTCACGTTCTTCGGTGACGGTGAACAAACTCGCGACTTCATCTACGTTGGCGACGTGGTGCATGCCATTCGCGGTTTGCTAGAAACGCCAAGCGCGCGCGATGATGTCTTCAACGTGGCAAACGGCAAGCAAACAACTTTAAACCAAGTGGCTAAGGAACTCGAAAAGCTCACTGGCAAAACGCTCCACGCCACCCACAAGGCGCCACGTTTAGGTGACATTCGCGATTCGTATGCCCAAACAGCTAAGCTAGATCAGTTTGATTTCATGACCCATACGCCGCTTGCTGAAGGGCTGGCGAAGTATGTGGCGTCGGTTCAATAGGAAGATTGATCGGTCATCGCGTAACGGATGGCTGGTCATTTTTCGTGTTGTTTGCTTTAATTTATGCTTGTAGGAGAGATATTTTGGTTAAGACACCAGTAGTTTCCGTTGTGATGCCAGCTTACAATGCTGCAGCGTATCTTCCGAAGACCGTGCAGTCAGTTTTAGACCAGACTTTTAAAGATTTTGAATTGCTCATTATTGACGATGATTCGACTGATCAGACGGCTGAAGTCGGTCAACAGTTAGCGTCTAGCGACAGTCGAATCCGGTTTGTTCACCTTGACGATAATCAAGGCGTTGCCAATGCCCGCAATGTTGGTGTGGCACATGCTGAGGGGCAGTACGTTGCTTTTTTGGACAGCGATGATTTGTGGCTTCCCGATAAATTAAAGCTTCAGGTCGCATTTATGCAGCAGCATCAAGCAGCCTTCTCTTATTGCTCGTACGATGTGGTGGATGATCATGGCACGAAAATCGGCGAGCGTAAGATTTCTGAAGCCCGTCTGGATTACCACGAGATGCTAAAAGGCAATCGGATCGGACTATTGACCGTCATGTTGACTCGGGAAATTGCCCAAAAGTATCCATTTCCTAAAATAAATCATGAAGATTACGCTTGCTGGTTGTCGATTGCCCGTGGCGGAACGCTTGCCTACCTTGCGTCTGACCGAATCTTGGCTCAATATCGGAAGCATCAGACATCGCTGAGTTCAAACAAATTGCAGGCGGCTCAGTGGACATGGACGATTTATCGGCAGCATGAACATCTCAATATTTTTAAAAGTTTATATTACTTTTTGCATTATTCACTGATGGGTATTACCGACAAACGCTGACATTTAAAGAGGGGGAAGCCTATGATACCTAAGATTATTCATTATGCCTGGTTTGGCAGCACACCGCCATCGTTTATCGAGGATCGGGTTCAGGAGTGGAAAGAGAAGCTGCCGGACTGGGAATTTAAGTTTTGGAATGACAAAAACTTTGATTTGAAAAAATATGCCTTTTCTGAAAAAATGTACCAAGCAGGCAAACTTGGCTATGCTGCGGATGAATTGCGATACGCTGTCTTGTATCAGTATGGCGGATTTTATCTTGACACCGATATGATTATCAAGAAGGATCTTGCGCCGTTTTTGGATCACAAGATGGTTTGGGGTTTTCAGTACGATAATAGTATTTTGACATCATTTATCGGCGCTGAAGCCAAAACACCGCTGCTAGCCGAAATTTTAGATGTCTATGCTGGACGGAAATTCCCTGATTTGCAGGATGATATGCAGAAAATGACCAGTAATCCGGTTGTGACAAAAATTCTGATGCGACTTTATCCTGATTTTAGGATGAATGGTCAGCGTCAAGAGTTGGAATCGGGGATCATCGTTTATCCGCGTGATTATTTTACATATGCAAGTCGGAATCAAGATGCTAACTACATGGAACATCTCTTCGATAATTCTTGGGGAAGTGCCAATGCTGGCTTACGTGGTCGGCTAAAGCATCTCTTTAAAGTGCTGTTTCCTTATTGGTGGGCGGACATTTCTGCGCGGCGTGGGATTAAAAGCGCTGAACGAGATGGCATTCCTTATCAACGATGATGTTGCACCATTCGTTTCGGCGCAGGTGCCTTGCCAATCGCTGTTCACGGCAGCAGACAAATACCGAACATATGCTATAATGAGTGAGCTGTTTTCAACCAAAGATATTTACTGAGAGGGTTGCTGTATGAAACAAAGTGCCGAATGGAACGGTCTTAAACGACTGTTGACGATGATCGGCGATGTCGGTCTTTTTAATTTAAGTATATTGCTCGCCTTTTACTGGCGGTTTGGTGCGGAGATTCCCGAATGGAACTTTAAGATGTATGAAGGTTCGGCGATTTACATTTCGCTGCTCTTTCTGTTCGTTAACTTTTTCTTAGGCGTCTACGTTTACTATAATCGGCGAATCAGTGACATTATTTTCAATACGGTATTGGCCCAGACGATTACCATATCGGGATTAACCATGATCACGTTCATGGGACGGTTCTTTGCATTTCCAAGACTGGTGCTTGCATATTCGTTTGTGCTTAGTATTCTGATTCTTGGTATTTGGCGCGTTTTCATATATTACATGTACATCCACTTTACGAGTAACTACAAGGTGGCCGTGCTTTCGTATGAACATGAATTACCTGCTGTTTTGGAGAACTTCCATTCTGCTAAGAACAACAAACATAAAGTAACCTACGTTATCTCAGATCACTTTGTTGAGAACGCCAAAAAGATTATTGATAAGGTGGATATTTTTTACCTTACCAAGAGCTTACCGGATGAACAACGGCGGGAAATCATCGATATCATCATTAAAAAAGAAAAGACCATCCTGTTACCATCAACGTTTGATAACTTGATGATGCTGCGACCAAACTTGATGAATTTTGAAGATGAAAGTGTCATGGGCATCACACAATTTCGCATTAAGCCGGAAAGTGCCGTTCTTAAACGAATTTTTGACATTGTCGTTGCCTTGTTAATGCTAATCGTTGCATCACCTTTTATGTTGATCACGGCTTTATTGGTGAAATTAACCTCGCCCGGTCCGGTGATTTATAAGCAGACGCGGATTACGCTGAACCAAAAAGAATTTAAGATTTTGAAGTTTCGCACGATGTCGGCAACTGCTGAGGCGAAGTCTGGCCCAGTGTTAGCTAAAGCACATGATTCGCGGATTACCCCTGTTGGCAAATATTTACGCAAGTTCCGATTGGATGAATTGCCGCAGATTTTTAATGTTTTAAAAGGAGACATGTCCATCGTTGGGCCTCGTCCAGAACGTCCGTATTTCGTCAATCAGTTTAACCAACAGGAACCGCATTACTATCTGCGTCATAATGTTCGCGCCGGGATTACTGGTTACGCGCAGGTTTATGGCAAATACGCTTCCGACTACCACAGTAAATTGAAGTTTGATCTGCTGTATATCAAGACTTACAGCATTTTTCTAGATGCCCGTATTTTGCTACAAACCATTAAGGTCTTATTTGACAAGGTTTCCTCGCAGGGACTTGAGGAAGACACGGAACCGGAACGTCAGAAGTTGCATGACTTGGTGGTTCAGCAGGACATCACTCACTTGTCATAGTGGCATAAATCCGGTGTCTCGGCCGTTTAACGGCTATTGGACCAGTCATATATTCGGATGAATCGGTTCCGGGAAGACAGGCTTGTCATTCCGGAGCCGATTTTTGCATACGTTCAAATGTTTAACGAATTTCTTAATAACTTGCTCCCCCCGCCAGTAGGTGCGTCAATTAAGTGAACTATTTATAATTAAAGCATATACTTAAGTTATATTAAGGGGGAGGCGTTTTAAATGAAGAAGACGCTGTTAGTATTACCGGTGTTGTTGTTGATCTTTGCTGCGGGTTGCGGGCAAAGTAATCAAAGCAGTACCAGCCAAAAAGAATCTGTTAAGACCAGCCAAACAAGTCATAAGGCCAAAAAAGCATCAGCAAAAAAGTCTAATGGGAAGACTAGCGCAAGTCAAAGTTCCGCGCAATCGAGTAGTCAGACTGCTGCTTCAACTACCAGTCAGACTGGGCAAAAAGCTGCAACAGCGGCCTCGAGTGGTACAACGTCAAATGACCAGAGATTGGCAACACTGAAACAAGCTGTATTTAACCAGATTCCAAATGCCAAGTGGCCTGCTTCATACCCGGTTGCAAACTCACAGCATTTAAATATCTTTGCAACTGGTGATCAAGCGAATTATTCGATTTTCTTCAGCCCAGGGCAGTCAGCGTTACCGTATAACGATCCAACTTTGCAGAATATCAATGCCGAGCTGGCAATTCAGAAGAAAACGTATGCGAGTGCAGCTGACGCACAGGCACAAGTGGCCCCAGCACGAGCGACGCAGGGATTGCGCCAAGTCGCCATTGGAGATGGTATTTATGCCGCGAGTCAAGGCGCAGCCGGATCATCTTATCTGACTTGGAATGAGGGTCGTTGGACTGTGACTGTTAAAGCCACTGCTGTTAACGGTGAAGATCCGCTGCCGCTTGCCAAGCAGGCAGTCGCATGGTTCGCCAAAAATGCCTTGCCAGTACCTGATACACACGGGACGGTCGATTTAGCTGTGACGGATGCGAACACTCGACAAAATCAAATTACGTGGACAGAAGGCAATGCTTTGTATATGATTTCTGGACTCGAACCGATGCATACAATTCAAGTAGGCACAGCAACCCGCTAGTATTGCGAGCTGTTAGAGCCGATGGTTCAGGTAGCTTAGATTCCAACTCGATAATCTGTTATACTTTTTTCTGAGTTTAAAAATATTTGTCGCAGTCTAGCGACGGTTTTTAATTAAGAAAAAGAGTGAGGTGCCAACTTGGCAAAGATCAAAGTTATGACGGTATTCGGAACCCGACCGGAAGCAATTAAAATGGCGCCGGTGGTTCTGGGACTTAAACGGCGTAGTGATGAGTTTGAGGAGGTCACTGTGGTTACCGGCCAGCATCGCGAAATGTTGGATCAGGTGTTGACAATTTTCCATATTCAGCCAAGCTACGACTTGAACATCATGAAATCACGCCAAACATTGGCGGATATTACCAGCAATGTTTTGTTAAAGCTTGGACAGATCATTGCCAAGGAAGAGCCAGATATTGTGCTAGTTCATGGCGATACGACCACGACATTTGCGGCTAGTATTTCGGCCTTTTATCAACAAACCAAAGTCGGTCACGTCGAAGCGGGGCTGCGTACTTGGAACAAGTACAGCCCGTATCCGGAAGAAATGAATCGCCAGTTAACCGATGTTTTGAGTGATCTGTATTTTGCACCGACAGCTCAGAGTCGCGCGAATTTGTTACAAGAACATCATCCTGACAAGCAGATCTTTGTGACCGGCAACACGGCGATTGATGCGCTCGATCAAACCGTCCAGGATGATTATCATCACGAGGTTTTGGACTTGATTGATCCCAACAAGAAAATGATTCTAGTCACCATGCATCGCCGGGAGAATCAAGGCGAGCCAATGCGCCGCGTCTTCAAAGTGATGCGGGATGTGGTTGAAAGCCATCCGGATATCGAGATCATTTACCCCGTGCATTTAAATCCGGTGGTTCAGGAAGCAGCCGATTCGATTTTAGGGCATCACCAACGGATTCATCTGATTGAACCGCTGGACGTGGTCGACTTCCATAACTTAGCCGCGCGCAGCTATTTCATCATGACCGATTCCGGTGGAGTGCAGGAAGAAGCCCCTTCGTTGGGCAAGCCGGTTTTGGTGTTACGCGACACTACCGAGCGGCCAGAGGGGGTTCAAGCTGGGACCCTGAAGTTGGTCGGCACCGATCCGCAGACGGTTAAAACGGCGATGTTGCAGTTGCTGGATGATCATGCGGAATACCAACGCATGGCAGATGCCAAGAATCCATATGGCGATGGCCATGCGTCGCAGCGGATTTTAGATGCGATTTTGTATGAATTCGGAAAACGTGAAACGCGACCAGCACCGTTCAAGTAAATGAGTTACATGCATGTCATACTCGCCACCACAGATTCTTGTGGTGGCGAGCGTGTGTCAAGGGGGTATATAAGATGGCACTTCCGGTGTTGTGGATCGTGATTCCTTGTTACAACGAAGAAAAAGTCTTACCTATCACGGCACCACGATTTCTGGCCAAGCTTTCTGAATTTATCGAAACGCAAAAGATCGCGGCAAATAGCCGGGTTCTGTTTGTAGACGATGGCTCAAAAGATCAAACTTGGTCATTAATTCAAAAATTTGCCCAAACGGATCCGCATTATTTAGGGATTCAACAAAGTCGCAATCGCGGGCATCAGAACGCGGTTTTAGCCGGACTGATGGTCGCTAAAGATCGCGCTGATGTGACAATTTCTATTGATGCTGATGGTCAGGACGATCTTAACGCGATGACAGATATGCTGGCAGCGTACGCAGACGGTTGTGAGATTGTTTATGGCGTTCGCTCAGACCGCAAAAGCGATTCGTGGTTTAAACGCGTCAGTGCCCAGGCTTTTTATCGGTTCTTGCGGGTGATGGGAGTGGATGTTGTTTACAATCATGCTGATTATCGGTTGGCCAGTAGCAAGGTGTTGCAACATTTAGCCGATTTTAAGGAAGTCAATCTCTTCCTGCGCGGCATGTTCCCGCTTGTTGGTTTTAAAAGTACGTCAGTCTATTATGAAAGGCACGAACGTTTGGCAGGTAAGAGCCATTACCCACTGTCAAAAATGATTGCCTTAGCGATTAATGGCGTTACGAGTCTGTCAATCAAGCCGATCGTATTTATCGCCGAACTGGGTGCCGTTGTCAGTATCTTAGGCTTCATCGGTACGATCTGGGCTGTCATCATGGCAATTAAGGGTGCTACTGTTGCTGGCTGGGCTTCAATTGTTTGCATTGTTTCATTTTTGGGCGGCATTCAGCTGCTCAGTTTAGGCGTGATCGGTGAATACGTGGGGAAAACGTATCTGGAAACCAAGCATCGCCCGCGGTTTATTATCAGTGATCAGACTTGGCATGATGAACCATCTAAGCAGCCAAAAGCAGACAAAGATGTTGAAAAGCAGCGGAAACCATAAACTGTTTTTTAAAACGAGCAAAATAAAAAGGCCATAAGTCGGCCTGAATGGCTTCTGCTTGCTTACTTATCAAGCACTTCTTGATGCCAGTCGTTTGGACCTCAGTTGTTTGATGGTAACTTGTACATAGGCAATGATTCCGGCAACGAAATAGCTTAATAAGATCACCATGATTGAGTAGACGACGCTATGGGCACCAATCGCGGGAATCGTATGTAACCAGCTGGCGATGAAGGGATGATACAGATACAGGTTTAACGACCATGCGCTGCTGATTAAAAAGAGCTTGCTCGAAAACTCAACGCGATAGCTGACCATCATGACGGCCAAGCGAAGAAGATTTCGCTAAAGAATCGGAACCTTAACTGATTATGCATTTCATCTAGAGTAAAGAAAAGCGCAAATGCCGTCAGCGTCCCTAACATGATCGGCAAATAGAAACGACGGATAAGCGGTATGAAGCGGTCTTCATAAAAAGCAAAGAGGACACCAGTCGGAAAGACAAAGGCTGCGTTGACTAACCATTCGCCCATGCCTTTATCCCAAATATAAACCGTGTAAAGACCGGTCAATAAAAACAAAATGGCAAATAATGGTAGCGAGTGACCACGCGAGATTTGCATACCGAGCCAAAATGCAAAGTAGAAAAAAATAATTGCTAAAACAAACCAACTGTCATTCACGAACGGCGCGCCATTAGTCATCGAAATGGCAGCTTGGCTAAAAGTCAGTCCCATCAGCTGGTGTTTGATCGGGAAGATAAGCAGCATTGCTAGAAGATAAAGTAAAATAATGGGCAGCAGACGATGGGGCAGGAAGTTCTTTAAGTAAGATGGTCCCTTGATCTGATACTGCCGCATAATACCGTAACCGGAGACAAAAAAGAAAATGGCAACGCCGAGTCGACCAGCCATGGTTAGTCGCGAAGCAAAGAAAGTACCGCTAACACCATTGAGCTCTTGATTGATGTGATGCAGAATGATAAAGATGATGCTGATGCCTTTTAGGTTGTTAGTGGCACTTTTTCCCAGGTGGCCTTCTTCAAGGTTCTGACTTGGACGTATACTAGCAAATAAAAAACCGATGAATGGTAATAGAATAAGATCCAACGCAAACGTTCCTCCGTTAACTGAATCGCTACAATTTCATCATTCAGTATAACATGAGATATTCATTGTTTCGAAACCGTTTTACTTGAAATTGGCTGTATGGTACCGCATTCAGTGACGGATGTTCTTTAAAGCTTAATCGTGAAACGACTTGCGTTATAGTCCTATCAACGATTTTTACATGCAATTGGTAACGGACTTTGCTGGTCAGAGGGGAAGAAAAATAAAGTAAAAGGGGAATAACTAGAGAATGAGACAACGCACAATGATGCTACTAGAAGGTGCTGACAGGCTGATCAATAAGCTGGGAAGATATCTGCTTGTTGCGGTTTTTGCTTTTTGTTTGCTGTGCCTTTTTAAAATACAGGTTATCCAAGGAGCTAGTTGGGAGACGCCTGCTTTTGTTTTAGGGAGTATGGGCGTTCTGATCGGTTTGTTTTTGCTCTTTAAACTAAGCTTGCTGAAGCTCTCAGATCGTCAGGCGTTGTTGCTATTGACCGTGCTCGCCCTCGTTTTTTTTAGTTTCTGGAACTTTGTCTTTCGACCGGTTCCAGTCAGCGATTATAAAGTTTTGTTGGAGGGTGCTCGGGATATTGTCGATGGCACATTTAAAAGCCAGGCGGCCCAGCCTGATAACTATTTTAGATATTATAATTTCCAGATTGGTTACGCTTATTATCTATCGCTCATCATGCGGCTGTTTGGTGATCGGCTGCTGTTTTTTAAAATAATTGAAATGCTTGTTATGACAGCGACAACGCTTGTACTATATAAAACATTTAGATTATTTTGTGATGTCCATCGGTCCGTTTTTGGGGCGGGAGTATTCACGCTTTTCCCATACGTGTTTATCGGCGTAGGCATCATCAATAATCAGCATGAGGGTCTGCTGCTAGAGGCACTGGCCATTTATTTTATTCTGAAGCGCCGGTCTTGGCCGAATTTGTTAATCGCTGCAGTCTGCATTGCGATTGCTCAGGTGTTGCGGCCAACAGCAGTCGTGGTTGCAGCTGCGATTATTGTGACCCTCATGATTCAGACGATTCAGCAAAAGAGCCGACAGCGTTTGCTTGAAACCGCGGCTTTTATAGTGACTTGTTGGGGTCTGGGCTGGATTACCAACAAGTTATTTATTCTCTCGGGAGTGGCTCCGTACGGTATTAAGGTCGGCAATCCGTATTTTAAATTTCTGATTGGACTGACAGGAAAAGGCGTGAGCGGAAAATATACGACCAGTGCACGCAAGACCCAACTTTACTATGATTTGAAAGAATACCATTTTAATTATGCCCTCTATAAACAGGCAGCTGCGGAAAAACTGAAGAATGTCTTGATACATGGCGTGAACTTGCAGGACATCATGAATCGTTTTACCGGCTTTATTGGCAATGTCGATAATCAGTATTATCTCGGGGGCAATGAGCAATTTATGAATCGGCACCCGGTCCTGATTTCATCATTGAATTTTGCCGGCATGGTCGTCTATAGTGGAACGGTTCTTGGAACCTTCAAACGGGTTATAACCGAAAAATGGGTAACGAGTCGCACCAGTTACCTCTTGCCAGCGGTCGTTTTCGGCATGTTCTTCTTTGCCTATATCTTCATGGAAACTCAGGCACGGTACCGATTTGAATTGTATTATGTCCTGTTCTTATTGGCAGTACCGACAATTTATGGATGGCTCACAACCTTGCAGGAAAAAATGTTTACACTTGATTCGTCCAAGGATTCCCGCTGATCCAAGATGCTCAGACGCCTGTCATATAAATGACATGGTAATTTGTCATCATTTTGTTTCTTTAAAAGCGGTTGATCTCCATGTATAATGAGCCTGTTATAAAGTTTAAAAAGTTGAGGAGGAGTTTACTTATGGGGAAAAAGGAGAAAAAAATGAAGAATAAGTTATTTTGGACATCTGCGGCGATTGCGTCGTCAATTCTGTTTTCGCAGCTTGTTTTGGGGACACCGGTATCTGCGGCTGATGAAGGTACAGCTGGAAGCGCCCAAACCAGTCAAACGAGTCAGGACCAAACCGTATCGTTTCACGATATGAACGAACATTCTAATTTTGGTAATACTACTGTTCCCAGTGCCAATACGACAGCAGGTGTGCGGTCATTTTCAAGTGCACAAGCTGCGGGAGCAACATTACAGGCAGCACCGCAATCGAATGTGCAGGCGTTTGCAGCCAAAGCACAGACAATGATGAGCTTTACCATTGGGGATCAATCAGTTCCACGAACAGATGTTGTAGATGTCGCCTCTTATCAAGGGTGGATGAATCAAGACAGTTTTAATACCCTCCATTCGTTGGGCGTCAGAGGTGCCGTTGTTAAAGCCTCAGAAGGTACGTCTTATCAAAATCCATTTGCGGCATCGCAGATTCAATATGCGCGTAACGCGGGCATGACTGTTTCGGCTTACCACTATAGCCACTTCGGTTCAAGTGCCGAAGCAGTGGCTGAAGCTAATTTTTTTGCCAATACACTTGATAAGCTGAATGTCGGTAAAGAAGTCAATGTTGTTGCCGATGTCGAAGGTTCCGATGTAAGTGGGGATGTCGGGGCGAGTTTAAATGCATTCTGGCAGACACTTAATCAGCGCGGTTATACGCATCATGTATTGTATACCGGTAAGTATTATACTTACTCGAATGCTGCCATTGGGACAGTCGGTAAGAACCGGACATGGGTTGCGGACTATCCGTATACGCCGAGCGCTAACTCGATGTGGAATCAAGATTTTGGTGCATGGCAGTATTCTTCATTAGCGTATTTGCCTGGAGCATCTAAACCAGTCGATGTTTCAGTTGATTACACGGGTCTGTTTACGCAACCGAATGCAGCTACTCCGCCAGCACCTTCTTATGACCCGATTTTGTCAAACAAATCCGTCAGCTATGATGTCACCATTGTTAATCAGGATACTCGCAAAGATGGCATTTATTTCGATGCACCGTATCATACCAGTGCTTCAACTGCTATTTCTAACTTCAATGGTGTCAATTACAACAATCAGAATGTCCACGTTCAGGCTGAGGCGGTTACATCGCGTGGCACTTATTTGCAAGTTAAGGCTCAGGAGGGCAAAGTTTTCTGGATTGATAAGAATGGTACCGCACAATTTTCGTTTGACAGCATTGTTTCGCAACAGACAGTGGACTATCCGGCCACAATTCAGCAACAAGGTCGCGGCGATGGTATTTATACCGCCGGCCCGTACCATACCTCTGCCGCAACATCTGGCGGTAATAGTGATGCAACTAAGTATGACGGCCAAAAGGTTCAGGTTATTGCTGAAGCCACTACCAGCAGAGCTGGCGGCACGACTTATGCCCAGGTACGTTTAGCTGATGGACAGACCTTCTGGATTGATAAGCGTGGTTTTCAAACCGGCGATAATTCAGGGTATGACAAGATTCTTCTTAAGAAATCCGTAAGCTATCTTGCTATCGTTGATCAAAGTCATCGTGCTGACGGGTTGTATGCAAACGGTCCTTATCACACCTCAGCTACAACCGCAATCGGTAATGACAATGCTAAGTCATTAAACGGTCAGTTGGTTCAAGTGCTTACCGAAGCAACGACTTCTCGTTCAACGCATTCGACATATGTACAGATTCGTTTAGCAAACGGCCAGACTTACTGGACGGATAAACTCGCTCTTACAAGCTTCTCGTCATTAAGTCCGATTCTTTCAACGAATAATGTTAATTATGATGCAACGATCAATCAAAAGGACCGTGTAGATGGTCTTTACAGTGATGGACCGTATCATACCAGCATCAGCACACTTGTCGGTAACGATAATGCCAAACAATACGACGGTCAAAAAGTTCATGCTTCGGTTGAACAAAAGACCGATCGCGGAACCTATGTCAAAGTTCAGTTTACTGATGGACATGTCTATTGGATTGATAAAGGCGGCTTAACCGTTAAATAGTCCCGATCTTTATTAACGAACAAAAATATCTCTCGAAGCCTTGTATTTGCTAGCCCGCTTCGTCAGCTAGTGAGTGCAGGGTTTTTTTCATTGATAGGACGAAGCAACGATGGTGCATCTTGGCAAAAACGTGTAAAATATTCAGGTGGTCATTTTGTGGAGAAAATTATAAAAATTATAAGGGATAGACAAGGAACAGAAGGAGAAAAACGTGAAGAGAGAAATAAAGCGGGATTGGAAGCCTGATCTGATGTGGCTTTTGGGGATTGCTGTCATGGCATTGGTTGTTTTGGCGCCCCAACTTACTTATCATGCTTTGGCAGTTGGGGATGACTGGGAATTTCACTGGAATCGGTTCTATGAAGCCGCCATGCAAATTAAAACCGGTAAATTCAATTTTTTCCAATCGTTGTACTCGTTTCGCCAATCCGGACGTATCGTCAATGCTGTTTATGGGAGTGTGTTTGCCTACCTGCACGGATTGATTTTAGTTTTCGTGAAAACCTGGTTCAGGGCAGAGATAATATCCAGTTTTCTCTGCCTGTTTACGGCTGGTAGTGGCATGTATTATTTGACCCGCTACTGTCAGGTTAAGCGTCAGTTGGCCTTTGGGGCGGCTGTTTTATATATGGGAACACCTTTGGTCATCTTTTATGTCACGGATTCAGCCCTTAGAGGATGGGGCGCTGCACTGTTACCCCTGACAACGATTCCATTGATCCGAATGGTTGTGAATCACCGCAAACCAATCAATCCGGTTTTGTTCGGTTTATCCGCTGCGGTTTTGATGGCCGTCCAAAACTTTACAGCATTGTTGTACGTTCTAAGTGCTGTCGTCTTCTTTATTCCAGGATTGTATCTGGCTAAGAATCGTTGGCGAACTATTCTCGATGCATCTGGAGCTGTTGCCATTGCCATTGGATTAAACGCGGCAACATTGGCGGCTATTTTGGACTTACGTAGTGAACATCTCGTCATGCCTTACCGAGTCGCTGATCTGCTCGGTAGTGCTTCAAGATTATCGTTGGGAAACATGACACGGCTTGACTTTGGCCTGATTTTTTCAGTGATCATCGTTTTCCAGCTGGTTTTTGCCTGCTTAAGTTGGAAACAGTTAACCACTGTGGAAAGGCTTATTAACCTTGATGGACTGTTTTTTTTGTGGCTGAGTTCGGCGTTCTTCCCGTGGAATTTTCTTGCAGAGCATTTTCAAATACTTCAGACAGTTCAATTTCCGCAACGTTTTAATGTTGTTGCGTTCACCATGGTGATTTTAGGAGCAACTTTATCCATTCAGAAATTTGAACCAAAAGCTGATTTCCAAAAGTCAAAGTTAATAACATCTGTTTTTCTTGGAGTGGCTTGCTTGAATTTAGTTAACGGATACACGTGGGTCAACGAGAAAGCAGTTGCTTGGAAAGGCGACCAAGTGGCAGTTGCGGGTGAAACGACGGTGCGAACGCAAGCAGAGATTCGAGAAATATTTGACCATGCATATGATGAGTCTCATGTCTTTAGTGCCGTTACCAAGAATACTTCGGATTATTTACCTGTGCCAAAGAATGTCCAGGATACTAGCTATTCATACAATTCTTACAAAAAGCAAATTCTACATAATCCGTTAAACGTTAAGAAAACAGTTAATAAAGAAAATCAACTCGTACTTAGCTGGCAGTCAAAGAGGCAAAAGCAGACGCTTGTGCCGGTTATTGTCTATAAACACTCGACAGTCAGATTAAATGGTCAGCGGCTAGATCCTTCCCAATATAAACGTAGTGACATCGGTACGCTGATCATCCCAGCACGTGAAGGCAAGAATACGGTCACAGTGGGGTACGAACCATCTAAGTTATTTTGGGTTGCAGCCATTATCAATGTGTTAACGGTTGGTTATCTTTTGGTTTATGGCGGGTTCAAGCTAAAAGGGCACTGCACAAGGAAATAACCAGACATCAAAAAACGATTAATTAACAAATGCCTAGGAGACGCGCCACACTCCTAGGCATTTGTTATAAACGAATTTGAATGTCATAAGATTAATCTTTAATCTTGGGTTATTGCTTTTCCACGGAGAAATACCGACCAACAGCATTTCTGACGTAAAGGCTAGACATGCATAGAAAAATCAGACTCAAGACTGCAATTAAAATAAATACTAAGAGAAGTTTCGGGTAATCGTACGAAATGGTAATGGTTGACTTGCCGTTTGGAATGTTGAGAAGTGTCGTACCTGCTGCCGAGATTCTTGAAGGCGCAGGTTGATTATTGACGGTGACAGTTTGGCATGAATACCAAAATGCGGGCACTTTTAACGTAGCTTCTTGGCCAGTTTTATTTGTCGCCTTTATTGTATAAACGCTGTCCGTATACTTGACGCTCGGCTGAATTGGCCGGCCATTCAAGAAATATCTTTTTTGGAGAACTTGCTGCAGATTCTTTTGGTTGGTAACCTGCTTGGGGGCGTAATCGCCATAAAAGACATTTCTTACCGTCTTAGCAATATCTGGGTCGCGCTGTGTCTTCTCAGCCTTGTTCTTGGCAAAAGTGGTCAATGAACTACTGCTACTGATGATCAAAGCAACCGTAAGTCCTAAAAGTAAAATTGGTTTTAAGGTCACCGACGCCTTGGGAATGACCGTCCCAAGCAAGAGACTGAAGCTAACTAGGATCAGGAGTGACGTATAGGTGTTTAAACGCCAGACAAACTGGATTTTGCTGAAAAGCGTTTGGTTTGCGAGTGCCCAAGGGAAGATAGATGACGTCAGTAACATGCTTCCCATGCCACTAAACAAGCAAAATGTATTAAAAGGTGTACGTGCTCTTTTAAACAGTACAAAGATAATTAAAGCTATCACTAGCGCAAGAACAACGGACGCGCCAAGGCTACTTCTGACGTCAGGATTTGGATACATTTGGTTGCTTAGTGAGTTACTAAGCCATTGCCAAAGCGGCAGTCCCTTTAACGGTTGGGTCCAAATCATATAAAGATCGTTTTTTGAAGAAGTATTCGCTACCAAAACCAAATACGGCGAGCATAGCAGGATGGCCCAAAAGCCCGCTTTAAGCAGACTCATCAGTCGTTTGGTTTTGGCATCGATAAATCCAGTCATCACAACCGCGGCAATGAGAACGAATGCGCTTGTAAAAAATAATGACAGGGCGTGAGAATAACCAATCAGTGCCATGCCAATCGTAAGGATGCGCCACTTCTTAAAGTTTTCGAAAAGAATGTAATAGAGTCCCAACAAAACTAGCGGCAGAAAAGTCATACTGACAACTTCACCTAGCGCAGCACGAATGAAGAAGTTTGAGATTCGATAGAATGAGAAAATATAGAGCGTGGCAAAACACAGGGCACTGAAGGTATCTTTGGATATTTTGAAGATGCACCAATAAGCTAACAAAGCTGTGATCAATGTCAAAAGAAAGTAGAATAGTTTATAGCTGAAAATAAAATCGCTAGTTGCTGAATAGATGAGATGGAGGGGATAGACGGTTTCCCAAGGATAGAACACATTAGCCAAACTAGCAGCATGCCCGAACGTATTGAAATTGACCGGGCTTTGAAATATGTTGCTTAGTGCTAAGACTCTTTCAACGTGGAAAGAAAAATCATCACCCAAAAAGGCCGTTGAAAAATCAAGCCTTAAAATTGGTAGTACGTTGAACAGGCTGATCAATGATAGGATCAATAAGATGATGAGGCTTTTGATTAGCCGACTACTACGAGTTGTCATGACTGAAGGTAACCCCTTATTATGTAAAGTGTTTTCTAAATGTAGGACAAAGATACTATTGATGGACTCTGCGACGAATCCGGCCGTGGAAATCACATTATGTATAACTAGTCTGATGGATCTTCGCCCGCTATCAATCATACGACTAGGCCATTTTACCATAATCACTGTTTGGTTTAAGGAGAGTTCAACTTGAAGACGAGAGTGTTTTCATGCGAATACCGTTAAAAATCATTGGGTGAGACGAAGACAGCAAGTTTGTCTAAGAAGGGATGCTAACCTGTGGTATAATGCTCGGGAAAGTCACGAGCTATTTTGGCAGTGTCGTTACTGCCAGTGTACACGGCTTTATTTTTATGGCGTCATTTGACACTATGGGGTCTGCCTAATGCCAGTCACACGGTCATCAACCCAAAGACGCTAGAACAATCAACGGAGGGCAGTATGAACTACCAACTGAGTATCGTCATTCCGGTATTTAATAGTGAAGCGTATTTACCGCGCCTTTTTAAAAGTTTAGGTACAATTCCGCCAAGCGTGGAAGTTGTGCTCGTTAATAATGGTTCTACCGATAATAGTGCTAGGCTGCTTCAGCGTTACCATGAAAGTCACACGAATAGTTCACTGATTGATGAAGCCCATGGCGGTGTCGCATTTGCGCGTAATGCTGGTCTTGAACGGGCCCACGGTCAATATATCTGGTTTGTGGACGCTGATGATGCACTTCGGCCCAACGCCATCAATAGAATTCTAAAAGTCATCAATGACATTGATTTTGACCTGCTGATTTTTGACTATCGTTCATTATCTGAGCAGGATACTGCTTCACCTGACGATCAAGCACCAAAGACTGCGCAGAAGGCCGATTTAGCTGCGGTTCTCCATGAAATGCTGACTGGAGCGCATGATCCGATTGGAGGCTTTCCGCATAACAAGATCTTTGCAAGGAGTCTAATTGGAGCAGATCGTTTCCCTGATTTTAAAGCTGCCGAAGATATGGCTTTTTTTGTCCCGATTTTGTTTCGTGCCAAGTATATTTACCGATTACGTGAAACTTTGTATGATTACTATCAGCATGCCAATTCCATTGTGCATAAAATCAGGGCAGACAAACTGACAGATTATGCTAAGGTTATGGATTTGGTTGAACAGCGACTTCGTTCAAATGGCACAGCTCCTAAGAACGATGTTGATGAGTACATACTCCGCAGGCGGCTGTCGATTTATTTTCAAAATCTTGCCGAAGCACAGGATCCATGGGTTAAGAAGCACATTCGCGAAAAAATGAAGCAGTATTCATGGAAACAACTGCTATCATTCAACCACGACAAAAAATTGATGGTCAAAATATTGCTATATAAATTCAGAGTATTGGATGTTTTCCCGTTTTTGTTAAAATACTTTTATTAGTCTGATGCTGCGGGGAAATGAAGTGAACGGATCAGGAGGAACCATGAAGATATTGTTTGTGTCGACCGGACACGTAGATGATGATTCAAGATTGTTAAAGGAGAGTGCGGCGCTGCAAGCTGCCGGGCATGACGTCACGATTCTTGGCTGGCGCGAAGATCCGCATGGCCGAATGACCACAGATACCTTTGAATTCGATGGTCAGCGTCTGAAGGCGATCTTCACAGGCATCAAGCTGTCGTATTCTTTTAAATATTTTAAGGTTTTTGCATTTATGCGGTTTGAGGCCTTTTTGTATCATTGGCTTCGTAAGCATTTACGCGAGTATGACGCGGTTCAGGCATGTAATGTGCATACGGGCTATGTGACGGCCAAGGTCGTAGCGAAGACCAAAACTAAATTTGTTTATGATATCTTTGACTATGCGCCTGACACGCGAAACTATCCGGGGTGGTATCGCAAGATGGTCGTTCACTGGGAAAATGTGGCGATGGCGACAGCCGACTGGACGTTAATCTGTTCGGAGGATCGCCGCCGCCAAATTGAACCGGCCAAGCCGAAAAATTTGGCAGTGATCTATAATTCACCGTTAGATAGTCCTGTTGCCGAGGATGCCGAAAAATTTGATCCGACGCAAAAGAATTTTAAAATTGTCTATATTGGCGGATTAAGTCCGTATAGGTGCCTGCCAGAACTATTAGGCGCAGTTGAGGCGAATCCGGCATTATCTTTAACTGTGGCCGGCCAGGGTCAATATCAGGAGATGTTTGCTGATGCCGCAAAACGTTCATCGCGAATTGACTATTTAGGTGTTGTGCCCTATGAAAAGGTGAATGGCATCGAGAAAACGGCGGACATTTTGGTCGCGCTCTATGATCCGGTGCTTAAGAATCATCTTTATGCTTCCCCGAATAAATTCTTTGAAGCTATGGAACTCGGCAAGCCGCTATTAATGGTCGAAAAATCCGGCATGTCAAATTGGTTAACCAAGTATGGTTTTGGGGCTGTTTGTGGAACCTCTGAGAAGAGCATTGGTGCTGGCCTCCAGCAACTGATTGACAAGCGTCAGGACTGGGCCAAAGAAGCCGATCTAATGCATAAAATATATCAAAAAGAGTTCGCGTGGCCATTGATGCAACAGCGGTTATGCCATATTTATGCAAGTTTTGAAACTAAGTGAAATGAGGAAACGAGTTGCCAAATCGGTTTGAAGTGACCAGAAAAAGTATTGTATGGAGTTATGCGGGGACCATTTTTTCGATGGCAAGCAATTTTCTCCTACTGCCGATCATCTTTCATTTCCTTAATCCTCAAGAGATTGGCTATTGGTATTTAATTTTAAGTATCAACGGTCTCATCGCGTTGTTTGATTTTGGATTTGACCCAGCATTTGCCCGCAATATTGCGTATATTTGGTCTGGTGCGAAAACATTAAAATCGCGCGGAGTTGATAAGGAACATGATCACACAGTCGTGAACTACCACTTGCTGGCTTCGACAATTCACGCTGCTAGGGCTATTTACATGATTCTGGCGATTGTTGCTGTTGTCTTAGTCGGCATCTTCGGCACGATCTACATGAACGCTTTTGTGTTTAGTAAATTACCTGCCGCCGAATATAAGTGGACTTGGCTGGTGTTCTGTTTCTCGCTTTTCCTTAATTTGTATTTCGGTTACTTTTCGGCGTTGCTTCGTGGTTCCGGCAAGATCGACTCAGTCAACAAAGCACAAGTATTTTCTCGCTCGCTACAAATTCTGCTGACTTTTGGTGGCTTTCTAGTCTATCCGTCGATTTTATCTCCGGTCATTGGCTTGGTTATGTATGGCATTATTTTTCGAACAATCTGCAGTCATTTTTACTGGCAGGATGATGAGGTGCGGGCTCATCGCCAAGAGCTTAAATCGCCAATGAACTGGCACGAAATTAAAGAAATTTTTCTGTTCATTTGGCCGAACACTTGGCGCGACGGATTGGTCAGCATGTCGAATTATGTCACTTCCCAAGGTATGTCACTAATGGCAGGTGCGTTCTTGCCGCTGTCGGTGACAGGTGTCTATTCGGTCGGCGTCCAGTTTGCTTCGGCTATCGGAACAGCTTCTTCGGCAATCAACGGGGCATATAATCCGATTTTGCAATCAAACTTTGTTAAGCAGGATTTTGATTCGATCCGAGAGAAAACATCGAAAGCAGTCGCTGCTTATGTTTGGCTTTTTGGCATTGCCTCTGTTGGAACATTGTTAGTGATCTTCCCGCTACTGAAGTTGATAAAG
>NZ_BACQ01000050.1 GCF_000260435.1 Lacticaseibacillus zeae DSM 20178 = KCTC 3804 | reverse complement strand
GGGGTTGACGTTGCCGTATGCGGTTCATCCGGAAACAACCTGGCGCGATTCTCGGCTGGACTTTGCCGGCACAGCTGCAGATGGGCAGCCATGGTTTGTCGAAACCAAAGGCGTGACGTTAGCGAATGGCTCGTTAGCCGCATTTCCCGATGCCCCGACGACTCGCGCATTGAAGCATGTCCATACCTTGATGATGGCACAGGCAGAAGGCTACCAGGCGTTTTTGGTGTTCATCGTACAGTTGCCAGATATTCAGGAGATGACCATTTATCGGGATCGTTTTCCCGAGCTGGTCACCGCGATCACCAACGCTAAGCAAGCCGGCGTTCGGGTGTTGGCATATGATACGGTAACCGGTCCCGATGCCATTACGTTAGGACGCAAAATTGCCTTTGATGAACAGCTTCCGTTTACAGAAATCGACTTGGCGAGTTTGTGAAAAATGAAAACTCGTTCATAAAAATTTCATTTTGACTTGACAATTTTATTTAAGCATTGCTACCGGGTCGTTAATCGTCCCTAGCCCTCAATCCTATGCAGATGAGGGCTTTTTTGATGGCGGGAAAATCATGGGCTCGGAAACGTCAGGATCATGGCGAAAAATGAAAATGAGATTCCGTGATTTGAATCACACACAAATGATCTTTACAATGGTTAGCATTGTTTCAATTCGATGACAACTGTTTCTTAAATAAGACGCCAAGTAACACAATGCATAGCAAATAGCTTTAAGCAAACAGTACTGGGTGCACGCTTGTCAAAAAGCGGTGACCCCGAGAGGAGAAGTGAACGGATGCAACACAAAATTGAAAGTGATGCAGAAACCAAAATCGAAGTCCGCGGGTTGACCAAGATTTTTGGTAAACGAATTAATCGCGCTAAGGAAATGCTGAAAAATGGCAAAACCAAGCCGGAAATTTTAAAAGCAACCGGCGCAACAGTCGGCGTTGATCGGGCGGACTTTTCGATCAAGACCGGCGAAATCTTCGTGATTATGGGACTTTCCGGATCCGGGAAGTCAACGACCTTGCGGATGCTGAATCGGTTGATTGAACCGACTGCCGGCCAGGTGCTGATTGACGGTGACGATATTTCCAAAATGGACAAACAAGGCATTCGCGAGATTCGGCGTAAGAAACTCAGCATGGTGTTTCAAGGGTTTGCGCTCTTGCCGAATCGAACCGTGTTGCAAAATGCCGCCTTTGGTTTGGAAATTCAGGGTATGGATAAAGATGAACGCGAAACCAAGGCCAATAAAGCGCTCGACTTGGTTGGCTTGAACGGGTTTGCCGATCAGTATCCGGACCAACTTTCCGGTGGGATGCAGCAACGGGTTGGCTTGGCGCGTGCCTTGGCCAGTGATGCCGAGATCCTGCTGATGGACGAAGCCTTTTCCGCGCTTGATCCGTTGAATCGGCGGGATATGCAAGATGAACTGCTGGATTTGCAGGAAGACATGCATAAGACGATTGTGTTTATTTCGCACGACCTGAACGAGGCGTTGCGGATTGGCGATCACATCATGATCATGAAGGATGGCGAAATTGTCCAGATCGGTACCCCTGAAGAAATCCTGAGTCAGCCAGCTGACGATTACGTTGAGAAATTTATCGAAGGCGTGGACCGTAGTCAGGTTTACACGGCGGCTAATGTCATGATTCGGGCCAATACGGTCAACATTGACAAGGATGGTCCGCGGTTGGCGGCACGGCGCATGCGGGATAACGAGATTTCCAGTTTGTATGTGGTGAATACGCAACGGAAACTGGTCGGCATTCTGGATGCGGATGACGTGCGGGCAGCCATTGATGCCGGCAAGAAGGATCTGAAGGACATTGTTAAAACCGATGTGCCGACAACCAAAATGGATACGCCACTGGCTGATCTGCTTGACGCCGTTTCCACGACTTCGGTTCCGTATGCCGTTATCGACGATCGTGACCGATTACGCGGCATTATCATTCGCGGTGCCGTGTTAGGGGCACTGGCAGGACAGGAGGTCAATGTCAATGTTTAATCTTTTCATGAATATTCCGACTTTACCGTTGGCCCACTGGATCGATTCGTTCGTGGCCTGGTTAACCCAGTTTTCCGGGTTCTTCGGGGTGCTGACGAACTTCATCGGCAGCATTGTGAACGCTTTTCAGGCCGTGTTCGATTTAATTCCGATTTGGCTGTTCATCGTGCTGATTATGGCGTTGACGTGGTATCTGAAACGGGATCAGAAGTATCGGAGTCTGTTGATTTTTGAACTGCTGGGCTTACTGCTGATCTGGAATCTCGGTTTCTGGCGCGACATGACCCAAACCTTAACCCTTGTGCTAACGGCTAGTCTGTTAGCCATCGTGATCGGCATTCCACTGGGCATCTGGGCTGCAGAAAGCAAAACCGTGTCCGCCATCGTTAAACCGCTGATGGACTTCATGCAGACCATGCCAGCCTTCGTTTATTTGATTCCAGCGGTTGCGTTTTTCGGTATCGGGATGGTGCCCGGGGTGGTTGCCTCGGTGATTTTTGCCATGCCGCCAACCGTTCGGATGACCCAGCTTGGCATCGATCAGGTACCGGCTGATCTGAACGAAGCAGCCGTTGCATTTGGCGCGACCAGTTGGCAGCAGCTTATCAAGGTGCAGCTGCCGTTTGCCCGCGGCACGATTATGGCCGGCATCAACCAAAGTATGATGCTGGCACTGTCGATGGTTGTCATCGCGTCCATGATCGGGGCAATGGGCCTGGGAACCAAAGTCTATTTTGCCGTTGGACGTAACGATGCTGGCGGTGGCTTTGTTGCCGGCCTGGCGATTGTCATTTTGGCGATCATTTTGGACCGGATCACCCAAAGCCTCAACCGCACACGCTAGGAGGTGGCCGTTTGCGTTTTTATAAAAAGATCATTGCAACCGTGGCGATGATGGCAAGTGTCTTGCTGCTGGCCGCATGCAGTAGCACCCAACCGAAATACGATGCCAACAAGCCACTAGGGCCGCAGATCAATTACACGATTACGGGGATCGATGCCGGTGCCGGGATTATGACCAGCACGGATAAGGCGCTGAAAGCATACGGACTGGCGGATAAAAATTGGCAACTGCAGCCGAGTTCAACCGCGGCCATGACCAGCACGCTGAAAAAAGCGATTGCCGATAAACGGCCGATTGTGGTCACCGGGTGGACGCCACACTGGATGTTCACGAAGTTTCCGTTGAAGTTTCTGAAGGATCCTAAAAATGTTTATGGTAAAACCGAACAGATCCATACGATTGTGCGGAAGGGACTCAAGCAGGATGATCCGCAAGCCTATCGGGTGTTGGATCAGTTTCACTGGACGCCAAAAGAAATTTCCAGCGTGATGCTCGCCGTCAACAATGGCCAGGATCCGGCTGATGCTGCCAAAGACTTCGTTAAGAAACACCCTAAGCAAGTTGCCGAATGGACGAAAGGTGCGAGCCATGTCAGCGGGCATCCTAAGTTGACGTTAACGTACATTGCCTGGGATTCGGAAATTGCCTCCACCAATGTCGTAGCAACGGTCTTGCGCCAAGTCGGCTACAAGGTCACGATTCGGGCGATGGAGCCACAGCCGGTCTGGGCATCGGTTGCCACCAAGGCCGCAGATGCGCAGGTCTCCGCATGGTTGCCGAACACGGCGGCTAAGTTATACGCCGATTACAAGAACCAAGTCGTTGATCTTGGCGTCAACATGGACGGTGCCCGCGTTGGGTTGGCTGTGCCTAAGTATATGAAGAACATTAACAGTATTGAAGATTTGAAGAAATAGAAGATCATTAACGCCAAGGAAGTCGTTCGCAACATTGCGGATAGCTTCCTTGGTTTTTTGTTGGATGAGTTAATGAGCAGATGGCTTGCCTTCTAGGCGTTTAGTGACTACGATAACCGCGAAGAAGCATCTAATGCTATGAAAAGATTAACTTGTTTATAACGGGTTTTTATGAAGTGTTCACGCTCACCTAAAGGAGGAGAGTTTTGATGGCTGAAACGATTAAAGCAGGAATTGCTGCCTTGCGGACTTTGGAAAGTTGGGGTGTGACCCATCTTTACGGCATTCCCGGCGGTACGTTTAATAACATGATGTATGCGCTGGATGAAGAGCAGGCGCGGATCAAATATATTCATGTCCGGCATGAAGAGGTCGGGGCACCGGCAGCAGTTGCCGATGGTAAGCTTACCGGTCACATTGGTGTGGCATTTGGATCAGCCGGTCCCGGAGCAACCCACCTTTTCCAGGGAATCTATGATGCCAAAATGGATAAAGTGCCAACGCTATTCTTGGTGGGGCAGGTCGAACAGCGGTTTATGAATGCCGATTTCTTCCAGGAATTGGACGAGGATCCAATGTTTCAAGACGGCGCCGTTTATGCCCGCACGGTGACCACCGCGCGCAGTCTGCCCCATGTGATCGATGAAGCCATTCGCCGTGCTTATGCCGCTCGTGGTGCTGCCGTGGTGATCATCCCCAATGACTTGCCGGCAGAACCGATCCCGGCTGACGGGTATTACAGCGCGGCTGAAACGCATGCAACGCCGGTTTTGGCGGCTGGCAGCGATGAGCAGGTCGATGCAGCTTTGCGGCTGATCGGTGCGGCCTCCCGACCAGTGTTGTATGTTGGCCAAGGGGTCCGTGGTGCGGCCGATACCGTTATGACACTAGCCAAAAAGTTACAGATGCCGGTCATTACCACCGCGCTTGGTAAACCGATCATTCCGTACGAGTTCGAAGCATTACTGGGTTCGGCTGCCCGGGTTGCCTCGAAACCGGCCAATGAAGCGTTACGGGTCGCGGATCTCATCATGTTCGTCGGCTCCAACTACCCATTTGCCGAAGTCATGTTCTCGCCTAAAGCGAAGTTCATTCAGATTGAAGCGGATCCGAAGACACTTGGCAAGCGGCACCACACCGATGTGGCCATTTTGGCAGACGCACCGGCAACGCTGGAGAAAATGATTGCCCGCAGCGAGGATGCACCAAGTAGCGGCTGGTATCAGGCAAATGTCGACAACGTGAAAAACTGGCATCAATACAACGATGACATGATGCAGCGGACCACTGGTGATATGCGGTTTGAGCCAGTCTTCGGTCAAATTAATCGGTTAGCGACTGACGATGCGATTTTTGCCATTGATGTCGGCGATGTAACGCAAAATGCCGTGCGGCTGTTGAAAGTCACCGGCCGTCAAGCTTGGACGACCAGTGGTTTGTTTGCCACCATGGGCGCTGGCTTGCCAGCCGCTTTGGCCGGACAGTTGAGTTTCCCTAAACGACAGGTCTTCAATCTGACTGGCGACGGTGCGGCAGCAATGGTCATGCAGGATCTCGATACCGAAGTGCGGTACCATTTGCCGATTATTAACGTTGTGTTTTCCAATAATGCGTTAGGTTATATCGAAGATGAGCAGGAAGATGACGGCCATGAGTGGTTCGGTATCGACATGCCGCCGATTGATTTTGGGACAGTCGCGAAAGGCATGGGGATGACAGGCATCACGGTGACGCAGGTATCGGAACTTGCTGACGCGTTTGATGAAGCCGAAGTTAATCGCATTGCCGGCAAACCGACGCTGATTGATGCCAAAATTACCAACGAACGGCCAATTCCGGTCGAGCACCTGCAACTGGATCCTGATCGCTTCGATGCGCCGACCATTGCAGCATTCAAGAAACGTTACTATGCGGATAAGCTGGTGCCGTTCAGTGAATTTTTGAAGGCGCATCACGTTCCGGTTGGATAATTGTGTGAGTAGGGGAAAAAACTCGGGCAATGAGTTCCGTGCTGTGCCAAACTCCGCAATCTCCGGCCAGATGTGGCTGGAACGCTGTGGGTACGACTTCGAACCCGCAAAGCCCGCGGTTTCGAAGCTCGGCCTTGTTGTAGGCGGGGCAAAGAGCGCCCCACCAACAACAATTCCACGGCTGAGCCCCATCTGGCCTACGATTGCTCCGCCTTGGCACTAGTGATTGAACAGTTTGACAAATTACTTGTATGTGGACATTAAACGAACGTGCGCTGCAATTGTGTGCGTTCGTTTTTATATTCCGACGGCTGAAGGTTTGTCAGATTTTGTCCTGCCACTTTCATGAAGCACAATCAATGGTTGCGCAGCCCGAAAATGGTATCATGTGACTTAACCGGGCAATTCGTCTATGGCATGAATTGTCTCGTGACTTAAATGACAGGATGGCCTAACAGGATGTTTGCTGCTGAAATTATTATGAATCCAAGTGCGGGTAATGCACGCTGGAAGAAGGAGTTGCCGGCGTTGTTGGCGCTGCTTAAGTTGCACTTTGCGCGGTTGCGGGTGAACCGAACCCAACAGCCGGGTGATGCGCAGATTGTTACCGAGAAATTGCTTAAAGCCTATCATGATCACCTTGACGAACTGCAACTGATTGTTATCGGTGGCGATGGCACGTTGCATGATGTTGTGAATGGGTTACAACGCCGCGGTCATCCCGAAGTGGCTATTGGCTATGTTCCGACCGGCACAGGCGATGATTTTGCGCGTGCTCAGCAGATACCCTTGGATCCGAAAAAGGCCGCGGCGGCATTGGTCACTGCCATGCCGCGGCCGGTGCGGATCGGGGTTGCGAATTCAGCCAAGTACGGAACCCAGTATTTTATCAATAATTTTGGGATTGGCATGGATGCCCAGATTGTTTACCAAACCAATCATTCGCTGCATAAAGGGACGCTAAATGCCCTCAAGTTGGGCCAATTTGCGTACGGCGCCAGCATTTTAAAAGCGCTGCGGGTGCAAAAAGGCTTCCCGGCCACTTGGCAAGTCGCTGGCCACCCTGAGGAACACGCTAATAACGCTTATCTGAACGTTTTTACCAACCACCCGTTTCTCGGCGGCGGTATTCGCCTTTTTCCGGACGTGATGGATCAGCGGGAACGGCTATCACTGGTTCAGGTGCGTCGCGAAAAGCTTGGCACTTTGCTTCAAGTCGCGGTTGCCATTTTAAGCGGCCGATCGGTTCATCGTGCCATCCATCATCTTGAGGCCGATCAATTTGACTTTGTCACGGAGGCTACGGTGCCGATTCAAATGGATGGTGAAGAGTACACGACGCCAATCACGGTTACCCTGCGACAGACCACGCAGATGTTCTTATTGCCAATGACCAACTAAAAAGTCCCCGTCGACAGCCGTGTTTCAGACTGTTAATGGGGACTTGTGATTTGCTCAAGGCGCTGGTGGCGTGGGCTTGCCAGCCGATTAACGCTTGCGCACGAAAATTAATTTTGAGAACAGATAATTGGCCACCACGATGATGACCTGATCGAGAATTTTGACCAGAATCTCATTGCCATGCAGCCAGTCAACGCCGACGATCATGATGAAGTTGTCCAGCAGGAGTGACACGCCGCGAAGAATCAGGAAGCTGGTCAGTTCGAACCAAAATTTTTTCTTGCTTGAATAGTCGCTGTGGAAGACGACACTTTTATTGGCAAAAAACGCAAAGATAACACTCACGATATTCGCGGTGGTATTGGTTAACACCAAGCCGATGCCAAAATAGCGCATCACGAAAAAAGTGACAAAGTTGATGAGGGTTGTGAGGCCGCCAATGAACAAGTAGTTGATGATCATTTCGTAGCGGCGGTAAAGTTGAATCAGGGTTTTCAAGGGAATGTGCTCCTCTAGTATTAAGTTTGGCACGCGTGCCGGCCCGAATAATGGCAACTCGTCACAGTATACCATGCAACGCAGTGGGGCGTCAGCCGGCGAATGATCAAGTGACTTGCACTTTTGCACGCCTTTGTCTTACAATTAGTAAGCAGATTCGAACGTTATTTTTGTACTGTAAGCGCGCTTGAATCTCAGCAAATTTCAGGGTATCCTTTTCCCAAGGAGGGTGACGATGACAAAATCTAGTAAGCAACAACCGCCACGCAGGCATCGTTGGCTTTGGCGGACGATTTTCACGCTCGGTATCCTTCTTGGCTTAGCGTTGGTCTTCAATGAACCGATTAAGTTATTTGTGGTCGATCATTTAAGTCAGACAACGATGGCGCATATTGATCGGGACACGGTTGACAAAAACGAAAAGAAGCACGCGACGTTTGATTTTAAAGGCGTCAAAGCGCTGGACATCAATACGGTCGGCAATGCGGCGATCACGCGTAATCTGCATCCCATCGGCAAAATTGCTATTAGCAGTGTCAACCTGAAGCTGCCGATTCTCAAAGGTCTTTCCAATGATAACCTGAGTGCCGGGGCCGGGACGATGAAGGCCGATCAAAAGATGGGCGAAGGCAATTACGCGTTGGCTGGCCATTATATGACCAATCAAGGCATCCTCTTTTCGCCATTAAAGAACGTTAAAAAAGGCGATACGGTTGTTATCACGAATATGAAGCATATCTACACGTATAAGGTGACGACTAAACAGATTGTTAATGAGACCCAAGTCCAATGGATCGATGATGTGGCGGGCAAGAAACTGATCACGTTGGTCACATGTGCGTCACCGACTGAAGGCGAAGTGGATCGGATCATTGTTCAAGGTGAACTGCAATCGGTTAAAGATGCCAACAGTCAGAATTTGAAAATTTTCTTATAATTTAAGCAAGTGTGAGCGAATGCTTGCACTTTTTTTCTTTTTGCGGCAGGCTAAAGTTTAATGAATAAAGAATGTTAAATGGGGGAGACTATGTCAGCTTACGAAAAATTTATCAACAACGTGCCGGTTCGGCGTACCGTTGTTTTATTCTCGGTATTTATAGTTTTATGGTTCGCACGCAGTATTATGAGCGATATTTTGCTGACATTTATTTTTGCCTTTTTGGTCAGCCGCTTGGTTCACGCGGTGCAACGGCATGTCCATATTCGCCCGTTTATCATTGTGGTGCCGGTTTACATATTGGTTCTTTTGGGGCTGGTTTATGCGGCTGTACATTATGTACCGGCGATTGTCCGCCAGACCATCACGCTGTTCAACTCGGTGCAGGACTTTTATAACAGCGATGCGTTTGCGAATAATCAGGTCATGCAATGGATACTGTCAAGCACCAAGAGTCTGAATCTGACCGAGCAGCTTAAAACCGGGCTGTCGACGGTTCTCGAATATGCTGGCAATATTGGCGCCATGGGGTTGACACTGGTTCTGTCATTTATTTTAAGCTTCTTCTTTACGATCGAGCTGGACAGCCTGCCTGAGTTCGGTCAGCTATTCCTGGATTCACCATTTGGCTGGTATTTCAAAGACTTGCGCTATTTTGCCATGAAGTTCATCAATACCTTTGGCGTGGTGATGGAAGCCCAGATTTTTATTGCGGTGGTCAACACGGTCATTACGACGATTACCTTGTTATTCCTGAAAATGCCGAACATTCCTAGTCTGGCAATTATGGTCTTTCTGTTGTCACTGATTCCGGTGGCCGGGGCGATCATATCGTTGATTCCGCTGACCATTATCGGCTATACTGTCGGTGGCTGGCAGGATGTGATTACCATTTTGATCATGATTGCCGTGATCCATGTACTGGAAGCATACGTGTTGAATCCGAAGTTTATGAGCAGTCGGACGCAGCTGCCGGTATTTTTCACCTTTGTGGTCTTGCTGGTTGCGGAACGCCTTTTTGGTACCTGGGGCTTAATCGTCGGGATTCCGATCTTTACGTTCTTCCTTGATGTGCTCGGAGTCAAAAAGATTGCCGGAACGAAGGCCAATCATTCAACGTATGCCAGCATCCCGCAGCCAAAGGAGCATGATGGGGATGGCGCATAAAAAACGTTGGTTGATCGTGATCGGGGTGCTCGTGGCGGTAGTGGCAGCAGGTGGCTTGACGATGACGTGGGTACAACATCAACGCGATGCCACTAAGATTACGGCGCATCCGGTTCCCCAGGCACAGTTAGGCAAAAGTGCCCGTAAGTTAATTCGCGAGACTGATTTCAGAGGTAGTGTTGCATTAATCAAGCAAGGGCGGATTGTGTATGCCGGTGGTGTTGGCGAAGCGAATCACGATCGCAAGTTGGCCAATACCGGCGACACCATGTTTCCGTTGGCATCGGTCGAAAAGTACCTGACCGCTTTGGTGATCGGCCGGTTAGTGGCCAATCACCAGTTGAAGCTAACGACGAAGCTGGCGAAGTTTTATCCCGAGATTGCCCATAGTAAAGACATCACGATTCGCCAACTGCTTGATCACCGTTCCGGGATTCAGATGGACGAGTTAACGCCGGACAATGTTTTGACATCGGAATCGAAGTCGTTGGACTGGAATCTGAAGCAACTAGGGTCGACCGGTCAGCATGACTTTTTCTATACAAATGCGAACTATGCGCTGTTGGCCGGAATCATTCGCAAGGTGACTGGCAAAAGCTTCGAGACGACACTGCGAGAAACGATTCTGACGCCGTTAAATCTTCAACATACCCGCAATTTTGATGAACTAACTGCAAAAATGCCCGTAGCACAAGGCTATCTCACCGAAGATGATGACCACTACCAGCCAGATGATCTTAGCCCGGCACTCTTGTCGAGCCTACTTGGCAGCGGCAGCGAGTACATGAGTGTGACCGACTTGGCGAAAGTCATCATTGCCGCAGAAACCGGAAAAGTCATTCCGCCTAAAGTTTATCGTGAGCTGATCACCGCCAACTATGCTGATGGTAATCGTTATGCCAGCGGGGTGGCCTGGCTAGATGATCAGCGGTTGCTGCAAGGCATGTACAACGACAATCCGGAAAGCTTCAGCACGTTGGCTTATTTCCGCGCTAATGCCGCAAGTGGCGTTGTGCTGTTTGGCAATCACACCATGACTACGGACACCGTGACGTTAGCCCAAAATCTGGAAGTGTTGGTTCGATAGCGCAAGAAAAAAGACGACACTAGAGGAAAAAATCCAGTGTCGTCTTTTTTGCAACGTTAAATAAAACTGTTAGTAGTTGAATGAGCGGCCAATATCGTTGATGCCTTGGTAAAGGCTGCTAATGATACTTGAGAGTCCGAGCATGCCAACCACCATGAAGACTAGGAAGAGCAGAGCGCTGGCAATTAAGTATGCGTAGATTTTATCGAACTGATTTGTTGGTTGCGCGGTGAATAGCATATAGGGGCCGGCCAAGAGGAAGAGCCCGAGGCTTAATGCAACGAGCAAGGTGAGCAGCATTGCCGATCCGACGTTGATAAGACCCACGATCTGCATCAGCAGCGTGAAAAGCGAGAAGAACACCATCCAGTTAGCGTGGAAGGCATAGGCGGTAGTGAACTCAAGAAAATTGCGGCGCCGATCGCCCAGAATGCCGCGGATCGCCAGATAATAAATCGCAATAATGGCAACTGCAAGAATGGCGACCATGACAAACAGTTTGATGAAGGTGCTCAAAACGATATTGGCAACGCCACCCGGAAGTGACGATAGCGTACTGCTAACCCGCAACGCGATCGTCAAGGCCAGACTGATAATGGTAATAGCCAAACTGGTGAAGCCAAAATAAGGGTGATAAGACTGATCAATCTGCGCCGGATGCTTGATGCTGTCAACTAGATAACGCCAGTAACTGCCAGCGTACTGTTTGCCTGCTTCAACCGTTGGATTCGGCTGTTTGGGTGCTGCTGGTGTCTGTGCGACCGTTTGACTGTTCTCGGCGCCAGAATTCGTATTTGTATTGGTTGATGCAGTTGCCGTTGAAGTTGCCGGCTTGTGCGGTGTCTGAGAAGGATTGGCAGCAGTGCTTTGTGTTGCTGTTGTTGAGACTGAATTGGCCGTTTCATCCTTCACCGCTTCTTTTGCAGCTGAAATTGGTGCGGCAGACTGACTGGCTGAACTTGTGGCCGGCTTTTCAGCAGGTGCAGTATGAGATGCCGTATCAGCTTGTTCTTGTGCTACCGCAACGTCAGCTAAATTAGTACCACATTTGACACAGAAGTTGGCGGTTACCAGGTTATGGGCACCGCAATTAGGACATATTTTGAACATACAATTACCTCCAAAGTAAAAGTGAGCGTGAACCGGCGCGGTTAGAAACCGGAGTGTAAGTGGCCTCAGGCGTGATGGCCCGGGTCTGGCCATTGCGCCTGAGGTCCTTACATGCAGGTTTCTGGGCTGGCGAGCGCGTTAAGATAAGCGTGAACCGGCGCGGTTAGAAGCCGAAGTATAAGTGGCCTTGGGCGTGATGGCCCGGGCTTAGGCCATTGCGCCCAAGGTCCTTATACGCAGGCTTCTGCGCCGGTGAACGCGTTAAAGTGAGCGTGAACCAGCCCGGTTAGAAACCGGAGTGTACGTGGCCTTGGCCTTGGGCGTGATGGCCCGGTCCAGTTCACGAACTGAGCCGAATCCCCAGCTATGAAAACACCCGTCACCTAATCATACCAAATTAATTGACGAATGCCTTAAGCTACCTCCGAAAATCACCTGCGATGGAAGAGCCGATAAAGACCACCGGCAACCAAAGCAAAGGTGGTACCGAGTAAAATCAAATCCATGACCCCGTGTACCAAGGACAAGAAGCCGTTTTCATTCACGGCCGCTTGAAAGGTAGCGGTGCTTACATAGACCAAAAAATAAATCACACTGATCAGCCAGAAGCCGCCGATCGTTAACCAGATTTTTTTCAAGATAACCTCCAAGTAGTGGGTTATTGTCGCGGTGTGGTGGGCGCACTGGACAATGGTCATCATCACCGGAGCGCGACCCACTTTTATATGCCGTTCAGGTAACCTCAATCATTTACTTTTTGCTTATGTTTCCAATATACCAGAGAAAGCGGGTGCGAACTTACTGAAAATGGTGTAACATGAGATTCTGTAAACAGACAGAAGACTGTCAAATCATAAAAGCGAGGTATTCTCTGATATGGCGAAATTAGTATTGATCCGTCACGGGCAAAGTGAATGGAACCTGTCCAACCAATTCACCGGCTGGGTGGATGTTGATCTGAGTGAAAAAGGTGTCGAAGAAGCAAAGCATGCTGGGCAATTGGTCAAGCAAGCCGGGCTTGAATTCGATCAGGCTTACACCTCAGTCTTAACCCGTGCGATCAAGACCCTGCACTACGTCTTGGAAGAATCCGGCCAATTGTGGATTCCGGAAATGAAGACCTGGCGTCTGAACGAACGTCACTATGGCGCATTACAAGGCTTGAACAAGAAGGAAACGGCTGATAAATATGGCGCCGACCAAGTTCACATCTGGCGCCGTTCGTACGACGTTTTGCCACCATTGTTGAAAGCAACCGATGAAGGCTCCGCTGCTAAGGATCGTCGTTATGCTAACCTTGATCCGCGGATCATTCCTGGCGGCGAAAACCTGAAAGTTACGCTGGAACGGGTTATCCCATTCTGGGAAGACCATATCGCACCGGATCTGTTAGATGGCAAGAACGTTGTCATTGCCGCACATGGTAACTCACTGCGCGCTTTGACCAAGTACATCGAAAACATTTCCGACGCTGACATCATGAACTTGGAAATGGCAACTGGCGAACCGGTTGTTTATGACTTTGATGAAAAGTTGAACGTTAACAGCAAGACCAAGTTGAATTAATTCTGTCTTGATTGGCTAAAGAACTCGTATAAGACAGGCATTGTTCGTGCAGATTTTAAATTTGCGCGAAGGTGCCTGTCTTTTTGTCGTTTAATATTTAGCGAACCGAGTTTAAAGCTGATTAAGTTTGTAGTTTGGCAGAGGCAGGTTATAATAGTTGTATGATTATTGAACTAAGTAGCGCGCAAGTTGATGAAATTCAGGTTAAGGTTTTTAAAGCATTGGCTGATCCAGTTAGACTGGCCATTATTCGCTATTTAAAAAAGGTGAACAAGGAGGTCACCTGTGGCGAAGTCGGTGAGGCAATTAAAATGAGCAAGTCGGCGGGATCCTATCATTTTCGCTTGTTACGTGAAGCCGGATTGACGAAGACACGAAAATCTTCACGCGAGAAGTACGTTTCGCTTAATGCTGAAAATTTTGATCTCTATGTAACAAATTTTTACAAAAATTTGTAGATGGCCGGTAGATGTCTATCGGCTATTTTTATACAAAATAGTTCAAAAAAATTTGAACTTTGCATTGCAATTTCGGAAAGCAAGCTTTAAGGTTTAATAGTTGAACGATCGTTTAACTATTAAATATTTAGGAGCGTGCTCGTATGTTAAATGCTGAAAAGGCAAAACCAAAGACAGGTTGGATCTTATTTTTGACATCGCTTGGCTTTTTTATGTCAATGATGGATTCAATGATTGTGACGACTGCTTCAACGGCTATTAGGAGTGACTTTTCTATTTCTGTTGATCAGTTGCAGTGGGCTTTAAATGCCTATAATATTGCGATTGCTGCCGTATTACTGGTCGGTGTGGCGATAGGCGATCGGCTCGGACATCGCAAAGTTTATGAACTGGGGCTACTCATCTTTGTTATTGGATCGATTCTCTGCGCCTTGTCCGGGAATATTATGTCGTTGATTGTTGCCCGGGTTGTTGAAGGTGTTGGCGCATCGGTTATCACGCCGATGTCAATGGCCATCTTAACAGCAAACGTACCAGTGGAAAGCCGCGGCAAGGCGTTAGGTATTTGGAGCGGCATTGGCGGACTGGCGCTTATTGTCGGACCGGCATTAGGTGGAATTATCGTCGCCAAGATTGCGTGGCAGTGGATCTTCTGGATTAATGTGCCAATTGGCTTAATTTGCATCTTATTATCACAACAGAAGCTTCCTGAAACCAAAGCCGGATCCCAAAAGATCAATGTCCTTGACTCACTTTTAGTGGTTTTAACTTCAGCAGGTCTGATTTGGGCGCTTTCGGCAAGTAAATCAGTCAAAATCCCTACAGCAGCTATCATTGTGGCAGTTTTGAGTGTTTTATTTGCGTTGTTACTCGTATGGCGACAAAAACGCGAAGACTTTCCCTTGATTCCTTTAAGTTTTTTCCAGCGGTGGCAATTTACCGGTGCTAATCTTGCAACGGCGCTTCTATATGCCGCAATGTATGGGGTCGTGTTCTTCCTTCCTCAATTTTTCCAGGTGGTTGGACATGTCAATGCGATGATTGCCGGAATGGAAATGCTGCCATGGACGGGCATGCTGGTTCTTGTTGCCCCGTTTGCGGGTCGCGCCGTGGATCGCTTTGGAGAACAGCTCATTGCGATCGTTGGGCTATTTCTGCAAGGGCTTGGTTATTTGCTTATTGGGTTAATCGTTCACGATGGTTATACATATAGTCTAACGATCGTGCCGCTTGGTCTGGCAGGTATTGGTCTTTCAATGGCAGGGCCAGCATTGCAAAAAGCAGTCTTGGGTGCTGTCAGCCCAAAGAATCTGGGAAAAGCTTCAGGTTTGTACAATATGTTTCGACTGTTTGGCGGTGCCATTGGGGTCACCATTTCAGTTTTGATTTTCTATGCAATTGGCAGTGCAGACACATCGCTCGAATTTTCCAGAGGGTTTCAAGCGGCTATGATCGGCGCGGGCGGACTTTCGTTAATCGGTATTTTGTCCGCATTAAGATGGCGTCAGAATGCTTAAGCGTCAGTGAAGGTATGTGGCGTGATCTTGCACCTGAAGCTCAACTGTCTGATAATCAGTTTAAATGGTTCATGAAAAGAGGCAGTTAAGTGGCAAACTATATTAAAGAAATTCGCAGCAAGGTCGGGCATATGCCTATTTTTCTCAATGCAGTGGCTGGTGCGGTTGTTAACGATCAGGGGCAGTTATTGTTGCAACAGCGGACCGATGCCGGTAATTGGAGCGTCCCCGGCGGCATGATGGAATATGGCGAGTCGTTTCTTGAGACGCTCAAACGCGAGATGAAGGAAGATTCCGGTCTGCTGGTTGAGCCGATCAAGGTCCTGCATACCTTCGATCGCGGGTTTACGACTTACCCGAATGGCGATCAGGCGCAGATTGTCTGTCGGTTTTATCTGGTCAATCCGATTGGCGGAAGCTTGGAGGATGCCGACCCTAAGGAAACCTTGGCTCTACGGTATTTTGATTTTGATGATTTACCGCCATTGTTTAGTCAGCAGACGCGTGACATGATCGATTGCGTCCGGGATTACTTGAAAACACAGGCCAAATAATAATTTGTTCTTGATTGACACGCTGTTATCGAGAAAGCGAGCTGAGGATGGTTTCCCGGCTCCTTTTTTTGTGGGCGGCAGATCATTCGTTAGTTTTTATTGACATGAACTAACAAGTTGACTATTATCTACTCAGTTAGTTTTGTATTTAAAAAACTAACTATTAAAATTTCAACCTTCAAAGGAGACCACGTAACATGACACAAACATCAGAAGCATTATTAAAAGCATTCGGCCAATTAATCCAAAAGCGGCCGTTCATGGGTGCCGTTGCCAGCAGCTTACGGTTTGGCGATCGTCAGCGGCAACCGAACCAGCTGCGATTGTTGCGCTTGCTGGATCAAAAAGGTGAGATGACCAACTCGGACTTGGTAGAGGCTTTGGATATTCGTCCTAGCTCGGTTTCTGCGTTAGTGCAGAAGTTAGAGGAACTTGGCCTGATCAGTCGCCACGAGTCGGAAACTGACAAGCGGGTGCAACTGATCGGGCTCACAGATGACGGTCGCAAGTTTATTGAAACCACCGGTAAGCTTCGAACCGATTTGCCTGATCAAATCTTCAGCGGCTTGTCTGAAGAAGAACAGGCTGAATTATTGAAGCTAATCAACAAACTATCGGAAGATCTCGCCAACCGCGATGATTTGAGCTGGCCGGAAGGTAAACAGTTCGATGATATGCGGATTTGGGCAGAACGGTTCCATCACGGTCATCATGGCCCTCGCCGCGGCTATCCTGGGAGTTTTAGCGCTGGCGGTCCGCGGGGCTTTGATCGGCGGTTCTAGACCGAACAGGGTTTTATAAAAAGTGCAACGGTTTTGCTGAAATGCTATTAGATGAAAAGGATCTTCTCGGTCAGTTCCCGGAAGATCTTTTTTGAGTTGGCGTCAAAAGGGTCAGAACGGCTTAAGACACGCTCCCAATCGCTTGATTTTCATTAAAAGTTTGGCGAAAACTTTACTATTTTGCCGGAAGCAGGCAAGATGGATTTAAGCATTTTAGAATGGAGGTCACCGATTTGGCTGAAAAAATGCGGTACTGTCCAAATTGCGGCTTTAGGATACCGGCAGGGGTGAAGTTTTGCCCGAATTGCGGCATGGACTTGGTGCAATTTGATGCGCGCCTGGCCGCTCAATCAGCAACGCAGCAAACACAAAGCTGTCCGACGATGCAGCAGACGGCAAGCGATACGACGCATGCAGCGCAGCGAGAAACGGCAGGCCGATCACGGCGGCAGCAGGAGAAAACGGGGCATGTTAAGAAAAGCCTGGTGTTGACGGACGATAGCTTTCAACATTTTCTCGACTGGTTGGCAACGCATATCGTGTACACCTTGATCGGGGGACTGGTTCTTTTTTGTGTCTTCAGTTTTTCTGTTTGGATTGGTTGGCTATTGGCGGTCATTAGCACGGTCGGAGTTTATGTCGTGGCTAATCGGCGAGTGGTAGCACCTTACCAAAGCAAGTTCAGTGCTGAGTCGCCAGATGATGATGACATTTGGACGATGCCTCAATCTGCTGCGACGGGGCAAGGTGCAAATTATACTGCGTCAGCGGGTGGTCAATCGACATCGTCACCGTGGCCACAGGGAATGACGACGAACGGGCCGCAACACTGGTGGACGCGGCTTGCCGGAAAACCGCGACGACGCGGTGGCGTGATTTGGATTGCTTATTTACTGGCTGCTTTTGTTGCCTTGATGGCTGCCTATGCGTGGCCATTTGGTGCCAGCGGCGTGGGAACCACTGCAGTTGGCGGGAGTCTGTATGATTTGGTGCGCAGTGCGAATACATTAGCAGAAACCGCCGCAGCTGCCGGTACCGTCAGTTCGGCGAAGGCTAATTTGCCTTATCTGGCTTTGGTGTTAGCAGGTTTGGGTCCGGCATTGGGCTTGTTGTTTGGTTTCTTCCGGTCACGCGGCATGATGCGATTCGGTGGCATGTTGGGCTTGCTTGGCTATGCATCGCTTTACTTTGTGTACGCGCCGTTGATGAGTAGTGGCAGTAATCAAATCCAAGGATTATTGAGTCCGGGTATCGGTTATTCGATTGGGATCGGGGCGGCTTTGGTCATGTTTGTGACAGCGCGGTTACTGCCGCGAGACTGATGCCATGGGCTGCGAGCGATTTTCGCATCAGCAGACCGATCAATGAAAAAGGGGGAGAATGGTCATGGCGTTTTGTCCAAATTGCGGCGCGCAAGTTAGCGCCGACGAAACATTTTGTCATCAATGCGGGTTTAATCTTGCCCAGTATCGGGCGCAACATCAGGGAACAACGGGCGCAGAAAATGGCTCATCCAATGCATCTTCAACCGGTCCAACGCAACAGCCAACAGGGCAAGGGGCAGTGCCGCCAAACTCAAGACGGCAGCGTAGTAATGGCAGTGCGCCAAATGGGCCGCGCCGCCCTTGGCTGATGGTCAGTTTGGTTCTGGCCGCGGCGGTTATCGTTGTCATCGCAGTATTATTTTTCCAGAATCAAAGTCAGCAAACGCAAGAAGCTGCTGCCAGTTCAGCCAGTGCCTCAGCGGCGAATGCTTCGTCAGCTTCATTTGCCTCAGCGTCTGCAGAATCTTTGCAGGCGGCGGCATCGAGTTCACTCGCGGCATCGCAAGAAGCAGCCAGTGAATCACTTGCCAACGCGAGTGAATCGGCAGCAGCGGAGAGTTACGAAAGTACTACAACAACGGGCGGCAGTGATTTGAGTAATCGCCAAGTTGCCAAAATGGCTACGGATCTCGACGATTTTGACCTTGATGAGTATCGGGTGGAAGTAACGTCACCTGCGACCAATATGAAAGAAGTCGATGTTTACGACAAAGATGATGGTGAGTTGCATAACAAATACCGTTATGACGAAATTCATGATCAGATGAGCAAGTATGACGATGATTCCGGTAAGTGGGAACTGATTCAAGACGATGACGATTAATTTTTAAAGAGGTGTTTCGCAAAATCTACTTGTGAAATGCCTTTTTGTTATTTTGAAATAAGGCAGATTTTAAATTGGCTAAAAAGTCGGCTGAAGGGGCGCTGATGAAACTGTTGCATTTAAAACCAAAAAGCGTATGTTAGTAGACATGGAGGTCATGTATGCAAACCGATTCGAATATTTCCGGCCTAATTTATCAGCTGGCAAAGCTACAGAAGTACTTTTTGAACCAGCACTTAAGCGATCTCGACTTAAATAGTGATCAAGCCAAGGTATTGACGTTTGTCGCCGCTCATCCTGGCACGAACCAACGCCAAATCAGTATCGACTTGAGCCGCGGGCCAGCCAGCGTGTCTAACTTGGTGAAACGATTGATCCAACAAGGCTTGCTGGAAAAGCAAATGGCGCCGCACAGTGATCGTGAGCGGCAACTCTTTTTAACCGAAGCGGGCAAAGCCACGGCGACAGAAGTCCACGAGCTATTTCAGGTGCTCGAAAAGGCTTTTGCGACGAACGTTAAGGACCCTGAAGCACTGACGCAGACGCTAAAGCAACTTTTAGTAGCTTTACAGTGAGACCGATTAAAGGGCCAATTACAACTATCAGATACGGGCTAAAAGAAGGACTAACGTTTATTTGTCCACTTTGTTTGGGAAGAGATTTGTTGACGAATTGGCAAGTCTTAACGTATAATTTTAAGAGTTGAAAAGAGGCCACCGGGATGAGCCCCCGATGACCTCGACACGGCTCAGATGACAAGGGTGGAAGCTAACTTTGACGGTTAGCTTTTTTGATTATCGCGTACGCTTTAGCGCTACTGGTAATCAGTATGCTTAGCGCGATGATAATCGACGCCACATCCAACGCGGCGAACCCCTTTCGTCTCCTGAATTTGGCATGGCCCTCACCTCCACGTCTCAAAAAATGTTGAGGGGTGGGTGCCATCCAATCCGCTAGACCAAGAAAAAGGGTAATTAGTCCTTTTCTAGGCCGTAAACATAGTCTATAGGTTGATGCGTATACCGTCAATAAGAATCAACTGGGCCACCGGTGTTGTGATAAATACCCAGTTAAAATGACGTCACAGTTGCTAACCGAATTTGAATGATGGAAGCTGTTTCTAAATCTTTGAACAAAGTTAAGAAGCTCAATATACTGAAGATTTGCAGGATGTACTTACAGAAACCCACTGTTAGCATCATGTAATTAACTTAAATAACAAAAAAATCAAATACCCCCTTGGCGCTTGCAAAGAAACATGCTAAACTATGCACAAATTCAGCAAGCAGAAAGGTGTCCCTTATCATTGATTGGCGCGTCGAATGAAGCGTTATTTGCACTATTATTTCCTAAAGACTTTCCGACACTGCTAGTGGCCAAACAGGCACGGCGCATGTTGTGTATTCGTGCCGCGCATGGCAACCAGGAGGCAGCTCGACTATTACGTGTTCGGTCAACGCCGATACATGTGGTTTATGCCGTCAAAGTCAGCCATTAAAACGAGTTTTACCTCTGAGTCCGACTATTTGGTCGGGCTTTTTTTGTTGTGAGCGCGTCATAGAAAGTGAAGGGCAGCCCAATTTCCGCCGAAAATAGAACGAGTCGAAATCGTCTAGCTCTGGCAGTCACAAAACTCTGTGTCACTGCACGTGGCAAATAAGTTAAATTTAAAAAAGATGGCACACAAACTTTCCTTCGTGCTTGACACGATGAACAATACAGCAGATAATCATATTGTTAGCCGGCTAACAATATAGGAGGATGACTTGTGAGTTTTGACTTTACTGACCGACCGGATGCACATCGGCTTGAGCTTATGCGCAAAGCTTATCCCGATGTAGATACGCAATCGGTTTTAACTTTTTTGAATTTTCGTGCCTGTTTTCGTGCAGTTGCTGCCGATTACCAACGGGTTTTGGATCGCTTTGGTTTGACTGAGTCGCGATTTTTGATTTTAATGTTTCTTTATCACAATCAGCCACAGGCGTTGGGTATTACAACGTTGGCAACCAAACTTGGTGCAACAAAGGCGACGACCAGCAAACTGGTCAGAGGAATGGTCAAAAGCGGCTTGGTTGAAAAAGTATCAACAGCTGCAGACAAACGCGCAACGCTTATACAGATGACACATGCAGGTGCGGAATTGCTCGATCGGTTTTTACCGGTGAATTATCAAGCTGTCAATCACCTATTCAGACATTTGACTCACGATGAACAGGTTCAACTCAATCATTTATTGGATAAGTTATTGCCAGATACGCAATAACAGACAGAAAGGGGCTCATCTCCATGGAACAAGCTAAAATTGATTTGCTAAAAACATACCTAAGTCTTTATATCGACCATTTCACCGTCCTTAAAGCCTTGAACGCGGGAGACGACACCTATGAAATCTTGGATGTTCGAAATGCTCCAGCTCAAGCAAAGAAAGTTCAAATTAAAGGGGCACATGCGTTACCTGTAAAAGATCTCGCAAGTCAGGTTGATCAACTCGATCATGACAAAACATATGTCGTTTACGACTGGACAGCCGGGACGACTTTGGGCAAACAAGCCCTGCTTATTTTACTGACGCACGGCTTTAAAGCATTTGAACTCGCAGGTGCCCTAGAAGGATGGCGAGGGATGAACTTGCCAGTTGAACCGGTTCAATAAAAGTGAAATTTTAAAGCACCAACAACATTTCTATTTCAATCGCAATAAAGGTACAATTAAATTGATAACAGGTGAAAGAAATGGAGATGGCACTGTGAAGAACTTTCGGTTTAAAAATCCCACTGACATTCGCTTTGGGACAGGGCGGCTTGACGTTGAACTGCACGATGCTGTGAGTCAATTTGGTTCGCGGGTTCTTTTTGTTTATGGCGGACACTCAATCAAAAAATCCGGACTTTACGATACGGTAAAAGGTTTGCTCGCAGATTTGCAACTTACCGAATTGCCGGGGATTGAACCCAATCCTAAAATTGCTTCGATTCGCGAAGGCCAGAAATTGGTTAAAGATAACGACGTCGAAGTGGTGCTGGCAGTCGGCGGCGGCTCGGTAATTGACGCAGCCAAGGTCATCGCCAGCGCGAAGTTTTATGACGGCGACCCATGGGACTTGGTCAAAGATCGCGGTGTGACCCGGCACAAGTTGCCACAGTTACCGGTCGTGGACATTTTGACCTTAGCCGCAACCGGCAGTGAAATGAATAGTGGTTCGGTCATTTCCAATCCGGAAACCCATGAAAAGCTTGGCACCAACGGACCGAATACCCCAGCGGTGTCGTTTCTTGATCCAACACTGACTTATACCGTTCCGCATCGCCAAACCGCAGCCGGTTCGATGGATATTTTCAGTCATTTGCTTGAACAGTATTTTGATCGCTCTAAAAACAATGACGCTAGCAAAGGTATGATGGAAGGCCTCATGCGAACGGTGATTAAGTGGGCCCCGATTGCGGTTAAAGAGCCGGACAATTTCGATGCGCGCGCTAATTTGATGTGGAGTGCGACGATGGCACTTAATGGTGTCATGAGCGTTGCCAACGAAAATGGTTGGACCGTGCACAGCCTTGAACACGAGTTGTCGGCTTATTATGATATTACGCATGGTGTCGGTCTGGGTATTTTAACCCCGCGGTGGATGGAATATGCGTTGACCAAGGATTCGACAACGGCCGAGATGTTTGCCCGCTTTGGTCGCCATGTCTGGGATCTTGAAGGGGACGAAACTTATGCCGTTGCGCAAGCGGCAATTGACGAGACCTTTGACTGGATCCAGCATTTAGGCTTTCCGATGACACTGCCGGAAGTCGGCATTGCCGATGAACGCCACTTTGATGCGATGGCGACGGCTGCTGTGGCCAATGCCAGACTCGAGACACGTGCGTATGTGCCGTTGTCGGAAGAAGATGTCAAAGCCATTTATCAAGCCGCGATGACTGACGGCTTAACGGCATAGCTGATGGTTTTGGTTGATTGTTTGATGATTGACGAGGGGGAAAGTTTGTGACGCAACCGATTCTTGAACATGATTCAGTCGCTTTTCAGGCAGCGCGCAACGCCGAAAACCAGCTATGGGCCGATTTTAACCTGAAACCCAAGGCGCGTTGGTTTAAATTGCCACCAGACGATTTGCGAGTCAGAGTGCTTGAATTCGGCCATGGGGATCCTGTGCTTATCATTCCCGGCAATACCGGCGATCCTTACCCGTTTGCGCCGCTTTTACCGCAACTGGCCGGTTATCACTTGTTTGTGCTGGCACGGCCAGGTGGGGGCTTAAGTGACGGATTTGATCATGAACAGGTGGATGTACACCAATTTGCAGTCGATTTAATCGGCCAAATCATGGACAAGCTTGACTTGAAATCGGCGCCGATTATTGCGCATTCCATGGGCGCACATTGGGCAACTTGGTTTGCATTGGTGCATCCAGAACGCGTTGACCAGCTGATTCTTTTAGGCAATCCGGGGCGGATGTTAATGACCAAAACGCCTGGTGTGCTCAAGATGGCGATGATGCCGGGCTTGGGGCAGTGGTTTATGAAGCGCCAGATCCCAAAATCTGCCAAGCGCGCATGGGGACCGCTTCACCGCATGGGCACTGATCCAGTGGCGGTCAGCAAGTTGCCGCAAAGCTTTGCCGCGTGCGTCTACGCCTTTGACCACTTACCGAATTACGCGGTATCGACCTTGTCCTTGTTGCGCAGCATGAATTCAGAGAAAAACCATAATGGCCTTGGCGAAGACCAACTACGGCACCTTTCCGTACCCACCACCCTTATTTGGGGCACGAATGACGCGCTTGCAAGGCCAGAGTTAGGTCAGGAAATTGCGGCAGTGGTGCAACATGGCGAACTGGTGACCATTAATGGTGCTGGCCATGAGCCGTGGATCGACGACCCCGAAAAAGTGGGCACCATTATTCGCTTGAAGTTGAAGGATAGTCGGTTGCGCGCTGCACTTAGCCGCCGGTAATTGATCAGTACAAGTGAATTCTAACCAAAAAAATTATATTTTTAGCGGTGATCGGATGTCTTGCAACGGTCATCGCGTTTTTTATTTTGGTCAGAAAAGCGGGCCGCAAAAACTCAATTTTTCAAAAATTATTTTTTGTATCCGTTCACAGTTTATGGCATGCCTTAAATCCCACAACAAAGTTATCTGGGACCGCCTTCATTCGCTTGTGCCTATATTCTCACAAAAGAATATAGGCGAAAAAGGTTTGACAATCAAAACAGTTCTGCATATGCTTTGAACATCCAATTAATCTGGTTGGACAAAAGAGCGAAAGCATGTGAGCGCCTGATCCAAGCGGAAGTTTTTGTTTTGTTTGGCGACAAGATAATCTTTTCTGCAAGTGCTCAATTGCGATCGTGGTTAAAGGAGGCGAGGCTATGACAACTTTGGATACCTCAACCATACAGACGCTGATTCCGAATCGTTATCCTTTGTTCTATATCGATCGGGTCTCCGAACTAGTACCGGATGAATCCATTGTCGCGGAGAAGTATGTCAGCGTGGCAGAGGATCATCTGGTTGCTTATCTGCCGGGCGAGTTAACCATGCCGCCGACGTTGATTATTGAGACGCTGGCCCAAGCGGCATCAATCCTGATTTTGAAATCACCAAAGTTTGCCGGTAAAACCGCTTATCTGGCAAGTATCGGCAAAACAGAATTCCTGAAGCCTGTCCCGACTGGTAGCGTTTTGACGCTGGCAGTCAAAATGGGCAAGGTTCGGGCGAACATGGGGGTGGTCACCACGACCGCCAGTATCGGTGATGAGCTCGTCTGCCACGCAGAATTGCATTTTGTGGTAGAAGCAAATGCTTAGTTCACTTGACAGGCTTTTTTTTTCAACTGATACTTTGAATTTCAAATCAGTTGTACATGGAGGCACACCAATGTCCCAAAAGCCAAGCGTCAAGCGGATTAATGATAAACTCATTCGCGTTTATTCAGATATCCTACGAATGGAAGAAGAGGAACTGCGCAAAAGTCAGTTCCGGGATTTAGGTATTAAAGAAATGCACACCATTGATGCGATTGGTATTCATGCGACACCCAGCTCAAGTGATGTGGCCAAAAAGCTGCATGTGACGCAAGGAACCCTAAGTGTGGCGATTAACAATCTGGCACGCAAAGGGTATGTCGAACGACTGCATCTTGAGTCGGACAAACGGGTCGTGAATCTGCGACTTAGCCGCAAAGGGCGCCTAATGTATCGCGCCCACCTTGCCTTTCACCAGAAAATGGTTGCAAGTTTTGTTAAAGGATTTACCGAGCCGCAAATCGAGTTGATCGAACGCGCGCTGGATAATCTCAATGAATTTATTGACGAATATCGTCATTAGAAAGAAGGCCCCGTCTTGGAGATTCTGGCCAGTGCTTATTCGGTACCTGCCACGCGTGTTGAAAATGAGCAGTTACGTCAATTTATGGATACATCTGACAGTTGGATCAGAGAACGTACGGGGATTAAAACCCGCCATGTGGTCACCGATCAGCGTAACTTTGATCTAGCGTATGATGTTGCCCAGCAGCTTTTGACGAAGTCGGCGACGAGTGCCGACCAGCTTGATTTCATCATCGTGGCGACCATGAGCCCGGACTATGCAACCCCGGCCGAGGCAAATCGCCTGCAAGCAGCACTTAATGCAAATCATGCATTTGCATTTAATCTCAACGTTGCCTGCGCCGGTTTTGAGTATGCGTTGCACGTTGCCGATCGACTGATGACCAGCCCGACGGTTCATCAAGGTTTGGTCATCGGAAGCGAAGTGCTTTCCCGATTGGTTGATTGGCATGATCGCCGCACAGCAGTGTTGTTCGCTGATGGTGCTGGTGGCGTTTTGATCAGTGATCAAGGCGCGCCGGTGCAGGCAGTTGACCTCAAAAGCTTCGGCGATACCGAGATGGTACTGTCAGCTGGGGCTCAAGGCAATCAAAGTCCGTTTGCGGATGCGGCTGAAGAACCTTCAGCTTATTTCAAAATGAACGGCCGGGCGGTTTACCAATTTGCCATCAGTGAAGTCCCACGGTCGATTCAGCGAGCGCTGGATCAAGCGGCGATGACCACGGATGATATCGATTGGTTCCTGCTTCATCAAGCAAATGCCCGCATTGTTCAATCCGTGAACAAAAAACTGAAAGTTACTGCCGACAAGTTTCCCATCAACATTGATGAGTATGGCAACACCAGCGCAGCCAGCGTGCCGATTCTGTTGGCACAATTAGCTGAAAGCGGTCGCCTGAAACGGGGGCAGAAATTGGTCCTCAGCGGTTTTGGCGGCGGCTTATCAGTCGGGTCGCTGATTATGACGTATTAATTCGAATATCCCAGTAGACTGACCGAAAAAACGGTCAAACCACTTAATTTAAAGGAGAACATTTTAACATGACAAACGAAGAAGTATTGCCTAAGGTACAAAACATCATTGCTGACCAATTGGACAAAAACGCTGAAGATGTTACGTTGACAACCAACTTCAAGAATGATCTGGATGCAGATAGCTTGGACATTTTCGAAATCATCAACGAAATCGAAGACGAATTCGACGTTAAGATCGAAACCGATGAAAGCATCGAAACGGTTGCTGATCTGGTAAACTTCATCACTGAAAAGACCGAAGCTTAAGACAACTGGAGAGGAGTGGGCCAATGAGTCCATTAATGGAACGCTTAGGCGTTAAGTATCCGCTTTTTCAAGGCGGCATGGCATGGGTTGCTGACGGTAAATTAGCTGCGTCGGTTTCTGAAGCCGGTGGTCTTGGTATCATTGGCTCCGGTCATGCCCCTGCTTCGTGGGTTAAGGAACAGATCGAAGTTGCAAAATCAATGACAGACAAGGCGTTCGCTGTGAACGTGATGCTGTTATCGCCTTTTGTCGAACAGGTTATTGATGTCATTGTTGATGCCAAGGTTGCCTTGGTAACCACAGGCGCCGGCGATCCTAGCCGCTATCTGGAACGGCTCCAGCAAAATGGCACCGTTGTGATGCCGGTGGTGCCGTCTGTTGCTATGGCCAAGCGCATGGCGCGTGATGGCGTGGACGGTGTGATTGCTGAAGGCATGGAATCCGGCGGTCACATTGGCAGTATCACGACCATGGCCTTGGTGCCACAAGTCGTTGATGCCGTTGATATTCCGGTTGTTGCGGCCGGTGGGATTGCCGATGGTCGCGGTGTTGCGGCCGCACTCAGCCTGGGTGCGATCGGCGTTCAAATGGGCACCCGCTTCCTGACATCAACTTCAAGCCGGATTCACCAAAACTATAAAGATGCGGTGATCAAGGCGAAAGACGTGGATACGCTTGTTACCGGTATGTATGTCGGTCATGCAGCCCGCGTGCTGAAAAACCCGATGAGTCGTAACTACCTGAAACTGGAAAAGGAAATCGCCTTGTCCGGTACGACTGACTTTACCGCTGTTGAAGAATTAGGTAATGGCAGTTTGCGTAAAGCTGTTCTGGAAGGCGATCGCGATCATGGTTCATTCATGGCCGGTCAAATTTCCGGTTTGGTCAAGCGCGAAGAAAGCAGTCAGGACATCGTTGAAGAAGTCATGCAGCAGGCAAAAGAGATTTTGGCCGGCTCAAAAATGGCTGACCTTCTCACAAGTACGACTGCGGATGCATTTCCACGTCAGTAAACACATGACAAGGAGGGTTCCATCTGTTGCAATTTGCTTATGTGTTTAACGGCCAAGGTGCCGAGGTCCCCGGAATGGGGATCGATTTTTACCAGAATACTTTGATATTCAAAGAGATTATTGACCGTGCCGACGCCGTTTTGGACTTTGACTTGCCTGAGTTTTTGGCCAATGGCGATTTTGCCGCGCATCCGGATGACTTGCAGCCGGCGTTGGTGGCTTATAGTGTGGCCATGCATGAAGTCGCATTCGCTGAATTACCACCGGAAACGGCTTTGGCCGGATTGAGTCTGGGCGAGTACAGTGCGCTGATTGCTGGCGGCGGTCTTAGTCTGGAAGACGGACTTAAATTAGTCGCGGCGCGCGGTAAAGCGATGGCGACGGCTTGTCAGAATCGGCCAGGTGGTATGTTGGCGGTTATGAGCGGTGATCAGGCGGTCATTCAGGAAGCCTGCGAACAGGCACCGGATGTTTGGCCGGCCAACTACAACGGCCCCAAGCAAACGGTTTTGGCAGGCACCCATGAAGCCTTGGCAGCCGTTGAAAAATGGCTAAAAGCACAAGGCGTCCGCGCCATTCCGTTGCATGTGGCTGGCGGGTTTCACAGTCCCTTAATGGCAAGTGCCCAACCGCAGTTGCAGGTAGCGTTGAAACAGGCCAATGTGTTTGAACCAGTGATTCCGGTGATCAGCACCACCGCGCTCAAACCGTTTACGGCGCGCAATATGCGTTCCGTGCTCGCCGCCCAGGTTGCGGAACCAACCAAATTTGCGGCGGTGATCGCGCAACTGAAGGCTGAAGGCGTCGATACGATCGTTGAGTTGGGTCCCAAACCGGTGCTTAGCAAGATGATTAAGCGGATTGACCGTAAGATGACAACGCATCTGATTAGTGATGCAGCGAGCCTCAATGAGGTCGCCGATTTGAATAACGGAGTGAAGGCAGATTGAAATTAACTGATAAAACCGCGATCATCACGGGTGCCTCGCGTGGCATCGGTGAAGCGATTGCCAGAAATTTTGCGCAGGCAGGCGCCAACTTGGTGCTGAATGCACGCCACGAATTTCCGGAAACTTTGATCAAAGAATTAGAAGGCTTTGGCCACGGGGTTGTCACCGTCTTAGGCAGTGTCGATGATCCAGCCACTGGTGAACAGCTGGTAGCTGCAGCCTTGGATCAATTCGGCAGTGTGGATATTTTGGTCAATAATGCCGGTATCAATGATGACATGTTGGCGATGCGGATGAAACCAGCCACTTTTGCCAAGGTCATCCAAGTTAACTTAGATGGCACTTTTTATGTGACCCAACCTGCCTTCAAGAAAATGATGAAGGCGCGTGCCGGGGTCATCATTAACCTCGCCAGTGTGGTCGGATTGACCGGCAACATCGGGCAGGCGAATTACGCTGCCAGCAAGGCCGGCATTATCGGCCTGACCAAAACACTGGCACGTGAAGGGGCGATGCGCGGCGTGCGCGTCAATGCGATTGCGCCGGGGATGATCGCCACGGATATGACCGCAGCATTGAGCCAATCCAGTCAGGACCAGATCTTAGCGGAAATTCCGTTGAAGCGCTTCGGCCAACCCGAAGAAATCGCGCACACGGCCCGCTTTCTGGTCGAAAATGCCTACATAACCGGACAGACTTTGACAGTCGCCGGCGGGTTAGGTTAAGGACATGAACGGAGGAATGACATTGCAACGAGTAGTCGTAACCGGAATGGGTACCGTGAATCCACTGGGTCATTCAGTCGCTGAAACCGTAGCGACGATGGACGCTGGCAAAGTCGGTATTCAACCTATCACCAAATTTGATGCTGAAAAAACCGGCATCACAGTCGCTGGTGAAGTCAAAGATTTCAAACCTGAAGCACGCATGCAAAAGCGTCTCAGCAAGCGATTGGATCTGTTTACCCAATATGGTCTTTACAGCGCCATTGAAGCCTACGAGCAATCCGGGCTGACCAAAGACGCCGTTGATGCTGATCGTATGGCCGTTATTTTCGGATCAGGGATTGGTGGTTTGACAACCATTCAGGAACAAGTGACGAAGATGTATGTAAAAGGCCCGGATCGGGTGAGTCCACTGTTTGTGCCTGAAGCCATTAGTAACATGGTTGCCGGGACCATTTCCCAATATTTTGGTGCCCACGGTCCTAGTTATGTGGTGGTCACAGCTTGTGCCTCTGCCACGAACGCCATTGGCGAAGCAGCGATGCGGATTCAAGCTGGCAAAGCCGATGTTGTGATTACGGGTGGCGCCGAAGCATCCGTCAACGAAATCGGAATTGCCGGATTTGCGGCGCTGTCAGCTTTGTCCAAAACCGCAGACCCGACCCAAGCAAGTTTGCCATTTGCGGCCGATCGTAACGGTTTTGTGCTTGGTGAAGGCGGCGGTACGCTGATTCTTGAAAGTCTTGACCATGCCCAGAAACGCGGCGCCAAGATTTTAGGCGAAGTGGTAGGTTATGGTGCAACTAGTGATGCGTATCACATGACTGCTCCTGATCCGAGTGGTGCCCAAGCCGCCCGCGCAATGCAGCTGGCTGTCGAAGAAGCCGGCATTCAGCCTAGTGACGTGGGTTACATCAATGCGCACGGTACGGCCACCAAAGCCAATGATGCCATGGAAAGCAAAGCTATTCATGATCTTTTCGGCGACAACGTGCTGGTCAGTTCGACTAAAGCACTGACAGGTCATCTGTTAGGTGCGGCCGGTGCCATTGAAGCAATTATGACTTTGAGCGCGTTGCAGGATGGTCGGTTACCGATGAACGTCGTGGACGCGGCACAAGATGAAGACTGCCCCATCACCTTGGTCAACCAAGACAATCGTGATACCACAGTTGATTATGCCTTGAGCAATTCCTTTGGCTTTGGCGGCCATAATGCGGTCTTGGCCTTCAAAAGGTGGTGAGTGTCATGGACACCAAAATGATCGAATCCTTGATTAAGCAGTTGGAGCAAAGTTCTTTGAACGAGCTGGAACTGACGCTCGGCGAGGATTCCCTGCATCTCGTCAAAGCGGGTCCGGTCGCACCGGCACCGGCTGCTCCGGCTTCCAATCCGGTGCCAGCCACACCGGTCAACCCGACACCGGCTGCCCAACCTGAACAACCCGCCGGCACCGCCATCAAGGCTCCGCTAGTCGGTATCGTTTACCTGGCACCCAAACCAGGCGCCGATCCGTATGTCAAAGTCGGCGACCACGTCAAAAAAGGCGAAGTTGTCTGCATCATCGAATCGATGAAAATGATGAACGAAATCAAAAGCACCGTAACCGGCACGCTCAAGGCTGTCGAAGTCGACAATGAGAGCTTGGTCGAATATGATCAGCCGTTGTTTACGGTCGAAGAATAAGCGGCGTAGGCAGGGCGTAGTTCATTACAGAGAAATTGTAAGGGATCTAATAATCCTAGTGCCAAGACGGAGCAATCGTAGGCCAGATGGGGCTCAGTGGTGAAATTGTTGTTGGTGGGGCGTCTTTTGCCCCGCCTACAACAAGGCCGAGCTTTGAGACTCTGCCGGTTTTGCAGAGGCTCAAAGTCGCGCCCACCACTCTAGCTTCGCGTCGCCACCCCAGCTGGCCGGAGAGTGCGGAGCTTGGCACGGCATGGAACAAATTGCCTAAAATTCTCTGTATAAGCAGAACTATCCCCCTCCCTTGATTGCGCTTAGAAAAACGTTGAGCGCAGCTGCTAACCTAACAAACGCGTTTTAAGGAGGAATTTTATTCCATGCTCGAAACCAAGAAAACACTTGAAGCACAAGAAATTCAGCAAATTCTACCGCATCGCTATCCGATGCTCATGATCGACCGAGTACTGGATCTTAAACCCGGCGAATCAGTTGTGGCCCAAAAGAATGTTTCCATCAACGAACAGATTTTCCAAGGTCATTTTCCTGGCAACCCGATTTTCCCGGGCGTCTTACAAATTGAAGCCATGGCGCAGGCCGGGGCAATTGCCTTGTTGTCAATGCCAGACTTCAAAGGCAAAACCGCCTATCTTGGCGGCATTAAAAAAGCCAAGTTCCGCCACATGGTTCGTCCAGGCGACGTTTTGCGGATCGAAGTCACCTTGGAAAAACTGATTGACCATGCTGGCTTAGGCAAAGGCAAGGTATACGTCGGCGAAGACATGGCCTGCAGTGCCGAACTCGTTTTTGCCATTGGCTAACATCGCCGGATTCAGACTCGTGTAAGGAAGTGGAACTGTGTTCAAAAAAGTACTCGTTGCCAACCGTGGCGAGATTGCGGTCCGCATCATCCAAACCTTGCGGGAAATGGGCATCACCTCGGTGGCGGTATTTTCGAATGCCGATCGCCACAGCCTACATGTCTCGCTGGCAGATGAAGCGATTTGCATCGGCGGTCCGCGGGCAACCGACTCTTATCTGAATATGCGCAATGTTGTCAGCGCCGCCATTTTAAGCGGGGCTGAAGTTGTGCATCCGGGTTTCGGTTTCTTATCCGAAAATGCCGAGTTTGCCAAGTTGGTGACCGATGCCGGCCTGGCTTTTATCGGCCCTAAGCCAACCGCAATTGAGCAAATGGGTGATAAAGCGGTCGCCCGCCAGACCATGATTGATCTTGGAGTGCCAGTGATTCCCGGGAGCCGTCCGTTGCAGGATGTCGATACGGCGTTGGCAGCGGCTCAGGCAATCGGGTATCCCTTGATGCTTAAAGCCAGTGCTGGTGGCGGCGGTAAAGGGATCCGTAAGCTGACCGACGCCGATGCGCTGACCGCCGAGTTTGCCGGTGCCCAGGCAGAAGCCCAGGCAGCGTTCGGCGACCCAACGATGTATCTGGAAAAGGTAATTGTGCCAGCGAAACACGTCGAAGTGCAGGTGCTGCGCGATCGGCAAGGCCATGTGAGCGTCTTCCCTGAACGTGATTGCAGCTTACAACGCCACAGTCAAAAAATGATCGAAGAAAGTCCGTGCCCAGTGTTAACATCCGCTGAGCGAGCCAAGCTGTTGCAGTTGGCAGAAACTATTGCCAATGGCGTTGATTATCTCAATGCCGGCACCATTGAATTCTTGATGGACAAGCAACATCATTTTTATTTCATGGAAATGAACACACGGATTCAAGTCGAACATCCGATTACCGAAATGGTGACCGGTGTCGATTTGGTTCGCGCACAGTTGCAGATTGCTGCTGGCGAAGACGTCGAATTGACGACGCCCGAGCCATCTGGCGTTGCAATTGAATGTCGGCTCAATGCCGAAGATCCTGACCATCAATTCATGCCCGATGTCGGCACCCTGAATCAGTTGCGGTTCCCGACCGGCGGCTTAGGTTTGCGGGTTGACACCGGCGTTGCGCCTGGCGATAAAATCAGCCCTTACTATGATGCGATGATTGCTAAGATCATTGTCCATGGGCAAACCCGCCAAGAAGCATTGGCAAAAATGCACCGCGCCTTGACCGAATTGGATGTTCAAGGCGTTAAAACCAACCGTGACTTTGCGCTGGCACTTTTCCAGGCACCCGTTGTATTGGCCGGTAAAGCCGATACCGCTTATCTTAACCGCGACTTTTTGCCGCAATGGCAGGATGAAAGGAAGGATGCTGCATGTTCCAACCACAACTAACCCAAGAAGCGCTTGCTCGTGAAGCGGCCTTGCCCGAAAACCTGTGGATTCAATGTCCATACTGTAAGCAAGGCAGCTATCGGGAAAGTTTAGGCGATGCTCAAGTCTGTCCGCATTGCCACTACGGCTTTCGCATCACGGCCAAGAAGCGGTTAGCGCTGGTGGCAACCGAAACAACTGAATGGGACGCCGATCTGGTCACAACCGATCCGCTTGACTTCCCCGGCTACGACAAGAAACTCGCAGCGGGACGGCAGGCGACCGGCTTAAAAGATAGCGTCTGGACTGGCCAAGCTAACATTGGCGGCCAAGTCTGTGGCCTAGGCATCATGGATCCTAAGTTTATGATGGGCTCTCTGGGGACCGTGACTGGCGAGCGCTTAACGCGTTTATTTGAAAAAGCCACAGAAGCCAGCTTACCGGTTGTCTTGTATTGCGCAAGCGGTGGTGCCCGGATGCAGGAAGGCATTCATTCACTGATGCAGATGGCTAAGGTTAGTGCGGCGGTTAAAAACCACAGCAATGCCGGCCTGCTTTACATCAGCATTCTCACTGATCCAACCATGGGCGGTGTGACCGCCAGCTTTGCCATGCAAGGCGACATCACCTTGGCCGAACCCCACAGCTTAATCGGTTTCGCTGGCCGTCGCGTCATCGAACAGACCATCAACCAAAAACTTCCCCAAAACTTCCAACGCGCCGAAACTTTGCTGCAAAGTGGCTTCATCGACGCTATCGTGCCGCGGAGTGAGCAGGAAGCTTATGTGGGGGATTTGTTAAAAATGCATAGAGCGTGAGCAGGAGCGCTTAGAGATCGGAGTGTAAGTGGCCTCAAGCCTAAATGGCTGGGTTTTGGCCATTTAGGCTTGAGGTCCTTACACGTAGATTTCTGCGACTGCGAACGCGTTTGTGCTCAAGAAAGCCACAGTCTGGGTTTAGGCCATTGCGACCAAGGCCCTTACACGCAGGCTCCTGCGCCAGTGAACGCGTTTGTGTGCAAGAAAGCCACAGGCTGGTTTTGGCCATATAGGCTTGAGGTCCTTACACGTAGATTTCTGCGACTGCGAACGCGTTTGTGCGCAAGAAAGCCACAGGCTGGGTTTAGGCCATTTAAAGCTTGAGGTCCTTACACGTAGATTTCTGCGACTGCGAACGCGTTTGCATCATAGAACGTCCCGTACACCTATTCTCACCCTATCTCCCCAAGTACTAACCGAATCAAGGAGGCCATTTTCGCATGCCAAAAAAAGAAACTTCAGCCTACGCAACCGTTCAGGCGGCCCGTGCACCGCGGCCGTACCAAACCCGTGAGCTCATCAATGGTCTGGTCACCAATTTTCATGAATTCCATGGTGATCGGCAGAGCCATGATGACCCGGCGGTGATCGGCGGCATCGGCTGGCTAGATCAGCAAGCCGTGACCGTCATTGCGACTGACAAGGGCAATGATTTGACGGAGCGGCTGCAGACCCATTTTGGCAGTCCTGAACCGTGGGGATACCGGAAAGCGTTGCGCCTCATGAAACAGGCTGCTAAGTTTCACCGGCCGATTGTCACGCTGATCAATACACCGGGTGCTTACCCAGGTAAAGAAGCCGAAGCGAACGGGCAAGGAGCAGCGATCGCTGACTTACTTGTGACCTGTTCGGATCTGCCGACGCCGATTCTGGCTATTTTAGTCGGTGAAGGTGGCTCAGGCGGTGCGCTTGCCTTGGCGTTTGGGGATGAAGTCTGGATGACCGATAAGAGTATGTATAGCATTTTGTCACCGGAAGGCTTTGCCGCGATTTTGTGGAAAGATGCCAGCCGCGCGAAAGAAGCAGCTGAAGTGATGCAGCTGACACCGCAGGATCTGTTGGCAAAAGGGGTCTGTGACCGGATCGTTCCCGATACCGGTGCGGATTTTCCGGCAGCGCTCAAAGCCGCAGTGAAGCCCAAACTGGCTGAGCTGACGGCCATGGATCCGCAAAGCTTGGTTGCCAAGCGCCAGGCGCGGTTCCGGCAATTTTAATGAAAACGGCACCACACCGTCCATTTTTACGGCGGTGTTTTTCTTTGGTTAAAAAGTTTTATAATTACTTTTGTAACTTTTCGAAACGGAGGCCATCATGCTCGAAAAAAAGTTCTACCATACCATGTTCAGTCAATCTTTTAATATTCCGGTCCGGGTTGAATATTGGGACCATACCGAAGAGACCTTTGGCACCGGCGAACCAACGATCACAATTAAAATGAAAAAAGCTATTCCTGTACGTCAGCTGATCAAAAATGCTTCGCTGGCATTAGGTGAAGGCTATATGCGTGGTGACATTGAGGTGTTGGGTAGCAATCGACCATTGCAACGCCTGATTGCGTCGGCTTATGCCAATGCCGGCAGTTTTATGCGCAGCAGCAAACTCAGACACTTTCTGCCTAAACAAAGCCACACCGAGCGTAAGTCGAAGGAAGATATTCATTCGCATTACGATCTCGGCAATGACTTTTATAAATTATGGCTGGATCCGACGCTGACGTATTCCTGCGCCTATTTTGAAAACTGGGATGACGATCTGGAAACCGCTCAGCTGAATAAAATCGATCATATTCTGCGTAAACTGAATCCGCAGCCCGGGCGTACCTTGCTGGATATCGGCTGTGGCTGGGGAACGTTGATGTTGCGGGCGGCTAAGATTTACCACCTGCATGTTGTCGGCATTACCCTGAGCAAGGAACAATTCAAGCTGGTTTCCGATCGCATTGAAGCCGAGCATCTGACGGATGTAGCTGAAGTGCTGTATATGGATTATCGCGAACTCGATCGCGAGCCGTTTGATTACATTACCTCTGTCGGTATGTTTGAACACGTCGGCAAGGAAAACCTTGAAGGCTACTTCAAAGATGTTGCTAAACTACTTAAAAATGATGGTGTTGCCTTGATCCATGGTATTACTCGGCAACAAGGCGGAGCATCAAATGCCTGGATTGATAAGTACATTTTCCCGGATGGCTATATTCCGGGCATGACGGAAAATCTGGGTCATATTATCGATGCGGGGATGCAGCTGGATGATCTGGAACCGTTACGGCGTCATTATCAGCACACGCTCGAACTCTGGGATACGAATTTCAACAATCACCGGAATCCGATTCAGCAAAAGTTCGGTTATGAGTTCACCCGGATGTGGGATGTCTACCTGCAGGCCGCAGCTGCCAGTTTTGAGGCCGGCAATATCGACGTCATGCAGTATTTGATTAGTAAAGGCCCGTCAGGCAAGGACTTGCCGGCGACCCGTGACTACATGTACGACTAGTGAGTCGGTTGTGACGACTTTTTGGTCAGATATGGGTGATCTGAAAGCTTGTAAGATGCTTAACACAAAGAACAACTTAGCGTCACAAAATGTTCAAACATGGTCGGTAGTATTAACAGCATAGAAGTGAGCCACCCACTCATTCCTAAACCCCAACCAACTTTTTCATTTCTACTCCTCCAAAGTGAAGTCGCCGATCGGCCTCCATCCGATCGGCCAAGCCCGAATCCCGTAGCAAGCAGCTGCGGGGTTTTTGTTTGGTGAGCGCGAATTATTGAGTTATATTACGAATGAACTCTTAAAGGGTTAGGCATGATGTTCCAAGCCGTCACATTTTTGCCGTTAAATCCCAGCACATCAAGCACAATGGAAAAACTAAAGTTATTTTGTTCACGCTTTCATTGACATTGCCATTAACTCAGATAAGATAAGGGTATTATTTCAAACACAAGGTGGTAAGTACATGACCGATTCAATTGAGCATATGGCAAAGCGTTATCAGCCGTATTCAGCTTGGACACCGGAATACGTGGCTAGCTTGAAAGCTCAAGTCGCCGCAAGTAAGTGGCGGACCAAAACCCATGTTCAACCAGACACCGGCTTGATCAATGATCCGTGTAGTCTGAACTTTTTCAACGGCAAATGGCATCTTTATTATCAGCAGTTTCCATTTGGCCCCGTTCATGGCCTGAAGTCGTGGGCGCATGTCGTCTCAAAAGATTTATTTAACTGGCGGCGGGTGCCGGGGGATCTTTTGCCGGAGGACGAGCATGATGCGCAAGGGGCTTATACTGGCTCTGCGCTGGTGACGCATGGCACGTTGCGGATCATGTACACCGGGAATGTGCGTGACGAACAATGGCATCGGCATGCGACTCAACTGGGTGCGGTGTTGGGTGCGGATAGTCGGCTGTTTAAAGATCCTAAGCCGTTGATTGCTGCGCCACCAGCTGGGTATACCCAAGAGTTTCGCGATCCGTTTCTTTTCAAATATCAAGACAAAACCTATGTCCTAGTGGGCGGCCAGCGTGCTGATCACACTGGCGCTATTTTGTTATACGAAAAAAAACCGGACAAGACTTGGCGTTTCGTGGCGCCGCTCGGGATCCCGGACGAGTTTTGCGGTTACATGGTTGAGTGCCCTAACATCGCCTTCATTAACGGTAAGGTTGTGTTGGTTTATTGTCCGCAAGGGTTGGATCAGGACTTTTTCGAATATGAAAATGTTTTCCCTAACATTGCGCTTGTGGCCGATAGTTTTGATCCTGAAACCGGTGCCTTGACGCATCAGCACTTGCAGAACATTGATAAAGGCTTTGACTTTTACGCGACTCGGCTGGCCAATACCGAAAAGGATGGCACGCTTGCGATTTCGTGGTTAGGCTTGCCGGACACGAGTTATCCAACTGATGACGATGGCTGGGAAGGCGTATTGAGTTACGTGCGGAAGCTGGATCTCCGCGATGGGCATGTTTGTCTGGTGCCGCATCCAAACGTTGAGACGTTGCGCGAGACTGCGGATGATAGCTTGCCGACTGTGACACAGACGGCCGACAACTGGTCAGTGGCCGACTTAACCGGTGCCTTCGAACTCACGATGACGCTGGCGGCCGGACAGAAGACGACGCTGCATATTCCTGACGGCGATCATGATCAGTTGCTGATTAACCTTGATTCCGATAGCGGGCAGGGTATGGTGCAGCGGGAGAACCGCAATAATGGCGGTAGTCTGCGGCAATTTGGTTTTCCAGCAGGTAAGACCGTGACGATTCGGTTGTTCATTGACGTGTCCGTTTTCGAGCTTTTCATTGACGATGGCTATCGCGTGGTTTCCGGCCGGTTCTTTGGCGACACCTGTCCCAGTGCCGTGCGCGTCACCCCGGCAGCTGCGGTCAGCGCGGTGCAGGCATGGAATTTGCGGAAGGATAACGGCGGGTTGTGAGGCCGGCGAATGCAGGATTAAAAGAAGTCATGTCCTTGCTCCAGTTATGTGGCCTTAATTGGTCATGTGGCTGGAGTTTTTGTTTGCCTCGGCGTGGTGTTTAGTGAGGACAGTCCTGCGCAAAGTGCGCGGAAAATTCCCGGATAACAACTTGACATTCTCTGAAAGCGCTGTATACTCGTTTTATGAAATCGATTCCATAAAAAGGAGAGCAAGTCCATGGCGACGATTCGGGAAATTGCGACAGCAGCGGGGGTCGGCGTGACAACCGTGTCGCGATATTTAAATCATCATCCGTATATTTCCGCGGACAAGAAGGCGCGGATTGAAGCGGCGATTCAAACGCTAGGCTATACACCGAGTGCTGCAGCGACCTCATTGCGGGCCCAAGCCACTGGCAATATCGGGGTTTTGGTCTCGCGGGTGACGAATCCGTTTTTCGCTGGGTTGTTTGATGCAATTGAGCGCACGCTGCATGAGCAAGGTTATCAAGTGATGATTTCGCAGACTTATGACGATCCGGATGCCGAGGAGCGGTTTTTGGATCAATTGAAAAGCCGGAAACTGGATGGCATTATTTTGGCCTCGGTTGAAGCACCGGAGCGGGTTGCGGCTGTTGCCAAAGCTTTTCCCGGGCGTGTCGTAGTGGTGAATGCCGATGTGAAGATTCCACATGCGACTTCCTTGGTGCTGCCGCATTATCAGGCAACGCGGGATGCACTTGATTACCTGTATGAAAAAGGGCACCGCCGATTTGCCTACGTGACAGGCGGTGCCATTCAAAGCGCGCGGCACGGGAAGACCCGTACTCAAGCGTTCTTTGACTTTATGGCGGCACATAAACTGGCAGTTGAGCCATCATTACTTTTCGATCAAGTGCATACCGCCGCGGAAGGCCAAGCGATTGGCAAGCAATTAGCCGCATTAGCACCAGTCAAGCGGCCTGACGCCATTTTTACCAACTCGGATGAAGTGGCGGTTGGCGTGCTGGATAGTTTGCTGGCGGCGGATCTGAAGGTACCGGATGACATCGCGGTGATGGGGTATGATGATCAGCCATTTGCGCCGTTCGCCCGCGTGCCGCTGACCACCGTTCATCAACCGGTGACCGAGATGGCCCAGGTTGCCACGGATATGTTGTTGCGCGGACTTGGCCGCGGCGACCACCAAAAGGATCCGGCAACATTAGCGTTATCGTTAAAAATCAGGCAAAGCGCCTGAGTTTTATTTTTAGCCAATATGGAATCGATACCACACTTTAAATATCAAAGCGTCATTTAGCAGGGGGATTCAAACATGGTCAATCCAACCAGCCGCACATGGTGGCAACAGGAAATCTTTTATCAAATTTATCCGGCGTCATTCAAAGACAGTAACGACGATGGCATTGGTGACTTGCCTGCCATCATTGAGGAATTGCCAAAACTTAAGGAATTAGGCGTGACGGCGATTTGGCTGTCGCCGATTTACAAAAGTCCGATGGTGGACAACGGCTACGATATTTCGGATTATCAAGCCATCAATCCGCAGTTTGGCACCATGGCCGATTTTGACCGGCTCATGGCAACAGCTAAGACGCTTGGCATTAAAGTCGTGATGGATTTGGTGGTGAATCACACATCGGATCAGCACCCGTGGTTTCAGGCAGCGTTAAAAGATCCAAACTCGCCGTATCGGCAGTTTTATATTTTTCGTCAGGGTCACGACGGCCAGCCGCCGAATAACTGGCGCTCGAACTTCGGCGCCGGCTCGGCCTGGACCGTGGTGCCGGGTGAGCCGAACACATACTACCTGCACGTTTTTTCGCCGGAACAACCGGATCTCAATTGGGAAAATCCGAAACTGCGGCAAGCCATTTACCAAATGATTAATTGGTGGCTGGCAAAAGGCTTGGCTGGCTTCCGCATTGATGCCATCACGTTTATTAAAAAGGATCAGGACTTTGCGGCGTTGACCCCTGATGGCAGTGATGGCCTTGGCAAGATCAAGCGTAAGGCTGAAAATCGTCCGGGTCTGGGTCGTTTTCTTAAAGAGCTAAATGATGCGACTTTTCGTCCAGCCAACGCCGTCACAATTGGCGAGGCTTCTGGGGTAAGTTACGATCAGCTAGCTGATTTCATCGGTCCCAACGGCTACTTTTCCATGATTTTTGATTTTCATTATGCCGATATCGATGTGGCTTCCGGTTCCGAATGGTTCAAACAAACGGACTGGACACCCAAAATGTTAGGTGACGCGATTGCCAAAAGCCAGCTGGCGATTCAAAAGGTTGGTTGGGGCGCGAACTTTTTGGAAAATCATGACCAGCCGCGGAGTTTGAGCAAGTATATTAAGGATCCGGCTTATCGCAATGCTATCGGAGCCAAAGCACTGGCATTGTTGTACTTCTGCTTACGGGGATGTCCGTTCATTTATCAAGGGCAGGAGTTAGGGATGGTCAATGCAACGCGAACCAGGATCGACCAGTTTGACGATCTGCCGACGCACGATAACTATCAGCGGGCGCTTGCGGAAGGCTATTCCCCAGCGGAGGCGCTGGCGTGTGTCAATCGGCGGTCACGCGACAATGCGCGCACACCGTATCCTTGGAATGATCAGGTCAATGGCGGCTTCAGCACCCATCAGCCGTGGTTGCCAATCGCCCAGCAGGCCCCTGGTGTGAACTGGCAGGATGAGCATGCAGATCCAAACTCGGTGTGGCACTTTTACCAAAAGCTTTGCCGGTTGCGCAACGATTCGTCATTGCGGACGGATCTAATTGAGGGCGATTTTGCTCCGATCAAGGTCGCAGACGATCATGTTATCGCCTATGCCCGCGGGCAGCATGTGCAGATTTTCGTCAATTTAAGCGCCCAGCCGGCAACGGTCGCATTACCGGCTGGGCGGATCTGGCTTAATAACTATCCGGATGCCGCACCAACGTTGAAACCTTATCAAGCAATTCTCATTGAGGTGAATTAAGATGGCAAAAAATTATGAACAAGAAGCAAAAGCAATTCTGAAGCTGGTCGGGGAGAACAACATTGATTCCGTGACCCATTGCCAAACCCGGTTGCGCTTTGTAGTCAAGGATCGCAAGGCAATTGACGACAAGGCGCTGGAAAAACTACCGGAAGTCAAAGGCGTGTTTTATGGCTCTGGCCAGTATCAGGTCATTATCGGCACTGGTGTTGTCAACGATGTGTATGCGGCGATTGCCAAGCTAGGCACGGTGAATGCCATTTATGGCAAGGATGACGCCGATACGACTGCGGCGGCAACCGGTGAGCACAAAACGCTCGTGCAACGCTTGATGGCGATGTTGTCTGGTATTTTCATTCCGATTATTCCAGTCATCGCCGCAACCGGGTTGTTTTTAGGGTTGAAAAGTGCTGCCACGAACGCTCAGGTCTTGAAACTTTTCGGTGCGGTTCCCAGTGATATTCCCGCGAGTTTAACCTCGGTAATTTCCGTTTTGACCGACACGGTGTTCGCGTTCCTACCTGCGCTGATTGTCTGGTCAACGTTCCGCTATTTTAAAGGGACGCCAATTATCGGGATCGTCATCGGCTTGATGCTGGTGTCGCCGATTTTACCGAATGCCTATTCTGTGGCGGATGGCAGTGCCAAGGCGATTATGTTGTTTGGCTGGTTGCCGGTTGAAGGTAGTCAGGGATCGGTGTTAACCGCACTGGTGGCTGGCTTTATCGGGGCAAAATTGGAACTCTTTTTCCGGCGGCACATGCCCAATGTGTTGGAACAGATTCTGACGCCGTTTCTCACCATGCTGGTCACGTTCGCCATCATGATTCTGGGGGTCGGTCCCATTGTTCATGCGATTGAAAGTGGGATGCTGGTCGGCGTTGAAGCGGTGATCCACTTGCCATTTGGGATTGGCGGCTTCCTGATCGGGGCAGCGTATCCGCTGATGGTCCTGATCGGGATCCACCAGACCATGATTGCCATCGAAACATCTTTGCTGGCGTCAACCGGGTTGAACCCGTTGATCACGTTGGAAGCTATGTATGGATTCGCGAACTTAGGCGTGGCGCTCGCCATTTTCCTGCGGGCCCGTTCCAATAAGGCAAAAGCCACGTCAATGGGCGCGTTCACGTCGCAGCTCTTCGGGGTTTCGGAACCGACGTTATTCGGGGTCTTAATTCGCTACAACTTCCGGCCACTGATCGTTACGGTGCTGACGTCCGGGCTCGGGGCGGCCATTCTCAGCATGCTCAACGTCGCAGCCAACTCATACGGACTCGCGGTGGTGCCGTCTTACCTGATGTACATCTATAACGGCCACGCATTGTTATGGTACACAGTGGTTTCGTTAGGTACGGTGGTGGTTGCCTTCGTTGCCACCAACGCATTCGCAATTCCTAAAGAAGTTCTGAAGCCTGACGAAAACGTCGAGACGGCCAATGCCGTGATTTCCTCCACCGTCAGCGACGACAAAGTCTACGCACCGGTCAGCGGTGAAACCGTGGCCTTGGCCAAGGTCAGCGATCCGGTTTTCGCTTCCGGCATGATGGGCGACGGACTGGCGATCCAACCAGCAGAAAAAGGCGTCAACAACGTCTACGCCCCGCAAACCGGTACATTGTCGGTGGTTGCCGACACTGGCCACGCGTATGGCATGACGACCGATGACGGCATGGAAATTCTGGTCCATCTGGGCATCGACACCGTCAATTTGAAAGGCGCGCCGTTCACGGTGGCTGTTAAAGCCGGTCAGCATGTCAACAAGGGCGACTTACTCGGCACCTTTGATCAAGCGGCGATCAAAAAGGCCGGACTTGATCCAACCACCATCGTGCTGATCACGAACAGTAAATCATACGCGCGTATCGAGCCGGTTGCGGACACAACTGTTCAAGCTGGTGCGGATCTCCTTGCGGTTCAACGGGAAGATGTGAAGGTTGAGTCGGTTTCGCCGGCGTCGTTGTAGGAAAAATTGCATTGAAATAAGCCTTAATGCTACCTTGGGTGTTTGGATGCCTGATAAGGTAGGGTTAAGGCTTTTTATGATGTTTTTGATATTCTGAAACGTCAAGCGCTGTCCTTGCAAAACCTAACACATCCCGCATTTTGTCCAATGGCGTGAGCAAACACCTGTGATATAATCAACCAATATTTCAAGCTGACATTCGGAGGAAGTTATGCGTAACATTGGTAAACTAGTTGCTTTGGACTGGAAACGGATTGTGAAAAGTCCGTTCGCTTTTCTGCTGATCGCGGCACTGGTCATCATTCCCAGCCTTTATTGCTGGTTTAACGTTTGGGCGCTGTGGGATCCTTACAGCAATACCCAGGATCTGACGGTCGCGGTATACTCGGCTGATCAGCCGGCGACTTTTCGGGATCAGAAAATTGCGGTCGGGGACGAGCTGATGGATCAACTGAAGCACAATAAACAGCTTGGCTGGCGGTTTGTGGATTCTAAAAAGGCCGTCCAAGAAGGCGTCAAAAGCGGCAAGTATTACGCCGGTGTCGTGGTGCCAAAGCATTTTTCCACTGATCTGCTGAGCTTTGTTGACGGGAAGATCCATAAGTCTAAGCTGGATTATTATGTAAACGAGAAAATCAATGCGATTGCTCCGAAAATTACCAGCACCGGCGCAAGCACGCTGCAAAATACCATTTCGGATGAATTCGTCGCAACCGTCGCCAAAACGCTGGTCAAGACGTTTAATAAAGCCGGCATCAAGCTGGATCAAAACCTGCCGATGATTCGGCGGTTTGCCAGTCTGGTCACGAATACCAATGATCAGTTACCGACCATTGAAAAGTACCTGGCTGAAGTGGACGACTTACAAGGAAAAATGCCGGCAATTCGGGCAAAGTTACAAATGGCAAATGAAATCGCCGGGTATCTCCCAGAAGTCAATCAAATGGCCCAGAAACTAACCGCCGCGAATGGTTATTTGCCGATGGTGCAAGATGCCGGTGAACTGCCAACTGCGGTGAAAAGCAAATTACCGGAAGTTCAGCAAGCCGGCGCGCAGCTGAACACGGTGGTCACCAATTTTGATCAACTGGAAAGCGGCGTCAGTCAAGCGGTCAAAGTGACCGATCAAGGCATCACGGTGATTAATCAGGTCGATGGCACCTTACCAGCGCTGACGGATTTCGGCCAAAAAGCGCAGGCGGCAGTGGGGACCACCAAAGATGAGGTGCTGCCGAAAATCAGTACTGCTTTGGATGTTGTGCAAAATGCCACCGATGCCGGTTTGACGCTGATTGCGGCAGCCAACACCAGCCTAAGTGCGGATTTAACGACCTTGCAGAATCAACTCCAGCAGCTTGACAATAATCAGGATAAGGCCGCCGTTAAGCAGGCGATGGTCGAACGGGTGACGGCCTTGGCGAAGCGGCAGGGCAAGGTGGCGGACAACGCGACTAGGTTGGCCGAAATGCTTGAACGGGTGCAGGCCAGCCTTAACAAACATACCGGTAAAGACGACCAGATCTTGGCCGGCGCCATTGCCCAGCTGAAAGAAGTTGCGGCAACGGCAACCGCAGTGAAGGATGGTGCCGAAGCGCTGGCCAAGGACGTGCCTAATCTGAGTACCAGTGAGATCCAGGCACGCTTGGGAGCGCTAGCCAAAACGGCTGATCAGTTTGCTGCCACTGCTGATGCGCTCAAGGCACTCGATATCGGCACCAGTGTCAAACAGGTGTTGAACGACTTTAAAGCCGCACTTGAGGACGCCAGCACCACGCTTGCCACCATCAACAATCAGATCTTGCCAGAACTACCATCGCTCCTCAGTGGCACCAAGGATTTGCTCACGCAGGCGCATAGCTTTTTGGTCAAGGCTCAACAACAATTGCCAGCGCTGAAGCAGGAACTAACCGATGCCAACACCTTACTGAATGGACACATGAACCTGATCACGAGTGGCGTGACGACCGTTGCCGATTTGTACCAAAACGATTTTCCTAGTCTTAAAGCCAAATTGACGAAGGCGACCGACTTTATTAACCAGGATCTGCCGGGCATTGAAAAGGATCTGACCAACACCTTGGCGCTGGCAAACGAAAAAATGCCGCAGCTGCAGAGTGGGCTGGATGATGCGCATACCTTCATCAAAAACGACTGGCCGACCCTAAAAGATGCCATTCAAAAAGGCGCCGCTGCCATCAAAAAAGGTGAAAAGTCGGTTGACCTGTCGCAACTGATCAAGCTTTTGCGCCGGGATGCGACGAAAGAGGCCGGGTTCTTGGCTAAACCGGTCGAGCTCAAGCAACAAAGCTTCTACGCGATTCCGACGTACGGATCGCAAAGTGCGCCATTCTATCTGGCCTTGTGTATCTGGGTCGGGGCATTGTTACTTGGGGCGATTTTGGTCACCGAATACCAGTTGCCGGCAACACTCAGCGATGCCACGGTCAAACAAATGTACGTTGCACGCTGGCTGACGTTTGTGGGACTGGGGATGTTGCAGGGCCTCATTGCGGCACTTGGCAATCTTTTCCTGATTGGCACTTACGTCGTCGACAAGCCACTTTACCTGCTATTTTCCATGATGCTGAGCGTGGTCTTCGTTTCGATCCTCTACATGTTGATCTCGCTATTCGGCAACATCGGGAAAGGCATCGGCATCATCATTCTGGTCTTGTCCATTTCCGGAGCCGGAGGGAACTTCCCAGTCGTGCTGTCAGGCAAATTCTTCCAGATGATCAATCCGTGGCTGCCATTCACCTACGCCGTCAACCTCTTACGGGAAACGGTCGGTGGTATCTACTGGCCTAATCTCTGGCTTGACCTCGCCGTTCTGGCCGTATTCGGCATTAGCTTCTTCTTGTTGGGACTCTTCTTGAAGGAACCGATTCACCCGTGGATTGAGAAAATGCACACCATTACGCGGCGATCGAAAATTATTGAATGATTTTGAAGTGTCGGAGATAACTGATGCAGAAATTAGGTCGTTTGGTGATCGACAAAAGGCAACCTGACTGGCGATTTGCTGGTGAGGTTGTTTTTTACATAGACGGCCGGTTACGGTATGTTTGAATGCGCCAACGATAGGGTACAGCAGTTCAAGGTGTCAGCGATTGGAGCAAAATAAAATGGCGAACTTCAGTTTATGCGCTGAGGCTCACCATTTGATGTAATTTCTATGCCGATTTTTCAGATGACTTTTCTTTTCCACTCGTCACCGTCACGACGAAGGTGGATTCATCTTTTTGATAAAGCCGGTGGATGTTTTGCAGCAGCAGCATGATCCATGACATGGCTAAGGCGAAGGCGATCATCTCGAACGCAGTCAGCGACAGGTAGTGCACGAATTGGAACAGGATGGCGGCTAAGATAATGATGCCGCCGATGGTGTAGCTGGTGCTGAGAAATTCGCGCGATACCCCCGGCAGCAGCCAGCGCACGGCGATGATCATGCCGATCAGGAAGTAGTTCAGGAACCACGCGCTTTGGGTGTGCAGAACATGCAGGATACCGCGATTATTCGGGAACAGGCCGACCCCCAGCAAGGCGATGGCAGCGACGGTCAGTAAGATGCGGAGCGCGATTAGCCGCCAGTCGGTTTTGCGATGCGCCATGAGCGGAACGAATAAGTAGTCCACCAAGGCGATCCACAGCAAGGCCGACACCGCGATGGTCAGGTTAAACTGCCACGCGTTCAGGGCTTTGCTGGTGCCTAAAAAGCTGACATTGTGCTGCCACCACTGACGCGAACTGTTGGTCACAATCGCGCCCACCACGCCGCCGACAAATGTTGACAGAAACAGCGTGGTAATAAACGACGTCGAAATCGACAGCGCCGAATAAATCATCAGGTAGTTCACAATACTGATAAAAATGAAGAACAGCCCGGTCGCCGTGTAAATATCAAAACTGACGCCTTCAAACATATAACCAATCGCCCAGAAAAACACCGAGGCCACGAATGCTAGAATAATCGCAAACGACAGCAGCAACGTCGGGAAAATCCGCCAATACCGACGCCGATGATCACGTCCATGGATCTGCCGGTGATTGCGAATATACGCCACCGCAAACGTACTCATGCCACTCAGCTCGCCAAGGACAATCACCATCTGCGCAATCGAGTTTTTCCCCGTCATCGGCACTTGCATGATGTTAAAGTAGAAGAAATACGCCAGAAAAATAATCCCTGACAGAATTGATGGAATCAGAAAGAACCGCAGCGAAATCGTCTGCGTCCCCGTATCCGCCTGCTTCGGCCGAATCACCGCTTCCTTATCTTTTAACGTCACCTCGACTTGTTCGCCATCTTTAATATCCAGGTCTTCCATGATGGCGTCAGGGATGACGATGTGATGTGCTTGTTTGGTCAATTTTTTCTGCTCCCCAAAGATGCTTGATGTTACTTCTATACAGAACCTAACTGTAGCACATCCAGCGCGAAGGGGAAAAGCCAACTTATCCAACTTTTGCAGTTGAGCAGAACCTTTTCGTTAACCTCGCAATTTAATGGGATTCCGTTTAAAATCAAATTATGTTGGCGCATAGGGCAAAATGGCCAGTCAACAAGCCACAGTCGCCAACGGTTCTGGCTGGAAAAATGGGTGCCGATACTTTTTGCAAAGGAGTTACGCTATGGCGCAAATTGATGCGATCAACCAGGTCATCAACCTCGTTAGCCTGGTCGTTTTGTTATTTGCAATCGTCAAGACTTACCGGCAAGTCCGCTCACTGAACCTACTGGACTACATCATCATGTACTTAAAATACCGGCAAACCATCTACGAAGAAATGCAAAAAAATCCACAAATTCGCCAAAAGCAGCTACTTTCCATCGCCGTCACGCTGCTCATCGCCACCTTCTGGGTCATCAGCAGCCTCCAACACCTCATGGCACAATGGAACTTCAGCAACCTCCTGAACGCCATAACAACCCTCGGACTGCTAGGCCTTTTCCTGTTTCAAACCTGGCAAACCAAACACCTCAACGAAAACAACCGTTACTTAACCTTCGCCAACAACTACCAACGCCGCCACTTCGACGACGTCCTCCACATCTTCCAGAAAAAGTTAGACGAATGGACCCCACAAGACGACGCCGACCAACGCGAATGGGACAGATTCCACAAACTCCTGGAACGCGTCAAGACAGAGGCTCAACACAACCGCCGCACCGCCATGTTCAGCGACGATCTATACGCGCTATTCGACGACAAGCTGCTCCTACACGAAGGCAGCGAGCCGTTAACCTTCCGCGAAAAAGGCATCTTGAGCTACTATGTCGGTTATTGGGATGCCGGGCCGTATAACGACTACACCCTTGGCATGTTGGAAGACATGGACGAGCGCGAGCGGCGGATCGCGTCGCGGGTGGTTAATGTTTCCATGGGGTTGATGGCTGCTGGGTTGATTTGGGTGGCGGTTAGGCAGGTTGTGGGGTAGTGGAGGCAAAAATAGTTATCCACAGCCTAGTTTTAGGAGAGCCAGCGTGCAGCAGGTTTTCTTGATATAATATGAAATGAAACGGTTTCTACTTTTAACGGTAAAGGAGGCACATTGTGAAAAAACTGTCTGCTAGTATTGTGTCTCAAGGTTTTTGGTTTAGGGAATTTGTTGCAACGGCATCAATGCTGAACTCTGGGAAATCCTGGAATGACGTCGATCAGGCCATTATAGAAGACAACGTGTTCCAGCTGTCTTCGAAAAACCGACAAAACGATGTGCGCCTTGCGATGCACCGGCGTTACCACGAATTACCAGATGATTTCACAAAGAATTTGGACCAGTTTACCTTAAGCAATCAAAAGTTAATTAATCTAGTTGCCATCATGAAGATGTCAGCGTTAGTTGAAGATTTCGTTTTAACTGTGGTTAAGACAGAATTTGTGATGGGTGATTTAAAGCTGGAACCATATGAGATCGGGACTTACATGAGAAACTTACCTTTGATGCATCCGGAAGCGAGCCACTGGCGTTCGGTCACAGTAAAAAAGCTTAAGAACAAGTTACGTGAATATTTAGTTGCCAGTGGATTGGCGGAGCATAAGGAGGAAAACCTTGTGTTGCAGCGAGCAGTTTTAGATCCCCAAGTCGAACGGCTACTAAAACAACACGATATGACGCAATATATCGAGGCACTAACAGGGAGACAAGTATGACAGCATTGGATAAACGATTTGAACGATTTCGTGAGAAGCTGAAGGATCCGGCTTTTCAACAGAATCGTGGACTATCAAACGAGGTCGGTTTTTATATTTTTGACTATGATCCCAAAGATGAGTTGCGAGTCCGCAATGAGGTGGAAAACATTGCAAATACCTCAACACCAGCGACAATTAAAGCTAACGTCCAGGTCTTCAACTTGTTAAACATTGTCATGACTATATTTGAACAGATGGGGTATAGCCTGTCAGAAGCGGAGAAAAAAGACGGCATTAGCGTGGTCATTCGGCAAGTAAATAATGTTCTGAAGATGGGGCATGAACATAACCTGATCGTTCAGTATATAGAAGAGCACTTGATTCGGAATGATTCTCCGACCATTATTTTCTTAACGGGGGTGGGTCAGGTCTTCCCGTTGATCAGATCTCACCGCGTTTTGAACACATTAAATCAGGTCATTGATAAGCAACCGGTGGTTATGTTTTTTCCAGGTAAATATAACAGCTTAAATCTTAATATTTTTGGAAAATTGTCAGATAACAATTATTATCGAGCATTCCGAATTGGTTAATTAAAGTCAACTTGAAAGATCAAAAGGACATTGTTAAAGAGAAAAGGGGTATGGGGCATGGAAATTAAAGAATTGTTCAAACGACCGATCGATCGAAATATTCAAGGTGTCATCAAAGTTGATCAAGATGATGACGCAAATGTAAGACAGGAGCTTGAAGAATACGTTGTGACAAAAGAGTTACAACGCCATTTTGCTGATTTCTTCAGTGCTTTCAACGAGAGCTTGCATGGCCCAACGGATGATATGGGTGTGTGGATTTCAGGCTTCTTCGGTTCTGGGAAATCACATTTTTTAAAGATTATCTCTTACATTTTGTCGAATCGTCCTGTTAATCAAAAACCAGCTGTCGATTTTTTTGATGACAAGATCAATGATCCGATGGTGCTTAACGATATGCATGCCGCAGCGGCTGCTAAAAATAAGGTTATTTTGTTCAACATTGATGCTAAGGCTAAGGACAACAGCGGAACTGATCAGCAGTCCATTTTAAAAGTCTTCATGCAGGTCTTTAACGAAATGCAGGGATTCACTGATGTTGATTTTTGGATCGCTGAGTTGGAGCGAAAACTAACAGATGCGGGCAAATTTGATGCGTTTAAGGAACAGATAAGCTCTATTGATCCTAAACATCAATCTTGGGAAGAACTACGCGATGCCTATTATTTTAATAAGGGTACTATTCAGGCGGCTATGGTTGCTAGCGGTTATGCAAGTGAATCTAATGCAGAGGGTTTCATTGAACAGCTAAGTACACCTTATGAAATCAGTATCGAGGAGTTTGCTGATTGTGTGAGTGCTTATACTAAAAAAACTGGTAATCGCGTTATTTTCCTCGCTGATGAAGTGGGCCAATTTATTGGTGATAGTGTCCAGCGGATGTTGAACTTGCAAACGATTGTGGAACAACTTGGCACAAAAACACATGGTAAAGCGTGGGTCGTTGTCACGTCGCAACAGGCGATCGACAAAGTAACGGATATTGCTTCAGGACAAGATTTCTCGAAAATTCAAGGGCGATTCAAAACCAGAATTGCCATGAGTTCAACTAATGTTGACGAAGTGATTCGGCAACGGCTCTTAACTAAGACGGAACCAGCAGAAAATCTGTTAGAGTCGAAATACGAGGCGAATGCTGCATCTATCAACAATGCCATTGATTTCGACGACGGCATTAGCCGGCCAAAGTACAATTCTGGTCGTGATTTTGCGCAAAACTATCCATTTATTCCATATCAATTTGATTTATTGCAGGACGTGTTAACTGCTATTCGAGAAAACGGCTCGGAAGGCAAGCATTTGTCTGAAGGCGAACGCTCAATGTTGTCGTTGTTCCAAGAATCCGCCGAAGCAATGATGACATCTGAAGATAATGTTTTGGCACCATTCAGTCTTTTCTTTGAAGGACTAGATCAATTTCTTGATCATACCCATGCGATCGTGATTCAACGTGCCCGTGAATCTGCGAAGGTTAACCCAGATCATGAGGACAATCCATTTACACTACAGATCCTCAAGGTTTTGTTTATGGTGAAGTATGTCAAGAAATTCAAAGCAACCTTGAACAACATTACGACCTTGATGATCGATAAAGTAGATGTAGATCGAGTCGTGTTGAAAAAGCGCGTATCCGATGCGCTTACCATTTTGGTGAATCAAGAATTCGTGGAAAATAATCTGAGCGATAAGACCTATGAGTTCTTGACTGATGCTGAGCAGGACATTACGCGCGATATCAAGAATCAGCAAATTGAGAGTGGTGACATTTCCAGACAGATTAGTGACTATCTGTTTGAGGGAAAATCAGCCCTAAACGGAGCATACTCGTATCCCAAATTGAACGGCCGGTATATCTTCAACTTTGACAAGAAGATTGACAATGTTGATAGTGTGCAACATCGCAATCCTTTAACCGTTCATGTGGTTACACCCTTAGACGGTGATTTTCAAAATGAAACGGATTTTTTGCAAGCTTCTTCTGGAATAGAAAGCAATGCTGTTTTGGTTGCGTTACCAGCTACATCAGATTACATTGACCAAGTTCGCCGTGCCCTGAAGATTGAACATTTTGTTAACACTAATCCAACGGGACGAGATGAACGATACAAGATCATGGTCGATGCCCGTCAAGGTGAGCGCGTGCAATTACTTAAGCAGGCAAATATTCAAATGACTAACGCTTTAGATGATGCTGACGTTTATGTTGGCGGTCGAAAAATTGAATCCGAAGCCAGCTTCAAGAATCGGCTAGACGCTGCGATGAAGTTACTGATTGACAATAACTATCGGAAGCTTGATTATATCAACGCCGCCAAGTCTGAAAAAGATATCCAAGACTTATTTGATCCGGATCGTTTATCAATCGATGAAGGCGACAACCGTCAGGCGCTGGATGCTTTGACTGACTGGCTAATTCAAGAGAATCAGAATAACACCCATGTAACCATGACGAGTATCTTGGCTAAATTCCGTGGCATCCCATATGGTTACACCGAAGAAGACATCGAATGGTTGCTAGCAAAGCTGGTGACAGATGGCAAGTTAAAGATGTTCTTTAATGGATCGCCGATAAATACTTTGAGCGATGGGATTTCTTCCAAAGCAATGACCGAGTTCTTTACCAAAAAGCAGAAACGAACCAATCTTGCATTCCAAGTTCGACCGGAGATCCCAGCTAATAAGATTAAGAAGATGCGTGAAGTCGCTGCGGAGGTTTTTGATAAGAAGACCTTTGACTCAGACAATGAAGAACAGATGGCTAGCGAACTAAAAGCTAAAATTCAGAGTGACCTAAAGAATCTTCAGGATTTTGAGAATCTTGATCAGCGCTTCCCAGGCCATGTTTTGTTACAAACTGGGATACGGATGTCAAAAGACTTAGTGACGATTAATGACGCCAGTGTTTTCTATGATTATGTGTTTAAAAATGCTGACAGGTTGGAAGACTGGCATGAAGATTATATTGATGATGGTATCCGAGACTTTTACTTTTCCATTCCCCAGAGAGAGATCTGGGAACAGGGACTAGAAGCAGTTCGTAATTACCAACAATCTCGTGACTTTTTGAGTGACGGTGATTTGAAGGAAATAGCAAAGCAATTGGAAACTGCCCTAAAATCGCAGAAGTTGCGCAAGGAAACGGTTCCATCGATTAAAGAACTGCGCGCTCAATTCAATGAATTGTTTATTCAAGCATTTGATAAGGAAGCAGCTAAATACTTGGCCGAGATCGAAGAACTTAAGAAACGCGGGTTGGATCGGTTGTCAGATTCGGGTTTAGAAGCTACGACCCAAGAAAAATTGAAACAGGAATTCGTGATGGTCATTGACCGAATTGCTAAGGAAGGTCAAGATGCCACTACAATTAATGCACTAGCGGTAAAGCCTGCTCAGGCCCGATCACAATTGGAACAGCTTACTGGCCGCATTGCCGACATGACAGCTAAACTGGCTGTTAAACCACCGGTAGTTAAGCCTAAGTCGGACGATTCTGGGGAAGGCACAAATCCTGAACTGGTGACGCCAAAAGTCCAAGTTAAAAAGGCAGAGAGAATTGTTAAAATGCGTCAGTTACTTGATCCGGGCGACTATAAACTTGAAGATTCCGAGGATATAGAGAAGATCGCAGCCCTTTTCAAACAAAGATTAGAGGCAAAACTATCAAGCGAGCAGAATCAAGTTATTAAATTGGAAATAGATTGATGCCGTTTTGTTAAATCAGAGAGGATACAAATGGATAAAAAAGCCATTAACAAGTTCGCGGTTGAAGCTCGTCGAGAATTAATCACTGACATTTCTCTGCGTCTCCGCAATCTCGGCATTACGGAGTCTGGTATTGCCGCGAAGGAAGAAAGATCAACCAGCCAAATTGAATTCTACGGTCCGGATGTGCCGCCCGTTATTGGGGAAGACATCAAACGGCGCCAAGCTTTGGTCAATCGTCTAACTGCGATGGCCAAAGACAAGAGTCTGAAAGATGCAATTAAAGATCTCACCGAAGAGGTTGCCTATACATGGTTTAACCGGATTATTGCAATTCGATTCATGGAAGTTAATGGGTATTTACCTAGTGGTGTTCGTGTGCTTTCTTCAGAAACACACCGCAATGAACCAGACATTCTTCGGGACGCATTTGATGCTGAGGACGCGCTCGGAGGCTATACGCCTGACGAACGCAACCTGATTAGAAAGGCACAGGAAACTGAGCTACCTAAAGATATGGACAGTGCATATGCAATGCTGTTCACTAAGCAAGCGAATGCTTTACACAAAAACTTGCCGGAGTTGTTCGAAAAAACGGATGACTTCATGCAATTATTGTTCACTCCAAACTATAATCAGAGCGTCATCAAGAACCTGGTAACGATGATTTCTGAGGAGGATTTCGATGTGTCCAAGGAAGGTCAGGTCGAGATTATTGGGTGGTTGTATCAGTATTACAATAGTGAGCCACACGATCAGGTTGTGAACATCAATGGCGGCCCGGTCAAAACTAGTGACATTCCAGCAGCAACACAATTATTTACCACTGATTGGGTAGTTCGTTACATGATTGATAATTCTCTGGGAAAGCTTTATTTAGAGCATTATCCAAACTCGCCAATTAAGGACGATTTGAAATATCTTTTGCCAGGACCTATTGAACGCACTGATAAGCCCTTAGATTTAGCCGATTTGAAAGTTCTTGATGACGCGATGGGTTCTGGACACATCTTGGTCTATGCTTTTGATTTACTGATCAAAATGTATGACGAGCAAGGTTACAGTAATCGCGAAGCTGCAGCCATGATTTTGGCACATAACTTGTACGGTCTGGAAATTGACAAGCGTGCTTACCAGTTGGCTTACTTTGCGCTCATGATGAAAGCTCGGCAATACAACCGCCGAATATTGCGCAAACCAATTCAACATCATTTAAACGTCTTTGAGAATATGCAGAAAATACCGGAAGATGTATTTGCAGAGCTTAAAGGAAACTCTGAAACGATTGCCGATATTCGTGATCTTATTCAGACTTTCAAAGAGGGCAAGTTGTTAGGTTCAATTATGCATTTCGAAAAGAATTATGACCTTGTAGCAATTCGGCAAGCTATTGATACATTACCAGAGAATACTGGATTAGATGTCTTTGGTATTCATCAAGCAAAAAAGGCCCTAGGTCAAATGGTCTCCATAGCAAGTGTTCTTCAGACTAAGTTTGACGTAGTTGCGACTAATCCCCCTTACTTGAACCGAATGAATGGCGATCTCAAAAAGTTTGTGAAGAAGTACTACAAGCCATACTCAGGTGATCTCTTTTCAGTATTTATCTGGAAAAATATCAACATGACGAAACAAAACGGATATGCGGCATTCATGACACCTTTCGTTTGGATGTTTATAAAGACTTATGAATCCTTGCGTCGCAACATTCTCGAAAATCAACAAATATCAAGCTTAATACAAATGGAGTATTCTGCGTTTGAAGAGGCGACTGTTCCGATCAACACTTTTGTTGTCAGAAATTCTCAGAGCCATAATTTTACGGGGACTTACCTAAAACTCTCAGATTTTAAGGGCGGCATGGAAATACAACGGCAGTATGTTAAAAAGGCCATTGAAGATCCGTCAGTTTCGTATGTTTATCGTACTAATCAAACGAATTTTGAAAAGATTCCGGGAAGCCCAGTTGCTTATTGGGTGCCAGAAAATGTATTTGAAAAATTTCAGAATTCTCCGTCAATTAGTGATTTTCTTTTTGCCGGAGTTGGTATTCAAACTGGCAATAACCTGCGTTTTCTCAGAAGATGGTATGAAGTTTCTTTTCAAAATATAAAATTTAATGCATGCGATGCAATAGATTTCGCTCGCACTTCAAAAAAGTGGGCTCCTATTTCAAAGGGGGGACCGTACAGAAAATGGTTCGGTAATTTAGAATATGTCATTAATTGGGAAAACAATGGTAATGAGATCAAGCAACATCTTGGGGCATCAAAACAAAAAGCAATTGTACCAAATGAACAATTCTATTTCCATTCTGGATTTACTTGGTCTGACATTACTAGCGGAAAATTCAGCATGCGACTCCTCTTGCCAGGAATGCTATTCGAAAGCAATGCTTTATCCGCTTTTTCAAAGCAGAAGAATATATCCGACCGCTATTTAATGGGGTTTGCGAATTCTACGGTTGGAAATTATCTCCTGTCAATCTTAAACCCAACGATCCATATGAAATCAGGATATTTTTTAAATCTACCTGTTTCAAGGTCCGCACAAGAACCGAATATAACCGAGAAGGTTAGACAAAATATTGTTCTTTGCCATGTCGATTGGAATTTAGATGAAAGATCTTGGGGATTTAAATGGGATCTGTTAGTTTCATGTATCGCTGAGCATAATCGAAATTGGACAGTTGAAGCTGCGTTCAATCAGTGGAAGCGAGAAGCAGAAGATCGTTTTAACCAGCTGAAGTCAAACGAAGAGGAGCTAAATCGCATCTTTATCGATCTCTATGGTTTGCAGGACGAGTTGTCTCCTGAAGAAGACGATAAAGAGGTATCTGTTCGCAAAGCAGACTTGACGCGGGATATTAAAGCATTTATTTCTTACTTCATTGGCTGTGTCTTTGGGCGTTATTCGATCGACACACCAGGCCTCGCTTTTGCAGGAGGGTCGTGGGATTCTACTAAGTATGAAACGTTTAAGCCCAGTGCCGATGACTTTATTTTGTTAACTGATGAAGATTACTTTGGTGATTCGCGGGACATTATTAACAGATTCAAAGAGTTCTTGACCACGACTTTTGGCGAAGAGCATTTGGCTGAAAACATGAAGTTTATTGCTAATGCTTTGGGCAAGCGAGGTAGTACACCAGAAGAACAAATCCGTTCATACATTCGAGATGACTTCTACCAAAAGGATCATCTTTCAACTTACCAGAAACGACCAATTTATTGGGAATTAAATTCTGGAAGAAACGGCGGATTTGTTGGCTTAATGTACCTGCATCGGTATAATACTGGGACGATGGCGATGATTCGGACGAAGTATTTACATCCGCTGCAAGAAGCATATAAGCAGCGTCTCGAACAGCTTCAAAACTTTGCAGAGAAGGAAAAAGAGACTCGCCAGAAAAATGCTTATAAGAAGCAAATCAGTAAACTGACAAAACAGATGACAGAATTAGTGAAGTATGATGAGCAGCTTCAGCACGTAGCAAATCTAAATATAGATTTGGATCTAGATGATGGCGTGTTGGTAAACCACGAGAAACTTCAAGCAGGAACTAAAATTCTGACACCAATTAAATGACCAACAAAGGCGATCGCGTGGTGTGCGATCGCCTTTGTTGTGCCAAGAAATGTGCCAATTTATATTTCTTCTAAAATTGATAGGATCTTATCATTGTCCTTGTTCTCTAGTTCTTTGATTACGTGTAGATAAGTGGACTGTGTAGTTGTGATGTTGCTGTGGCCTAAACGCTTTGAAACGGAGAGAACGCTGACACCTTGGTAAAGCAGAATAGACGCGTGGGTGTGTCGTAAACCGTGGAAGGTGATTCGAGGAAGGTTTAAAGACTTTAGCTTATGGGACAATTCTTTATTAATTTCCGCACTAACAGGGGCCTTGTTGTTGTGTATGAAAAGTGGCGTATCAGGAGACGGTTGCCAATTGGTGGTAATAAAGTCACGAAGATGTTCCAGTGACTTTGTATCTAAAAGGATTGTTCGGTTGGAGGCTCTATTTTTGGTTTTCTTGAAACCCGACTGATATTTGTAGTCCCACGTTTTGTTGACTGTCAATTCTCCTTTTTGAAAAACTATATCTCGTGGAGTGAGGCCGAGTATTTCTGCGAAGCGGAGACCTGTCACCGCGGCGAGGTAGATAATCATTTGACTAGGGACTGCTGTGTCTAAATGGTGAACCAGGGTTAACCATTCTTTATAATCCAGTGCTCGTCTTTGTTGTGGAATAATTCTTCCGGATATAATGGCCTTTCTTGTTGGATCTAACTGGAGAACTTTCTCATCAATCGCATCAAGGATAGCTGATCTAATCTGTTTATGAAGAGCGGCAACAGTCCTCGGAGCGTGGCTTTTTGCAAAGGCGTTTAGCCGTTCTTGATATATAGAGCGCGTGATGTCTCGAAGTAGGAGAGATCCGAATAAGCGATGGATGTGGTTGAGTGTGTTCTCATACTTGATATACGTAACTTTAGTGACCGCTCCTTGTTTATACAGATGAATCCAGCGTTCGAAATAATCCGCCAATGTTATATTACCTGCTTTAAACTGCTTCACGTCAATATAAGACGACTTTATCTGGCTTGCAGCTAATTCTGCATCAGCCTTAAGCGCGAAACCGGATTTGCGCAGTTTCTTGTATGTACCGTCAAGATCTTTGTAAGATATTTCGTACTGCCAAACCTTTCCGCGTTTCTGATAACTAACCATTAATACAACCTCCTTGCATAGTTGGCACATATTTGTCACAAATGACTTTGAAATGCAAGGATTTTGTCGGAGATGCTCGATTATGCTCAGCGATAGAAGCACTTAACGGGTTTGTTAAAAAATCCCATGAAGTTTCATCAACATTCCAATCCAAATCAGATAATTCAATATTTTGTTTTATGATTCCACATATATTCAATTGAGAGTTTATTTTCAATACTGGAAAGTTTCTAAAATCGCCAATCTGCATATTTATTGTCGGGTTCAATAACTTAAAAATATAGTCTCCGAGTTTTGAATTAAGTAACCCTAAAACTAAAAGTAAGTTAGATTCCGATCCAAAAGCCTCTTTGCCAGCACTATCATGAATACTCCCTGAACGACGGTAACGGATGCTGAATCCGCCACTTGTTATGAGAGACCAGGTAATTGCTGAATGAAAATACGTATCAGAACTCATAACGCGAGACTTGATTTGTGTTGTTCCTCTGGTAAAGTTTCTAATTGCAACTCCATTGTTTTTCCAATCAACTACGAAATCATAATTTCCGCTCCATTTTCTGTAGGAACCTCCTTTGTTGTAGGGGAACCACCTGGCACTTGATTTAGTGGCTTCTTCATTTGAGTGAGCATTAAAAAAAATGTTCTCAGAACTAACTTCAAACCACTGCCGAAGAAATAGAGCATTATCCCCTGTCGTAAGCCCCGCCTTAGGGTCAACAATCGTATCTAAATTAACACCTTTTTCAAAATCAATAATTAGATTTTTACTTGCCCAATAAGCAATAGGGCTTCCCGGAATCTTCTCAAAATTCGTTTGATTAGTACGATAAACATAGTTAAGAGAAGGAGTCTTGACCGCTTCAAGATACGCCTTTTGTTTCTTTGACTGAGAATCAAAGTTGACCAAGCGTTCATAAGTGCCAACGTATTCACTTTCAGGATGCTTCTGTATAACAAATGCCGTGGTTTGTACCACTTCACCGCCAATTTCTTCAAACGCTCGTGTGCCAAGGTGTGCCATGTTAATAATTGGCCAATTCATCATGCGTTCACGAAGCGCCTTGAAGCTGGAGAGAAACATCCATTGATGTTGTGTGATCATCGCAAACAGCCCATCTTCATCTGTCATACCATGAAGACGTTCAATAAAGGCTGCAAATAAATCTGATTTACTTGCTGGATAGTGTTTACTTACAAACCTTGATAATATGGATGGCATCTTTCCAGATCCCATATAGGGAGGATTCGTAACATTTATCACGTAGCGATTCTGTAATGCTGTGCCCACAGCAATTAGCTTAGAAAGCTCATTGTGATGTTCCAAGCTCTGAGACTCATCAAAAGATAATTGTCCTACTCTTTTAGTACTAACAATCGAATTAATTAATTCGTCGTTTAGTTGAACTGTCGAAAAATCTAGAAGTGAGCCTAATTCTTTTGCATTTTTAAAATTTGCCAGTAGCTCAGCTAGATTTTTAGTTATTTGCTTGTTTGTATCTTTCTCAATACCAAAGTCGGCTAATGTCAGACCGGTTGTTGGCACCTCAAAAACGTTTGGTCGCAAATCTAATCTTAGAGCACGACGATTCTCAGCACGGAACTTCATCATGACCGCAAAGTAGGTAAGCTGAAATGCCCGACGATCAATGTCAAAACCATGAAGATTGTTCTCTACTACGCTTTTGGCAGCGTCTCGACGTGAGTAACCTTCCGATTCATAAATCTGTAAGAAAACTTCAAAGGCATAGATCAGTATGTGACCTGATCCCATTGCTGGATCATCAAACGTAATAGCCTCGACTTTTTTTTCGGCAAATTCTGGTTGTGCCAAGTCTTGTTCCTGCTTAGCTTCGGGCATGAAGTATTTCCAGGCAAAATTAGAAGCTATTTCTGAAGCGGATCGCTTATCTCCTCGAGCATGTAAGACTCGGATCCAGTATCGTCCGAGAGAATTTTCAACTAGATATTTAACGATCCAGTCAGGCGTAAAAAGTTGCGTAACGGCTGGAATCTCGGAAGAGTCGTACTTCTTCTTTTTGAATGCCTCGTCCTTTGGTTCACTATTGTAATACTGATACAACCACCCAATAATTTCGACCTGCCCCTCCTTGGATACGTCGAAATCCTCCTCAGAAATCATCGTTACCAGGTTCTTGATGACGCTCTGATTATAGTTTGGAGTGAACAAAAGAACAGTCATCTTGTGGTATTTAGTGATGTGCTTCGTTATACTTATTGCAAGTAAACATTGAGAATGATTGGTATTTAGCAGGAGGAAATATGGCTGAAGTTGGTTTGCAAGATGTTGTGGCTGGTATTGAGAAACTGTTCAATGACATGACGCATTTTGTGTTCTGGTACGACGCAAATGGGGACTTTACCGACAACTTGGACGAACTTAGGGAAAAGATTCGTGAACCAATTGTCGTGTTAAATCATCGTGAACAGGTGAAGACAAAACTGCACTTGATTGACCTTGAGAAAGCTGGGAAGCGCGCATTGGTTTATTCACCGTATTCGAAACCCGAGATTTCGTTAGATTTCTTAACCGACATGGAACTGTATAACCAGGAGTTTACGGCAGATGCTGCTGCGATGTTGCAAAAGGAACTTGGCTTACCAGATAGTCAGCGTGAATTTGTTCGTGATCAGGCTAAGTTCTTTAACAATAAAGAGCGAGTTGCACGGTTTAAACAATTGAATCAGCCCGGTAAGAATCCTTATCAAGTTGCAATGGCGGCATTAGCAAAGACAACAGATATTCAGTTGACTTCCATTCTTCTGGCAGTTATTGCCGCGCAAACTGATAACCAGAATGTCTTACTGGATGAGTTTGATAAGTACGACTTGCAAGAGGAGTTCTGGCAGTTTATTAGTGCCGCCTACGGGTATACTGGTAAACATCAGTTAAATCAGCTCTTGGCGGCTATGTTCTTGAACTTTGCCTATTTTCAGCTGGATACCGATTTGCCAAAGAATTTTGCAAATTATAAATTAGCGAACCTCACTAATGTCAGTTCATTTATGCTTAATTGGCGACAACGAGCTGACTTGCAGGAAAAGTATGCTTGGGCGGCTGAGATGGTTTGGCAAAAGTTGAACGGTGATCGAATCTTTGGACAAATTGACCCGACTCGTTTAATTAAAGTGGACGCTTTTCCGCAAATTGATAAACGGATTTTGCAGTGGCTTAACAAAGAGCTAGTTGCTGGCAATACTGGTGAAATGCTTGGGCAGCTGTCCTTGAACGATATCGCTCAGAAGCGGACGACCATGCATTTTGGCAAACAGTATCAGGTCGCGGATGACATGATAGGGGATGCTTGCTTAATTCTCAGCGAGCAGTTTACACCTGATACCGAACCAGCAAGTGTGCTCGAACAGTTGAGCCAGTATACGGAGAATGGTTATAAAATCGATATGGCATATCGACGCTACAACAAGGCGAGAAATGATTTGCCAGTGGATCTCCAACCGATGTTTGACAAGTTGTCAGATCAAGTTGAGCGCGTTTATAACAATAATCGACTTGTACCAATCATTTCTAACTGGACAAAAGTGTACGAACCACGACTGGTTCCACCGCAGTATCAGCAGAGGGACTTCTACTCGAATTTTGTTTCAAACCAAAAGGATCGCATTGTGGTTATCATTTCGGATGCATTTAGGTTTGAGGCTGCGAAAGAACTTCAACGTCGACTTGATCAACAAGATTTGTACACCCCCTCAATGCAGAGTGCGATTACTGGGTTGCCTTCAGTGACCTATTTTGGTATGCCCCAGTTATTGCCCAATCATCAATTGAGATATACCACTGGCCAGGAACTACTAGTCGATGAGAAACCAGCTACCAATCTTAAGCTCCGCAGGGCTATTCTTCAGCAAGCTGAACCAGCAAGTGACGCGGAGGGATTGGATACATTCTTGTCATGGTCGTCCGAGGCACAAAAACAGTTTATTGCCGGTAAAAAGGTCATTTATTTCTATCACAACACAATTGATGCAGTTGGTGACAAGCCAGCATCAGAGGCGAAAGTGTTCCGAGCGGTTAGCGATGCGATTTCGGAACTGCAGCGCGGTATTGATCGGCTACGGAACATTTCGGTTGCCCACATTATCGTGACGGCTGATCACGGGTTTATTTATCGACGGAAGCCGCTTGATTCTACGGACAAGATTAATCTTCCAACCGATATGGTTTTTGAAGTGAAGAATCTCCGATATGCAATCGGGCAAGGTGAACTAAATGAGATTGGTGTTGGGCAGGCCAAGCTAGGAGACATTCTTGACACCGATGATACTCGATCCGTCTTTTACCCTGAAAACGGCAACGTGTTCACAGTGCCAGGAGCAGGACAAAACTATGTACATGGCGGTTGTTCTCCGCAAGAGATGATTATTCCTGTGCTTGATGTCCGTGCCAGACGCGGTCGTTCCCAGGCTAGTTATGCTGAATTAACGCTGGTTACACCGGTGCGTCGAATTACAACGCGTGAAGTTATCGTCAATTTTGTTCAAAAAGATGCGATCAGTGATTTAGTAAAACCGGCAACCTTTAAAATGTTCTTTGAAGATGATAAAGGCAATCATATTTCGGGCGAAATACAGGTTGTTGCCGATTACAAGGAAAAAAATATTGAGGAACGTAGAATCACAGGCCGAATCCCGTTGATGGACAAGGAATTTGATCGTTCACAAGAGTACTTCTTGGTGGTTGAAAACGTTGATTCTGGAGAAATAGACCGTATTCAATATCAAATGGATTTGACGGTCGGAGGAGGGTTTGATTTTGACATCTGATGAGCATAATGATCGTAGTCAGGCTGACCCTCAAGTTGATCCGACTGTTGCTAAGTTAGAACAAAGCTTTCCGGGACGTTTTGTGCGAAAAGATCTTACCCAACGAATTAAAGAAGGTGCTAATGTTCCGATTTATGTGTTGGAGTTTTTACTGGGACAATACGCCAATTCGTCAGATCCACAACTGATCGAAGATGGTGTTGAGCGGGTTAAGAAAACTTTGGCGCATAATTATGTTCGCCCTGATGAAGCTGAGATGGTTAAATCTAAGATTCGTGAAAACGGAGCATACACTGTTATAGACAAGTTGACAGTGCAGTTGAATGAACGCGCAGACCGTTATGAAGCTTTCTTCAGTAACCTAGGACTAACGAACGTACCCGTTGATGAACGTTATGTTCAGGATTATGAGCGGCTTTTAATTGGCGGTATTTGGTCAATTGTGCGCGTGGAGTATCAGCACGATAATGAAGACCACTTTACAATTGAAAAATTGACGCCAATTCAAGTGCCGTTTGTCGATATGAAAGAGGTTTATGAAGGTCGCAAAGCATTTACGACCGATGAATGGCTGGATGTATTGTTGAGAACTACCGGCATGGAGCCGACACAATTTACAGAACGCGAAAAGTGGTTATTGTTATCGCGACTAATTCCGTTTGTCGAAAATAACTATAACTTTGTTGAATTGGGACCTCGCGGAACTGGTAAATCACATGTGTACAAAGAGCTATCACCTGATTCGATTTTAGTATCAGGAGGCCAAACGACGGTTGCTAATCTTTTTTACAATATGGCTCGCCGTGAAGTTGGCTTAGTTGGCATGTGGGATGTTGTCGCTTTTGACGAAGTGGCAGGGATTAAGTTTAAAGACAACGATGGCGTACAGATTATGAAAGACTATATGGCGTCAGGGTCTTTTGCGCGTGGCCGCGATCAAATTCAAGCATCCGCAAGCATGGTATTTGTTGGAAATATTAACCAAAGTGTGGATGTCTTGCTGCGCACGTCAAACTTGTTTGAGCCATTTCCAGAAGTGATGGGTACTGATACGGCTTTTCTTGATCGGATTCACAACTATTTACCCGGTTGGGAGATCCCAAAGTACAGGCCAGAATTTTTTACAAAGGGATTTGGATTTATAACGGATTACTTTTCCGAAGTGATGCGCGAATTGCGTAAGACTTCGTATGGAGATGCAATCGATCCATACTTTAACTTCGGCAAACAGCTTAATCAACGTGATGTGATCGCTGTTCGCAAAACAGTATCTGGAATGATCAAGTTACTTTATCCGAATGGTATATTTAATAAGGCCGAGGTTGCCAAAGTTCTTGAATTTGCTTTAGAAATGCGCCGTCGAGTTAAAGAGCAATTAAAGCGGATTGGTGGCATGGAGTTTTATGACGTCAATTTTTCGTATATAGACAAAGAGACGTTTGAGGAGAAATTCGTTTCAGTGCCTGAGTCAGGGTCGAGTTCACTAATTCCTGTGGGACAAGAAAATCCTGGGCACGTTTATACTGTGGCATATGATGATAGTGAGCGACTTAGCCTGATCAAACTTGAAACGCAAGTGGTTCCTGGTAGTGGCAAGCTTAGTAAGACTGGTGTTGGTTCAAGTGGGAAGGCTAAAGAAGCGATGGATACAGCATTTAAGTACCTGAAGGCCAACTATAAATCCATTGATCAACGCATTGCAGCTGAAGCCCGCGACTTCGTAGTCAGCGAAACGAACTTAAATAATACAGTGCCATCAAGTCATATTTCTTTGGCTACGTTTGTTGCTTTGGTTTCGATTGCTTTGGGACGGCCAACGCTTGATCAACTTGTGATCTTGGGCGATTTTACAATAGGAGGAACGATTTCTCGTATTGACAACTTGCCAGATGTTTTACAAGTGGCACAGGATAGCGGCGCAAAACGTGTTTTGATTCCAACATCGTCTGCTTCTGAGATCAGCGCGGTACCTGCAGATCTAATGAGTTCGTTTAATTTGAATTTTTATAGTTCGGTTGAAGACGCAGCGTTTAAAGCTTTAGGCGCAAACTGAGACACTGATACCGTTGTGAGGAGAATCTATGATTAATTATGCTGAACTAAAGCAAGGTAACCATGGCTTGCCAAGTTGGGATGGTCTCTTGGGACCGGTTATGCTTTCGGCAAGTACAAAAGAGCAGTGGAATCGTCAAGAATTGGTTGCTGCAACGGTTTCACTGCTTAATCTGCCTGAGGAGCTTTATCAAAAGAAACTAAGCCCTGAACATAAAACTTCAATTATTGAAGATCGTATTTCATGGGCAATGTCCGAATTGGTAATTGGGGACTCTTGCAGCGTCCCAGACGTGCAGTTTATCGAATGACGAAGCTTGGCAGAAATTTAGTAGAGGAGTATGGAGTGAAGCTGACCTCCAAAAAAGTGCATGAACAGCCGCTATATCAAACGCACGAAAAAGAGCTTGCCCAGCGCAGCCGAGAAGATGGATTCTCAAACGCCCAGGATTTGGGAACAATCGATATTGACGAATTAGACCAAATTAGGGGTCAAATCATTGCTTACAATAATCGTATTGCCACCGAACTTATAGAGAGAATCAGAGAATCCGAGCCAGTTTTCTTTGAACATCTTGTCGCGGATTTATTGACGAAGATGGGCTATCAAGGACAAAATGGTTCAACGATTGTAACTCCACAAAGCAATGATGGTGGCATTGATGCTATCATCAATCAAGATCCTTTAGGTACTAGCACCGTCTATCTTCAGGCTAAACGTTATCAGGCAAGCAATATTGTCCAACGCCCAGCAATTGATACGTTTTATGGAGCACTTTCTCGGGTTCATGCTGATCGGGGTGTGTTTATCACAACATCAAGTTTTAGCAAATCGGCCCAAGAAACCGCAAAGGGATTTTCAATTGTGCTAATAGATGGCATACGGTTATCAGGCTTAATGCTTAAATACCACGTGGGCGTTCAAGTTCGGTACCATGATGAGTTGCTGAAGCTTGATGAAGATTATTTTGAATAGTCCGCATATGGATGATAAGTTTTGATTGAAAACGATTTGTCTAAGCAAATAGTTTTCAATATTTTTACTTTTACTTTTCAATTTATAGTACAAGATTTACCCAATACTTTTATCAATAATCGCTCTAAGCACCTTCTCCTTCAACGCCAACGCATCAACATGATTCATCTGCTCATACCCCTCCGCCAAAACATTACAAATATACAACTGGGACACGCGCCCAGCCACCGAGCCGCCATTGAGAAACTCTTCAATGGCGGTTTGTAGTGTTACGTCCGCTAACTGTGCAATTGGGGAGACGGTGGCGTTGGTGATGGCGATGACTTTGGCGCCGTTGTCGTGGGCGATTTTTAGTGAATCGTAGGTGTCTTTGGTTTTGCCGGATAGGGAGATGCCGATGACTAGATCGTTGGGGCTGAGGAGCGAGGCGATTTGGGCTTGGAAGTGGGGGTCTGCTTCTGGTGTGCATTTTAGTCCGGATCGGAGGAGGATCGAGGATAGCGAGTGGGCGATTTCGCCGCTGCCGCCGACGCCAAAGATCCAGATGCGGGTGGCGTTGGTCATCATTTGAATGGCTGTTTGGAGAGTTTCCGGTTTGATGAGAGCGGCGGTTGCCTTGATGGCGTCACTTAAATGCTGGGCGATGTGGTCGTAGTAGTGGACGGATGTCGCCGGTTTGGTTTTAGGGAAGTCTTCTTTGGCGATTTCGATTTTGAAGTCGGTGAAGCCGGAATAGCCGAGTTTTTGACAGAATCTGACAATGGTTGCGTCACCTACATGGGTGGCTTTTTTTATGTCTGTCATCGTGGCGTAGATGACTTTTTGCCCAACCGAGAGGACATAATCGGCCACTTTTTTCTCCGATTTGGTGAGCTCGTTGTAATGCTTGTGCATGATGTCTGCGTATGCCATTGGGACGGAAGCCTCCTCCATTTTCTTTCCAAATTTTGACACTTTTTGGAGTAAATGTCCAATTAACCGTTTACATTGGTTGTCGGAGATGCTACGATTCTTTTGGAATTAAAATCCAAAAATACAAGAATTGGAGGAAAACGGAGAATGGAGAAGACAGCGTTCATCCAAAAAGTGCATCATGGATTGATTGTTTCTTGCCAGGCATTACCGGATGAGCCGATGTACAGTCCGAACGGTGGGGTGATGCCGCTTTTTGCCAAGGCCGCTGCACAGGCGGGAGCGGTCGGAATTCGGGCAAATTCGGTCCGCGATATCAAAGAGATTCAGGCAGCGGTTGATTTGCCGATTATTGGCATTATCAAAAAGGATTACTTGCCGGAACAGCCATTTATCACGGCTACAATGACCGAGGTGGATCAGCTTGTTGCGACTGGTGTGGCGGTGATTGCGTTAGACGCCACGTTGCGGCCGCGGCATGACCGCCTGACGATTAACGAATTTATTCGGCAGATTAAAGAAAAATATCCGCAGCAGTTGTTCATGGCTGATGTTTCAACGTTTGAAGAAGGGGTGAACGCTTGGGATGCGGGTATTGATTTTGTGGGGACAACGTTGAGCGGCTACACACCGGAAAGTGGCAAGCATGATGGCCCTGATTTTACGCTGATTCAGAGGTTGGTCGACGAAGGCGTTGATGTGATTGCGGAAGGGCACATCAATACGCCGGAGGAAGCACAGCGGATTCAGCAGATGGGCGTGACGAGCATCGTGGCGGGGAGTGCTATTACCCGTCCGCTGGTAATAGCCCGGCGATTTGTCGCGGCACTGGACGCAACTACTAAAAATTAAACAAACGGAGGACGTAAGATGTTTAAGCAGTTTTCGAAACTCGGCAGAGCGTTTATGCTGCCAATTGCGATTCTGCCGGCAGCAGGGTTGCTGCTTGGGTTGGGTGGGGCATTAACCAATAAAGGCGCGTTGGCCGCTTATCCGTTTCTGGACCAGGCGTGGTTGCAAACGATTTTAAAAGTCATGAACCTCGCCGGGAATGCTGTCTTTGCTAACATTGCGCTGATCTTTACAATTGGTGTGGCGGTTGGTCTTGCGAAAGGTGATCGTGGCACGGCAGGCCTGTCTGGTGCCGTGGCATTTCTGGTTTATACCGCAACAATTAGCGGCTTGCTGCAAATGTTTTCGGCTAAGGATGCCACGATTGATACTGGCGTCTTAAGATCGATCGTGGTCGGCGGTGTGGTCGCTTATCTGCACAATCATTTTCGGAAAATCGAATTGCCGCAGTTTTTGGGATTCTTCGGCGGTTCGCGGTTTATTCCGATTATTTCGTCGATTGCGGCGATTTTGCTGGGGGTGACTTTTTATCTGATTTGGCCGCCAATTCAAGGCGTTTTGACATCGGCGGGAAAAGGCATTGCCACCATGGGGAGCATTGGGACGTTCTTTTACGGTTTTCTGCTTCGACTGACCGGCGCGGTGGGGTTGCATCACACTATCTATCCGATGTTTTGGTACACTTCTTTGGGTGGCTCGGAAGTGGCTTTGGACGATGAACCGGCGACTTCACTGGCTGGCGGTACGGCAGATTCGCCAAAAACGGCATCGGCCGATCAAGGTTTGGCGGAGCAGTCAATGCAAATCATTCATGCGCTCGGCGGCCATCAGAATATCGAATCCGTCGAAGCCTGCGCGACCCGATTGCGCGTGGCGGTTGCTGACAGCGCGAAAGTCGATAAGGCGAAAATGAAACAACTAGGCGCGATTGCGGTGTTGGAAGTCAGCGGCGGTGTCCAGGCGGTCTTTGGCGGTAAGTCGGATTTGTATAGTCAGGAAATTAATGCGATTTTGGGGATTGATGGTTAATGGTAAGGCCGTGAGTTGTTAAACTGTAGCCCTGCCTTTAATTTGCCATCCGAAAAACGCACTTTCACTCTGAACATTGCAGTGGCGAATGAGTTAACATTCTGTCACTCCAGTTATCTTCATAACAAAATTAAAATTTAACTGTCCGAATTTGCAAAAATCATATGCAGATTCGGATTTTTTTAATTTCTGCAGAACCTTTCCGCCGCAAAGCCTTGGCTCACACAAGATCTATCGGCGATTCCAATCACCATCAGAACACCCTAAACACACGCGCATAAGTCAAAACCTCACCCAAGTTTTAACCTAAAAATCAAATGAACCCATTGACAACTAATCTCATAATTCTATAATCAAACCATTACATTTCAGCTGAATTCCCAAATTATCCCGCGAACTCAGTTGAAAAGTCCGCAATTATTAGAAAAATATGTGAGGTGCCGAGTATGGAAGAAAATAAACGTGATCAAACTTGGTTCGGTTTAGCCATGATTCTTTGTGGGGCGTTGGTCTCGATTCCCAGCTTGATTCTTGGTGGCAGCCTGGTTACGGGGATGTCGCTTCCGGCCGCAATTTTGACCGGGTTGGCCGGGTATGGGTTCATCGTCTTGATGATGGTGTCGCAAGGGATGCAGAGTGTTGACCAAGGCAAGCCGGCGGTCGTGGTGGCTCAACAGGTGTTTGGAAAAGTTGGGTCGTCGAAAGTGATTTCGATTATCATCGCGATTGCGGCGTTGGGATGGTTTGGCATTCAGGCGAATGTTGGCGGTCTGGCGGTGGACAACTTGCTGAAGTATTTGGGTTTGCCGATTCCCGCTTGGCTGGCTTCGCTGTTGACAGGGTTGTTGATGGTGGTGACCGCGATGTATGGCGTGAAGTTGATTCGCCTGCTTGCCTACGTCGCCGTTCCGTATTTGGTGATTGTCATTTTGTATGGCCTGTGGTTCGCGTTTGCTAAGCAGGACGCGGCGGCGACGATTGCAGCCTATCATCCGAGTGGCACCGTGTCGTTTGTCAACGGCTTCTCGTCGACGGTTGGCTCATTCGCGATGGCCGGCGTCATTGTCGGGGATTACGCGCAGTTTTCCAAAAAGCGCAGCGATGTGGTGAAGGCGGCTATTTTCGGCGTCATTCCCGCGGGTGTCTTGATGATTGCGGTTGGCGCGGTGTTGACGATTGCGTTTCAGTCGAATGATATTAGCAGTCTTTTCATGAAAATCGGCTCGCCGGTCATCGGTGGCCTGGCGCTGATTTTGGGCACGTGGAAAGTCAACGTGGTGAATGCGTATTCTGGCGGGATTGCCGTGGCGAATATTTTTAATATCCCGGAAAAATACCGCAAGTTGACGCTGTTTCTAGTCGGTGTAGGCGGCACGATTTTGTCGATTATCGGCATTTTGAACTATTTTGAGCCGGTGATGAACATCTTTTCTGCCATGATTCCGCCGGTGGCCGGTGCGATGGCGGCGTCCTATTGGGTGATTCATCGTGGTGACTTGCACAGTTGGCAGTCAGTGCCTGGCGTGAACTGGCTTGGCTTGTCCGCGTGGGCGTTAGGCGCGGTTGTTGGCGTTTTGCCGGTTGTGTGGCCCGTCATCCCGAATATTCCGGTGTTGGGCATCATCCTCGCATTTGTGCTTTATTACGCCGGCGCGAAGTTGCATCCGGAGTGGGATAAAGCTTCTGAGTTGGACTAAGACGTGTACTGGTGAATGTTAAGGAGGCAATTATGCGGTTATTAGACGAAGAATCAATCGAAAACATCGCGACTGGCGCAGCTTTTTTTGGCGCTGGCGGTGGTGGTAATCCCTTTTTAGGCAAGCTGATGGCGTTGGAAGCCATTAAGAAAAATGGTCCCGTGAAGATGTTAGACGTTTCTGAGATCAACGATGACGATTATTTTTGTCCCGCGGCGATTATGGGGGCGCCGGCTGTGATGATGGAGAAGATTCCCAAAGGTGATGAGTTCGAACGGGTTTTCACCATGCTGAGTCAGTATACTGGGCACCGGTTCGTCGGCACGTTTCCCATGGAGGCCGGCGGGGTGAACTCGATGGTGCCGATTGCACTGGCGGCGTCGCTAGGCATTCCCTTGGTGGACTGCGACGGCATGGGACGGGCGTTTCCCGAGTTACAGATGGTGACGTTCTATCTAGGCGGCGTGGCAGCAACGCCCATGGTGATCACGGATGAAAAAGGCAACGCAGGCGTGATCAAAACGATTGACGCGAAGTGGGCGGAACGCTTGGCACGAGTCCAGACCGTGGAAATGGGCGGCAGTGCAACAGTGGCGCTGTATCCTTCAAGCGGTGCACAGATTAAGCAAAACGGGATTCGCGGTATTGTCACGCTGTGCGAACAGGTCGGCTTGCGGATCCGCGATGCCCACCTGAATCCGGCTAAGGCGTTGGCGGAAATTCTTGAAGTCACGAATGGGCATTTAATTTTTGAAGGTAAAGTCATCGATGTCGAGCGGCGCACCGAGCGCGGGTTCAACGTTGGCGATATTAAAATTGATGGCTTCAACGATTTTCAGGATCAGCATCTCAGCGTTTTGATTCAAAACGAGAATCTTTTGGCATTGCGCAATGGGAAGCCGCTGGTCATGACGCCTGATCTGATTGAAATTGTCGATGCGGACACCTTATTGCCGGTCACGACCGAGGTCATTAAATACGGCAAGCGTGTGAAAGTGTTGGCCACCCCGGCAGATGCGCGCTGGCGAACGGAGGCAGGCATTAAAACGGCCGGGCCGCGTTACTTTGGCTTCGATTACGATTATCGGCCAGTTGAAGAACTGGTGAAGGAGGGGTAAGCATGTATCGATTAGGCATTGACGTTGGCGGCACGAATACGGATGCGATTCTTTTGGACGACCAGCATCACGTGATTAATTCGGTTAAACGCCACACGACCAAAGACATTCAAACCGGTATTGGCAACGCCATTCAAGCGGTGCTTGCTGATCAGCCGCTTGATCGCGATCAAATCAGCAAGGCCATGCTCGGAACGACCCAAATCACCAATGCGATTGTGGAGCGTAAACATATTGCGCGCGTCGGGGTGTTGCGTCTGGCGTATCCGGCAACTGAGGCGATTCCGCCGTACACGGCCTGGCCGGAAGATTTGGTGAACAAGTTGTCAGGCAAGTATGCGGTTGTCAAAGGCGGGTACGAATATGATGGCCAGATTTTGAACGAAATTGATCCCGATGAAATCAACGCGGTGCTGGAGCAGTGGCGTGGGGAAGTCGACTCGGTTGCCATCATCGGGGTGTTTGCTGCTTTGCGGGTCGATCAGGAGCAGCAAGCCGCCGATCTGGTGCACGCAGCTTATGGCGCCGATTTTCCAGTCACGATGTCGCATGAAGTCGGCTCGCTCGGCTTAATCGAACGCGAAAATGCCGCGATCCTGAACGCCGGCCTTTTCCGCGTCATCGAAAATACTGTGGACGGCTTCGAGCAGGCGCTGGCGGCATCGGGGATTAAGCATGCGTCGTTATATCTGACCCAAAATGACGGCACCTTGATGACGGCGGCGTATGCCCGGCATTTTCCGATTCTGACGATTGGCTCTGGGCCGACGAACAGTATTCGCGGCGCGGCGTATCTGTCGCACTTGAAGAATGCGATTGTGGTCGATATCGGCGGGACCACGACTGACTTGGGTGTGTTACAAGCTGGATTCCCGCGCGAGTCATCGATTGCGGTGACCGTTGGCGGCGTGGCGACGAACTTCCGGATGCCGGATATTATGTCAATCGGTTTAGGCGGCGGTTCGATCGTCCGCCAGCAGCGCGATGGTAGTGTCAGGGTCGAGCCGGATTCGGTCGGCTACCAAATTACCGACAAGGCGCTGACGTTTGGCGGTAATATAATCACAGCGACCGACATTGCCGTGCGCCTCGGCTTGTCCGATGTCGGCGATCCCGAGTTGGTGAAGCAAATTCCGCTTAAGTTTGCGCAAGCTGCGTTAAAGACCATCGGCGAGATGATTGCGGTGGCCATTGATAAAATGAAAACCAGCGCCGAGCCGGCCACCGTCATTTTGGTTGGCGGTGGTGCGATCATTGCGCCGCGGCATCTGGACGGCGTCGGCAAGCTGGTGCGCGATCCGCTCGGCGGCGTGGCCAACGCGATCGGCGCTTCGATCAGCCAGGTCTCCGGCGAATACGGCCGCATTTATCCATACAACCAGATTCCGCGCGATCAAGCCATGGCCGACGCCAAGAAAAAGGCGATTGCTGCGGCCATCGAATCAGGTGCAGATGAAGCCACGATTGAAGTGGTCGAAGTCGATGAGGTGCCGCTGGCTTACCATCCGGAAAATGCAAATCGGGTGAAGATTAAAGTGGTGGGGAATTTGGCGCGGTAAAAAAGGCTATTGCGATGGTAGCGCCAAAAATTCGTATTAGAGACTCAATAAGCCTTGTCGTTGATTGATTTGCAATTGATCGATGATGGGGCTTTTAAGGCATTAGCCTTTATGAAGGTGCTAATAATACTGACAAGAAAATAAGCAGTTCATTTACACAATCGATATTCAATTTTTGCAAAACCGCCATAGTTCCTTTACAAGCCGCGCGTATAAATAAACTGATAGTCAACAATCAGCGGCTGGCAGTTAGGACGGTGGATGATGGTTAGAAAAAATTGGAAAGTAGCTGGAAGCCTGCTATTGATAGCAACGTTGATACTTGTTCGGTGGTTGACGCCTGCCAAAGTCGCGAACAGTCTAGCAACTGGCATCCTCGGCCTCATCCTCGTTGTCGTAAGCGCTGCCACTTATCTCATCAGTGGTTATCGGCGGACGAGGTAGGTTACCACAAAATTCGATAAACTATTAAAAAGGATGGCAACGAGAAAGACTGTTAGAAAAGTCTTTTTTTGGATCATAGATCACCACAATAAACTAATATATACTGCTTATATGGGATTAGCTTTCCACTTTATGGCCAATATATGCTGAAAAGTGGGATTTAAGCCCACGCAACTTACTCAACTTGAATTTTATCGAGTTCTTCAGAAGCACCCAATGAGCCGTTGTTTTTGTTCTTCACAGAATGTCCACTTTTTTTACATCCCCGAAAATTGATCTATTTGAAATCTCGTGATACTATACCTGTAGCGACAAAACAAAGAATTCTTGTAGTCATAAGAGCACAATAGCCGTATCCCGGGTCGGGGATACGGCTATTTTTTCGCCCGTTACGGCTGACAGGCGTGTGGGTGGATGGGCTACTGCATGGCTATCGCCGTCCGTTCCACTAACGGGCGAATAGCGTTGTGGCTATTCCCGCTATGATGCTAGTAACCAGCGGTGCGATAACCAAAACAAAGAATTCTTTCAACGTCATAAGGACACCCCCTTGGGGGCAGCAGCCTCATTAATCGTACCAGAACAGTCGCTTACTTTTGGCTACTGGGCTGCTTTTTAATTGCATATTTTAAACGTCGTCTACCAGCTATTGTTTTTGTTATCCCCGAAGCTGACCGCACCCCATAACAACCTGTGGTAAACTAAATTCAGTAGTGCATTACCAGTTATCCTTGCGCTGACACAACTGATGTCGCTTCGTGTGGGAAAGAAGGAAAGACTCTTGAAAATCATCGCGATCGGAGACAATGTCGTTGACCTTTATCCAGCAGACAAGAAGATGTTTCTTGGCGGCCATGCTGCCAATACGGCGGTTTTTGCGACTATGATGGGGCTAGAGGCTGCTTATTTTGGCACGTTTGGTAATGATGCCCGCGGTGATTTTGCGCGGCGGACGCTCAGCGAGCTGGGTGTCGATATCAGCCATTCGCTGCAGTACGACGGTCCCAATGCCTTCACGACCATGCGACTCAGTGACGGTAAACGCCAGAAAACGGTTGGCGAACCGGTCCAGGAGCTTCAATTGAGTCCTGATGATATCGCGTACATCAACACTTTTGATTTAGTCTACTTAAATAATGAAAGTGGTGCGGATGCCTTTTTGTCAGCCATCACGGCGCCTAAAATTTATGACTTTTCAACGATTGACAACGATCGGGTGTTCAAAAAGATTGCGCCGCAGATTGACCTTGCGTATCTTTCCGGGAAAGCCAAGTCTGATGATGATGTGGAGGCTCTGTGCCGGCGGGTTGCGGCAGCTGGTTGCGATCAGGTTGTCTGCTCGCGGGGACTCCGCGGCTCGGCGGCGCTGGTCAAGGATACGATGTCTTGGCAGCAGGCGCTTGGCGTTAAAGCGGTGGATGCGTTAGGGGCAGGGGATGCGTATATTACTTCGTTTGCGGCTACGCTATATTCCTCGAAAAAGCCGACACTTGATGCGAAAGTTTCAGAGTCGTTGAGTCATGCGACGAAGTTTTCGTCGGCACAGGTGCGTGTGCCGGGGTCGTTTGGACATGGGGCAGCGTTGATTGCTTGAGGAAGCAAGGCGAGGTGTTGGCTTAGAATAATTCTTCCAGCTTGGATGGATCATACTTGTCTGGTTGTAGTTGTTCTTTTTTACTGTCTATAACGCGTTCGCCAGCCCAGAAACCTGCGCATAAGAACCTCGAGCCTGAATGGCCCAAGCCCAGCCATTCAGGCTCGAGGCCACTTATGCTCCAGCTTCTAACCAGGCTGGCTCACGCTCAGCTTCTATAACGCGCTCACAGTCGCAGAAGCTTGCGTGTAAGGACCGCATAACAAAATGGCCAAAGCCCAGCCATTTTGTTATGCGGCCACTTACACTCCAGCTTCTAAGCGCTCCTGTTCGCGCTCAACACGAAAGAGCCGCCGACTTGTTATCGGCGGCTCCTTTGTAGCTTGACGTGGTTAGTCTGTGATCATTTTTAGATTTGATCAATATAGACTGCGAGCGTCTCAGTCGTGGCCTGACCAAGTTCTGTTGACGGCGCGTTAGTCTAGATCTAACTTTTGTCGCAACTTGGCAGCCACGGAGGAAGGCGGGTGGCCAACCTTAAGCTGAGCATTAACTTAACTATTTTTAATAACGTTCCTAAAACCCCATGGCCATCCTCGGCTCCCCAAAGCCGATTCGGCGGTCCAGAGGAAATGTGAGAAAGTTTACCCTAAACCTTTACCAGCAGTTAGGTCGATTGCGGTCTCAAAGGCGGGTTTGGCTGACGTGATCAGGATCAGCCCCGCGCCTGCTTTAAAATATAGATGCATTGCGGTCGCCGGTGACCACCTCCCTTCTGTTCAAGGCAGATCATCGGGGGGAATGGGCGTGTCTAAACGTCTATCCCTTCATTAATCAGTCGTTGCGGTCGCGTTTTTACGGAACTGGATTGGACGTTGCGGCTTGTGCCGGCTGGCCGGGTGTCAGTGTAAAAGTGATCACGCCGCTGTAGTTGCCAGCTTTAACATCATTATCCTCAGGTACGTCCAATGTGACTTTGTTGAGGTCATAACTCGTGATCCCGCCACCATCTTGGCCCGTACTGGTCGCAAATAGCGGCTGATCGCTTGTTGTCAAATCAACCGACTTTGTCCATGCTGGCGCCGCAGCGTTAGGCGTTACCAAAGTGTCGGGCACCATTTGAACAAAGGCGCCTTTCAGTGTCGCACCACTACCATTCGTAATCGGTGATTCCTTTGCCGAAACCGTATAGCCCGCACCGGTACCGCGAAAATCGCTCACCGTCAGCAGTGAACTATCGGCAGTGGTAACTGGGTCATTCAAATTGCCTTTTACAATACTTTCAACCGTGACACCTGGAAAAGCGAGCGCGCTTGGTGCGGAAAGCCCAATGGTGCCACCGGTTACTGTGACTGACGTATTAGTCGTTCCGGTATCTTCGTCTGCAGCTAAAACGACGGAGCCGGTTGTCAAACTCCCTACAAGAAGGCCAGCGAAAGCAATTCCGCCGATCCAACGTTTCTTTGACATAAAAGTCCCCCCAGACAATGTCAAAATGAAAAACTTTTTGGAACACTTTTAATTGTATGCAAGATACTTGTTAAGTTAATTAATCTGTTTAGTTTATATTGTGAATAATTACCCAAAACCGGTCTAGCAACAATTCGCCGCAAGCTGGGGTTGGGATTAAAACTAAGCAGCGCAAAAAAGCCGTCATTTGTCTCAAATTCGGTAAAATAATTACCAAAAATTGCGACTTGCAGTGAGAATCAAGAACAAATTCACGGATTTATTAAAAAAGTGATGGAATACTGAAGGACAGCTAAAGCCTGACGCTGAGAAACATTGCGTTTACATGTGAACGGGTCAAAAAGCATTCTGCTAGGTCAAAAAGTCGGTCTGTTTGAGAAAAGTACACCGGAAAAACACGTTTAGAAATTGGTTCAGGAAAAACAGGCAGATTTAAAAACGTCATATGGTAGACTGATTTTACGGTTGAAAAGGGAGACGGGATGAACTCAGATGTTGAAAATTAATCGCAGCGGATTTCGGAACTTTTTGACCGGAGCTGCCCGTATACTTGATCTTGGTGGGACCATCAATCGACGGGAGTGGGCTGACAAACAAGGACTTAAATTTGTAGAGACTGATAATGAAATTAATGATGCATGGGAAAATGTCGGCATATTGATGGCCGATCAATTTGGTGATTCTGAAAATGAATTTTACGATGAGTTGCACTGACCACATGAAGTGTTGATAGAAATGGAAAGCTGGCAAAAGTCCGTGGATCGATTCAAGGATCGCTCACTCTGACGATCAACAGCTTATTCAAAAAATAGTGAAGGACTGTGATAATTTGTGAATAGCAGCAAAGATTCTCTGGTTAAACGAATTGCGTACGTTGTATTGCTTTATTTTTTTGGCAGGTTCCTTCGATCTTCTTAGGGATCGTGCCAAACGTACTAAGAATCTCGTCATCAATGATGCTAGCCGCTGCATTTTTTTGTCGAGTGCGATCGTTATTTACGTCGCGTATCGGACTGCTTTTAAATATACGCAGAGAAGCATGATACAAAAGGTGGAGCTTCGCGACATTTGGTACATTGTTGGTGGATACGTCATTACTGTAATCGCGGACGAGGTGCTATTGGCTTTAAACGATCTGATTTACCATCAGTCAGAAACGCCTAACAACCAAATGATTAGAGAATCTTTTATGGACGCTAACTGGATAGTCACAGTTCTGCTTATTGTTGAAATAATTCTAATCGCGCCGATCAAGGAAGAGTTGATTTTCCGAGGCGTTCTTTTCAACTTGTTTTTTAGTCCAAATAGAATCGTGCTAAGAACATTGTTAAGTGCCAGCTTGTTTGCTACAGTCCATGCGACCGATACCGTCTTTGGTTTCTTGCTATACGCTTTCTCTGGCATTGTATTTGCAACTGTCTATTCAAAAACCGGTAAGCTGCAGAACACCATTGCCCTTCACGTTCTTAATAATATCGTCGGAACACTAATAATCCTTCTTTTCTAAGAAGTACTTTAAGCTCCCGAGTTGTTCAGGATTCTTAGATCAATACATACTTTCAAACTTTTAACTCAAAAACTGCCTTGATCCAGTTTGCATCCCACCGCCTGCGCAGGTAAGCTTATTGGGAAGTGAGGCAATGATGACAGAAAAGCATGAACAACACGATCAAACATCGCCTGAGCACCAGCAGTTGATCAAATTGCCGAATGGTGTGACGGCAAAAGGTGTCTTGCTGCAGCGCGGAATGGCGAATCTTCAAAAAGAAGCCGAGCAGGCGGATTTTCCCGCCCAGACGAAGGCTTATTTGGCGTGGATGAATGATTTGAACGGCAATCGGTTTGGCATCAAGGTAACCGATGCAGCGGACCACGTACTAGTGCGGCATACGCAATTTTTGGATGACGCGATTAAGGAGCTGGCGTATGCCGATGCGCCGGCAAATGCTGAGCTGACGCCGGATGACTACAAGCCGGCCCGCAATTTCTACGTGCCGTCTGCTGGGTTGATTGCTTTGGTAGCGGCGTTACAATGGGCGGCGCAGCATGAACGCCAAGATGTGGTGGTTTACAGTACCCACCGGCGTGACTTAGTGTTCTACCAACCGCGCCATCAAGCCACATTTCTCCAGCAATGGGCGCAGCAACAACTCCAGAAACTGCCACCTGACTTTCGGTTTCGCATTGCCACCAAATTGGATCGTGACGCCACTCATGAAACGACCAAGCTACGAATGCAATTGTAGGAGCCAGTGCAAAACCTAATTGAAAGGAGGCTGATGTACCGTGGAGCAAGCCCAAGTTTATGAAAATGTCGACCTGCAGATTATTAAGTTACTGTTTAACAGCGATAGCAGCGATTATAAAGTTTATGCCGTGCGAATTTTAAATCCGAATCCTAAGCTGAAAATGACGCTGACGCAGGAAATTACCGTGACCGGCGACATGGGCTATTACAATCGCCGGGCCATTATTACGGCTGACTTGGTTTATGATGACGCAGATTCATTGCGCTACCGCAAACCTTCCTATAAGGTGGCGCGGCTGCATTTTGGCTTGCCCAAAGAACCGCGACGACAGTGGCAATTGATCGACACGCTGTTGGTCCATCAGCCCACGGTTTTGCGCCGGCTGCACGATTATTTTGCGGATGACGCGCCGATTTTGACAATTTTTTCAAAAGATGACATTAAGACGGCGAAAATTCCCGGCGTTGGGCCGGCGACGATTCAAAAAATTGCTACTGCCATTCGCGGCAAGCTTGAAGTCGCGGTGTTAGCGAACCACTGGGGTAAAGCGCTCAGCTCCATGACTTACGAAAAGATTTGGTTAGCCTATAAAGATGCCGAGTTGGCCATGCAACACGTGGATGCCAATCCGTATGTTTTGATGCAGGTGGCGCAACTCGATTTCAAGAAGGTCGACGCCTTTGCGAAAAGTCGGGGAGTGGCGCCAAATGATCCGCACCGACTCGCGGCCGGGTTGCAATATATTTTCCGTACGGCAGTGCTGACGCAAGGGCTGACTTACATTACGATTACTTGGTTCAAAGAGCAGGCGGCCACACTACTGGGCGTTAGCACGGATGACTTAACGATGTTCGCTGACCCTAAGCAAGCGTTGGCGTATGGCTTTTTGCTGAATGAGCAATATGATCTGGTCACCAGCTGCGACATGTTCGCGACAGAAGGCTCGGTGGCCAGAATCATGGCCGTAGCGCAAAAAACGGCCGAACCCTTGATTAAGCCGACTGAACTGGATGAAAAATTGGATAAGTTTTTGGATCGCCACCAGCTGGTCATCAACGATCAGCAGCGAGCCGCTTTTCAAAACGTTAACCAACATGGGCTAAGCGTGCTCAATGGCAGTGCCGGCACCGGGAAAACGTGGTTGACGAACTTGCTGGTGCACTTTTTCAATGCGCAAGCTAAAGGGAAAAGTGTGCTGCTGGCGCCAACTGGTCGTGCGGCAAAGGTGCTGGCGCGCTATACCCATGAACCAGCTGCCACGATTCACGCGTATCTGCATCTTTTACCGGGCGAAGAACTCGATCGGTTTGATTCTGAAGCTGATTGGGAAACGTTTGGCGATGCGCGGTTGATTATTGTGGATGAGAGTTCGATGCTGACGACGCCGCTTGCGTATACGGTGTTGAAAAATGTGAACTTCAAGAAGGCACACGTTCTGTTTGTGGGTGATGTGTTTCAGTTGCCGCCGATTGGTCCGGGAAACTTTTTGAAGGATTGTCTGGCAGACGATCATGTTGCGGCGACAACGCTGACGCGGGTTTATCGGCAAGACAGCCAGTCAGGCGTTTTGGCACTGGCTAACCGCATTCGTGATCGGTTGGCGTTGCCTTTTGGGCCGGATGATGATCGCTATGTCAGCGGTAATGTGGCGCTGTACAATCAGCGTGATGCAGGGCGGGTTTTTGATGCCGGCATTAAGGCGTATCAAGAGGCGCTTGCAAAGCATGGGCACCAGCCGGATTCGCAGTTGCTGATTGTCAACAAAAACATCGGCGCGACCGGGCGTTTGCGGTTTAATGCGGAACTGCAGGCGCTAGTTAACCCTGCCAAGCCAGGCGAGCCCGAGTACGTCAGCAGCTACGTCGATCCGGTGACCAATCAAAAACACTACCTGCGCCTCAATGATCGGGTGATGATTCTGAAAAATGACAAACATGTGGCCTTGGTTGATCCGAAAACCTGGGAACGCCGCGCTGTGTTAGGTGAAAATGGCCTCCAGAAAACCGATGAATTCGGAACAAAGCGCTGGCGTGAGACGATCATGGCCAATGGCGATACGGGTGTTGTGGCTCATATCGATCCCAAGCGGCATTTTCTGGTGGTTCAGGTCGGCGATCAATATTGCTATTACAGTTTTGGCAGTGTGCCGCGTGCCTTGACGCTGGCGTATGCCATTACGGTGCACAAAGCGCAAGGCGGCCAGGCTGATACGGTGATTGCGATCGTCAACGGTGCGGATCGCATGCTAAATGCGCAGAGCTTTTATACGGCGTTAACCCGGACCCAGTCGCAGTTCATTTTCTTTGGTGATTTCCGGGTCTTATTGGCGCGCACCAAAATATACCCGATTGACTCGCGCCACGACCTGCTCGGCAGTCTGCTTTCCGGGCAGTTAACGGTGGACACGTTCAGTCGCTTCACGTTCGAACAGATCCTGGCCTGGCTGGATCACCAGCGGCACCAAGGCATTCAGCCCCGCGCCGCCGTCACCGCCGCCAAACCAGAAGCAGCCACTCAACCATTTGCGGTGCGGTATGCCGAGCAGTTGGATATTCTCAATCAGGTTGTTCGGGAAGTTACTAAGTTGCCGATGAAAAAGGCGACTGGGGAGTAGTGATACTAATTTAAGATGTACTGTGCCAAACTCCGCAATCTACGGCCAGAGGGGGATGGAACGCTGTGGGCACGACTTTGAACCCGCAAAAACCGCGGTTTCAAAGCTCGGCCTTGTTGTAGGCGGGGCAAAGACCGCCCCACCAACAACAATTCCACGGCTGATCCCCATCTGGCCTCCGATTGCTTCGCCTTGGCACTGGGAATGTAATCGCATCTCCCAAGAATGTAAATGATGCAAGTAAGGACTGCCGCATATTGCCAAATTATCCGACAATATACGGCAGTCCTTTAGTTTTCCAGTACGTTTCTGCACGCCATCAACCTACTTCGCCACAAAGACCAATTCCGTTTCCGTCGATCGCTCAGGGTCAAACCGATAAGTTGGCGAATCAAACCGCGTCAGTTCAGCAACGGTCGAAACTTGATGCATCGCCGCATAGCGGACCATTTCGCCGCGCGCGATTTTGGCATAAGTGGCGCGGGTTTTGAGCTTGCCGTTAACTAGGTGGGCAAAGCGGACGTCGATGAAGGTGTCGTTTGGCTGTAAATAAGGGCGGATGGTTTTGGCGTATTCATCGGAGGCTAAGTTAATGACCGGGCCGGGGATGGCTGCCAGTGCTTGATACAATCGCCCACCCCAGAAATCGTATAAATGATGGTAAGGCGGCATGACCAAGCGCGTTTGCATTTCCAGACGGTAAGGAACAATGCCATCGAATGGTCGCAGAATGCCATACAAGCCAGACAAAATGCGCAGGTGTTGCTGAATGTAGGCCAAACCCGCATCGTCTAACAAATCAGGCGCCATGTATTGGTATTGAATGCCAACGTAGCTGAAAATGGCCGGTGACTGCTGGCGCGTGACGTCACTTGTCTGCAACTGCTGATAGGCCTCCTGCGTCAGGCGGTCACTGGTCTGCCACAGCGCCTGCATTTCCGTCTGGGAAAGTTGTTGCATCCGCTTAAGCAATGCCGCCGCCTGATCGCGGAACTGCGGCTGGCTTTGAACCGGAAAATCGTCTTGGGCGATCACCATTTTCTTGGCCGGTGCAATGATGAACTTCATAGAGAAAACCAAACTTTCTAAGTAGGATGAGCCATTTTTAAAAAAATGGCAGTGCTGACACTACTAAAACGGCAACTTAGCGATATCGCCATTCGCTTGCGTCGTTGTTTGCGGCAGATGGCTGACGGCCTGCAATGTCATCAAGGTTGCGGAAAAGTCACCATGCGCCAGCGGCAAGGTCACGCCGGCAAAGTTCAACTCCGCACCGGTTGCGGTCTTTTTGTCGTTAATCTGATACGACATGGTCGGACGCAGATAGTGCAGCAGGACATGCTGATAGTGGGGAATCGGCGCAATGACTCCGGCTGACGTCAGGACGATCGCCTTGGTTTTCGCCTCGTCGGTGATGAGCCAGCAGACCTGATCCTGATTCGGATGGCTGGGATGGAGGCGATAAAGGCTGCCGTTTTGCAATTCGGCGCGGTTGGCTTTGTAAAAGGCAAAGCTGGCCTTGACCGCTGCGGCTTCGGCAGGACTGAGTTGGCTCGGCGGACATTCAATGCCGGTCACGCCGACCAGACTCAGCAGCGCCCGCGTTCGAAGCGGCGTCACCCGTGAATCCTGCAGATTAGGCGACATCGTAAAGTGGGAGACGAACGTTTTAAGCGGGAAGAATAACGAAAAACCATTCATAATCTTCATGCGATAAACCGGATCGGTGAAATCGCTGGTCCACGTCTGATCGGTGTACGCCAGCATCCCACCGTCCAATCGGCCACCACCGGAAGAACAATTTTCGATGATGAGCTTAGGAAAAGTGTCACGTAATGTTTTCAACACGCGATACAAGCCACGCGTGTACCGGTAACCCACTTCACCTTGTTGATCCGGGGGCAAAACCGGGCTGCCGGGCTGACTGAAGTGGCGATTGTAATCCCATTTTAGATAGTCGATGTGATTCGTGCGGACCAAGTCAGTCAACACGGCAATCAAATGATCCTGCACGATGCGCTGGCTGAGGTCCAATACCAATTGATTACGCGACCGCAACGGCTTTTGCCCGACATATTGCATGGCCCAATCTGGGTGTGCCGCGTACAGTTCGCTATTTTCGCTGATCATTTCCGGCTCAACCCATAAGCCGAACGCCAGTCCCCGCGCGTGCAAGGCATCGGCAACTGGCCGCAAGCCGCGCGGGAACTTCACCGGATCCGGCACCCAATCGCCGAGCTGACCAGCATCGTTGGGGCGATTTTTAAACCAGCCGTCATCCACCACGATCAGTTCGACGCCCAGCGCTTCCGCTTTCGGAATCTCCGCCAGCACCTTGGCTTCGCTCACGTCAAAATAAGTCGATTCCCACGTATTATATTCAATCAGATTCCGCCGCGGCACCGGCATGACGTGATTGGCGAAGAACTGATGGAAAATATGACTCAGATCATTCAGCCCCTTAGTCGTGTAAGCGACCGCAGCCTCGGGCGTAACAAACGGCTTGCCGGGCTTAAGCTGCCAGGAAAAGAGTTCCGGATTCAACCCCATCACCAATCGACTATTACCAAACTGATCCACCTGTGCCGTGTAATTAAAATTGCCGCTCCACAAAAGGGTGACGCCCAGCGCCTCGCCGGCAAAATCGTCGGTCGCGGGGGCTGCCAGAATCGTCGCCGGCACGCCTTGTGGGCCACTCGCGCCATAATTGCTGGCAATTGATTTTTTGCCGGGCGTCAGCGGCTGACGGGTCACACTGGCTTCACTCAGATGCGCCCCGGTCAAGGTAATGAGGTCATAGGCATGATCGTCAAAATCAAGCTGAAGACTGGCTGCATGGGTAATCGTCAGGGTGTTATCACTCAAATTGCGGTAAGCCACTTGCTTAAGCAATACCGGCAGATCGCCAACAATCGTGTACTTAAGGTGAACCGCCAACGTATCGGTCTCATCATGCATGGTAATAATCAGCGTCTGTCCATGCGGCGTCCGCGCAGTCGGCAGCGTGCCGTTGAAGTTTTCATTACCAGCCAAAATCTGAAAATCGTGAAACTTAAGATTACCGATCAACTGGCCATGAGCATTTCGCACGGCATAAGCAGGCGTGCGATAATCGCCACCCATCAGCGTACTATATTCAAGCGGCAGGGTGGTCAGCGAAAACGGCGCGGCATCATTTTGAATGTTAAACGCATGGCTGAAATCTTCCAGCTTCGCCGTTCCGGAAAACTGCTCCAGCGCCGGACCGCAATAACGCTTCACAAGGTACCCGCGAATCACCTGAATAATGTAACTAAAAGTCGCGTTATGCAGATGAAAAAGCTGGCGTTGCGGATCATATTCAATATTTGCCATGGTGCGCCTCCTGGAAAATCTCTGGTTTTAATCTATTATAAGCAAACGGCCGGTGATTTGCTCGGTCTACATGTTAGGTGGGGACATGTTCAACTATTCGAAGAAGGGTTACTTTCAATAAACTAAGGCGGACCTGTTTGAAAAAGAAAGATCAGCTACACAGTCCATTGGAACTTAAATAAGCCAGTGCCAAAGCGGAGCAATCGTAGGCCAGATGGGGCTCAGTTGTGGAAACAACACAGCGACGGTCTTTGTCGCTGATGTTGTTAGGCGACTTTGAGACAGCGGTTTTCTGGCTCAAAGCGCCGTCTCCACTCTAGCTTCGCGAGCTTCGCGTCGCCACCCCAGCTGGCCGGAGATTGCGGAGTTTGGCACGACAAAGAACACAAGCCTAAAAACGCCTTCGTCAAAGTCAAACATTTTGCTTATAAAAATTATAAACAATAACTACTATAATCTTTGACCCGCCATCTGGCACTCCCGTAGAATTTTAATTGTAGTTAAGCACTAATAACGACATTATAAAATTTTTGAAGGGAGTGCATAGTATGAATGCATTTATTGGTTGGCTGAACCGGCATATCGTCCCGGTCGCAGCAAAGATTGGATCGATTCGCTGGTTAGTCGCATTACGTGACGCGTTTATCGCGATCATGCCGGCGATGATGGCCGGCGCGGTATCCACCGTCTTGAACGTTTTGATTCGGGACATCCCGACCCAGTTCAAGTGGATGGGTATCGTCAACAGCATGCAATGGCTCATCGGCATCAACGCCATGGTGTGGACCGGAACCCTAGCCATTTTAGGCCTGCTCTTCGCCTTTACGTTCGGTTACCACCTAGCCGTTCAGTACCAAGTGGAACCGGTGACCGGCGGGATTGTTGTGCTCGGCACGTTCATCATGAGCCTGCCGCAAAACTTCACCTTAGCGTTAAAAGGCACACTCGGTAAGGGCGCGACTAAACTCATCACCGATGCCGGTGGCGTTGTAGACGGCAAAAACGTCAGCATGTGGGGCTTCTTCAACTTCAACAAGTTCTTCGGCTCCTATGGCTTCTTCACCGTCATGATCATGGGCGCCCTTGCCATGACCCTCTACATCTGGTTAATGAAGAAAAACGTCACGATTCGCATGCCAGAATCGGTGCCGCCAGCCATCGCCAAGGCATTCACCGGGATCATTCCCGCCACCGCCGCGCTATACCTGGCCGGCATCGTGAATTACCTGTTCAGCGTCAACAAGACCACCGTCATCGAGTTCATCGCCACGATTGTTCAGGAACCACTTTTGAACATGTCCCAAGGCTTCTGGGCGGTGTTACTGATGACGCTGCTGGTACAGATTTTCTGGTTCTTCGGTCTCCACGGCACCAACGTCTTGGGCCCGGTTTTGGACTCGATCTGGTTAACCGCCCAAATCGCCAATATGAATGCATTCATGAAAGGCGAAGCACTACCGTTTGTTTGGACCCGTAACGCCTTCGATCTGTATGCATGGATCGGTGGGGCCGGCAGTACTTTACTGTTACTGATCGCCATCCTCATGTTCTCCAAGCGTGACGACCAGCGTACCGTGGCGAAGCTCTCAATTGCGCCTGGCTGCTTTAACGTCAACGAACCGGTGATGTTCGGACTGCCAATTGTGCTCGATCCGATTTACTTCATTCCATTCATCGCGGCACCGGTTGTGATGGTCTCGATCGCGTACGGCGCACACATGCTAGGCTGGGTATCGCCAGTCAAGAACCAAATCGTGTGGTCTATGCCGCCATTTGTCAACTCGATCATCGCCACCATGGATTGGCGCGCACCGATTCTGCAAGCCGTGAACATGGTCATCGGCTTCCTGATTTATGTACCATTCGTCAAGGCGGCCAATAAGCTGGATCCGGAACTGCACATGACCGAACCGCCAGTAGAAAAAACCAAAGAAGCAACCGATGACGATCGCAACCTAGAAGGTGATGCGATTTGAAAACCGCAACCACCGCGCTAATTCTAATTAACATTAGTATGGCAATCATCGTTTTCAGCGCGTTGATGCCGACACCATGGCGCATTGCCGGCTGTCTTCTAGGCGTCATCGCCACCATTTTCTGCACCCGCTGGTACGTCGGTCTTGTCAAAGCAAAATAAACCAACGCAGTCACGATCGGGGTTGATCCACCACGCCGCATCGTGCCAAAGGAGGCCAGTATGAAGATTATTATGAATTTACCCGTGGCACCGAACGTCTTTTTCAATCAATTGCAACAATCTGCCTTAGCCGATATTCGCCAGCACACCGGGCGCGAACCGCTGCCTAAAAGTCTGCGCGGGTTCAGTTACGCCAAAAATTGGCCGAATGGACGCACGGCGCTGCTGACCATCACCGAGTTCGAACCTAACTCAGTCTATGCGTATGAATTGGCAACGCCACGGGATGATTTTAAAGTCCGCTATCAATTAACCCTACTGGAAAACGGTAAAAGTCGGCTCGTCTATGAAGAGTCACTTGTCGCCAAAAGTGCGCGTGGTGCCGCCAACAATCGTGCCAGCGGTTTTTTGCTCGGGTGGTTCCGTAAACGGCGCTTTAAAAAAATGGCCCGCCAGATGTGTGCTACCTGAGGGTCTAAACAGACACTGTAGGAATGAAGCGTGATCTTTTGCGCCATAATCGCTGAAAGATCACGCGCAACAAACGCTAAAAGGAGGAACTATGGGCAAACTTGGCATCAGCCTCTATCCGGAACAAACAACGGTCGCGCAGGCAACTGCCTATTTGGAAGCTGCCCGGCAATTCGGTTACCGCCGGCTTTTCACGTCACTGCTACAACTGTCAGGAGACCACGGTCGCGATCAGCTTGCGGTTTTCAAAGCCGTGGTGGCCAAGGCCAATCAACTTGGTTTTCAAACCATTGTCGATATTGCGCCGCCGCTGTTTAAAGAACTGGGCATTGACTATTATGACCTGAGTTTCTTCCATGACTTAGGCGTTTGGGGCCTGCGTCTTGATGAAGGCTTCACCGGTCAGGAAGAAGCCTTGATGACGCATAACCAATATGGTCTGAAAATCGAACTCAACATGAGTGCCGGGACGAATGCAATCGATGCGATCATGTCCTTTGGTCCGCGGCGGTCGAACTTACTAGGTTGTCACAACTTTTATCCGCAAGAATACACTGGCTTAGGCGATGAACGGATGGTGGCTTATTCCCAGAAGTTTCGGCAGTATGGACTCCGAACAGCGGCTTTTATCAGTGCGCCGAGTGCGGATCACGGGCCGTGGCCGGTCAGCGAAGGCTTGCCGACATTGGAAAGCGATCGTCACCGTTCGATTGCAAGTCAAGTACATCATCTGCGTTTAACCGAGGTGATTGATGACGTCCTCATTGGCAATGCACTGGCAAGTGAGGCTGATTTAAAAGCAGCCGCATTGGCATTCTTTTGTCCTTATCCGACATTGTGGATGACCACTGAGCCGGCGCTTGCGGATCTCGAAGCCAAAATTGCATTCAGTGAAGCTCACCTGTATCGCGGCGATGCGTCTGATTACCTGATTCGCGATACCCAACCGCGCGTACGTTACGCCGGACAACCGTTGCCGGCACATGATGCCACCGGAATCTTGCACCGCGGGGATGTCGTGGTGGTCAATGAAACTTACAAGCGTTACGCAGGCGAGTTGCAAATCGTGTTGCGTGATCTGCCCAACGATGGGCGCCGCAATAAAATCGGCCAACTGACCGATGAAGATCTGGCGTTGTTGTCATTGTTAAAGCCATGGCGGACGTTTATGCTAAAACGCGTTGCCAACTAGCAACTTATTCAAGATTAATCCGAGGGGAAATTAAAGTTATGCATGAAGTAAACGAAGAAACGATTATGGGCTTGATTATGGCCGGTGGTAACGCTAAAAGTGAGGCCTTTGAAGCCATTCAGACAGCGAAAACCGGCAACTTCAGCGAAGCGGATCACCATTTAAAATTGGCTGATGAAGCATTGGTGACGGCTCACAATGTGCAGACTGAGTTGTTGACAGCCGAGGCAAGCGGCGAGCATGCGACGATTTCGTTGCTGATGGTGCATGCGCAGGATCACTTAATGAATGCAATCACGTTTCGCGATTTAGCTGGCGAAGTCGTGGCAGTGTATCAGCGCTTGGCGGAAGTAACCGTGGTGACTGATTAACAATAGTGGTACGTGAAGTATCATTCATGTCCAGGAAGATAGCGCGTTAGGCATGTTTAAACCTTAGTGCCAAACCGCCGGAGATTGCGGAGTTTGGTACGGCACAAAGGTCATTGCCTACACTTTACAAAATTTGAATCGAAATTCAGCAAAAGGCTGGGGCAATGCGAACCTGAGAACTCATCAGGCGCGTTGTTCCAGTCTTTTTAAATTAACGTGTGGGACACGATAACTCGATTGCTAGTCAGAAAAGGAATTAACCCATTACTTTTCGTAACTTCCCAACTGCAATTGGCAAAGTAAGGTATGGCTTGCTTTTATCCAGATCACTTGCCACGGTCTTGGGCAGAATGACATCACTTTGCACGCCGTTGACATAGATAACCGTGTTGTCGAGGTTGAGCACATCTCGGCCATAACGCTTACGCAATTGGTCGCGCAGCGCGGATACGACGACGCGCTGTTGGTAAATGTAAAAGCCATTGTCATCAGCTTCGGGGTATTTGCTGCCGACCAGTTTCAGCTTATCCGGTGCATTGTCGAGCGGCACAAAGACCTTGCCGGAAACTTGCTCGGCTTCTTCTTCGTCAACCACGCCGTCATGATTCTTGTCCTGGGCGCTAGTGGCCGGCACTACCGGCGCATCCGATCCGGTACTTTCCAATACTGCCATATGGTTCATATCCGCTGGCGTATTGAACATCTCGATTCGGATTTGCAAAGCGTCATCATCGGTGACCTCAAAATTTGCAAATCCGTGCGCTTGGCGGCCAATGCAATCCGAGTTAAGTGCCCGCAACGTTGCCCGATATCGTTTACGCATAAACCCGCCTCCATTTATTTTGAGCTATTTTAGGGAACCCTAACTCACTTCTAATGTTAGTCCTTTCAGCCAAAAAATCAAGGCAGTGAAACATCGAGAAACAGTGATATATCAATGTGGAACAGGGAGAATACGGAAGATCTTCTGACAAAGATGAGATTATCGAAAAACAAACGAATAACCTACCAAATAAGTTAGTGAACGTTAACATCCAACATCCCAAGTGTTTTCACGTGGTTCGATCGGAACAACCTGCTATACTCATCGTAATTTAAAAACGGGCGAGAGAAAATAACGGATTTAATGGGGAAAAGAGGTCATCATCTTGGCAAAAATTAAAGTGATGACAGTCTTCGGGACCCGGCCGGAAGCAATCAAAATGGCGCCGGTCGTTCTGGGGCTTAAACAGCGGCATGACGAGTTTGATGAGGTTACTGTGGTCACTGGCCAGCATCGCGGCATGTTGGATCAGGTGTTGACGATTTTCCATATTCAGCCGCGCTACGACTTAAACATTATGAAATCGCAACAGACACTGGCAGACATTACAAGTAGTGTTTTGTTAAAGCTTGGACAGATCATCGCCAGAGAACAGCCGGATATCGTGCTAGTTCATGGCGATACGACCACGACATTTGCGGCTAGCATTTCGGCCTTTTATCAACAAACCAAAGTCGGTCACGTCGAAGCGGGGCTGCGTACTTGGAACAAGTACAGCCCGTATCCGGAAGAAATGAATCGGCAGTTAACTGATGTTTTAAGCGATCTTTATTTTGCGCCGACAGCTCAGAGCCGCGCCAATCTGTTGCAGGAACATCATCCCGACAAGCAGATCTTTGTGACTGGCAACACGGCGATTGATGCACTCGATCAAACGGTTCAGGATAATTATCATCACGAGGTTTTGGACTTAATCGATCCCAACAAGAAAATGATTCTGGTCACGATGCATCGTCGCGAAAATCAAGGCGAACCAATGCGCCGCGTCTTCAAAGTGATGCGGGATGTTGTTGAAAGTCATCCAGATATCGAGATCATCTACCCAGTGCATTTAAATCCAGTGGTTCAGGAGGCGGCTGATTCGATTTTAGGGCATCACCAACGGATTCATCTGATTGAACCGCTGGACGTGGTCGACTTCCATAACTTAGCCGCGCGCAGCTATTTCATCATGACCGATTCCGGTGGAGTGCAGGAAGAAGCACCTTCATTGGGCAAACCGGTTTTGGTGTTACGCGACACTACCGAGCGGCCGGAGGGGGTTCAGGCTGGGACCCTGAAGTTGGTCGGCACCGATCCGCAGACGGTTAACACGGCGATGCTGCAGTTGCTGGATGACCAGACTGAATATCAACGCATGGCTAATGCCAAGAATCCATATGGCGATGGCCATGCATCGCAGCGAATTTTAGATGCGATTTTGTATGCATTCGGGAAACAGCAGGCGCGACCAGCACCATTTAAATGATTATCATTTTATATCATTGAATTGGTCACAACCGATCATTGCTTATAGTTGCATAAGCATTGTACGATAAAAACGGCATAAGGCTAGGCTGAATCTGGCTTTAAGCTAAGTGGCGTATGTCACAATAACGCGGTATGACCAAGGGGTTTGCTTACTGGCTTAGCGGGAAAACTTAATCACAAAATAACAATTTGCCATTTTGTAAGCGTTTTCGGTGTTGCATTTAGCGCCACTGGTGTATAGTTAAATTGGAATCATTGTAATATGGGAGGTGCATTATGAGAGTCGTTATTTTCTCCGCCTGTATCGTGGATCTTTTCTTTCCCAATGTTGGGGCGGCGATGACCGAAGTGCTTGAGCGGTTTGGGTGTGAAACGTTTATGCCGGTCAAACAGATTTGTTGCGGTCAGCCAACCTATAACTCTGGCTATGTGAAAGCCAGTCAAAAGGTATTCCGCAACGAAATCGATGCGTTGTTGTCGGTGGACGCCGATTATATTGTCGGGCCAGCCGGTTCTTGCGTGAACATGTTGCGGGAATACCGGATTTTGCTGAAGGATGATCCCGAATATGCGGAAAAAGCCAAGGAAGTCGCGGACAAAACGTACGAGTTTTCCCAATTTCTATATCGCGTGCTGAATGTCATCGATGCCGGAGCCGAATTGGACGCCAAGGCTACCTATCACCGTTCCTGTCACATGACGCGGTTGCTCGGTGAGCGCACGGCGCCGTTTAAGCTGCTGGATCATGTGAAGGATTTGCAGATGGAACCGTTGCCGCACATCGAAAACTGTTGCGGCTTTGGCGGGATGTTCTCTGCTAAGGAGCCGGAAATCTCCAAACAAATGGTCGATGAAAAAGTTGACGATGTGTTGAGCACCGGCGCACAGGTTCTGATTTCAGCCGATCCGTCTTGCCTGATGAACATTGCCGGCCGTTTTTCCCGGCGAAATGAAAAGATCAAGATCATGCATATCGCGGAAGTTTTGAACCACAATGTTAATCCGGAGCGGATCAAGTTCCATGAGCCGCTTGGGGTCGAACAGGAGGTGCGCCCATGACTATTTCAACCAGTGACAAGCCGTTCTTGGAGCGGGTTAAGGAATCAGAACAAGACAAATTCATGCAAGCCAGTGTCGCCAAGTCCCAGGATGCCCAGTGGGACAAGCGGGAAGCTTCGCGTAAGGAGCTCGGCAACTGGCCGCAATGGCGGGATCTAGGCGAACAGATTCGCCAACATGTTATTAAGTACTTACCGGATTATCTGGAAGAATTTAGCGATAACATCGAAAAGCGTGGCGGTCACGTTTATTTTGCCAAAACCGACAAAGAAGCGGCTGAGTACATTACAAACCTCGCCAAGGAAAAGCAGGCACATAAAATTGTGAAGTCCAAGTCGATGGTCACCACGGAGATCAACCTGGATAAGGAATTATTGAAGATTCCCGGCACCCAGTTGATGGAAACCGATTTGGCGGAATTTATTTTGCAAGAAGACGATTGGGCGGAGCCAACGCACATTGTCTTTCCAGCGTTAGCTAAAAACCGCGATCAAGTCAAAGAAATCTTTGACAAACTCGGTTATGAAGGCGACAACGATCCGGAACATCTGGCGCGGTTTGCCCGGGAATACCTGCGCCGTTACTTCTTACAGGCAGACTTCGGGATTACCGGCTGTAATTTTGCGATCGCCGATTCCGGGCTGATTAATTTGGTCACCAATGAAGGTAACGCCGATCTGACCATGGCCATTCCGAAGACACAGGTGGTTGTGATGGGGATGGAACGGATTGTGCCGAGCCTGAAAGAAGCCGAGACGCTGGACAATATGCTGTCGCGGTCAGCGGTTGGCCAGAAGCTGACCAGTTACTGCTCCTTCTCCGGCAAGCAAGTTGAAGGCGAAGCAGACGGTCCCGAAGACTTTCACGTAGTCATTGTCGACAACGGCCGCAGCAATGCGCTCGGCACCCCGTTTGAACCGGTGCTGCAGTGTATCCGTTGCGGGGCCTGCCTCAATGTCTGCCCGGTTTATCGTCACATCGGCGGACACGGCTACGGCTCGATTTACCCCGGACCGATCGGCGCGGTGCTGTCCCCAGTGCTAGACGGCTATGAAAAGTTCGGCGACTTGCCGTTTGCCTCCAGCCTTTGTGCTGCCTGCACCGAAACCTGCCCTGTCCGCATTCCATTGCATCATCTGCTGATCAAGCATCGCGAAGTCATGATGGACAAGCTGAAGACGGATCATAGTTTTAGCGACAAAATTATGAAAATGGTCGGTGTCGGCACCAGTGCACCGGTTCTGTTCAACATGGCACTTGATATGGATCATGCGATGATGGGCGTTTTATCTACCAAAGACCAAGGCAGCGTTGAAAATGAATACAATAGCGGCCGGATCAAACAAACCGGCATGATGCCGAAGCTGGCGCGCGGTTGGACCGATGTGCGTGACTTGCCACGGCCGCCGAAGAAGAACGAGAACTTCCGCCACTGGTTCAAACAACACAAAGCAGCATTGGAGGCGCAAAAACATGATTGATCACAGTAATCGCGAAGACTTTTTAAATGCTATTGCCGAAAAAGCCGGTCGCCCGCGCCACCAGCTACAGGATCATCCGTTTGAACCGCTGAATGACCTGCCGGAAACCACGTTGTCTGGCCATTCGCAAGACGAGTTGGAAGCGATCGCCAAGAAAAATAGCGAAGCCGTGCATGTGACCTTTTCCACGACGGACAAGGCGGGGCTGGCCGATGCGTTGAATGCCTACATCGAACATGACGCGCCGAAAACGCTGATTCTGCCGACAACGGATCAGTATGAGGATTTTGGCCTCCGTGACTGGACGGAAACCGTTGCGCCGAAGCCGATGTATTGGGCGCCGGGAAAGGGCCGCGACTTCAACTTGAAGCAGGCGGCTACGGCTGATGTTGCGATTGGCTTTGCGGATTATCTATTGGCCGAATCCGGCACCATCACCATCGCAACAACGCCGGGGCAGGGCCGCGGGTTCCACTTTTTGCCAACGCATTATCTCGCCATTGTTAAGAAAAGCAACATTTTGCCGCGGTCACGGCAGGCGATGGATCGTTACGATGCCGCTATCAAAGCGGGTGAGCTGCAAACCAGCAATATTAACTTCATCACCGGGCCATCAAACTCGGGCGATATTGAAATGACGTTGGTTGTTGGGGTGCACGGGCCGCTGGATATGACTTATTTGGTGGTTGAAGATATGTAGCAGGTAGCTCGTTAATGCAAGATGCCTGAATGAAACGGTCTTAGGGACAGCAGTTGCCTCTGTGGCCGTTTTTTGGTGCGCCGGGGTTTAGGCCACTTTTCGCGGTCAAGCGACCGTTCATACAGATATGGTATACTTGCTGATGAAATGATTTGTACCGGTGCTTAGTGAACGCTTAGGTTGTAAACGTGTTCACACATTTTGCCAGCGCCGGTTTGCTCATAATGAAGGAGATAGCAGAATGACAGAAGCAATCGATTTGAAGGCCGGAATGGTCTTTGTTAAGGACGGCAAGTTGATTAAGGTTTTGGAATCGAATCATCATAAGCCAGGCAAGGGTAATACCGTGATGCAGATGAAGCTGTATGATGTGCGTTCCGGTGCCAACGTGACCACGACGATGCGGCCGAGTGAAAAGGTCGAAATTGCGATCATGGATCGTAAAAAGGCCACTTATCTGTATACGCAAGACGACACCGCTTATTTCATGGACAGTGATACCTATGAACAGTATGAGGTCCCAACTGCCAGCATCGCGCGCGAGCTTAAGTACATGTTGCCAAATGTGCCGGTCGAAATTGAATTCTATGGCGATGAAGTGATTGGCCTTGAGCTGCCGGGAACGGTTGAGCTTGAAGTCACCGATACGCAGCCAGCGGTTAAAGGCGGCACAGTGGCAGGCGGCGGCAAGCCAGCCACGCTTGAAACTGGCTTGGTCGTTACTGTACCCGACTTTGTTAAGGCTGGGGAAAAGATTTTGGTCACCACTGACACTGGTACTTACAAGGGTCGGGCTCAGAAGTAAATAGATTCAAATAACAAAGTGCGTCCAATCAAAATGGACGCTTTTTTGATGATCTGAAATAGTTGAGTTGCTCGCAAATGGGAAGCGTGGTGCGCATGGCAAAGTCGCCGGGCTGATTAATTGTAGCGATTAAACGATGAGCATAGAATACACTCGAAAGGGTGTGGGGACGATGGAGATGTCGCGGGCGCAACGCGTTAAAATTCTGATTGTTTTAGGGATGATGTCGTTATTGACGGCATTATCCGGATCGAGTACCAATCTGGCCATGCCCAGGATTTCCGAAGACTTGATGATTTCCAGTAGTGCGGCGACCTGGATTGTGTCCATTGGCCTCATTACTACGGCGGTTTTGTTGGTGATGTTCGGGCATATCGGCGATTTAGTCTCCAAAAACCTGGTCTTCCTGATTGGCGAAGTCGTGTTTATCGTTGGCTCGCTGTTGACGGGAATCGCACCGACCTATCTAACCATCATGGCTGGGCGAGTGGTTCAGGCGGTTGGTTCGGCGATGATTATGGCCAACTCGATGGGCATCATTAGCCAATATTTCCCGGATGCGAATCGCGCAGAAGCCCTTGCTGTGATCTCTATGTTCGTGTCGCTGGGATCGATTTCCGGCCCGGCATTCGGCGGCATTCTCATTACTTGGGCGAGTTGGCGCTGGATTTATTTGTTCAATGTGCCGGTGGGTATCTTGATCGTTTTGGCGGGCATGCGTTTGTTGCCATTACGGCGGCCGGCGCATGGTGAGATCAGGCGCGTCTGGCAGCAAGCTAACTGGACCGGACAGAATCTGTTCACCGGTGGGATGATTTTGATGTTCGCTAGTGGTTACTGGCTGCAGCAGCCAAAACAGCTTTGGCTGGGCGCAGGTATTTTGGCAGGCGGCATTCTATTAACGATTCTGGCATTTATTCAGGATCAACGCTCGCGCTCGCCGTGGATTGCGCCAAGCATTATGCACAATCCGGACTATTTAATTTCAGTGAGCGTGTTGTTGATCGTGATGCTGGTCAATTCGGTATCCAACATTCTTCTCCCATTCTACCTGCAGAGTTATGGCGGTATATCAGCGTTCGCCAGCGGCCTGCTGATGATGTTGCAGAGTGACACGATGCTGATGATTACGCCATTTGCCGGTTGGCTGGCCGATCACTGGAATCGCTATTACCTGACGATTCTTGGCTTGTTCGTCCTGATCATTTCGCAAATCGGGTATGCCAGTTATCCCGCCAAAATAAGCATGGCGCCGATCATCTGGCCGATTGTCGCCAACGGTGCGGGGATGGCCTTGTTCCTGTCACCGAATAACGCCTTAACCATGGGCGCCGTGGACAGTAGCCTTTCCGGTGTTGCCGGTTCCATGAACTCACTGGCCCGCACGATCGGGTTGACCATTGGCATCAGCTTCGGCGCTACCTTGCTATTTGCCCAGTTGCCCGGCGTGACCCGCATTTCACCGCAGTCCGGAGAACCATTTTTACACGCGCTAGCTACGGTCTTTTGGTTAGTCACTTTGGTTTCCGTCGTCGGCCTGGTGATTGTGGTGTTCCGGAGTATCCGCAGCCGTAAGCAGACTAAGACACTCACTAATAATAAGTGATTGCTTTGAAAATAATTAGCAAGAACTGAGCAAAAGCCTTGGTTCTTGCTTTTTTAGTTAGCACATGACTAGCAAGTCGTTTGACAGAAGCGAAAATTATTCGAACAAAACAAACAATTTCATGAAAACTGGAATAAATTATGCCAAAAGTGCGTGTTATTTAATATTTGGGTTGCTGCAACTTCCGATATTGCAGCAATTTTTCAATGTCACTCCTTGCCAGTGAAACAAACTTTGCTATTTCTGGATTTAATGCGCTATCTAAAACATTTGTATAACCCTTGTACGATTTGTTATTTGATACCGGGCTTAACCCTTTTACGAGACATTTTCTGACATCGCGGTTTTTTTATTCAAAATTGAGGGTTTACTTATTTACATTAATGAGATTCTAATGTAAGGTAAGTTCAATCATTTTAGGAGGGAACAAGATGAAATTTAGAAAAACAATGGTTGCGGGCACAACAATTGCGCTCGCCGGGGTGTTAGCAGCCTGTGGTTCTAATTCAGCAAGCAGCAATGGCAGTTCCATCACCCGTATGGAAAGCGATGTTATCTCCACAATGGATCCATCGACGAACACTGATGCGATTAGTGGTCAGGCTTTGATCGATACGATGGATGGTTTGTACCGTTATTCTGGCAAGGATTTGAAACCGGCGATTGCTAAGAGTCAACCGACTGTTTCCAAAGACGGCAAGACTTATACTTTCAAATTGCGTAATGCCAAATGGAGTAACGGTGATCCGGTTACGGCGCAAGATTTTGTGTTTGGATGGCGGCGGACAGTCACACCTAAAACAAAGTCAGAATACGCTTATCTCTTTTCTGGCGTGAAGAATGCTGATGACATTACTGCTGGCAAGAAAGCTGCCAGCACTTTGGGTGTCACCGCGGTTAACAAAACAACGTTGAAAGTTACTTTGGATCATGCAATTCCATACTTCAAGACGATGTTGGTTAATCCAGCATTCTTCCCGCAAAATGAGAAGTTTGTTAACAAGGCTGGTAAGAAGTACGGGACGACATCCAAGTATATTCTGTCTAATGGCCCATATGTATTAAAGGACTGGAACGGCACTGGCAATACTTGGAAAGAAACCAAGAACAAGACTTATTGGAATGCCAAGAATGTGCATATTGATACGTTAAACGGCCAAGTTGTCAAGGATCCGCAGACAGCACTGAATCTATATCAGTCAAAGAAGCTTGACATTGCACAGTTGTCTGGAGAGCAAGCAGCTAAAGCAAAGACGATGTCTGATTATAAAGGGTTGAATCAAAGTGCCATCTTCTATTTGGAACTCAACGAAAAGAAGGTTCCGATCTTTAAGAATACCAAGATTCGCCAAGCCGTTTCAGCTGCCATTAACCGGACTGAATATATCAAGAAAGTTTTGAATGACTCCTCAATTGCTGCAAACAACGTGACGCCTGAAGGTCTCTTCACCAAAGGCGGTCAGGACTTCTCAAAGACTGCATCTAAAACTGATGCATCGGCGACGAAGTATGACCCAGCCAAGGCCAAAAAGTTATGGACAGAAGGCTTGAAAGAAACCGGTCAGAGCGCACCAACTCTTGAACTGCTCTCCGATGATACAACGCAAGGTAAGCGGTCTGCTGAATACCTGCAAAGCACGCTTCAGCAGAATTTGCCAGGATTGAAAGTCACCATTGCAAGTGTACCGTTCAAGACTCGTCTATCCCGTGCTCAAAATGGCCAATTCGACATGGTTTACTCAGGCTGGAGTGCTGACTTCCCTGACGCCATTTCCTTCCTCGATCTGTTCACCTCTGATAACTCCTACAATGATGGCAAGTGGTCAAACGCCGAGTACGACGCTTTGATCAAGCAATCTAAGACGACAGATGCCAACAATCCGACTGCTCGTTGGAATACTTTGCTGAAAGCACAAGAAATTCTGACCAAGGAACAAGGCGTTGTGCCACTGTATCAACGCGTTCAGGCAACACTGCAACGTAAGACCATTACCGGTTTGAAGTACAACCCAACGAGTTCTTACGACTTTGTTAATGCAAAGGTTAAGTAACTCGATGCATTGGAACAATCAAAAATAAAGGCTTAACACTTTAATCATTAGTTCTCATGAACGGCGTTGTCACGTGTTTTGCGGCGGGACAACGCCGTTTGAGTAAAAGCCAAAAAAACAGGAGTGAAACATGGCTAAATATATTTTAAAACGGATCGGCTTCCTGCTCCTGACGCTGTTTCTTGTTGCCACCATTACTTTCTTCCTAATGAAGCTACTGCCGGGGACCCCGTTTAATAATCCTAAAATTCCGGCAGATCAACTGGCAATTTTAAAGAAACAGTATGGACTGGATAAGCCGGTTTGGATGCAATATCTCACGTATATGGCAGGGATCACGCATGGTGACTTCGGAATGTCGTATCAGTATCCCGGTCAAACCGTGTCCGGCCTGATCGTTTCGCGAATGGGGCCGTCACTGCAAATCGGCGCGCAAGCCATGGTTGTGGGCACGCTTGCCGGTATCGTGCTCGGTGCGATTGCGGCGATTCGGAAGAATACCTGGGTGGATGCCACCGCGACAATTTTCGCAATTCTCGGTCGGTCCATCCCTAACTTCGTGTTCGCTGCGTTGTTGCAACTGTTTGCTTATAAAACCGGTGCTTTTCCAGTCGCATTATGGGGCGGATTTACGTACAGTATTTTACCGACGATCGCCCTTGCCATCGCGCCACTGGCTCAGACAGCGCGGTTTATGCGGACCGAAATGGTGGATGTGCTAAGTTCAGACTATATCGAACTCGCAAGGTCCAAAGGCGAATCACGCTGGCAGGTCGTTGCTAAGCATGCGCTGCGTAACTCCATGATTCCGATTGTCACCATTATCGGGCCAATGGCGGTTGACTTGATGGTTGGCTCACTGGTTGTCGAGAATATTTTTGCGATTCCCGGCATTGGTGAACAATTCGTTAAGTCAATCACGACCAACGACTATCCGGTGATCATGGCTTTGGCAATTCTTTACAGTGCAATGTTGACCGTCATCATCTTAATCGTTGATATTCTCTACGGCTTCATTGATCCACGAATCCGACTGAGCGGGGAGGCAAACTAATGGCAACAACAAAATTAAGTCCAGACGCATTCAAGCATGTCAAAGTGAATACGGCTGAACAGGAACGCATTGCCAAGCCTGCGCTGACGTTCTCACAAGATGCGATGCGGCGACTGAAGAAGAACAAAGCCGCGCTCATCTCACTTTGGGTCTTGATTATTATTGCGGTCATTTCAATTCTATCTTTGTGGCTGTCACCTTCAAATCCTAACAAGCAGAACCTGAACTATTCCAATTTGCCACCAAAATGGCCAGGCGTGGATTTACCGGGATTAAACGGTTACCTGAATGGCCAGAATAAATACGCAGGCATGGGCAAAAATGTTTACTACCTGCTCGGTACGGATTACCTCGGCCGCGATCTGTTATCCCGGATCATGGTCGGCACCCGCGTTTCGCTGTTCATCGGGATTGTCGCAACCTTCTTCGATCTGACTATCGGGGTTTTCTACGGCATCATCTCCGGATGGCGCGGCGGCATGACCGATACCTTGATGCAGCGTGTCATTGAAATCATCTCCAGTGTGCCAAACTTGGTTGTCGTTATTTTGATGCTACAGGTGTTCAAGCCAGGGATGACGTCCATCATTTTGGCCATTGCGTTGACTGGCTGGGTCACCATGGCGCGCCTGATTCGGGCGCAAACACTACAGTTAAAAGATCAGGAATTTGTCTTGGCAGCCAGAACGCTTGGTGAGTCGAGTGTCAAAATCGCATTTAAACACCTGATTCCGAACCTGAGCTCTATCATCATTATTCAGACCATGTTCACGATTCCAACGGCCATCTTCTTTGAAGCCTTCCTGAGTTACATTGGGATCGGGCTGCCGGCACCAACTGCCAGCCTTGGGACGTTGTTATCCGATGGGCAGAAGAACCTGCAAGTTCTACCATATCAACTACTGTATCCGGCGATTGTCATCGTTGTCCTGATGCTGGCATTCAACTTGCTGGCTGATGGCTTGCGTGATGCGTTTGATCCGCGTAGTGAACACTAGGAGGTGGCAAAATGACTAAAATTCTGGAAGTTAAAGATTTGGAAATCGACTTTGCCACTTATGCCGGTCCGGTGCACGCCATTCGGGATGTCAGTTTTGACCTTAACAAAGGCGAAACGCTGGCAATTGTTGGCGAGTCTGGTTCCGGGAAATCCGTTACCGTACGTACCGTGATGGGCTTGTTGGCCCCCAATGCCAAGATTACCCACGGTGAAGTGCTTTTTGATGGCGTCGATATTCTCAAGAAATCGGAAAAGCAGTTGAATGCCATGCGTGGCAATGATGTTGCCATGATTTTCCAGGATCCGATGACATCGTTGGATCCAACCATGACCATCGGCAAGCAGGTGGCTGAGCCGTTAATGTTGCACAACAAGATTAGCGAATCCGACGCCTTGAAAGAAGCCGAACGGGTGCTGGAACTGGTCGGCATCAAAGACGCAGGTGGCCGATTGAAAGATTACCCGCATCAATTTTCCGGCGGCCAACGCCAACGGATCGTCATTGCGATTGCGATCATCAATCACCCGCAAATCCTGTTAGCCGATGAACCGACAACAGCGCTGGACGTGACGATTCAGGCACAGATCATCCATTTGTTAAAAGAAATCCAATCCAAAATCGATACGTCAATCATTTTCATCACCCACGACCTCGGCGTTGTTGCCGGGATCGCTGATCGCGTGGCGGTTATGTATGCCGGTAAAATCGTGGAATACGGCACCGTTGACGAAATCTTTTATAATGCTCAGCATCCGTATACTTGGGGACTGTTGGAAGCAATGCCGACACTGGAAACGAAGAGTGATCGGCTGTACGCAATCCCTGGCACACCACCGGATTTGCTTGATCCGCCAAAAGGAGACGCGTTTGCCCCGCGTAATCCCTATGCGATGGCCATTGATCTTGAACAGGAACCGCCTTTCTTCAAGATCTCGCCAACCCATTCGGCCGCGACCTGGCTATTAGCGCCGGGTGCGCCGAAAGTGGAGCTGCCACCGGAAATCGCGCGGCGACACGCGTTGTGGGCAAGTAAGCATCCAAACGAAAAGGTGGTGAACTGACATGGCCGCTGATAAGAAAAAAATCCTTGTTTCCGTTAAGCATCTGGTTCAGACTTTTAACGCTGGCAAGAAAGACGAAGTTAAGGCGATTCAGGATATCTCGTTTGATATTTACGAAGGCGAAACCCTTGGCCTTGTTGGCGAATCCGGTTCCGGGAAAACTACAACCGGCCGTGCCATCATCCGTCTTTACGACCCAACGAGTGGCGAGATTCTGTACAACGGTCAGGACATCGCCAAGCTCAAAAATGGTTCCAAGCAGATGCTGGCTTTTCGGCGGGATACGCAGATGATTTTCCAGGATCCATATGCATCGTTGAACCCCCGGATGAAAGTCAAAGACATCATTGCGGAAGGTATCGATATCCACCATCTCGCCAAGGACAAGGCGGATCGCGATCACCAAGTCGAACAGTTGCTGGAAGAAGTTGGCTTGAACGCCGACCATGCGACCCGTTATCCCCATGAATTCTCTGGTGGTCAACGCCAGCGGATCGGCATTGCTCGGGCGCTTGCGGTGCAGCCTAAGTTTATTATTGCGGACGAACCGATCAGTGCGCTGGACGTGTCCATTCAGGCTCAGGTGGTTAACTTGCTGAAGGACATTCAGGATCGCCAAGGGCTGACTTATCTGTTCATTGCCCATGACCTGTCCATGGTGAAGTATATTTCCGATCGCATTGCGGTTATGCACTATGGCCGTCTGGTCGAACTGGCCAGTGCCGACGAAGTTTATTCTCATCCGCTGCATCCATACACGAAGAGCCTGCTGTCAGCCATTCCGGTTCCTGACCCAGATGTCGAACGGAAGCGCGTTCCGATTCCTTACGATGCCAGCAAAGTCGAAGGCGACAACAAGCAACGAAAAATGGTCGAGGTTTATCCCGATCACTACATCTTCGCTGCTGACGATGAAGTGGCCGCGTATAAGGCTGAAGCCGAAGAGGACCATAAGACGCCAGCCGGGACAGCTGCGGACTAACATTGAGGATTCGCTTGCTCCAGTAGCATTTGCGGCAAGTCTTATTAAAGTAGCGTTTGATTTATAAAAGTCGGGAGCACGTAAAAGTGTTGCCGGTTTTTTTGCGTGAGTGCGAATGAAAGCGCTTATACGAAGGACTTCTGCAACTGTGTGAACTTGTGATTCATCAATCCGAAACTTGTTAACATTCGCTAAATATTGCCAAGCCTGAATTGAATTTTGACTTCAAGATGGCGCTTTCTGGCTGCGGGTCTGCTACACTATCCTCAAAGGAAGTGTGCAAGGAATGACCAAGTTTTATTTTGTACGGCATGGACAAACCGAGACGAATCTGGCACACCGCTTTAATGGCGGACGTACCGATACACCGCTAACGCCGTCTGGCCGTGCCGGAGCAATGGCAGTGGGACGATTTTTTGAAACAACCGGTTTTGCTGGCATCTATGCCAGTCCGATGCCGCGGGCACAAACCACCGCAAAGCTCATTGTGGCTCAAAGCAAGGTGGCCCAACCGGCAATCATTACCGAAGAAGATTTACGTGAAGTCGATTTGGGTCAGTGGGACGGTCGCCCTTTGGCAAAGGTTCAAGATGATCCCCAAATCGATAATTATTATCATAATCTGTTGGCATTTGATTATAAACGAATCGGCGCCGAATCGTTTGAACATGCGTTAACTCGCGGGCGCCGCGTGATCGCGCGAATCTATGACCAACATCCGGATGGCAAAGTCCTCGTGGTTGCCCATGGATTGTTGGGGATGCTGCTGCTGAGCACTTATCTTGGTGCAGACCTCAACAATGCCCGCGATGAAATGGCCATGCCGCCGAATAATAGCATTAGCGAAATCGATACCGATGACGGTGAAGAATTTACCCGCGGCACCTTGTGGGCGTTTGTCCCGAGCGCGTTATAGAACACGAAAGATCAGTTAATCATTTGTCCCCGCCGGAATGTGCTCTTTTTTCCCGCTTATCAAGCCAATATTTGGCGCTTCCCCCACGCGAGCGCTTACAATAGTAGTGGAGATGTATTGGCGCGTTAATGTGGGGTTCGTACACCAGCGTTGTGTGAGAATAGGCCGTCTTTAGATTATTAAATAATAATATAAAATCTTTTGATGGTCGCTCGTTTCATTTAATGTTAAAGCATAACGCCGTACATTAAAGGTGGGGGACATGATGTTAGATAATATCGGAAAATTAGTACATCAACAACGCCGCAGTTTGAACCTGACGATTGAAAAGCTGGCCGAGCGTTCGGGGGTCTCAGTCAGTCTGATATCCCGTATGGAACGCGGTGATGTCAACAACATCAGCGTTAAGAAGTTGACTGACATTGCACAAGCCTTAGACATGGAGGTCGGTGATTTCTTCATCGCACCGGAAATGAGCGACATCAATACGTTAGCGTTGGTGAAGTACTTGACTGGCTTGCCGGAAACCGAGCGAGCACGCGTTTCCGAGGTACTCATGCAGGTGATTAATCTTTGAGTGCGGTCATAGGTTGAAAATACGCCAGCAGCGGCTATGCGGCTGGCTAATTAGAAAATCGGTGCTGGCGGCAATTGTCGTTGGCACCGATTTTTCTTTGTCGTTGATTGGCGGCGTGCAGGCAGTGTCAAAAGGATGAGCGCTCTTGATGGCCGTTGCTCCGGTTAGGCATTTTGCGAGCGGGGCTGTTCGCTAATCAAAAAATCGCGTATACTTAGTGCACTGAATTCACATTCAAGGTAGCTAGCTAAGCCGCACGAAGTCTGTGGGCTGCCTGCTAAGTAAAAAGGAGGAAATAACTTCATGACATTCGAAGCAGTTTTACCATCACTGAAAAAAGGCCAAAAAGCCGTTCGAACCGGTTGGGAAGGCACCGAGTTGTATGTTCAGCTAGTTCCGGAAGGCAAATTTGAAGGCGACACGTTAAATCCGTATTTTCTGATCAAAACGGCGGACGAGGCCTTCAGTTTGTGGTCACCGACTGACTGTGACATTCTCGCTGAAGACTGGCAACTTGTTGACGCATGATAGCATTTGACTTTAGCGGCAAAACCGTCGTCGTGACTGGTGCGGCATCCGGCATCGGTGCGGCTCAAGCGACGGCGTTTACGGCAGCGGGAGCGCGGGTTATCGGCGTCGATCTTCAACCCATGACAGGGCTGGCCGTCACGATTCAGGCAGATGTCAGTCAGCATGCGACAGCAGAAACCATCGCCCGTGACTATGCACCTGATATTGTCTGCAACACGGCTGGCATTCTGGACAGCTATCAAGACGTCGCCGCCACTGATCTGGCAACTTGGCAACATATTCTTAACGTTGATCTCACCAGCCAGTTCCTGATGATCAAGGCGTTGTTACCAGGGATGCTCAAGCGTGGCCATGGCATTTTTATCAACATGAGCTCCATCGCCGGATTAGTCGGTGGCGGCGGAGGCGTGGCTTACACAGCCGCCAAGCACGCCGTTATCGGGCTTACCAAGCAGTTAGACCTCGATTACGCCGCAAGAGGCATTCGTGCCAATGCATTAGCACCAGGCGCCATTAACACGCCCATGAACGCCGCTGACTTCGCCGGTGACGCGAAAATGGCCGCGTGGGTGGCTGAGGAGACGCCGGCCAAGCGCTGGGCCAAACCAGAAGAAGTCGCCCGGGTATCCCTTTTTCTGGCCAGCGATGCCGCTGATTACATTCACGGCACCGTCATTCCTATTGACGGCGGTTGGTTAGAAAAGTAAACTTGAAACATTGTTAAGATGATGTTAATTGAATCGGAAGCGCACAACGCTTCCACGACGATACTTATTTCCTTTGATCGTCGTTATTACTGGCAAAGCCACAAAGGAGAACAATATGCAAACAACATCAATGTCCCATCGTTCAATCGTCAGTCTCACCAAAACCGCGATCGTCGCCGCAATCTATGTGGTCATGACCCTGATGCTCAGCCCGCTAAGCTTCGGTGTCGTCCAGGTCCGGTTCTCCGAGATGCTCAACTACACGGCGCTCTTTAATCGCCGGTACGTCTGGGCGGTTACGTTGGGTGTTTTTTTGGCCAATTTAGCCTCGCCAACCGCACTACTCGACGTCCCAGTCGGCACGCTAGGCACCCTCGTCTTCATCGTGATCAGTCGCTGGGCAGCCAAATTCGTCCACCAAAAATGGGCCAAATTCGCTATCATGGGCGTCCTCTTCGCCTTCTCGATGTTCACAGTCGCCGGCGAGCTCACAATCATGAGCAGGGTGCCATTCTGGGCGTCATACGCCACCATTGCCCTAGGTGAAGCTGTCTCAATGGCAGTCGGCGGTGTCGTGATGATGGTGCTGACCCGGTATGTGGACTTGGACAAATAAACTTAGCAGAAACCTGTTGGCTAGCGTTGTGAGGTAAAAAAAGTCGCACTGATCGCCGGCAGATTTAAGAATCAATCAAAAATAACACCGAGATGACGGAAAACTTCTCGGTGTTATTTTTAAAATTGAGGCTTATTTGAAGCGGGTTTGCAGACAAGAACAGGTGGCACGCTACTTCTTAAGCGTCTGCATGACATCCTTGGCAATCAACGTGTAATAATGCACCCGCCCGGCATCGTTAGGGTGAACCCCGTCGTCGGCAAACCAGTCATCATTGCCGCCAGCCAGGTAATACCAGTCAATCACATGCAGATTGCTGTGGGTCTTAGCAGCGGAATGAATCAGCTTATTCACCGGATCGATCCACGCTTTACCCGGCGCATACGCCGTCACCCAAAACACTTGGCGATTGCTGCCTAGCTGATCCAAAATGCCATTAATGTCCGATTCCGTCATCGGGCCATTCGTACCAAGGCTAATCACGACAGTATCGTCCAACTTGCCTTCCGACTTAAGCTGACTGATAATCGCGGGCGCTGCCTGCACTTGGCGGCCAACTTCGGCGTCAATCGACATCTTCGGGAACAACACCTTGAGATAGGCCGAGCTGCCCAGCATGACCGAGTCGCCAATGGCTGTCACCGGTAAATCTTTAGCCGCTGTGATCTCATTATCCGTCAGCCCATAAAGGCGGTATTGGTTCAGTACTTTTTCCTTTTTGACGCTGGTCTTGGCATCTTTCTGGATCTTCTGCCGTGTTTGTTGGTTCACCGCAATTGCCTGCTCGGACTGGTAATGGCGGAAATAAAAGAAGCCACCAACGCCAGCGATTAGCAAACCTAAAACAGTGCAAATCAAAACATCGCGAAATCGCAAACTACTCTTTTTCATTTAGAGATCCCCCAAACGCGTTGACTTCATTTTAAACTAAAAGTTAAAATGAAATGATTACAAATTTAGGTCATTCCCGCAACTTCTCCAAAAAATGTAAAGAGATTGTAATGGAATCGTTATCAGCGGTAACTATAATGGCTTAATAGCTTCTATTTTGCCCATGATTAAGCTCGATTTGTTACAAGCCGATTTAGCTAAATCATGAATGGGTGGACTTGATGCCACTTGCTAAGGTATTATGCTTTGGAGTGGTTTTTTAAATTTGGTCTTCGTTGCGAACTATATCGCATATTCGCAATTTAAAATTCGTTTTCAATTTTTGGGATTAGGTGGGGAAAGAGTTCATGAACAAACAGATCGACCTTTCACAGTTGTGGCAAATCTTCAAACGCAGCTTTCTGGCAATGATTATTCTTGGCATTGTCAGAATGGCAGCGGCTTATTTTGGTGCCAAGACCTTTATTGCACCAAAGTACGAGTCAGATACCTCACTGTTAGTTAATCGGAAACAGGATAATGATCCGAACATGCAATTGAATGCACAACAAGCAGATGTGCAACTTATCAATACATATAAGGACATTATTACGCGACCAGTTGTTTTACAGGCAGTTGCCAGTGACCTGACAAGTCCGCAAAAGGTGATGACCAAGAAAGCGGAAAAGGCAGTTTATGGTACGCGCTATAATGCCACGACCGGAATTCGAGAACGGTATGTTGTCGAAAAAGCAAAACCGGCCCAGTACAAACTGGAGCCTGCAAGGTATTCAAACTTAACGGCAGATGATCTAGCCCAAATGGTTTCGGTATCGACACAACAAAATTCACAAGTTTTTACGGTTAATGTTAAGGACACCGATCCGGTTCGCGCGCGTGATATTGCAAATGAGGTCGCCAAAGTTTTTGAACAGAAAATTGCGAAAATCATGAGCATTTCCAATGTGTCGGTTGTATCAAAGGCGACAGCTAACCCGACGCCTGTTTCACCGCGGTTAAAATTAATTGCCCTTGTTGGTCTGGTTGTCGGCGTTCTGGGCGCCTTCCTTTGGGGACTACTTCGAGAGTTAACCGATCAAACCGTTAAGGACATTGATTTCATCACAGATTCGCTTGGCTTGGTAGATTTAGGTGCTGTGAACTATGTCCAGCGAATGAAAGATATTGATGAGGTTATTCAGGCAACAAAAGCAAAATATGACGATGACGTAGACAGTTTTGCAGAGCCGGACCTTCCCCAACGAAGTCGTCGTCGAGTTTAAGAGAGGAAGAAAATGATGAACTGGCTATTTAAGTTTGGTTTTAAACGGAAACAAGAAGACCAGGAATCCCAAAAAAACGGGGTTATGTTAGTGACGTATGCTGAACCTAAACATGTTGTATCTGAACAGTATCGAACCGTTCGTACGAACATTGAATTTGCAGGTGCTGCTTTAGACAAGTGTCAGGTTGTGATGTTCACGTCTTCTACGATGTTTGAAGGCAAGTCAACAGTTTCAGCAAACGTTGCGGTTACATGGGCACAGGCAGGAAAGAAGGTTTTGCTTATCGATGCAGATCTTCGCCGGCCTACTGTTCACGCAACTTTTAGAAAACTTAATCTTGACGGCGTTACAACTGTGCTGACTGGGAAGTCAAAGCCAAGTGAGGTCGTGGAGGAAACATTCGTTGACAACCTAAGTATTATTCCTTCAGGACCCATTCCGCCTAACCCATCTGAATTATTAAATTCCAAACGGATGTCAGATTTATTAGATTGGACTCGTGAAAACTTTGATATCGTTGTCCTTGATGCTCCGCCTGTTTTAGCAGTGTCAGATGTACAGGTTTTAGTTCCGAAGACAGATGGGGTTGTCATTGTAACTAAAATCGGTCAGACACAAAAAAGTGATTTGCGGCGAACTGTTGAGGTTTTAAAATTGGCAAAAGCTAAAATTCTTGGCTCAGTCGAACGTGTGAAGTCACGACATGGTGATAAAGGCTACGGTTATGGCTATGGCTACGGTTATCAAAGTAATGCGTAAATTGTTTGTAGCTCGTGATTTACTAGTAGTATAAGTAACCTCGACATTTAGATGAATACGCATTGACTTAATTTGGGGGATTAACTATGAAGTTATTGATCGTTGGTGCTGGCCTATTCGGGGCTACAGTAGCTCGAGAACGCGCACTAAAAGGTGATACGGTTGATGTTCTTGAAAAAAGAGCACATGTAGCCGGTAACATCTATACCGAAAATATCGAAGGCATTCAAGTTCATAAATATGGTGCCCACATTTTTCACACAAGTAATCAAGCAGTTTGGGAATACATCAACCAGTTTGCAACCTTCAATCGATACACAAACGAAGTCATTGCCAACTATAAAGGTGAAATTTACAATCTACCTTTTAACATGAATACTTTTAATAAGATGTGGGGCGTCATCACCCCCGCTGAGGCAGAGGCCAAAATTACCGAACAAAGAGCAGTGATGGCCGGAAAAAAGCCGGAAAACCTTGAAGAGCAGGCAATTTCGCTTGTGGGTATTGATATTTATCGGAAGTTAATCAAGGACTATACCGCTAAACAGTGGGGGAGGGATCCAAAAGACCTCCCTTCATTCATTATCCGCCGCTTGCCGGTGAGGTTTACGTATGATAACAACTACTTCAATGATCGGTATCAAGGCATTCCAGAGGGCGGTTACACACAGATTGTTGAGAAAATGTTGGATCAGCCTAATATTCATGTTGAGCTCAATACTGACTTTTTGGATCACAAACAGGAATACTTAAACCGATACGATAAGGTTATTTATACTGGTATGATCGATCAGTTTTTTGATTATCGGTTGGGAACTTTGGAATACCGCAGTTTACGATTCGAAACCGAAGTTTTGAACATGGATAATTTTCAGGGAAATGCCGTTGTCAATTATACAGATGCCGACACACCGTTTACACGAATTATCGAACACAAACATTTTGAGTTTGGTAAAGGCAATTCTGGCAAGACGGTGATTACACATGAATATCCGGCCAATTGGTCAAAAGGTGACGAACCATATTATCCGGTCAATAATACGGAGAATAACCATTTATTTACGAGCTACCGCGAACTGGCTGCTAAGGAAACGCCACAAGTTGCTTTCGGCGGACGATTAGGCCTCTATCGCTATTACAATATGGATCAGGTTGTTGCAGCAGCTTTACAATTTCTACAAGGCGACTTTTTTAACAAAAAGTAGGCTGCCGATGAGCTGACTCTTTGTTGATAATACGTAGAAATGAGGTGGATCGTCACGAAAGTTGTCAAGAATCTCCTGTGGAACATGGGGTACCAGGTTTTTATCCTCTTGTTGCCGATCGTCACGATCCCATATGTTTCACGTGTTCTTGGGCCAACCGGAATCGGAATTAATGCTTTCACCAATTCAATTGTTCAGTACTTTGTTCTGTTTGGAACACTTGGGCTGACGATGTACGGTAATCGCGAAGTGGCCTATCAACGTGATCACCCCAAAAGGCTTTCAAGTTTATTTTGGGAGTTGACGTTGCTTCGTATAGGTACAACGGGCATTGCCACACTATGCTACGTTGGGTTCATTATAGTAGCAGGGGAGTATCAGACTTTTTATTTGATTCAAGGCCTCTTGCTGGTTGCAACCGCAATTGATGTTTCCTGGTTTTTTCAAGGGCTTGAGGAATTCAGGATCACTGTACTAAGAAATACACTGGTTAAGATAATTTCTCTGATATTGATCTTCGCATTGATCAAAACAAAGAATGACCTTGGGCTGTATATTTTGATTCTGACTGGTTCACAAGTGTTAGGGAATATGACCTTACTTCCGTATTTGAAACGGTATGTCAGGTTGCCACATCTATCAGATTTAAAGTTGGCAAACCACTTGCGGCCAACCCTCGAAATGTTTATACCCCAAATCGCGACTCAGGTTTATTTACAACTCAACAAGACTATGCTGGGCGCACTAATAGGCGTACAGGCTTCGGGGTTTTATGACAACTCGGATAAAATCGTAAAGATTATTCTAGCAATTGTGACGGCGACCGGGACAGTTCTTTTACCCCACACCGCGCACAGCTTTGCGCAGGGAAAACATGATGAAGTCGAAGAATCATTAAATAAGTCAATGCACTTTATTTTAGTTATCGCTTTCCCTTTAGCAACCGGATTGGCTGGCATAGCGCCTGTGTTTACGCGGATTTTCTTTGGGAGAGGATTCGACCCTGTTTCCGATTTGTTGGTCATTGAGTCAATTGTTATTATTCTTATAGGGATTAGTAATGCAACCGGGGTTCAGTATTTGCTCCCGACAAATCAACTTAAGCCATTCACGACCTCCGTTGTTTTGGGTTCAATTTCGAATATAATACTAAATGTCCCGCTCATTTTAGTTTTGGGAAGCAACGGCGCCATGATAGCGACGGTTCTCTCAGAATTGCTCGTGACTGTTTATCAACTTTCAAGGGTAAAAAACCAGATCAGACTTTATGTTATTTTCCGCGAAGTCTGGAAATATATGGTGGCTGCTCTCATTATGGGTGTAAGCGTTCGGATCTTCATCAGTGTGCTGTCGTTGTCCAGTCTTATGGCTTTGTTTGGCGCGATCATCTATGGGGCTTTGGTTTATACGGTAGCGTTGTTCATGTTCCGTCCGGTTGTACTACTGAAGATGCTGGCATCTTTAAAAAAGCTACACTAATTGGTAATTGCTTTACTTCAAGGAAAAGTTTCCTGTCCAACTCGGACATGGTTAAAAGATTAAGTGCAGAAAATGTAAGGAGAAAGAATGCTCCCATTAGCCTTTACTTTAGTTCTGATTTTAATTTTAGCGTATTTTTTGAATAATCGAGAATTAATGTCTCCTGCCGTCTTGTACTCAGGCGCATTTGCATTTAGCGGCTTGTGGGCATTAGCTTATGCGGGCAAATGGTTCTTAGAGCCGTCATCTTTAACCGTTTTGGTTTTAGTTGGTGGTGGGCTTGAGTTCGTTTTTGTTGCATGGGCTATCCATATCTTTTTTGGTTCCTTGCGATCCAGACAAATGGCAAATGAGGTAAATTTAGATTATTCATCGAGCGACGCGCAGGCAGACACAAAGGAAGATAAAATCGAGCCGCTGACAGTTGCCCCCTGGAAAATGGCTTTTGTCATTTTTGTCATATTTGTTGGTATCATGTACACGATCTATTCAATAAAGAAAATAGGGACTGGTATGTCTTTACGAGATGCCATCTATTACGTGCGAGTTCAGACGATTTTTACGGTTAACGGTAATACGTTGCCGCGAACAGTCAGCATTATCAGGAACTTTTCGATAAGTTGTGGCTTCTTTTTTGGGTATCTCTTGGCTCGAGAAAGAGTTTATTTTCATAAATGGTCTATATCGAATTTGATTATCGTCTTATTAGCTATCGTGACAACGTTGCTAATGGGTGACCGGACAGAGATGATCATTTTCCTGATAGCTATATTCTGTTACTTTTATTTTTTATCGAGGTCCCAGAAAAATTGGTCAAGGCCTAATAATAAGAAATTTATATTAGGTGTTGTGGCAGTGGGTGTCGTTGTTTTACTGGCGTTTCCCGAAATTGCCAAGCTTTTAGGTCGGGAAAGTGATGCAGGATCCAACAGCCTTGACTATTTGTCTGTTTATATTGGTGCAGAAATAAAAAATCTCGACAGCTTTTTGCGCAATACAACCATCCCTGTTTTTGGTTCGGTTTGGGGAAGCCAGACTTTCGTGAACATTCTTCCCTGGTTTGCGAAGCTTTTTAATTTTACCTTACCGGCTGAAGGCTTGAATTTGCCTTTTCAGAGTGTGAACGGTGTTTACCTCGGGAATGTTTATACGACTTATTACGCATATCTTTATGACTTTGGAATTTGGGGTGTATTTACCTTAGTTCCCGTTATGGCCGGAATAAGCCAAGTGTTTTTTGAGCGAGTACTTGCAACCAGGAATCCAAATCATGTGCCTTACAGTATTTTAATTTATTCAAATATTGTTAGTGCGCTTGTATTATCCTTCTTTTCTAATAAGTTTTTCGAACAAATATTTGCTCGTTCCTTTATCTTAGTCATGATTTTCTGGGTCTTTTTAAATTTCTTTATTTTTGAGACAGGGATCCGCCAATCGAGAACACGAGATTAGTGAAGTTTTAGTGTGTATACGGAAGCGCAGAAGGGGGTACTTATGAGTTGCTTCAATATTCAGTCAATTAACAATACTGTCGATGGTCAGGCAACTGCCGTCAGTAAGCCAATTGGTGATGCGATTAAAACCCTAGCTAAATTAGGATCCAATGACATGGGGTCAATCGATTCATTGCCTAATATTTTTAGTAGAAAGTTGATCTCTTACAAGCAGTTGCGAACTTATTTTAGAGATGTTAGTGCAGGCGATACGATTTTCGTTCAATACCCTTTGTATATTTCCTATCCTGCCTTTCTACAGGTTATCTATTACCTCCGATTCTTTAAACGCTGTAGGCTCGTGTTTATTATCCATGATATTAACTCCCTGCGTATTGATTCAGACGCAGGACTTAGAGGTATGGGGCATACAAACAACGCGACACTTTCGCTGAAAAACGAGCTGAGAATACTTAAACTCGCATCTGATATTTTGGTACCAACAGAAGCTATGCGCGAGTTCATTATGAATACAAAAAAAGTTTCAGCTAACATAGTGGTTTTTGGCATGTACGAATACTTATCTAATTCTCTAAAAATGCCTGTTTTTCAGAATCAGCCAACCATGATATTTGCCGGAAATTTGAATAAGGCAGGTTTTTTAAGCAAACTACACCAGTCAGATTTCCACTATGAAATCTATGGGAAACGACCTGCTACTTTTGACTTACCTAGCAGCCTTGATTACCGAGGCTCTTTTCCTTCCGACGAACTAGTTAGCCAGTTTACTGGAGGCTTTGGTTTGGTTTGGGACGGAATTTCCGCAAATGACATATCCGGAGTCATGGGTAACTATTTACGTTACAACAGTCCGTTTAAAGCATCTATGTTTTTAGCTAGCGGGATTCCTGTTGTTGTTTGGAAACAGGCTGCCATTGCGAACTTCATTGATCAGCATCACCTTGGTATAACAGTTGATTCATTATCTGAGGCTGAGTTGATTATAAAGCATCTGACTGATAAACAATATGCCGAGTTTGCCGGGAATGCCCGTACTTTTGGGCTTCAGTTGAGGAAAGGTGCCAGATTCTTAAGCGTTCTTGAAGACACGGTCAATCCTGGCAAATGAATCAGTTGGGCCAACGGATAAGGAGGAATCTTTAAGTGAAGGTTTTGCTGGTGGGAGATTTTCAATACGGTAGCGGCATGACTGTTTATATGATGAATACATACAGACAACTTTCGAAGAGCGGGGTTGACGTGGAATGCCTTAGTTATTCCGGAAAGCGTGACTTTGAAAAAGAGACAGATGCCTTAGGATGGCCCATGCATTACGTGACGCGTGTAGGCAAAAATCCGATTAAACACTGGATAGATTGGGCGTGTTTTTGCAAAAAGCACCGAAACTCGTACGATATTATTCACTTTAATTTCTCTTCGTCTTGGAATTTTCTACCAGTTGTTTTCGCGCATCGATTTACAAAAGCAAAAATCGTTTTGCAGTCACACAACACTGACTACAGTAAGCCGATTAAATCCAGAGCTTTGAGGATTGCATTAGATATGGTGAATGGCTACGGTAGGCGGATCTTTTCTAAGATTAGCGACTTAAAACTTGGCGTTTCGACTGAAAGCTTAAGCTGGATGTTTGGCAGCGATACGCATGCGCTTGTTTTAAAAAATGGTATTGACCTCTCTAAATTTTCTTTTTCTGAGAAAGCGCGTTTAAGCTTGCGAGAATCGCTCAAAGTTGAGAACAGTACTTGGCTTGTTGGAATGGTTGGTGTTCTAACAGAACGTAAGAATCCTTTTTTCTCTCTAAAAATATTTGAGGAACTCCACACAGGGCATCCAAACAGTCATCTTGTTATTATTGGCAGTGGGGAACTTCAAGGGCAACTTGAACAGGAAGTTCATGCAAAAAATCTTGAGTCAGCTGTTTCATTTATAAAGCATACTAACGTTACAAATGAATGGTATGCGGCGTTTGATATCTTACTTTTTCCATCGCTTTTTGAGGGGTTCGGCTTTGTTCCTCTTGAAGCACAGGCCGCTGGGCTTCAAGTTATTTCGTCTGATCAGATTCCTACTGACGTTATGTTAACCAATAGCATCATAGGCTTGACGTTAAGTGAACCTGAAATATGGATTGCCAATGTGATTTCATATTTACATAAATTGCCTGTGGAACGTAAGGCAATTAGTCAGAGAAACATAAAATTGATTGATGAGGCAGGCTATTCAATAGTGTCATCTGCCGCCACTCTCCAACAAGTATTTAAAAGACTGTTGATCCAGCAAGGGGGTCGTAATGATGCACAACAAGAGAAAAACTAGAATGCTTGTCATCCTGCCTTTCTTATCCGGAGAGGGTGGCACTGAAACCGTCGTTAACGAATGGGTATCACATTTCGAAGATTCGCCAGATTTTAGGATGACATTTCTTCTTCCTCAAGGCTCAATGCGTGATCACTGGTATCCATCTTCCAAGTGCATTAAGGTTTTTAAACTAGCGCAAGCTTTCAGAAATGTGCGATTCGTTCGGAATGCGTTTGGTGCAATTTGGCTTGCCTTCGCAATACTTTTCACTTCGGCGGATGAAGTGATTTGTTTAAGCACAAAATTGATTTATGAGGTTTCTTTCTTAAAAAAAGTATTCCACAAAAAGTTTAAAATAGTTTCATGGATTCATTTTTCCTTACGCCATGGTCAGGATATAAACTTAAATGATCTTAAGAAAGCGGATTATCATTTAGCCATCAGTTCTGGGATTCAACGACAGATGCATGAGATTGGTATCAAGGATTCAAATATTGGGCTTGTTTACAATCCTATTGCACCATCGACTACTGTCGTGCCTCCAACTACGGATTTCCCCTTTAAGTTCGTTTATATCGGGCGAATCTTCATCGACGGCCAAAAAAATTTGGGGGAACTCATCGCTGGTCTGAGTGCTCTCAATAAAAGTACCACCCGATGGACGCTGGATGTATTTGGCGATGGACCTGATATGACAGAACTTAAGAAATTGGTCGCGCAAAAAGGCATTGCGGATAAGATCACTTTTCATGGTTGGGTCAAGCGGCCATTCGACCGATTAACCAGTGCTGACTGTTTGCTTCTAACCTCAAAATACGAGGGATTTGTATTGGTTCTAGGTGAAGCGATTGCACGGGGAATACCGGTCATTAGTTCGGATTGTCCAACCGGACCTGACGATATTGTGAATGATGACAATGGTTACCTTTATCCGCCGGGTGATGTGTCAACATTGACAGACAGACTGATCGCTGTTGCTAATGGGGAGCGGCTTTTTGACCATCATAAATTGCCAAAAACCATTTCCAAATTTTATCCCGAATTATATTTTAAGCGTCTTGAAAAATTCCTTGTAGATTTTTCAAATTAGGTTCAAGATCAGTTGACGGCGAGGTTGTCGACTGTGATCGGTATTTTTCGATTGTCAAATTTGCAGGAACCCTTTCAATCAGTTTAAGGAGCGTTAAAAAATGCATATCAGTGTCCTTGTTGCAACTCACAAACCCTACCGTATGCCTTCAGATCCTGCTTATATGCCGATATTCGTAGGTAGCAGTCTTCATTCAGAAATTCCGAATGGGTATCAACGTGATGACCAAGGCATCAATATATCGGATAAGAATCCGCATTATAACGAAGTAACCGCGATATATTGGGCAACTCAAAATCTCACGGCAGACGCAATTGGGTTGGTTCACTATCGTCGATATTTCTCTAAGCGTTCTTTTGGACAGAAAAAAGACTTTTCATCGATCTTACATAAACCTCAGATTGAAGAGTTACTAAAGCAATCAAGCATTATCGTCCCCAAACCGCGAAATTATTACATTGAAACAATTGAGTCTCATTATCGGCATAGCCATAGCGCCATCGGTATTGACGCTCTGTATGAGGTTATTGAACAGCAGCCGGCTGAATATCGCGAAAGCTTTTCCAAAGTCATGCATTCGAAAAAAGCACACATGTTTAATATGTTTATCATGCGCCGAGAAGAATTTATGGCATATTCTTATTGGCTATTTTCCATCTTATTTGCAGTTGAAGCCAAAATTGATTTTTCTAAACTCCAAGGCAATGAAAGTCGCGTGATGGGCTTTCTCGCCGAATTACTAATGGATACCTGGCTTTTGGCTAATAAGAAAACGTATGTGGAATGCCCAGTGATGTTCATGGAGAATGAGCATATTGTCAAAAAAGCACGCAATCTTGTTTTAAACAAATTAACAGGGACACATGTTAATTTGGACACGCACATTTGAACCAAATCAGTTAACGCGTTTAGCAAGTGAGCCAATTATTGACAATTCAGTCAGAGTTTTTGTCAGAATTGTCACAAGGTTAATAATTTGCTCATATCACTTTTACTTTCATGTATAATGGTGACATGCAGAAGAACATTAGCTGGAATTTTAAATCAATATAACTTGCTCTAAGAGTTATAATGTTATAACATGTTTCTGAACAAGTTTCGGGGGAAACTATTTGTTTGTGTTAATGTACACATTTGGAGGGGTAGCTATTGGAAACGACAAGTGACCGCAACCAAATTCAATTTGAAAAGGTTGATCTTGGAAGCTTAACACTTACTTATTTACGTGAGAAAAGATGCTTTGACGTTATTGTGAGTTCGCTTTCACTTGTGCTACTTAGCGGTGTTTTTTTGGTTATTGCACTATTGATTAAGCTTGATGATCCGCGAGGCAAAGTGTTTTATTCACAAACTCGTCTTGGAAAAGATGGTCGGGAATTCCAAATGTGGAAGTTTCGATCCATGGTCGCCAACGCTGATAAGATGGTTGACAAATTGCTTTCAAAAAATGATGTTGACGGTGCTATGTTTAAAATAAAAAGCGATCCGCGAATTACTCGAGTTGGTCGCGTTTTACGCAAATACAGTCTCGATGAATTACCGCAATTCTACAACGTATTGCGTGGCGATATGAGTTTGGTTGGGCCTCGCCCACCGCTACCTCGTGAAGTTGCCAATTATACAAGCTATGATCGGCAACGGTTAATGGTCATCCCTGGTATTACCGGTCTATGGCAGGTTTCTGGTCGAAGTGATCTTAGCTTTGAAGAGATGGTGGCGTTAGATTTGCGCTACATTGAACACGCCTGTTTTTTTCAAGATATTAAGATCTTGTTCAAAA
>NZ_BACQ01000051.1 GCF_000260435.1 Lacticaseibacillus zeae DSM 20178 = KCTC 3804 | reverse complement strand
ATTTTTTTGCCTTTTTCTTAATTTTCAGAAATGACCAGAGACATTGCCTGAAAGATCTGAATTTTACTTGCGACCGCGGTTGCGAGACAGTGGCTGTCTATATGTCCCGATTAAGTCGGCCTGACAACGTCGTACAGGCTCCTTTTTACCGGCGCGCTTCAATTGACTTGCGCCGCCAAATCTTTATACTGAAACAAGTAATGATGGTCATTCACGTGAAAAGGGGTTAACTGTATGTGCGGAATCATCGCGTTTGCGGACAAGACAATTTTGAACAAAAAGCCAGTTATTAATGGCATGATGGATATGATCAAGCACCGGGGACCGAATTCCAGCGGTGAATATATCAATGATGATGTCGCTTTAGGGTTCCGCCGGTTGTCCATCATTGATTTAAAGGGTGGCTCACAACCGATTTTAAACGAAGATGGCACGGTTGCTATTATCTTCAATGGTGAAATCTATAACTTCCAAAGCATTCGCAAAGACTTGATCGCTGCCGGACATGTATTTAAGACCCACAGTGACACTGAAGTTCTACTCCATGGCTATGAAGAATATGGCATGGAAGAATTACTCAAGAAGATTCGCGGCATGTTTGCCTTCCTGATTTGGGATGACAATAAAAAAGAAATGTTCGGTGCTCGCGACTTCTTTGGTATCAAGCCAATGTATTACTATCACGATGGCGATACGTTTATCGTTGGCAGTGAAATCAAGGCATTTTTGAAGCACCCCAAGTTTAAAAAGCAATTAAACAAAGAAGCACTGAAGCCGTATTTGACCTTCCAATATTCCGCCTTGGATGAGACGTTCTTCAAGGGCGTCTATCGCATTCCGGAGGGCCATTACTTCACGTTGAAGGATAACAAGCTCACGATCAAGAAGTACTGGGATATGGACTTTAAGGCCAACCATCTCAGTTTCGACGAGACCGTGGCTGCGATTGACAAGAGCGTCTCCGAATCCGTTGAAGCCCACCGGATTTCTGATGTTGAAGTCGGGTCCTTGCTTTCTTCCGGGGTTGACTCTTCGTATATCACGGCACTGTTGCGGCCGGAGCATACTTTCTCGATTGGTTTTGACAACAAGAAATATCACGAAGGAACGGCAGCCAAGGAGCTGAGCGACAAACTTGGCTTAGACAACACCAGCGATATCGTGACCGAAAAAGAAGCGCTCGACAACTTCCCACTCATCCAATATCATCTGGACGAGCCGGATTCCAACCCATCCTGCGTGCCGCTCTATTTCCTGACTCGGATGGCGCATAAAGACGTCACTGTTATCCTGTCTGGTGAAGGTGCCGACGAACTGTTTGCTGGTTACGCCAACTATGGGTTCCACACCCGTAGCCATGCAATCCGCGTGTTTGCGGATGGTTTACGGAAGTTGCCGCGTGGCGTGAAGTACCGAATCGCCCATGGCTTGAAGAAAATGCCTAACTTCCATGGTCGCCTGCATTTGTATGAATCCACGGCTCCGGCAGAAGAATTCTTCATTGGTGAAGCACTCGTGTTCCATGAAGGTCAAGCCGACAAAATTCTGCAGCCTGAATTCCGGCAAAGTAAGAGCGTACGCGACATTGTCACCGAATCCTACAAGAAGGTTCGCCACTACGACGATGAAGTGAAAAAGATGCAGTACCTCGATATCCATCAGTTCATGCCTAAAGATATTCTGTTGAAGGCTGACAAGCTCTCGATGGCAAACTCGATGGAATTGCGGGTACCGTTCTTGGATAAAGAAGTCGCCAAAGTCGCTGCGGGTATCCCAACCAAGTATCTGATCAACTCCCATAACTCCAAATACGCCCTGCGCGAGGCGGCCAACCGCCACTTGCCAGAAGAATGGGCTAGCCGTGAAAAGCTCGGCTTCCCGGTTCCGGTTAAACAATGGCTTGAAGACGAACCATTCTACAAAGAAGTGCGCAAAACCTTTGAACAGGATTGGGTCAAGGAATTCTTCAATCAGGATGCGATTCTGGACATTCTCGACAAGACGTATCGCAAAGAACGGGATGATCGGCGGAAAGTCTGGACCATTTACACCTTCTTGGTTTGGTACAAAGTTTACTTTATCGACACCGAGATTCCGCATTACATTGCCGATTCGAATAAAGATAAGATTGAAGCTTAGTCCGGTTTAATGAATAATAAGCACAAGGCAACTCGCAGCATCATGCTGTGGATGCCTTGTGCTTATTTTTTCAGGGGTGTTTAGGTAACTTCTAAAATTCTATAAAAAGCGTTGTTCAATACAGGTGAACGGAGGGAAGACATGAAATATTGGCTGAGTTTCATCTTAACGTTTGGCGTTGCAATGTTACTGGCCTTTATTACTTCTATCTGGCTGAGAGGCCCATTCAGATGGTGGGTCTTTGTTGCTGGCGCGTTTGGAAGTCTGATAGCCGATTACTGGTTCGGACAACGGAAGAAAAAGCATAAACATTCCGCGGATTGAATCAAACTCCTTACTAGAAGTTTGAGTGAACGTTATATTCAACTGTATTCCGCTCTATGAACATGACATCCCATCGAGACACAATAATTGCCTGAAACCTTTCACGGCCTTAAAATGGTTTTACTGAAATGAATAGGGGATGTGTCATAGTGGCAAAATTGAATCAAGCAATGAAAGACATGATTGCTGGTGAGTTGTCCTATATTTCAACCGTTGATGCTGATGGCAACCCGGATGTTGGGCCTAAGATCTCAATGCGGGTGTTGGACGACGAGCACCTTATTTACAACGAAATGACAGGTGGTCAGACCCAAGCCAACATTAACGACAATGGGAAAGCGATTGTCGCTGTTGCTAATGCCAAGGCTTTGAAAGGCTTCCGCTTTGGCGGCACTGCCAAGCTCTATACGGACGGTCCTTACTATGATCAAGCAGCAAAGTGGGCTGAAGGCAAGTTCCCAGTGCCCAAAGGAGCCGGCGTGATTACCATTGATAAGATCTGGACATTGGATCCCGGTCCTAAGGCAGGCAAGCTTTTTGAAGGATAAGCGATTGGTTCTATCATGAAATAGGGAACATTCACAATCACAAATAAGACGACTGACATTTCCAGTCATTGCAGCACAGGAAATGTCAGTCGTCTTTTTGTTTTTTTAAAACGATTGATCACACATTAGTCACTCTTAGTCGGGATAAATGGCTCGATCAGGTTAGCCAAAGCTTGAATGTTCCGCGTCTGGATGTAAACCGTTCCTGTTCCGGTGAAGCGGTTGACCAAGCCTTCGCCGGTTGTGAAGCCGATGACGCCGCTGGCCGGCTGAATGTGGTAATCCAGCTGACTATCCCACGCAACCACATGGCTATTGTCAACAACGTATTCGTGGCTTCCATCGAGTTGGATCGGAATGATATCACCATACGCCGAAACTAGCATGGTGCCTGTGCCGGCGGTTTCCATAATGAAGAAACCGCCAGTGCCGCCGAACAAAGCGCCGCCAACCTTTTGACTGGCCATGTGATAGCTGGCCGAGCTGTCCATGGCCAGAAAAGCACCAGTATTCAGACGGTATTGGTGGCTGTCATCAAGCGTTAATTCCTTAATCACCCCTGGATTGCCGGATGCAATGGCCAATTCGGCATTCGGGGCGGTGCCAGTAGCGGTGGTGATGAAAAAGCTTTCGCCGCTTGTCACCGATCGACCAATCGCGCTCATGAGACCGCCGAGACCTTTCTTGCCGTTGCTGTTCATATGGCCACTCAGCTCGACTAATCCGTTGTGATAAATCATGGAGCCTGATTCGATCTGGATTGTTTCATCCTGTTCCATGGCAATATCCACAACCGGGAAAGTGTTGTTGGCCGTGATGGTATATTTCATTGATGAAAACTCCCTTCTTGATTAATCTAATTGTAGCGTATTCAGCCATTGAAATGCGGCATTTTTCCTCGGAAAAGGTTAGGAGGGCTTGACCCTGACGCTACGTCATCGGCTATTTTTATGCTGAACCGCAAGCAAATCGCATTGATGATCAGTCTCAACTGACAAGATGGGTCGTCGTTGTGAAATATCGCGATTCGCTTAATTAAAAAAGGACGTGATAATTTTGCCAGAATACTATCCAATGCCGATGTTCGTCAAACTGCCGGTCAAGGATATCGTCAAGGCGGCCAATTGGTACCAAGACAAATTAGGCTTTCAAAAGCTTTATACGTTTAATGATCAATCGGGATCACCCATCATGATGCATATTCGTCGCGAAAGGTATCAGGATTTGATGTTGATTCAAGATAAACACGCCTCAGCTGGCAGCAGTGTTGTGATTAACTTATTAGTCAAAGGTATTGCGGCGATTGCTGAGAAGACTGAGGAACAATCAATTGTGTCACCACCGGCCCAAAAGCCATGGCAAGCAGTTGAGATGACGCTAAAAGACCTGGATGGGCATAAACTTACTTTGACCGAACCCAAGCCAAATGGGGAATCGTTTCAAGATGTCATGACAAAAGTCAAATAATTTAACTCGAATTAGTTGACAAATGCACAAGTAACCGGTAATCTTTAGCTAATCCAATTCTTAGGAGGTTCTCATGATGACGATGAAGCTGACTCAAAGCGCACAATCATTTTATTTCTGGTTTTTCAGACGCGATCTGTGAGACCAGTTACCTTTGAGTGAGCGGTCACACAGATCAAGCAATTGACTGTGTGGCTGAAATCAGGAGAATCATTCCCAATTCCTTGCCCGCAGTCACATCGACTGCGGGTTTTTGCGTCTATCGGGTTAATTGCTAAGAATACTGGCAAAAAATATTGGAGGTAGAAAAGATATGGCATTAGTTGATCGCATGAATCAGGAAGTTCGGCAGCTCAAGCCGAGCGATATTTTACAGTTTAATGCGGAAATCAGCAAAATCGACGGCATTGTCAAGCTGACGTTAGGCGAGCCGGATTTTCCCACACCGGAACACGTTAAGGCAGCGGGAATTCGCTCGATTGAAAATAATGAAAGCCACTATACCCAGAGTAAAGGGTTGCCGGGATTGCGGGCTGCAGCCAGTCACTATCTGGCTACAAAATACCAGACGCATTATGATCCGGAGACCCAGATTTTAATCACCGCGGGCGCGACTGGCGGGATTTATTCGAGTTTGACGGCGATGTTGAACAAGGGCGATACCGTAATTATCCCGACACCGATTTTCCCGTTGTATATTCCGATTGTGATGTTGAATGGTGCTAAGCCGATTTTTATTGACACATCGGCAGACGGCTTCATTTTGAAACCTGAAAAGTTACAGGCGGCGATTGAAGCAAATAAGGATACTGTGAAAGCCGTGGTGTTGAATTACCCCACGAATCCAACTGGGGTAACTTATAGTCGCGCCGATCTCGAAGCGTTGGCGGCGGTGATTAAGCAGTATGAGATTTTTGTACTTAGTGACGAGATTTATTCCGAATTAACTTACACTGGCACCCACGTTTCGTTAGGCGGAGTTTTGCCGGATCAGGCGATCGTTTTAAATGGGGTGTCGAAGTCCCATGCGATGACCGGTTGGCGCGTGGGTATCACGGCCGGGCCGGCAGATGTCATTGCCCAGGTCGGAAAAGTCAGCGAGTTCACGATGACCAGCGTGACCACGAACGCGCAACGAGCCGCTGAAGAAGCACTGAAAAATGGTATGAACGATGTGCAGCCGATGAAGGAAGCTTACATGAAGCGGCGGGACTTTTTGATCAAAGCCTTGACCGATGCTGGATTGACGGTGCCGCATCCTGATGGGGCCTTCTACATTTTTGCTAAATTACCGGAGCGCATGCATGATAGCTGGAAATTTGTTTACGCGTTGGCGCGCGAGGCAAAAGTGGCGGTTATTCCGGGTGCGAGTTTCGGTCCTGGCGGTGAAGGTTATGTGCGACTTTCTTATGCGGCGTCAATGGAAGATCTCGAACTAGCGACAGATCGCATTGCTAAGTACATGGCGAGTCATTAATGGCTAAATAGGCAAAGTAACGACAAACAACATGGAGGCAAAGATGACAAAAATTCTGATGTATTCCGTTCGTCCCGATGAGCAAGCTGCCATTGATGACTGGGTGGCCGCTAATCACATTGAGGTAGATACGAACACGGTTGAACTTGGGCCCAAGACGGTTGACTTGGCTAAGGGTTATGACGGCATTGTGATTCAGCAACACGCGGCCATTCCTGATGACGTTGTGTATCAAAAGCTGAAGGCATTTGGCTTGAAGCAGCTGACATTGCGGATTACCGGCTTTGACATTGTGAACCTTGAAGCCGCTACCGCCAACGGATTGGCTGTGACCAACGTGCCAGCGTATTCGCCGCGGTCGGTTTCCGAACTGGTGCTGGCACAAGTGATGCGGCTGATTCGCCACTTAGGAGAAGCAAGTGCCCGCGAAGCGAAGGATGACTACAGCTGGGGTGGCTTGGAAGCTGCGGAAATTCACAATCTGACCATCGGCATTATTGGTGCCGGGAAAATCGGCAGTGCGGTGGCTCGGATTTTCCGTGCGTTGGGGTCAACGGTGATTGTGAGTGACCCAGTGAAGCGGCCTGAGCTGGCGGATACGGTTAGTTATGTGGATTTGGACACGGTACTGACGACGGCTGATATCGTGACGGTGCATACACCGCTGGATGCAATCACCACCCATCTGATTGATGCAGATGCACTGAAAAAAATGAAGCCAAGCGCTTATCTCATTAATGCTGCCCGCGGCCCGATTGTTGATACCGGTGCCTTGATTCAGGCGCTGAAGGATCATGTCATTGCCGGTGCGGCGTTGGATACGATTGAAGGGGAAGCCGGTATTTTTGGTGAGGATCGTAGTCAGACTCTGGTGGACAATCCCGAACTCGAGACGTTGAAGGCGATGCCGAACGTTGAGATTACGCCACATATCGGCTTTTACACCGATGCAGCGGTGAAAAACATGATTGATATTTCGTTAGACGATGTCAAGCTCATTTTGGAAGGCGGTCATTCACCGCATCAAGTTAACTAGATTGGAGGAAAATGCATGAAACAAGACGCGAAAACGGTGACGATGAACATTTTGAATGGTTTATCTGTGGGGATCATCGTGGCGCTGGTGCCTGGCGCTATTTTGAACGCCATTGTGAAGTTGCTTTTGCCGAGCTTTCCGCAACTGGCGGTGGTGACGTATATGACCACCGCCGCCATGACCCTGTTGCCGGCATTGTCGGCGGTTTGTGTGGGGATGATCGCGAAATTTACACCGATTCAGACGAGTTCGTTGGCGTTGGCCGCGATTATTGGCGCCGGGAATTACCATTTGACCAAAACCGGCTTAACGGTTGCCGGAACCGGGGATGTCATCAATCTGGCAATTACGCTTGCGATTGGCTATTTGGTGATTTTATTGCTGGGGAATGCGTTGAAAGCCTATACGATTCTGCTGATTCCGTCGCTGGTTTTACTCATTGCCGGCGGTGTGGGAATGTTGACGCTGGGGCCGGTTTCCGGGATTACCAAGTACATCGGGGTGCTCGTGCATGACATTACCGCGTTACAACCGATCGTCATGGGCGTTTTGATGGGGATCATTTTTGCGGTTTTAATCGTGACTCCAATCAGCACGGTCGGAATTGCCACAGCCATTTCGTTAAGCGGGATCGGTGCTGGTTCAGCGAATCTGGGGATTGTCGGGGCAAGCTTTGCGCTGGCAGTTTACGGTTGGAAGGCGAATCCGCTTGGCACGTCTTTGGCCCATTTCCTGGGATCGCCTAAAATGCAGATGGCCAATATTTTGTCTAAACCCAAGCTGTTCTTACCGATGGCGATCAATGCCGGCATTCTTGGTGGTATTGGGGCAGCATTAAACATTCAGGGTACCCCGGCCAGTGCCGGATTTGGATTTTCCGGGCTGGTGGGACCATTGGCGGCCTTAGATGCGATGAAAGCCGTAACGGTAGGCAATATTCTGGAATTGACCCTGCTGTTCTTTGTCTTGCCAATTGGATTAGCTTACATCAGTTATTTATTGTTCACCAAAACGTTACGGTATCAAGTGCCAGAAGATTATGCGCTGCATTATGACTGATCATTTTGATAAAATCGATTGTGCAAAATAAAACGCTCGTTTCGTTTTGATTGGTATAGGCTGGGAATCGTTTGCATGGTAGAATAAAAGAGACGTTTGTACTTGTTGAAAGCGAGGCGATCGGAATGGTTACTTGGTGGACCCAACAAGGATTGGGTTTACAGTTGGTGGTGGGCGTGGTTGCGTTGGTGATCGTTGCCGGTCTTTTATGGATGTTGCTCTCGTTGGTGTTGTTGCCGCTATTGGCGGTTTTACAGTGCGTTTTGTCATCGGTGGAGAACACAACGTCCATGAGCACTCAGGATTATCTGCTGGGCACGTTGACACTGGCGGTTGCCCCTGATCATACGGGCGAAGTCATGGTGACGGGTGGCGGCCGGGCGCGGCAAACTTACCCGGCTAAATTGTGGTCAGGCACGCATCGTCCACTTGAACAGGGCACCAAAGTCGTGATTATCGAACTCACAGAAGGCGTCGCATATGTTGATGAGGTCGCCGCACATAACCAACCCTAAGAGGAGGGGACGAATGGAAATTTTAGCTGATTATATGCCATGGATCATTGTGATCGTTGTCTTACTGTTGCTTTTTATTTTCTTGGCAACGCACCGCAAGACAGCGTTGCCCAACGAGGTTCTGATTATTTCCGGTGCCTTGATATCCGGCAAGCATAGCTTTCGGGATATTAACGGGAATCGGGTGAAGCTGATCACGAATGGCGGGTCGTTTATCCTACCGATTTTACAGCGCTGGGATGTTTTAAGCCTGAACACCCGCACAATCGAGGTGGCAACGCCGGAAGTTTACACGCAGCAGGGTGTTCCGATCATCGTCAATGGGACGGTTATTTTAAAAATCGGTTCTAGCCAGGAAGAAGTCGCAACTGCTGCCGAACAGTTTTTAGGCAAAAATGACGAGCAGATCAATGCCGAAGCGACGGAAATTCTCGAAGGCCATTTGCGGGCTATTTTAGGCACGTTAACGGTTGAGGATACTTACCAAAACCGGGATGCGTTTGCCGAGAAAGTTCAGGACGTGGCGAGTTCCGATTTAGCCAAAATGGGCCTGCAGATTATTTCATTTACGATCAAAGATATTGCCGACAAGAACGGCTATCTTGATTCATTAGGTAAGAAGCAGATTGCCGAGGTCAAGAAAAACGCAGCAGTTGCTGAAGCGGCCGCTAACCGTGACACGCGGATTCAGCAAGCTCAAGCCGATCAGGAAGCTAAACAGCAGGAAATCGAGCGGCAGACGCAGGTGGCGGATGCCGAACGCGAGCAACAAGTCAAAATGGCCGACTTCAAGAAGCAACAGGAAATTGCCCAGGCCCAAGCCGATCAGGCAGCGATTGTTGAGCAGATGAAGGCCAAACAGGTTCAAAAGGAAAAAGATATTGAACTGGCCCAGAAGAACGCGGAACTGCAGGAACAGGAACTGAATGCCACCGTGCGTAAACAGGCCGATGCTGACTTGTATAAGGCTCAGCGCGCGGCTGAAGCACAGAAGGCAACCCAGATTGCTGCAGCCGAAGCGTCAGCCAAGCAAGTTGAGTTGGCTGCTGAAGCAAATGCTAATGCAACTAAGGCGATCGGGGAAGCCGAAGCCGGCAAGACCCGGGCAATCGGGCTGGCGCAGGCGGAAGCAATCGCGAAGCAAGCTGAAGCGGCTCGCCAATTGGATGAATCCGGTCGCTTCAAGATGACCATCGAGGCAATGCCGAAGATTATTGAAGCTGCCATGAGTCCATACGCCAACGTTGATTCGATTAAGCTCTATGGCGACGGCGACCTCACCAAGCAAACCAGTGGCAGTTTGGTCAAGCAGTTGGATATGCTTCAGGAAGTGGCAGGCATTGACATTCGTGGGATGTTAAATGGCGCTCTTATGCATCAAGCAGGCAATCAGCCAGTGGTCGATGCCATCAAGGGTCGACACGCGGACACTGCCGAAAAGGCGCCGCAAAAACAGTCGGAAGCACCGCAAAAGCAACCGGCAGCACCAGCAGCACCGGCAACCTCCGCCGCCAAGCCGGCCGCAACCAGTCAATCGGCAGCAAGTGCACCAACAAAAGAGGCAGATAAGCCGTGGAAGAAATAGTGATGCGCCAATGTCATTAGCAACTGCGTAACGTAAAAAAAGGCTCCCGCTTCTCAGTCATTGAACTGGGAAGCAGGAGCCTTTTTTGATAGGTTAGTCAATACCATCTACCTCAAGCAATGCCTTCAATATAAGGTGCTGGGCGGTGGAAATTCTGGTGAATACTGCTGTAAATGACGCGAACGGCTTTATCATAGTCTTTGTCGTTGACGCCGATCAGTAAGTTGATATCGTCGTTGGTTTGACTGACCAACTGGACATTTAACAGGTTGTCATCCAAATACGCAAGCACTTTGCCCGCAATCGCCGGTCGTTTTCGCAATTGACGGGAAACCATCGCAATTAAGGCGACATTTTCAGTGACTTCCAGTTTATCCGGTTGACAGGCGGTTTTAATTGCTGCCGTTAACTCACGAACCGAGATTTGGTGGCGGGGTTCTCGAATCAACAAGCTGAAGCTGTCGATGCCGGTTGGCAGGTAGTCAACGACTAGATGATGGGCAGCAATGACGCCCAATGCGCGTTGAATGACTTCCAAGTGTAAAGCAAGCTGGTATTGACGAATAGTAATGACGAGATAATGTTTTCGCCCAGCAATGCCGGTGATAATGCGCAGCTCGTCGCTGGGGTCGTCATCATGAATGATCAACGTTCCCGGATCCTGGGGTGCATTGGTATTGAGAATGCGAGTTGGAATTTTACATTCACGAACCGGCTGGACGGCTTCTTCCTGAAACACGCTAAAGCCCATATAGGTCAATTCGCGCAACTCATCATAGCTCATCACGTCAATACTGTCGGCATCCTTGATAATGCGCGGATCCGCCATTTTAATGCCAGACACATCAGTCCAGTTTTCATATAAATCTGCCTGAGCCAACCGTGCTAACCATGCGCCGGAGATATCCGATCCGCCACGGGGCATGAGTTGAACATGCCCGGCTTGATTCTGTCCGTAAAATCCGGGGATGACCAAGCCGTGATGCTTAGGAAGCTGGCGATAGGCTGCCTGGGTTTTGGCCTCATCAATGGCGCCGTTTTGATCAAAAAAGAACAAGTCGGCGGCATCCACGAAGGTGTAGCCCAGATACGCTGCCATCAGCCGAGCAGTTAAAAATTCGCCGCGGGATACCAGATAATCGCGCGAATAATGCGTGGCAAGCCGATGACGGATCGTGTTCATTAACTTGATTAAAGGCACGTGTAACTGTAATGCGTGATTGATGGCTTCCAATCTGGCCTCTACCTGAGCAAACATCTGCGTCACATTGCGGCCGGCTTCGATGCCGTCTGCAATGAGATAGAGGATGTCTGTGAGTTTTTGGGTGGCCGGGCCATATTTACCGGCGGCGCTGACGACCACAAGCTGACGCTGGGGATCCTGATCGATAATGGCTTTGACTTTTTGAAATTGATCGGCGGTGGCAACGGAACTGCCGCCAAATTTTGCGACTTTCATCCGATGACCTCCTGATCCAATTGCTGTTTGACATCGCGCGCGACGAGTTCGCTGTCGCCAATCGCCGCCATGAATGCATGGGCATCAATTGCCAAAACGCCGCGCATGAGTCGATGCATTTCGCCGACCGGGATTTGTTTAATCAGCAGCCGGTGATCGATCACTTCAGTTTGCTTGTCGTTAAACATCGCAAAGGTTAGCGGATCAGCCCGTAACAGATAATCGGCAACACTGAGGTCAGAATCAAATTGTAAGGTTTGCTTGAAGTCGCGTTTTAGATGGGTGACCTTTTCCAGAATATCGAAAAGATCCTGAACAATCGCGTTGGCCGTCGGGTATTTGCCGGCGCCTTGGCCATAGAACTGTAAATCGCCAATGGTTTGGCCATGCAGGCGAATGAGGTTGAAGTTTTCAAAAGTATTTGCAGCTAAAGCGGTGGCTGGATAAAGCCGCGGCTCAACGACCATACTGTAATGATCACCGATTCGTTTGCTTTTACCGATTAAGCGCAGCACTTGGTGGTGTTTGGCGAAAAAGTCGATGTCGGCTTTGATGACGTGCCGGATGCCAAACTTAGGCACATCACGCGGCGGTACCATATTGTAGGCCAAAGCCGCAGAGATTTTGAGCTTGTTGACAATGTCATCGCCGTCAATGTCGGCACTCGGGTCGGCTTCGGCATAGCCCATATCCTTAGCCGCCAGCAGGACAGGATCGAAATCCAGGTGGGCACGTTGCATCTGGTCTAAAATGTAATTGCTGGTGCCATTAAAGATGCCTTCGATTGTATCGACCTGATCAATCCGCGCGGCCCGTTCCAGATTACGGATCCAGGGAATGCCACCGCCAGTCGTTGCTTCAAAATAAAACCGAACATTGTGTGCTTCCGCGGTCGCAATAAATTCAGGCAGATAACGGGCCACAACCGCTTTATTGGCGGTGACGACATGCTTGCCATGGCGCAAGGCCCGGAGAATATAATCGTGAGCGGGATGCAGCCCGCCGATTGCCTCCACCACCACATCGATAGAAGGATCCGCAAGAATGGCATCGAAATCAGTTGTCATCTCAGGCATGGTGGCAGGGTGGGTTGGGCGAATAAAAATCGCAGTGACCCGCATTCGGCGATCACCATTCGCAACAATATCGTAAACGCCGCTACCGACAGTACCAAAACCTAAGATGGCAATATTCATATTTCTCAGCTCCTTGTTTATAAAATATAGACACTTGTTTTTCTAATGCGAACAGATTATCATATCCATATCGTAAAAACAAGTCGGATCAGATAGGAGAATCGTTCACATGCGATACACGAGCACACGGGATCAACGAATAACCAAAACCAGCCAGCAAGCCATTAAGCAAGGTATTTCCGAAGAAGGCGGCTTATTCGTTTTGCCGCATTTAACGGATTATCGGATTGCGCTTCAGGATTTACTGGGAGCAGATTATGAAACGATCGCTCAGCATGTTCTCATGACCCTGTTGCCTGATTTTAACACTGCTTCATTGAAAAAAGCGATCCATTTAGCATATCGACAAAATTTTTCCGATGAACGCATCACGCCGATTCGGAATGTCGGTGATTTTCACGTGCTTGAATTATTTCACGGTCCGACCAGTGCTTTCAAAGACGTGGGGCTGCAATTATTGCCGCAATTGATGCGGTTAGCTCTGGATCCGGAAGATCGCATTATGATTCTGGCGGCGACCAGTGGCGATACCGGCACCGCGGCCCTGCAGGGATTCAAAAATGTGCCGCAAACCGGCATTTCGGTTTTTTATCCCGATCATGGGGTTAGCCCGATTCAGGAGCAGCAGATGCTGACAACAACTGGTAGGAATACGCGGGTGTTCCCGATTGCCGGTAACTTTGACCAAGCGCAGAGTGCGGTCAAAGCGTTGTTTACCGATACGGGTTTTGCAGCACGCTTGCAGGCAGAACAGGTTACGCTGTCGGCGGCGAATTCAATTAACATTGGCCGGCTGATTCCACAGGTGGTTTATTATTTTGCCGCTTATCTGCAACTGGTCAACAGCCATGCAATCCAGTTAGGGGAACCGGTTAATTTCACGGTGCCGACCGGAAACTTTGGCGATGTACTGGCTGGTTTTTATGCCAAGGCACTGGGCTTGCCGATTCATAAACTGATTGCTGCGGCTAATGCAAATCGCGAGATCGCGGATTTTCTTGATACTGGCATCTATGATCGCAATCGGCCGTTTTTAAAAACCGTTGCCCCAAGTATGGATATTCAGATTTCAAGTAATCTGGAACGCCTGCTATATTATAAGAGCGGCGAAGATAGTGCCTACGTGGCCATGCTAATGAAAGATCTGGCGAAAACAGGACGCTATCGAGTCCGTTCTGATGTGCTGGCGGCGATTCAAGCTGATTTTGCCGGTGGTTTTGCGACTGACGAACAAGTAGCAGAGGCGATTGCCACAGTCTGGCAGCAAGATGGCTACTTAATGGATCCACACACAGCAGTCGGTTACAGTGTGATGCAACAATATCGGGATACGGGTGATACCACGCCGAATGTTTTGTTGGCCACAGCGAGTCCTTACAAGTTCCCGCGTGCGGTAACTAAGGCACTTGACTTGCCGATTTCAGGCGACGATTTTTCGTTGATGACGCAACTACAACAGGTGAGTGGCGTTGCGATTCCAGCAAATCTGGCCCGTCTGGCAACGATGACGCCTCAACCGAAACACGTGGTTGCACCAGCAGCAATGGGCGCCGCCATTCTCAATGCGGCAAAGGAGGTTTTCGATGATGATTCGCGTGTCCGTTCCGGCAACAACGGCTAATTTAGGCGTTGGTTACGATGTGTTGGGCATGGCCCTTGATCTCAAATCTCGGTTCACTTTTGAGCCGAGCACCCAAAAGCTTGAGATCATCGGTGACGGGGATGCTTTCGCTAACCCGGAAAATTTAATTTATCGCGCCTTTGTCACGTTTGCGAATGCGATTCGTCAACCGGTTCCCAACTTACGCATCACCGTTGACTCGGATGTTCCCAGTGCGCGTGGATTGGGTAGTTCGGCGACGTGTGTGGTCGGTGGCCTCGCTGCGGCGAATGCCTGGTTTCATGCCGACTGGGATGAAGCCGCCCTTTTGAAGTTGGCCACTCAGCTGGAAGGACACCCGGATAATGCGGCGCCTGCCATTTATGGACAGGTCTGTGCGACTGTTTTGGCGGGTAATGAACCGATTGTCCGGCAGTACCCCGTCAGCCAACAGCTGCATTTTGTTACCTTGATTCCGCCATACGCGGTTAGCACCGAAGAAGCACGCAATATTTTGCCGGCAACCATGAGTTATGCGGATGCGGCTTATCAAATGGGCCGCTGCGTTTTGATGACCCGTGCATTGGTGGATGGTGATTTATCGCTGTTACGCCAGGTGGCTCAGGATCGGATGCACGAGCCGTATCGCGCGACGTTGATTCCGGATTATCAGGCAGCGCGCGAGGAAACGGCCGCACACGACGGGATCTTATTGATTTCCGGTTCGGGATCGACCATGCTGGCCATTGTTGGCGATGCCGCCGGAGCCGAACAACTACAAAAGGCAGCCGCACAACGGTGGCCGGAATGGCAAGTGCGGATCGTGACGCCAAGTGAACAAGGTGTACAGGTGGTAAAAACGGGGGAACTTTCAAAAAAAGTCGAGCATTGAAGCTTGGCTTTTTTTTACGCGCCATAATTGAGTTTTCTACGCCAAATAGTGTAATATGGCGAGGAAAGGGAGCGCTTGGCGATGAAATATTTTGACTATGAAAGCCTCAATGCACTGGTGGTCACCCCTGCCATCGTGGCTAAAATGAATCAGATTTATGAGTTGCGCGGACAACAACAGGACGGCTTACAGAAGAGTCGGGTTGCTTTAGAAAGATTGGTCAACATTGCCAAAGTTGAAAGCACCGATGCGTCCAACCGAATTGAAGGAGTTTATACCAGTGACACGCGTTTACGGGAACTGGTGAACAAAAAGACGACGCCCCACAATCGTAGTGAGGCGGAGATTTCCGGATATCGTGATGTTTTAGAGTTGATCCATGAGCACTATCAAGACATTCCTATTACTAGCAATTCAATCCTTGGCTTACACAAACAGCTATTTAATTACACTGAAAGTATATGGGGTGGTCATTACAAAGACATCAATAACACCATTGTCAATCACTATAAAGATGGAAGTCAGGGTGTCAGATTCACCCCACCACCGGCGCACATGACGCCTGAGTTGGTCGATTCGTTGTGCCATGCCTACAATCAGGCGATCCATGCCGGCGTTTTATCGCCATTATTGCTGACCGGCGCATTTGTTTTTGACTTTGTATCCATTCACCCGTTCAGAGATGGCAATGGTCGCATGTCGCGGCTTTTAATGCTGCTGACGTTATACCAAAATAACTTTTTGGTAGGAAAATTCGTTAGTATTGAACAACTTATCGAACACACAAAATCTGCTTATTACGAGCGGCTCCAACAAAGTTCGACCGATTGGATGACGAATGGTAATTCATACGCACCATTCCTTGATTACTTCTTGAGCATTATTTTGCAGGCTTATCGTGATTTGAATGAGCGCATCAACATCACACAACCTCAAGCTAAGTCGGCAGCAGAATTGGTTTTAAATGCGTTGCAGAGAGAATTACGGCCACTGAGCAAGCGTGATTTATTATCGCTTGTGCCAGAATACAGTCAGCGTTCAATCGAACGGGCCCTTCTCGAACTACAAAATAAACAGCAGATCGAGAAAATCGGCAGAGGGCGAGCAACAAGATATCGTCTCGTTTGACGGCTATTTTCTGGTAATATAAAGGCAGACAACTGTCATGATCCAGACCAGAAAGGACGGAACGGATGGAGCGGATTAAGTCTAACGAACGGGTACTGATCAACATCGGCCAACACTGGTATTACACGACCGCGAGTCGCCTGTCGCAGGTTATTCATGACACGATTAAAGCGGCGTTGGGGCCTGATCAGCATGAATTGTTATTCGTCTATTCGTTTACCACCAACAGCCGGTACAGCCTGATTACTGATGGCAAACGGCTTTGGCACTTGAGAATTAGCGATCATCGCCAAGCAGGTTACCAAGGTTTCAACTTTGATCTGCGAAATACCGCTAACTTCGCTGAACTCCGCGAGATGATTCGGCACTGCTTGGCCAGCCCTAACAATACGCTGCGAGTGGGTGGCCTCGCTTACATGCTTTTGCTTGTCAAGCATGCCGAGGTGATGGAAGACGAGCAGCACAACGTTCAAATAGCGGTTGGCGACCAAGTCATCACCTTGTCGCTGAAGCGTCTGTCTATGCTGCTGGATCAGTTAAGCCAACTTAAACTGGTAACGACGGAAGAAACGGGGGCCGCTGTTGTCACTGCGCTAGGTGAGGGCGTGATAAAACGCCTGACGACGCCAGAAATTTTGCAACTGTGGCACGGCGACGGGGCGCTTGACTTTTCGGTCCGAACTATCCTGGAAGTGTTTGCAACCGGTTTGCCAAAAGAAGAAAAACTCAATATGATCAGTCCTTATAACACAGTGGTTGCGGTGGGTCTAAAAGGCAAACCGCACCGTTTTAGTATTCCGGGGCGGCTTAGAGGTGAATTGAAAGTAGGGCAAATCATCGCCGTAAGGGCCTCGTATCGGCAGCGCGCGCTTGCCTGTATCACGGAATTAACAACTGTCCCGAAGGAAGAACAATTAGCCGTTCATATGGGGTGGGTCAGTAAGCATCCGCCCACGGAAGAAGAGATCGCTGCGTATCTGGCTGAGAAGGCGGGTCAAGCAGAGATCTTCGATTAAAGGAGTACAGCCATGAAAAAAGAGCCTATCAAATCACCGGTTCTAGTTTATCCAACCATTTTCACCGAATTTAATGATGAAGACGGCCATTACTTTACAGTCACCAGTCCAAATATTAAAGGAATGGTGACTGAAGGAACAACGCGTGAAGAAGCGGCCACAGAGGCTGTGGATGCCATCGCAACCATGCTGGATGGTGAACCTTATCCACCAGTTCAGGATCCGTCGAATTGGTCGTTGGCAGCTAATCAGAGCATTGTGTACATCACGATCGATATGGCGCAGCTGAAATAGTTTTGAACCACACTACCAGTATCTTCATGAATGCATATTGCCAGTATGGTATAATTCGAGAGCGACGAGCGAAAAGTTGAACCGCTTCAACGATCGCTTCGGAAATGTCATATGCAGCCGGCACCAACCACGTCACTGATCGCCGCTGCATTTTCAATGAAAATTTCAAGGCGCAGGTATAACGAACCTGAGCCTATCGAACGAGGAGAATATCATCCAGATGAAAGATGCACCCAGTTTTACCCCCATTCTGCTTGGCAGTGATATGAACGTGTACGGGATGGCGCGTTCGTTCCACGAGATGATCGGCGGCGCAATTGATGTTTATGCCCGTGAACAGCTTGCGCCGACGCGTTTTTCGCGTATCGTGAATGTCCATCTGATTAAGCAGTTTGATTCTGATCCCACGTTCATCGAAAAAATGCGTGAAATCGCCCATCTGCATGCGGCTTCGGCTGGTCGACTACTCTTGATTGCATGCGGCGATACATATGCGCAACTGGTATCCAAACATAAAGATGAATTGAGTCAGTGGTTCATCTGCCCTTATGTTGACTATGATTTGCTGAAGCGTCTGAATAGCAAAGAAAGCTTCTATCAGATGTGTGAGGAATACCATCTGCCATATCCGGCGACCAAAATTGTCACCAAGTCGATGTACGAAAGCAACGCCACCATCACCGCACCGTTTGAATTTCCGGTGGCGCTTAAACCGACTGATTCGGTGGAATGGTTGAATATCCATTTTGAAGGGCGCAAGAAGGCGTTCACGATTCACTCACAGGTTGAGCTGACCAATACGATTGCCAAAATTTACGACAATGGCTACACTTCCGATCTGATCTTGCAGGATTTTGTTCCCGGCGATGATAGCAACATGCGCACCATGAACTGTTATGTGGATCAATATCATCACGTTAAAATGATGTGTTTGGGCCACCCGTTGCTGGAAGATCCGACGCCGGCTTCAATCGGTAATTATGTCGCCATTATGCCGGCGTTTGATCAGAAGCTGTACGATCAAATCAAGGATTTCCTGGAGGCCATCAAGTTTACCGGTTTTGCCAACTTCGATATGAAATATGATCACCGCGACAACACCTTTAAGTTGTTTGAAATCAACATCCGCCAGGGACGCAGCAGTTTCTTTGTCACGTTAAATGGCTACAATCTTGCCAGCTGGCCGGTTCGTGATTATATCGTCGGCGATCTCAAGGATGCTCCAACAGTTTTCGGTAATGCTGACCGCAGCAAATACAAGCTATGGCTGGGCGTGCCGGAGCGGGTCTTCAAGCAATATTCCGCCGATAATGAAGCCAAGCGGGAAGCATTGCAGCTTATCAAAGAAAAGCGTTACGGGACGACGGTCTTTTACAAGCCGGATATGACCTTCAAGCGTTGGATATTGCTTAAGTACATGTTTCACAATTATGTCGGCCGGTTTAAGCAGTATTTTTCGGAAAACAAAGGTAATGTGTGATAGAATAGTTTTGTTAGGGATACCTAAACTTGCAAGGGGGCATTTCTGTTGGTTACTGAAAATGATTTAACGATTGAATCCGTGCATTATAATCGACTGCTACTGGCGGTCGATGATGATGACGACGACTCCTCGCGCAAGGCATTGAACTACGCCTGCACGGTCGCCAAGATTTACGATATTCCGCTGGGGATTGTTTCGGTTCTGGAAACCGGCGATTTGAATATTTTCCAGTCATTGACACCTGACGATGTTGATGCAGCACGGGAAAAGATGGCCAAAAACCTGAATACTTATGTTGAAAAGGCCCGCGACTTCGGCGTTCAAAAAGCGCAGCCAATTGTGGCAGAAGGTCGTCCAGCTGCTGCTATCCTTGATGAAGTGATTCCTGCTTTCAAGCCGGACCTGGTTATTATGGGTTCGCACGTGCGCCGTGGTCGGTTACGTCTCGGACACGTGGCAAGTGAAGTGGCACGTGATGCGTCGGTATCTGTCATTATCGTTCGCTAATATTGTAAAAACATCACAACAAGCAGCCGTCGCGACTCCAAAAAAGAGTTCGGGGCTGCTTTTTGAGCGCAGACTGGCGACGGATAGCAAGCAAACAGTCCAGCGTACGCTCGACGCAATTGCTGGAAGACCACCCCTTAACTAACAGAAACGAGGCATCCCATGCATTATCAAAACGTCAGCGTCGGCAAACTTATTCGCCGCGTTAGCCGTTTCACGGTCGAAGTTGCATTAGACGGCGTGACGACGCCTGTTCACATGAACAATACCGGCCGCAATAAGGAAATTCTGATTCCGGGCTCGCTTGCCAGTGTCCGCCATGTGGCCAACACCAACCGCAAGACGCACTACGATCTTTTAGCCGTTCAGCGGCAAAATCGTTGGATCAATATTGACAGTCTGGCGCCGAACCATGTTGCGAAGGAATGCTTGGAAACAGGAACCTTGACACTGCCGGGGTTGACGTTGCCGTATGCGGTTCATCCGGAAACAACC
>NZ_BACQ01000052.1 GCF_000260435.1 Lacticaseibacillus zeae DSM 20178 = KCTC 3804 | reverse complement strand
CTAAATGGCCAAAGCCCAGCCATTTAGGCTTTAAGGTCACTTACACTCCGATTTCTAAGCGCTCCTGCTCACGCTCACACAAAACTAGCGGTGCACTCCTAGTTCTGAGTACACCGCTTTTGAGGGAATCCCTTTTTCAGGGAGTTTTGAGCAACTAAGAAAAATTTGCTTACGAGGCATCATTTTAGCGGACCAATCTGGTAGCAGACTTGGTGTAGCGCTAAAAAATACCGAGAAAGTCGTGAGATAATTTTCACGATGATGTCAAGAGTTGAGCATGCCTTTAAGTGATGATGCGAACGTTTAAGGGGTTCCCTTTGGTTAACTTTCGGTGTACGATAGAACTCGTGACAAAATCTAGGAGTAGGTATCTGCGCGTTAAGTGCTGCTGGAACGGAATGTGAACGACAGACGAAGACGAAAGTCGCGGTGCAGATGCCGCATTCGCCTGATATTTAGGCGTCTCCGCAAAAAAGGAGATTGCAGCTTATGCAAGTTTTATCGTTTAGTAGTCCCAAGCTTTCCACTCGAAACATCGTGTATATGGCCATGTTGATGGCGATGCAGATTGTTTTGGGTCGTTTTTCTTTTGGTACACCATGGTTGAAGATTAGTCCGGCATTTTTCGCCACCATTTTGATGGGGTATTATTTCGGACCATGGCTGGCCGCGGGCGCCGCTGCCTTGAATGACCAGTTGTCGATTATGGTCTTCAATCCAGGCGCCAATTTTCCCGGGTTCACGTTTAGTGCCGCAATTGCTGCAATGATTTACGGCATGTTCTTCCACGGCAAGAAGGTAACGGTTATGCGGACGTTACTTGGTGTCGGGTTGGTGTTGCTGATCAGTAATGTCATTTTGACAACGCTGTGGCTGAACATGATGGGGACGCCTTGGCAGGGAATTATTTGGCCACGAACGATTAAGAACGTGGTCATGTTACCGATCCAGACGGCACTGTCTTATGGGACGTTAAAAGCCGTCGAACGGATTCGGCCGCATCTTTAATTGACGATTGTCTTTTAAAAAACGGTTAGATAAGCAGTGGCAAGTTTCTCGGTCATCTTCTAGGTGACTGAGAAGGTTGCTGCTGCTTTTTTGAGAGCGTGAACTGGCGCGGTTAGAAGTCGGAGTGTAAGTGGCCTTGGGCGTGATGGCCGGGCTTTGGCCATTGCGACCAAGGTCCTTACACGCAGACTTCTGCGCCAGAGAACGCGTTTTCTATGAGAGCCATCTGATTCGTCTGACTGGTCACTCACCGGATTAATTGCTAAAATAGGCGAATCAAAGTTTCTGGAAAGGAAGGCGGACGATGGATCTTTTATTGCTTGGTCTGGTCGCGGTCGCATTGGCCGGAACCGGTTTATGGGCGTGGTCCTTGGAGCGTAAAATTGTCGCTATGCAGCTGACGACGCACAAGATGATGTACCCGAATCAGGTACGTACTGGCCGGAAAACGTATGTCCGCAACTTATATCGTGAAAATGCTTTGGCGCAGCAGATCCGCCGTGTCGGACTGACAGGCAGTTGGATCAGCGGCTTAGCGTTCGCTTTTGCGATTGGGAATCAGTTTTACAACGAACTGAGTCACTTGCCGCTTATTAGGCGATTATATATTTTTACGGCAGATTATTTAACCACGCGCAATCAAGCGTTGTGGGTACTGGCCATCAGTGCGGTCGTTGCCGGGTTTGCCTGGATGTGGCTGGCAAAATGGTTGCACGATCAGCTGCTTGCTGCCAACAAGGCGACCGGGATCCAAAGTGCCGCGGACTTGTACTGGACGCCGGAAAATATCATTCATCAACGCTTATGGCTTAAGATTCTTTTACAGATTCTTTTAATGATTGGTAGCATTCTCATTTTGCTTGCGGCGTTGAACGGGGAACTGCCTAATCCCGGCGAAGCGTGGTTATCCTTGTAGTTGAGGGTCATGCTTGGGGTTCGTTTGGTTCGATGAGAGGCGGGCTGCTTAGCGGCCTGTATGCAGCCGCACGAATATACCACTCACGCTCTAAGGCCATTTGTGATAAACTATTGCCATGATTGTATCGCCGAAGGGAGGCCTGAATTATGCGATTATTAGCACTTGATACCTCAAATGAGGCGATGTCGGTTGCCGTGTTGGACAATGATCGGTTATTGGCGCAGACGACCATTAATCATGAGCGGACTCATAGTGAACAGTTATTACCGACCATTGATGATTTGGTTGCGGCAAGTGGCCTGCAACCTGAAGATCTTGATAAAATTATTGTTGCGGACGGTCCGGGTTCCTACACGGGCATCCGCATTGCCGTGACTACCGGAAAAACTCTGGCATACACGCTGAACATCGCATTGGTCGGTGTCTCCAGTCTAGAAGTGTTAGCGGCTAATATCACGGACACAAAAGCCATGATTGTGCCGATTATGAATGCGCGGCGCAACAATGTCTTCACAGGTGTTTACCAGTGGGACAAAGGCCAACTGATCAATGTGGTCACGGATCGTCACGTTCCGCTGACGCTTTTACTCACCGAGTTGACAACGTTGCGGCAGCCGGTCATCTTTGTCGGATCCGATGCAGCGATGTTTCGCGGACAGATTATCGAGGCATTGGGCGGTTTGGCTCATTTTGCCCCAGATTGGTTAAATCTGCCGCAAGCGTTACGACTGGGTCAGCTAGGCAAAGATTTACCACCGGTTTCTGTCTATGATTTTGTGCCGCGCTATTTACGCTTAACGGAAGCCGAAAACAACTGGCTTAAGGCGCATCCCGGCAAAGGACATGATGTTTATGTTGAGAAAGTTTAGGTCGTGGTTTGACCGCACGACGCCTGATGAACTGCAGTTTGAACCGCGGACGATCACTGTCCGGAATAAGGAATATTTATTACGACGCATGACGGAGGCTGATGTTGACGCAGCGTTGGCAATCGAGCGGCGGATTTATCACGATACGCCGTGGGATCGCTATGCGTTTTTCTCTGAATTACGCAAAGTGCGCCATTCGTTGTATCTTGCCGTTGAAGATGCCGGCCAGATGGTTGCGTTGATTGGCACGTGGTTTACAATGAGTGAGGCTCACGTTACCAATATTGCCGTTGATCCAGCTTACCAGCATATGGGGCTGGGTCGCTTTTTGATGCAGTTTATGATTGGCCGGGCCATTGAATACGGCAGTGAAAAGGTCACGCTTGAGGTTAGAACAAATAATGACATTGCCAAGCAGCTTTATCACTCGCTCGGTTTTCAAGATGGCAAAGTAAAAAAAGGTTATTATGTCAGCAATCATGATGATGCACTGGATATGTATCGGCCTTTGCCGTAACGTTCGGAACCATCATGTTTGTAGAGGAGAACAATGTGGCAGCAAGGGAATTGATCTTAGCATTTGAAAGCAGCTGCGACGAAACCAGTGTGGCTGTCGTTGAAAATGGTAACAAAATTTTATCGAATATTATCGCGACGCAAATCAAGAGCCACCAGCGTTTTGGCGGCGTCGTTCCGGAAGTCGCCAGTCGGCACCATGTCGAACAGATTACGCTGGTAACAGACGCAGCCCTGAAAGAAGCTGGGGTGACCTATACCGACTTAACGGCCGTAGCAGTCACATACGGCCCGGGTCTGGTTGGCGCACTGCTGATCGGTGTGACAGCTGCCAAAACGATTGCTTATGCCCATCACTTACCGCTCATTCCGGTCAATCATATGGCTGGGCATATTTACGCCGCCCGCTTTGTTAAGCCGCTAACCTATCCATTGTTGGCGTTGGCGGTTTCCGGTGGCCATACCGAGCTGGTTTACATGAAAGCCGCCGGTGAGTTCGAGATTATTGGTGATACCCGGGATGATGCCGCTGGTGAAGCCTATGACAAAGTGGGACGGATTCTGGGCATCCCATATCCGGCAGGGAAAGAAGTCGATCGTTTGGCACACTTGGGTCACGATACCTTCCATTTTCCGCGTGCCATGGATAAAGAGGATAATCTGGACTTCAGTTTCAGTGGCTTGAAGTCCGCTGTGATCAATACGGTGCATCATGCCGATCAAATCGGTGAAACGCTTAGTCGCGAAGATCTTGCGGCCAGTTTCCAGGCTGCGGTGGTGGATGTGCTGGTTCACAAAACCCAGAAAGCCCTGACAAACTATCCGGTTAAACAACTGATCGTGGCTGGCGGGGTAGCAGCCAATCAGGGGCTTAAAGAAGCCATGAACGAAGCGCTGGCAGTGCATTTTCCGGATGTGGACGTAATCGTTCCGCCGTTGCGCTTAACCGGCGATAACGGTGCCATGATTGGGGCAGCCGCGCATATTGAATTAGCCAAGCGCCATCTTGCCTCCGAGAATCTTAATGCGGATCCAGGCTTGAGCTTTGCCCATGCTTAGGGTCACGAGCAAACTATTAGCACTTTCGTTGACGCGGGTTCGTTGATTTAGTTAAACTTAACTTATCGATAAGTTTGTTAACGAAAGGATGATTCCCATGGCTGAAAAAACAATTATGTTAGTGTGCTCCGCCGGTATGTCCACTTCAATGTTGGTGCAGCGAATGAAAAAAGCAGCTGCAGCAGACGGTATGGACGTTGATGTTTTTGCCACTGCAGCGGCAGATGCCGACAATAAACTGGCATCGGAGCCAGTTTCGGTACTGATGCTCGGCCCACAAGTCCGTTTCATGGAAAGTCAGTTCAAAGCCAAAGCCGACGCTAAAAAAATTCCGATGGCCGTTATTGACATGAAAGCCTATGGGATGATGGACGGCGAGAAAGTTTTACAGCAAGCAATCGGGTTGCTGGATCAAAAGGTTTAAGTAAATGAATATAACAGTGTCTTGTCAAAAAACACGACAGGGCCGTCATTCTGTATGGACGTTCATGGTTTAGTGAATTCCAAACAATTCGAAAAAGCTTGGGCAATAAGTTCCAGGCCGTGCCAAACTCCACAATCTCCGGCCAGCTGGGGATGGAACGCTGTGGGCACGACTTTGAACCCGCAAAAACCGCGGTTTCAAAGCTCGGCCTTGTTGTAGGCGGGGCAAAGACCGCCCCACCAACAACAATTCCACGGCTGATCCCCATCTGGCCTACGATTGCTCCGCTTTGGCACTAATAGCTTAATAACCTTAATGAATTACCCTTGAGATAATAAAAGGTGAGCACTCCAAGCAATGGATGCTCACCTTTTTATATTGCCGCCATAAGTTACGATGCCACCTACTTGTCAGCAGTTTCCATGTCTTCAAGCTGAATGCTTTTTTCTTCCCAAGCATTCTCAACGTCCGTGGTTTGTTTTTGAACTTCTTCGAGCTTGGTTTGCAGCTTTTGCATTTTGACATAGTCGCTCAAAACATCGGGGGCGGTCATTTCTTTTTGGATCGTGGTCGCTTGGTCGCCAAGCTTCTGCAGTTGTGCCTCTAAGTCAGCAACTTCCCGCTGTAACTTACGGGTTGCGCGGGCATCTTCTTTGGACTGTTGATACGAGGTGGCGCCCGCGGTTTCGGTTTTGGCGGTTGGCTGTTCAGCAGCCGCAGCTTCGGCCTCTGCCTTGGTCTCGGCCAGCTTTTCCTGATAATAGTCCCAGTTGCCGAGGTAAGTGGTGCTGCCGGTCGGGGCGATCGCAATGACGTTGGTTGCCAGTTCGTTGATGAAGTAACGGTCATGGGACACGAACAAAACGGTGCCATTAAAATCTTTTAATGCCTGCTCAAGGACTTCCTTACTGTTGATGTCCAAGTGGTTGGTCGGTTCGTCAAGCACCAGAAAATTATCATGTTTGAGCGCTAACTTGGTCAACTCCAGCCGCGCTTTTTGCCCGCCGGATAAGGCACTGACCGGTTTTTGAATATCGTCTGGGCCGAACAAAAAGGCAGCCAGAACGGAACGGACGTCTTTTTCCGGCATCATTGGGTGCTCATCCCAGATTTCGTCAATCACGGTATTTTTGGGATTGAGTTGTTGGATTTCCTGGTCGTAGTAGCCGACATCAACGTTAGCGCCGAATTTTGCCGATCCAGCCAGAAACGGGATTTTGCCTAAAATACTTTTGAGTAAAGTCGATTTACCGACCCCGTTTGGTCCGATAATGGCAATCCGATCGAATTTATTGACTTGAAAATCGATAGGACCGGCCATCGGGTGATCCGCTTCATAACCCACCGTTGCCTGGTTGACTTTGAGCACCTCATTACCGCTTGGGCGCTTGGGTGTGAAGCTAAAATGCACGCTTTTGTCGTCACCGGTTGGTTTCTCCAGAACGTCCATTTTTTCCAATTGCTTGCGGCGCGCCTGGGCCTGCTTGGTGGTGCTGGCGCGGACAATATTCTTATCCACGAAATCCTGGAGCTTGGCGATTTCTTCTTGCTGCTTGGTGTACGCTTTCCAAGCCTGCGCCTGGCGCTCAGCCTTTTGCTTGAGATATCCGCTGTAATTGGTTTTGTAATGGGTCGCGTGGTGGTGATCCAGTTCGTAAATTTCGGTGACCACATGATCAAGAAAATATTGATCGTGGCTGACCGTTAAAATGGCGCCGGGGTAAGTTTTGAGATAGCCTTCCAACCAGCTGAGTGTTTCGATATCAAGGTGGTTGGTTGGCTCGTCGAGGATGATCAGGTCATGCTTTTCCAGCAGGAGCTTGGCCAAAGCCAGACGGGAACGTTCGCCGCCGGACAAGGTGCCGACCGGCTTGTCGTAAGTGTCTTCACCGAATTGGAAGCCATGGAGGACGGAGCGGATTTCGGCTTCATAGCCATAACCGTTTTGCTCGTTAAAATCGTGTTGCAACTGATCGTACTGTTTCATGGTTGCGGCAAACGCCGGCTTGTCCGCAATAAGTTTGGGATCACCCAGCTTAGCCTCTAAAGTATGGATTTGTCGCGCCATTGCTTGCAGCGGGGCGAAGACCGTCAACATTTCTTTGAAAATCGTTTTATCCGAATCAAGGCCGGAGTTTTGGGCCAAATAGCCAATGGATAGATTTTTCATGGTCGTCACCTGACCGCTATCCGGAGGCGCGATCCCGGTCAGGATTTCCAGCAGGGTGGTTTTACCAATCCCGTTGGGGCCAACAAGACCGATGCGCGCGCCGTCTTGGACTTCAAGATTCACATTGGCAAATAATTCGTTGCCGTTGAAGCTGCGGCTAACTTGTTGTGCCTGCAAAATGATCACAGGAATACCTTCTTTCACAATAATCGTTAAGACCTAATATACCATAGTTTTGTTCATGGGCGTGCGTTCCCTGATGATGCATTCGCACAATAAAATATGTTTGTGAAGATGTATCCGCTTGCGTTCAGGCCATAAACCAGCTAATATTAGCAGAAGATACTATGTTGGACAGTTCACATGTTCTGCATGGGAATACTTCTACAGGAGGCTTGCTTACATGGCGGAAACAATCATCCCCAAAGCAACGGCGAAACGCCTACCCGTGTACTACCGATATTTGAATTTCTTGGCGAATTCCGGGACAACCAAGATCAGTTCAACTGAACTGTCGGACGCGGTGAAAGTTGACTCGGCAACGATTCGGCGTGATTTTTCTTATTTCGGTGCACTGGGCAAACGCGGCTACGGCTATGACGTCAACGATTTGCTGAAATTCTTTAAAAAGATTCTGAATCAGGATCGGCTAACTAATGTCGGTCTGGTTGGTGTCGGCAATCTTGGCCATGCCTTGTTGAATTATAATTTTCGACAGGCTAACAACATTCGGATTAGTGCCGGATTCGATATCAACCCTGATTTAGCCGGAACCATTCAAAGTGGGGTACCAATTTATCCCATGGATGAAATGATTAAGCAAATTAAAGATCAGCAGATTGAAATCGTGATTTTGACGGTGCCAATTGATGCCGCCCAGCATATCACCGATGATTTGGTTAAAGCCGGGATTAAGGGGATCATGAACTTCACCCCGATTCGCATTTCGGTGCCTAGCTACGTGCGGGTACAAAATGTCGATTTGGCAACGGAACTACAGACCTTGATTTACTTCCTGGAACATTATGGGCCAACGCTCAACGAACCGGAAGCTTAACTGAAAAAAAGAAAATGCGTCGCCCATGACAGATGGACGGCGTTTTTTCTTGCGTTGTTGAGTGTACTATGTATAATAGTACACGTAGTACGAAAGGGGGCGCCGGAATGGCAACCGAGTCATATACTCATTTGGCGTACTATGAACGCTTGGTGTTGCAGATTAAGACCCGGATTCTACAAGGCATTATGCAGCCGGGCGATAAACTGCCATCGGTGCGGGAAATGGCGAAGCAAGAACAGCTGAATCCCAATACCGTCGCCAAAGCCTACAAGCAACTGGAGGCGGACGGCGTGATTTACGTTGAACCTGGGCGCGGCACATTTGTGGCTGAACCATTAAAACATGCGAATTCAAAAGCAGTGGCGGCGTTCCGCCCAAAGTTTGATGCAATTGTCGTGGAAGCACAAAGCCTGGGCATCAGTTTAGCGACATTGCAAGCATGGTTGGCTGAAAAGGAGGAGCATCGTGTATGAGTTTAATCGTGACTAAATTGCAAAAAAGAATCGCCAATCAGGAAGTCCTGCGCGATATCACGTTTTCGCTGGATCGCGGCCAGGTTGTCGGATTGGTCGGCCCAAATGGTATCGGCAAAACCACGATTTTTCGTACCGTCACCCGCCAGTATATCGCTGACGGCGGGACGGTCACGTTGGATCGGCATGATCTGACAAACGAATCACCGCAACAAGCAGCCATTTTTTACTTAGATCAGCAACATTTATTCTTTCGCAAGTATGCATTGGCCAAAATTGCGACAACGTATGCCTTGCTTTACCCTTCATTCGATCAAGCAGCGTTTCTGCACCTGATTAAAAAATTCGGGTTAACCGGTGGCCAACGGTTTCAGGGGCTATCCAAAGGGTATCAGGCGCTGGTCATGGTGGCGATGGCTTTGGCGAGCCAATCCCCGTATGTTTTTCTCGATGAACCATTCGACGGGCTGGATGTCTTGATTCGTGAGCGCATTGTCAACTTGGTGGTGGATGCGGTAGCCGATGGTCAGCGGACTTTTCTGATTGCGTCCCACAATCTCGCCGAATTAGACGGTTTATCCGATCGTGTTTTATTCGTCAAAGATGGCCGCATCAGCCGCGATCTTACGTTGGAAAATGTCCGTCAGCAAGCGGTGAAACTGCAGCTGGTATTCCGAACCAAGGAAATTCCGGCGGTGATCAAACAGCATGGCCGCATTTTAAACATCCGTGGGCGCGTCATTGAAGTCGTTTTTCCTGATTTCACACCAGATGTGCAAGCGGCACTGCAAGCTGAGCAGCCGGTTTTGAACGAAAGCCTGCCATTGTCGTTGTCGGATTTGTTTAAAGTTGAATTTCGAAAAAAACATGCGGAGGTGGGCTAGATGGGTGATCATCAGTTGTTGAAACTTGTTCGGATGAGGCATAAGGCGCTTGTTCGTGTGATGTTTGTTTTTGTTGTGTTATTAGCGCTGCTTAATACGGGTGAGTCGTTAAACACATATCACGAGCAACAAAAAAATACTATGACGTTCACACAGTTTATTGAGGAGAAAAAAAGAGCGGCTAAATATCATGATACAAGCCTTGTAAATGAAAGTTATGCAACTTACCTTAAGGAACAGCGTTATTTTGTTATGCCGCAACGCGATAAGCTTTATTCGTCTTTAGTGGTCGGACAAATCATAACGATCATCCATTATGCAATCCCATTACTGCTCGGATTAGCTATGGCTGGGATGGATCAGGCAAGCAGTTTTAATGTGGCCATGTTTAAAAGCCGATTTAAGCGAAGACAATTTTTTGCTGCCCGTTACTGGTATGGGCTGACGTGTTTACTCGGAACTACAACACTTGGCATCGGCATTCTTCTGCTTGGTATTTTCGCTGGCGTGCCGACCGAGTATGTTGGCATTAGCGGCTTGAATATTTTGGGCTTATTGATGATGAATCTGGCCATTGACAGCTTTTTGTTCACCGTTGGCATTGGCGTTGGCAGTATTTTTTCCACGTTGTTCGGCATGTTTGTCTTTGGGCTTTTTGGCGGGTGGCTTGGTGCCAGTGCGATTCAACGGTTCATGGTTTATAACGCTGTGAACCACCGTTCTTATTGGTCACTTTTACCGCGTGGCGATCAGTTATTCCTGCTCTTGTTTATACTGGCGTTAACGATTAGCGTGGCTGGGTACTGGCTCACTCGCTGGCTATTTGACCGGATTTCACTGGAAAACGAGGGCGACATCCTATTGTTGCCAAAACTCCGCTGGGTCATTTTTGTCTATGCCTTGATTGTTGTCCCTTTCAATTTTGGCGATTGGCTGTTCCAAAATGAATTGTTGTCCTACAGTGTCTCCATTATCGGTGTTCTCGCGCTCGGTCTCTGGTGGCTGCATCGCGAGCGTGCGCAAGAACAGCTGATGGTTCGATAGTTCTGAGCAGAGTTCTATGCCACTAAAAAACCGCCGCCGACGTCATAAGTCGGCAGGCGGTTTTTACTTGCAAGGAGGTTAACGATCATACGGTGTGAAGATAATGTAATTTTGATCGGTCGTCGCCTTGAAATCAAACTGGGTGTTCTTGGCATTTTGTTTGGTTTCTTCGTTGCTGATGGTTTCGGTTTGCAGGCCCAGTGCTTTGCGCAGCTTATCGGAAACCCGCTGCATTTCGGCATCTGAGGCGATTTGATAAGCACCGTCACCGACCCATGCATTAACCCCTTTGAGATGATCGGTTGTGATGGTTTTGGCAGCGCCGCGATAGTTCATGAAAATGCTTTGCATATCGGCAAAACTCAGATTAGTGGCAATGTTTTTGGAAATCGTATCCATGAGTTTAGTGAAGTTGCCAAGCGATCCGACAGAAACGGCTTTTTTCAAAATTGCTTTGATGACTTGTTGCTGGCGCTTTTGCCGGCCATAGTCGCCTTCCGGATCAGCGTGGCGCATCCGTGAGTAGGCAAGTGCCATGTTGCCATTTAAATGCATGCGGCCCTTTTTGAATTTCTGGTTGCCAGTGTATGGATCCTGGAATGAAAACGGAACATCAACGTCAATCCCACCGACCGCATTGACGACTTTTTCCAGCGCGCCCATGTTGATCGTCAGATAATAAGAAATCGGCACATTCACAAGTTTAGAGACTGTGTTGATGGCCATATCAGAACCGCCGACATTGTATGCAGCGTTGATTTTCTGCATATTGAACTCTTTGGTGCCAATCAATTCAGCAGCCGTATCGCGGGGGATGCTGACCATGGTGGTTTTGTTGGTCTTCGGATTGACGACGGCCACAATCATGGTATCGGAGTTGCCCTTTTCAACGCGTCCTTCAGCACCGGTGTCGACCCCGAGCAGGAGTACTGCAAATGGCTTCTTTTGGGCGATGTCCGTGCTGACGTGTTTGGTGGCATGGTATGTATTATCGATGGCATATTTTGCCTGGCTATAGAGGCGCAGGGCATAGGCGCCAACCGTAAACAGGCCGACAATGACGATTAAGCCGATGAGGCGTCCCCAGCGAAAACGTTTAGGCGGTTGACGGTGGCGGTGATTTGAACCGGTCTCCATTTTTAAACGGCTCCTTTATAAAAACATTATTTCCATTATAGAAGATTGAATGCGCCAACGAGATTAATATTCGATTACGTTTACAGCGCGTGGGCAATGTAATATAGCCAGACCACCCATAGTGCACCGACATGGGCGATGATGGCAGTGCTGATGGCGCCGGTGTGACGGTAATCATAGGCCAGAACCAATCCGACCAAGGTCGCGCTGAGCCAGTGGCCGCCTGGTTGAGTCACGGCAAATAACAGACTGGCGATCAAAGCGCCACCGAAAACGCCAGTGACATTAACCAGATTACCGAACAATACTTTACGAAAAGCCAGCTCCTCCAGAACGGGAATGGCGAGGCCGATTGCCAAAAAGTACCAGGGATTGGTGGTCATACTGGAAAGCTGCTGATGAATTTGGCTATTGGTTTGCGGCATTTTAAAAAGGATCATTTCAAGCCATGAGCCGACTAACTGAGCAGCCAAGACGCCGGCAATGCCGATGACACCCCAGAAAACGCGCTGTTGTGGTGCGAGGACGCCAGGGGCTTCAATCGCGTTGGCAATGACCAGTTGCCGTTCGCTATACGCCGCAGTAATCATTGCGATGACACTGATTAAGGTCACAATACCAAGGCTGAGCCGCCCAACCGGCATGAATTGGAAAATCAAAAGGTTAGCGATAAACGTGACGAGGTAAGCACCGACAACGGAAAAGGCATGTTTTTGCAGTGACATATAAGGGACTCCTTTGAAAAAATATCCAAAATTAGTATAACATTCCCGGGTTTTGGGGTTGCATTCACCCGGAAAACTCGTTATAGTTACTTTTGTAGTTAGCACTTAGACATAGCGAGTGCTAAATCAAAAAATGTAATGTGGAGGGATTGCCTTGTTAAAACCATTAGGAGATCGCGTGATTGTCGAGGTCGTTGAAGAAGAGGAACAGACTGTTGGCGGCATTGTCTTAGCCAATAATGCCAAGCAAAAGCCGCAAACCGGCAAAGTTGTCGCAGTAGGTGAAGGCGCCTTGACACCGGAAGGCAAGCGTCTGCCAATGGCTGTCAAAGTTGGTGATACTGTATTATACGACAAATACGCCGGCTCTGAAGTAAAGTATGAAGGTCAAGACTACCTCGTACTGCACGAAAAAGACATTATGGCAATTGCGTAAAAAATAATCGATCAATTTTGAGGTGAATAAAAACAATGGCAAAAGAAATTAAATTCTCTGAGGATGCACGTACCGCTATGCTGCGTGGCGTGGATCAGTTAGCAAACACGGTAAAAACAACTTTAGGACCAAAAGGCCGCAACGTTGTTTTGGATAAGAGCTATGGCGCACCGGAAATCACCAACGACGGTGTTACGATCGCCAAGTCAATTGACTTAGAAGACCATTACGAAAACATGGGCGCTAAGTTGGTAGCGGAAGTTGCATCCAAGACAAACGATATCGCCGGTGATGGTACCACAACCGCAACGGTTCTGGCACAAAGCATCATTCGTGAAGGTATGAAGAACGTAACTGCCGGTGCTAACCCAGTTGGCATTCGGACTGGTATCGAAAAGGCGACCAAGGCAGCGGTTGATGAACTGCACAAGATCAGCCACAAGGTTAACGGCAAGAAGGAAATCGCCCAGGTTGCTTCGGTTTCATCTTCCAATGAAGAAGTCGGCAATCTGATTGCGGACGCCATGGAAAAAGTTGGCCATGATGGTGTTATTACCATCGAAGAAAGCAAAGGGATCGACACTGAACTTTCCGTTGTTGAAGGGATGCAGTTTGATCGCGGCTATCTGAGTCAATACATGGTAACCGACAATGATAAAATGGAAGCTGATCTGGACGATCCATATATCCTGATTACCGATAAGAAGATTTCCAACATTCAGGATATCCTTCCACTATTGCAGGAAATCGTTCAACAAGGTAAGGCACTGTTAATCATTGCTGACGATGTTGCCGGCGAAGCATTGCCAACCCTGGTTCTTAACAAGATTCGTGGTACCTTCAATGTTGTTGCAGTTAAGGCCCCTGGCTTTGGCGATCGGCGCAAGGCACAACTGGAAGACATTGCAACCTTGACCGGTGGCACCGTGATCAGTTCCGATCTTGGCTTGGATCTGAAGGATACCAAGATTGAACAATTGGGTCGTGCCGGCAAAGTTACCGTTACCAAGGACAACACCACGATTGTTGATGGCGCAGGTTCCAAGGATGCCATTGCTGAACGGGTTAACATCATCAAGAAGCAAATTGACGACACAACCAGCGACTTCGATCGTGAGAAGTTGCAAGAACGTCTGGCTAAGTTAGCCGGCGGGGTTGCGGTTGTCAAGGTCGGTGCTGCAACCGAAACCGAATTGAAGGAACGTAAGTATCGGATCGAAGATGCTTTGAACGCGACCCGTGCTGCCGTTGAAGAAGGTTACGTTGCCGGCGGTGGTACTGCCTTGGTTGACGTCATCCCTGCAGTCGCTGCTTTGAAAGAAGAAGGCGACGTTCAGACCGGGATCAACATTGTTCTGCGTGCCCTTGAAGAACCTGTTCGCCAGATTGCCGAAAACGCTGGCCGCGAAGGTTCTGTCATCGTTGAACAATTGAAGAAGGAAAAGCAAGGCATTGGTTACAATGCTTCAACCGGTGAATGGGAAGACATGGCTAAGTCAGGTATCATCGACCCAACCAAGGTTACCCGTTCCGCATTGCAAAATGCTGCATCAGTTGCTGCTTTGATGCTGACCACTGAAGCGGTTGTTGCTGACAAGCCAGAACCAAAGGATAACAACGCGGGTGCTGCAGGTGCAAACCCAGCAGCTGGTGGCATGGGCGGCATGATGTAATTTCGTCCTATCCTTAAAAAGAAGAACACAAATAAAACACCAGCGAACTTTGCTGGTGTTTTTTATATGTGAGCGTGAGCCAGCCGATTTCTGGGCTAGCGAACGTATGATGGCACGTCTTTTGTACCCTTCAAACTCGTGCCAAGCGTTATCATAGGCATTGACCACCTTTCCTTGTTAAAATAAAATTGGTAAACAGTTAACGTTGCTATTTTTCCATGTCAAATAAGAGGGGACGAGTTATATGAAATTGATTCAAAATCCCATTCGGCTTAATGCCAGTTTACACAAGATGCTTCCGCACACCATGCGCTTTTTATACAGTCGCAAGCCAGTCAAGTATTTCGAACTTTACACGCTAGGATCGGTACATGTTTATTATGTGGAAGGATTCGACCAAATCGATATTGTCCTGACTCATGACAAGCGCACCATCAAAGATGCCGAAATTGATTTTGTCCTCGAGAAACTATTGCCAGACACACCAAAAACCGAGCTAAAAATCGACCACGCCGCCAAAAGCGAGATCGAACATGAAGTCCATCGTAAATTGAAGGTACATGATGTTGTTATTGTAGAAAAAGCGTCAGCGTGAACTGGCGCGGTTAGAAGTTGGCGTGTAAGTGGCCTCAACCCCAATGTTGTTTTTTGTCACTGGGATTGAGGCCCTTACACTTAAGTCTCTGAGCTGACAAATGCGTTATAAAAAACCGCAGTCAACGAAAACCCTTAGTCCCCAGATAGAGTGATGCCTGATCGTGGCTTTTTCCGAACCATACCCGCTGACAAATATCGATCCAACCGGTGTTTCTGGCGGCACATATAAGTTAAGATGAAACAAGGTAGGCGTAAGCCAAAATTTAGAGTACACTAATGCATGTTTGTTTACGATTCATTAAAATTTTTGAACCGGTGTGGGTTAATAGGAGTTTAGAAAATGATGCACTTGAAACGGCTGTTCATTGGTCGGCCTTTGAAATCTTCCGAGGAAGGTGGTCAACAGCTTAACATCTTCAAAGCATTGGCGATGCTGTCGTCAGATGCTTTGTCCAGTGTGGCTTATGGGACCGAGCAGATTGTCTTGGTCCTCACGACACTGTCGGCTGCGGCAATTTGGTATTCGTTACCGATTGCGGCGTTCGTTTTAGTCTTACTGATTTCGCTGACACTTTCATATCGGCAGATTATCCATGCTTACCCTAGTGGTGGCGGGGCCTATGTTGTTGCCAGCGAAAATTTGGGTCGCAATGCCGGTTTAACGGCCGGTGCTTCGTTGCTGATTGATTACATGCTGACGGTATCGGTTTCGGTTTCGGCCGGCGCCGAGGCGATCACTAGTGCGATTCCTGCGCTGTATGGCCATCAGGTGGCGATTTCGCTGATCATCATTTTTATCTTGATGGGCATGAACTTACGTGGCATGAGCGAATCGGCTAATTTTCTGATGATTCCGGTTTATCTATTTGTGCTTGTGATGACCGTGATGATCGTCTGGGGACTTTATCAGGTTGTCAGTGGTGCCATTCCGTATAAGGCAACTTCATTGGTCGGCGCAGCGATTCCCGGCGTGTCGATGGCGTTGATTTTCCGGGCGTTTTCCAGCGGATCCAGTTCACTGACCGGGGTTGAAGCGATCAGTAATGCGGTGCCGTTTTTCAAGTTGCCCAAGGAAAAGAATGCAGCCAAAACGTTAGCGATTATGGCTGGCATTCTGGGGTTCTTCTTTGCCGGGATCACGTTCTTGAACTACTGGTATGGTTTAGTGCCGATGGCGAAGGTGACGGTACTTTCACAGGTTGCCAAAGAAACATTTGGTGGCACCGGCATCATGTATTATGTCGTTCAATTTGCGACCGCGTTAATTTTGGCGGTTGCTGCCAACACAGGGTTCTCGGCTTTTCCGGTCTTAGCGTTCAACTTAGCGAAGGATAAGTTTATGCCGCATATGTACCTGGATCGCGGTGATCGGCTGGGTTATTCCAATGGGATTTTGACCTTGGCGCTGGGCTCGGCGGCGTTGATCACCATTTTCCAGGGATCCACGGAGCGTCTGATTCCATTGTACGCGGTCGGCGTGTTCATTCCGTTTACGTTGTCGCAAACCGGGATGATCATTCACTGGTTCCGGCACCGCGGCAAGGGCTGGATTGGCAAAACGGTCGCCAACCTTTCTGGTGCGTTGATTTCGTTCGCGATTCTGGTCATCTTATTTGCTTACCGGCTGTTTGATATCTGGCCGTTCTTCATCGTCATGCCGCTCGCCATCTTTATGTTTTACAAGATTCATGATCATTATCGTAAAGTGGCCGCGCAGTTACGATTGCCGGCAGATGTTGAGGAGCATGAGTACGATGGCAGCACCGTCATTGTGCTTGTCGGCAATGTGACGCGGGTGACCCGCGCCGCGCTGAATTATGCGCAGTCCATCGGCGATTATGTCATTGCGATGCACGTCTCGATGGATGAGAATCCGAATAAGGAAAAAGAAACGCAAAGCGAATTTCGGGCTGATTTTCCGGATGTCCGGTTTGTCGATATTCACTCGTCGTATCGTTCGATTGAAGCACCGACAATTCGCTTCGTCGACATCGTGGCGCGGAATGCTGCTAAACGCAACTTCACGACCACGGTGCTAATTCCGCAATTCGTACCGCGCAAAAAGTGGCAAAATATTCTCCATAACTAAACCAACTTCCGTCTACGCGCTGCGTTTGCAAGCCGCGAAAACGTGATTATTGCCACTTACAGTTATCATTTGAAGAAGTGACCGTTTAGGTAGGTTGGAGAGACATGCAATAGAGGCGGATGAATTCCATAGGTGTGGGTTCATTCGCTTTTTTGGTTTCTAACCGTGTCTATTTGCGCTCTGAAAACGCGCTCACTGGGCCAGAAACCTCCACATAAGGACCTTGGTCGCAATGGCCTAAGCCCGGGCCATCACGCCCAAGGCCACTTATGTTCCGGTTTCTAACCGGCCCTGTTCGCGCTCTGTTGACTTACCTGTTAAAATATAGGTTATAGAACATCAGAGATAGTCAAAGACAAAGGGTGAAGTTTGTGCCGCAAAAAACCAGTGATACGCCAATGATGCAACAGTATAATGCGATTAAGGCGCAGTATCCGGATGCATTTTTATTTTATCGAATTGGCGATTTTTACGAATTGTTCAACGATGATGCCATCAAAGGCGCACAGTTGCTTGAGCTGACCTTGACGGCACGGAATAAGAGTGCGGATGATCCGATTCCGATGGCAGGGGTACCGCATCATGCGGTGCAGAGTTATGTTGATATTCTGATTGATCATGGGTATAAAGTCGCTATCTGTGAGCAAATGGAAGATCCTAAAAAAGCCGTGGGGATGGTCAAGCGCGCCGTGATCCAGCTGATCACCCCGGGGACCAATGTTGACATCAAAGCCGGCGCCGCAAAGACAAATAATTATATTACTGCCGTTTTGCCACACGCTGGCGGTTATGCCTTTGCTTATGGCGATGTTTCCACCGGCGAGCTGAAGGTGACCGATCTCAAAAGTAAATTTGCCTTGGAAAACGAATTGAGTGCCCTCGCGACCAAAGAAATCGTGGTGCCGGAAGACCTGACTGATGATGACGCAGCCATGTTGAAAAAAGGCGAGCGCTTGTTGTCGGTTCAGCCTGACAGTCAGCCAACGAGTGAAGGCAGTTATGTGTCGCAAGATCTGACCGATCCCGCCGAAGCCGCCGTTGTGCAAATGCTGATGGCTTATTTGTTGAACACGCAGAAACGGAGCTTGGCCCATATCCAAAGAGCCGTGGCCTACCAACCGTCAGCGTATCTGGAAATGGATCAGGATGCCCGCAGCAATCTTGATATTCTGCAAAACAGTCGTACTGGGCGCAAAGGCGATACGTTATTGTCTTTGCTGGACGCAACGAAAACCGCGATGGGCGGGCGTTTGCTGAAGCAATGGTTGGAACGACCACTGTTAGATATTGGCGCGATCAGCGTACGACAAAATCAGGTTCAGGACTTGCTGGATCACTTTTTTGAACGCAGCGAGCTTCAGGAGCGACTAACCAAAGTTTATGATCTGGAGCGGTTAGCCGGTCGCGTGGCTTTTGGCACGGTTAACGGACGCGACTTGATTCAATTGCAAACCTCACTTGATCAGGTGCCGGCGATTCAGGATGTCCTAAGCAAGCTTGATGATGGCAGTTTTAAGGCACTTCGCGGTAAAATCGATCCAGTCAGCGATGTTGCTGGGTTGATTCGCCGAGCGATTGAGCCGGAGCCGCCAATTTCGGTGACTGATGGCGGCTTGATTTTACGCGGTTACAATAAGAAGTTAGACGAGTATCGCGATGCCATGAAGAATTCCAAGCAGTGGATTGCGGAACTGGAAGCATCAGAACGCAAGGCCACCGGCATCCACAACTTGAAAATCCGGTATAACAAGGTGTTTGGCTACTTTATCGAGGTTACTAAGTCCAATTTGGACAAGGTACCGGAAGGCCGCTACGAACGCAAACAGACGCTGACAAATGCCGAGCGGTTCATCACGCCTGAGCTGAAAGAAAAAGAGACCTTGATTCTTGAAGCACAGGAAAGTTCAACCGCGCTGGAGTATGATCTTTTTCAGGATATTCGCGATCAGGTCAAAGCTCAGATTAAACGGCTCCAAGCGTTAGCCGCCCAGATTTCGGCATTGGATGTCTTGCAAAGTTTTGCGACAGTGGCTGAAAACAATCACTATGTCCGGCCGACGATGCATGCCGGCACCCACGACATTAATGTTAAAGGCGGCCGACATCCGGTTGTCGAACACGTTTTGGGGCAAGACAGCTATATTCCTAACGATGTTATCATGGACCAGGATACGGATATGCTGCTGATTACCGGCCCTAACATGTCCGGGAAAAGTACCTACATGCGGCAGTTGGCGTTAATTGTGATCATGGCGCAGGCCGGATCATTTGTTCCAGCTGATGCTGCGGATTTACCGATTTTTGATCAAATCTTCACCCGCATTGGCGCGGCGGACGACTTGGCGAATGGGGAAAGCACGTTTATGGTCGAAATGCTAGAGGCCAACGCGGCACTGAGTCATGCAACGGCTTCGAGTCTGATTCTCTTTGATGAAATCGGACGCGGAACGGCGACTTATGATGGCATGGCGCTGGCACAGGCGATTATCGAATATTTGCATGATCACGTGCATGCCAAGACGCTATTTTCCACCCATTATCATGAACTGACCAGTCTGTCGGATTCATTGGCGAAGCTCAAGAATGTCCATGTCGGTGCGGTCGAAGAGCATGGCAACCTGGTTTTCCTGCACAAAATGATGCCAGGGCCGGCAGATAAAAGCTATGGGATCCATGTGGCCAAGTTGGCCGGCCTACCGCCAGACTTATTGGATCGCGCCGATACGATTCTGCAACAGCTTGAAGCCGCGACACCGGAAAAAACCGTGCCGGCAGCTGCAAGCCAAGTGACGGATCAACAATTGTCGCTTTTCGAGGAACCTAAACCGCAACCGAAGAACAGTCCGATTTTGGCGAAACTAGCTAAGTTTGATTTGATGGATGCGACGCCAATGGACGCCATGAATTTGATTTTCGACCTTCAGAAACGTTTAAAGAAGAAGTGATTTTATGCCAAAAATTCATCAGCTATCCGCCACGTTAAGTAACCAGATTGCTGCCGGGGAAGTCATTGAACGCCCGGCCAGCGTGGTAAAAGAATTAGTGGAAAACAGCATCGATGCCCAGGCAACCCAGATTGACGTGAAGGTGTCAGCAGCTGGCTTGCAGAAAATTCAGGTCAGCGACAACGGGGTCGGGATTGATCCTGACGATGTTGCGACCGCCTTTTTGCGCCATGCGACGAGCAAAATTCTGACGACGCGGGATTTGTTTAATGTGCATTCGTTAGGGTTTCGCGGTGAAGCTTTGGCCAGTATTGCGGCGGTTGCCGATGTCACGTTAACGACGGCGACAGATTCTGGCATCGGCGCCAAGATTCACGTGAAGGGTGGTAAAGTCGAGGATCAAACTACGGCGGCGCATCGCCGGGGCACGGATGTTGAAGTGTCTGATCTGTTCTTCAATACACCAGCGCGCCTGAAGTACATGAAGTCACAGCAGACCGAGCTGGGGAAAATTGTCGATATCGTTAGTCGGCTGGCCTTGGCTAATCCCAGCATTGCTTTTACGGTGTCGCACGATGGCAATATGGTCGTCCGGACTGCGGGTCAAGGCGATCTGCGGCAAACGCTTGCGGGAATCTATGGCTTGCCGGTTGCGCGGTCGATGGTTGACTTTCAGGCGCAGGATCTTGATTTTCAAGTGAGTGGTTTAACCAGTTTGCCGGAAACCACGCGGGCCTCGCGCAATTACTTGAGCCTAGTCGTCAATGGTCGTTATATCAAAAATTTTCAGCTCACCAAAGCCGTGATTGCCGGCTACGGTTCCAAACTCATGGTCGGGCGGTATCCGATGGGTGTCATCACGATTCAGATGGATGCAGCCTTGGTTGATGTCAACGTGCATCCGACGAAAGCGGAAGTGCGTCTGAGCAAGGAAGATCAGCTCAGCCATCTGCTGAGTGAAGCGATTCGGAGTCGGTTAGCAAAAGAAAATCTCATTCCAGACGCGTTGGATAACCTGCCTAAACGTGAGCACTATGACCTGGATCAGCTGGAATTAACGCTGAATAAAATCAGCCCGAAAACAGCTGCACCAACGCCGCCGCAGGGAACTGAACTACGCGAAGAAACCCATGACCAGCCTGTAAATACGCCTCAAGCTGGATCAACGCCGTCTGCCGAGACAGCGCCGGACTTAACCATGGATGATTTGGATGATCGGCCAATCTTTAGCGAACCGCAACGGCTGGCTGCGTGGGATCAGCGTTATCAGCAGTTGGATGCCAATGTAGCACCAGCGCTGGTGGAAGACTTGCCAGCGCAAGATCTGAAGCGGAACGAACCAGCTGAGCGATTTCCGGATTTAACGTATTTGGCGCAGGTTCACGGCACTTACTTGCTAGCTGAGTCCAGCGACGGTCTGTATATTTTGGATCAGCATGCCGCGCAGGAGCGGGTCAACTACGAATTTTATCGTCAGGAAATCGGCAAAGTCAGCACCGATCAGCAACACTTGTTAGTGCCGATTGTCCTGGATTACTCCGCCGCCGATGCGATTGATATTCGGACGCACCGCGATGTTTTGGAATCGGTCGGCCTGTATCTGGAAGACTTCGGCCAAAATAGTTTTGTAGTTGAACATCACCCGACTTGGTTTAAAGCCGGCCAGGAAGAGGATACGATCAAGGAAATGGTGGATTGGGTGCTGCGCGACGGTAAAATAACGGTGGCGGCGTTTCGGGAAAAAACCGCCATCATGATGAGCTGTAAACGGGCCATCAAGGCTAATCATCATCTGGACGACAAGCAGGCGCGCGCACTGATTCAAAAGCTGCCGCAATGCGAGAATCCGTTTAATTGCCCGCATGGTCGGCCGGTTCTGGTGCACTTTTCCAATACGGATCTGGAGAAAATGTTCAAACGGATTCAAGATAGTCATGAAAGCGGGGAAATGCAGGCATGATCATATTGGCAAGTCACTCACCGCGGCGGCAGGAATTGCTCAAGCGAATTATTCCCAGTTTTGAGAGCCATCCGGCCGCGATTAATGAGCGGGCGCTGCCGGTTTTAGCGCCGCCGGAATATGTCCAGAGTCTCGCGAAGGCAAAAGGCGAATCGTTGGTGCCCAGCTATCCGGGTGCTACGATCATCGCGGCAGATACTATGGTGGCGTTTCAGGGCAAATTGCTGGGCAAGCCGCATAGCCGGCAAGAAGCCAAGCAGATGATCACCGCACTTGGCGGCCAAACCCATCAAGTGTATACCGGCTTATGGGTACGTTTGGATAATGGCACGGTGCGCCAACAAGTCGTAGGCACCGATGTTACGTTCTGGCCACTTGAGGAAGCAGAAGTCGAGTCCTATTTGCAGGAAGATGCTTATCAAGACAAGGCCGGTGCCTACGGGATTCAAGATGCCGGAGCCTTGCTGGTTAAGTCCATTCACGGCGACTTTTACAATGTGATGGGTCTACCGATCAGCACGTTGTATCGCATGTTGTTGGCTTAGCTTATAAAAAGAATTCTTTGCCGTGCCAAACTCCGCAATCTCCGGCCAGCTGGGGCTGGAACGGGGTGGGCACGACTTAGAGCCTCTGCAAAATCGGCAGAGTCTCTAAGCTCGGCCTTGTTGTAGGCGGGGCAAAAGTCGCCCCACCAACAACAATTGCACCCCTGAGCCCCATCTGGCCTACGATTGCTCCGCTTTGGCACTACAATTCTTAGGCTTGTATAAATTGTCAATTGTCTATCCGAAAACAAAAGACAAATGACGCTCCTCCCGTGTGTGGGTTATAGGGCGCCATTTGTCTTTTTTGAATGCTGTCACTAATGGATTATTCAATATCTCTAACTCTTAGGTGATTTAACAACCTGCCAGTTGCTTGGTAGGGTGAAGGTGTAGACCTTGCCGATGGTTTTGCCTTGTTCCCCGGAGCCGGCAAACATGATGGCGGCAAAGACGTTGCTGTATTTGAGTTTCTGCTCGGTGACAGCGACTTGCGGAATGGTGCCGTGTTTCAGTTTCGTCTTGATGGTGGCACTTGGCTTGACTGTGTGATCGATGGCGTCGCCGGAAATTCGGTAGCGGTAAGCAATATGTTTTTTAGCCGTACCGATGGGCTGGCTGATAATCTGCAATTGGTCATTCATGGGTGCCAGTGGTTGCAACTCGGTGGTTTCGTCAATCGTAAAACCAACATGGTAAAGATCATTCACACTCAACAAAGCAATCGGGCCTAAAACCAGCAAGCCACTGACAATGATGGCTAATGGCCGCTGGCGGCTGGGTTTCATTAACACGACAGCCCAGAAAAAGGCGATGGCACCGATGATCAACAATAAGATAATCATGAGGCGTCCCTCCGATCCATGGCGTCATTTTTCAAGAAGAAGCTCAGTATTAAGCCTAGCGCTGCCATGACCAACGAAACGGCAAAAGCCGCCCGATAGCCAGCCAAGGTAGCCTGATGTAGCGCGTTGGCGTAATCAATTGGATCAAGGGCCTTGCCGCTAGCTGCCGGCGTTGCGCCCTTGGTGACGACCGACAAAACTGAGACCAGGATCGCAGTCCCGATCGATGCCGCCACTTGCCGAATCGTGTTGTTCACGGCCGTTCCGTGGTTGATTAAATGCGTTGGTAAGGCGTTCATCCCGGCAGTCGTGACCGGCATGGTGACCATGGTGATCCCGAACATCCGCACGGTATAAACTGTCGTGATATAAATCAGCGGCGTGGTTTCAGTTAACGTCATCAACGGCAAGGTGCCGGCGACCAGCAGAAACAGGCCAGCGACAGCCAAACGTTTGGCGCCAATTCGATCGAAAATCCGGCCGGTGATCGGACTCATGATCCCCATCATAATTGCCCCCGGGAACAAAATCATCCCGGAATGAAAGGCACTTTCGCCACGAATTGTCTGAATATACATCGGCAGCACCATTTCAACCCCGACCATCGACATAAAGGCGACCGCGGTCAAAATGACACTTAATGTGAAGGTCTTGGATTTAAAGACTCGCAATTCCAGTAGCGGTGTTTTGAGATGCAGTTGCCGCCAGCAGAACAAGGCGACAAAGATAATGCCAATCGCGAGACTGATCAGAACCTGAGTGTCCGTCCAGCCGGCATCGCCGACTGTTGAGAAGCCATACAATAAGCCGCCAAACCCAAGCGTCGAAGCAATAATCGATGGTACGTCGATCTTGGGATGTGACGTCGGCAAAACTTTCCGCATGCTGTAAGTGGCCAATAACACAACCCCGGCAGCAATTGGCATGATGACGGCGAATAACGCACGCCAGGTATGATGCAGCAAAATCCAGCCGGAAAGTGTCGGCCCGATCGCCGGCGCCAAGCCAATGACGATGCCGGCTAAGCCCATGGCGCTGCCGCGTTTTTCCGGTGGGAAGATGGTGAACATCACGGTCTGGAAGGTGGGCATGGACATGCCGACACCAATTGCCTGGATGAGACGGCCGGCTAGCAGCATCTGAAAATCGCCGGCAAGCCAGCAAATCAGCGACCCTAAGAAGAAAATGGTCATGGCGGTCAAATAAAGGTGTTTGACGTTGAATTTGTCCAACAGCCACGCGGAAACCGGAATCATGATGCCCATAATTAACATGAAGCCGGTTGTCAGCCACTGAACCGCGCTGGCGCTAATATGAAAATCAGCCATCAGTGTCGGATAAGCCGTGGTGAGAATGGTTTGAGTTAAGAAGGTCGTAAACGTGCCGATCAATAGGGTGATGACAAGTAGCAAACGATTATATGGATGCCCATTAACATCAGTTGGTGTCAACAAAATCGTGTCCTTTCTAAAAACGTTATAATCCAGTCTAGCACGTCAACAGCAGGTTTGGGTGAATGGCCTTCACAAAATCTTTAAAAAGGTATCAAAAAAACATCGTTGCGACTTGTTAGCCTAAAAGTAAGTTAATGAATACGGAAGGGGCGTTTCAAAACGTGAAAGTCCAATCGACGCATCAACGCATTGAATGGATTGATGTTGCCAAAGGCCTCGGAATCATTGCAGTTGTGTTGGGGCATTTCTATCCGCGCAATACAACGTTTTATGAAAGCTTATATTGGTGGCATATGCCATTGTTCTTTATGATTGGCGGTTTCTTCGTCAAGCCGACAACGTTGCCGACTTTAAGAGATTATCTGAGGCGCCGGTTCTGGCCAATGTTCAAGCAGTATTTTGGATACGGCGTGGGGCTGATTTTGCTGAATTTTGTGGTTGAGCAACGCACGCCTGCATTTACCCTGGATTATTTGCGGCGACTGGTTTATGGCGGAACCGAACTGAATGGTTATTTATCGGTCTTTTGGTTTATGACAGTTTATGCCTTCAGTAGTTTACTGTTTAGTCTATTACGTGGCTATATGCCAAAAGTCTGGCAAGAGGCGGTTTTAATGGCCGGACTTTTCTGGTTAGGGTTCAGTTATCCTAACGCTGAGGCAGCTTTAGGATTTCCGATTCCAGGCAACCTTGATTTAGTACTGGTTGCTTTGCCGTATATGTTTGTCGGCTGGTGGTTATTCCATTATGCCCGGCAAGTTGTCACCAAGCCGTGGTTTATGGTGGTCGCTGTCGGCCTTTTCGCAGTGCTGTTTACTGCGCAGTCGCGTGGCCAAATCGACTTTTTGCTTTATATGAAATCCCATCACTTAACTGATCCACTTCTGGCGGGATGGGCGCCAGTCATCATCTGCGGCGGTTTATTTGCTGGAGCCAAAATAGTGTCAGGAACTTTTGCAGGAAACTGGTTAGATCGCATTGGCCGTAGTACACTACCTATAATGTATGGTCATAAAGCGGTCGGCTATGTTTTGGAGAAGTTCGGTGATCCTAATATACTTGTTCTGGTGATTGCCGGTGTCACGATTCCTCTTTTCCTTGCTTATGCGGGCCGCTGCGTTCGGGAACGTTGGCAAGGTGGGGGATTATATGCGTTTAATTAAACGGTTATTGCTGGTCGTGGTGATTTTACTCGTTGGGCTGGCGCCAGGCACGCAATTGGTGGAAGCGGACACGACACCGACCATTTTCGTTCATGGTTATCGGGGTACGGCTTTTTCAACCAATCAGCTGATTGAAGGCGCCGAAGCTGCGGGGGTAGCTAAACGCAGTATGGTGATTACGGTAAGTCCAACGGGTCAGTTAGATGTTCGTGGTACGTTACACACCACTGCTGCGCCGATTATTCAAGTGATTTTTCAAAACAACACTGCTGGCGAGGAAGTAGATAGTCAGTGGCTGGCTAAAATTTTTACGATGCTGCATGAGCGCTATGGCGTGGTGAAGTTAAACGCCGTGGGTCATAGTATGGGTGCCTATGCCGTCATTGCGGCGGCGATGGCGCAAACACCGATTGAATTGGAAAAAGTCGTTGCGATTGCCGGCCCGTACGACGGCTTGCTCGGCTGGAATGACCAGCCACATCAGTTACAGCTTGCAGCAGATGGGCGGCCGAACCTGATTCGGCCTGAGTATGCGCGGTTATTGAAGAACCGCACGCATTTCCGCGCTAAGTCGGTGTTGAATATTTACGGCAATGTTCAAGACGGTACGGATACCGATACTGTTGTGAGCGTCAACTCTGCCTTGAGCTTAGGCTATCTGCTTCGTGGCCTCACCAAGTATCAGACACTTGAAGTCACTGGCCCCCATGCTCAACACAGCCAGCTCCATGAACACAATGTGACGGTCGACCGCGCGATGTTGCAGTTTATCTGGGGAAAATAGGGTTGGCCGTGAAGTGTGAGTTTGGAAAATGGTTTTGCGGCGATTTATCAGAGCTACAAAATGTTGCTGAGTCATAATTCATAGTTACAATAAAAAGGTGACCATACTCTGCAATAATGGTTGAGTATGGTCACCTTTTGTTTCCATGGGTGATTCAGTTGGGTTATTTATGATATGAGTGCCAAAGCGGAGCAATCGTAGGCCAGATGGGGCTCAGCTGTGAAAATCATTGTTGGCGGTTTACCGCCTACAATGAGGCCGAGCTTCGAGACCGCGTACTTTGCGGGCTCGAAGTCGTGCCCTCCGCTCTAGCTTCGCGTCGCCACCCCATCTGGCCGGAGATTGTGGAGTTTGGCACGGCAAAAAACATTTTCAGCCGCAAGACTTTAACGCTGCCAACTATTCCTGCTTCTTATCTTTTGCCTCTTTAACTTCCTCAGCAACGGTTTGCTTGACCGGCTTTGGATCCTGGGTGACGTCAAACCAGTTGGCGAAGCCGCGGGAGAAATCAGCGACGGTGAAGTTGAAGTGATCGATTTTGACTTTGTCATGCAACTTCAGATCGGGATGCGTTTCCATGATAAAGCCGGCAATGGTGATGATCTCGGAATCCGTGAACGCTTTGATATTAGTGTGGAAGAAACGTTCAAAGTCCCAGAGTGTCGTCTTGCCGCTGACCCGAAATACTTTGGGATCGTCGGTTTTCCGAATGTACTCGTCGGAGACATCGTCGATTTCATCTTTAACCGTACCAAACAGCTCTTCATAAATATCTTTATCAGTGACGATGCCGCTAGTGCCACCGTATTCATCGACGACCACAACAATTGGCGTTTGTTTCTTGATCATTTGCGTCAAAATATTGTGAATCGGGGTAACTTCAGGCACATTGATAATCGAACGCAGCAGCTTGGAGACTTTCACGGATGGATCGACTTGCCCTTGCTTGACGAGATCATAGATGTAGACATACCCCAGAATCTTATCTTTGTCACCGTTTGCCACAACCGGGAACCGGCTATAGCCTTGAGTTAGATAGTCGCGCAAGGCTTCCTTAACGGTGGTATTAATATCGATCACAAACAGGCTGGTACGGTCAACCATGATGTCTTTGGCCGTTTTGTCATTGAGCTCAAATGCCCGCTGCATATAAATGACATCATTTTGTTCCATGTCGCCGGAAGTAACAGCATTCTTACTAAGGTTCAGAATTTCGGCTTGGGAGAAGGCCTCGTTACCTTCATCGGCTGGCTTCATGCCCATCATTTTGACAATGCCGGTGGCGCTGACGTTCAGCAACCAGACAAATGGGAAAAACAAGATATGGAAGTAATGTAGCGGCGTCACAACCAGCATTAACGTTTTAATTGGATAATCAATAGAAATGTTTTTCGGAACAATTTCGGTGAGCACCACTTCCAAGTAGGTTAAAATAATAACCCCCAAAATAGCGCCGACCGCATGCAGGCTGCCATTTGGCAAACTTAAGTGGGTCAGGCCAAACAGATCAACCAGCAAGAATTCAACGGTGGTTTCCCCGATCCACCCTAAAATGATGCCGGCCAGTGAAACACCAACCTGGGTCGTTGACAGATACTCATTTAAGTTGTGAACCATGCGCAAGGCGCGCTCAATTTTCGCTTTGCGCCCAGTGCCTTTGTCGATCATTTCCTCCAAGGCACTTGGACGACTTTGAACCAGTGCAAATTCACAGGCAACAAAAAACGCTGCGAAGAAAAAGGTGACAAGCATCACCAATAAATTGGGGACGATTTGGCCACTTTCCATGTATTCCATTCCTCATTTCATGTAGCTTTACAAACTTAATTTTAACATTGAATGAGCCAAATGAACGATAATTCATCGATTGCTTCTATATTATGCGTTATGCTGGTATCAACGAGTATGCGATTCGAGGGGAGACGCCGAAATGGAACAAGTCAAAATGTATTGGGAAACAATGAAGGTTTTTAAAGTCGAGCCGGAAATGCCCAAAACCCAGCTGATTAGCAAACCGCTGCCACGGACACCGGCAACAGGGACGGAAATGCCGCAGATTGCGATTCGCAACGTGGATGTTTTTCAACTAATGAGTGAGTTGACTGGCAAAGTCGGCGTGATGAACTTTGCCAGTCCGGTTCATCCAGGCGGTGGTGTGGCGTTTGGCGCGCGGGCGCAGGAAGAAGCGATTGCGAAGGGAACATTTTTGGTGCCGGCGCTGGAACAGCACATGGCGGATTATTATGATCAGAACTGCAAACAGCCTAATCGCGGCCTGTTTAGCTCAAAACTTATTTATGCAGAACATGTGCGACAGGTTTTTGACGATCAGGGACGCCGTTTGCCAAAGAAATATGTCGATATCGTCACTGTCGCGGCACCTGATCGCCGCGTTGATCCGCAGCTGGATGACGCGACGGCTATGAATGACATTGCGTTTAAGGTTTTACAGACGCTGCGGGCGTTTAAGGCGCATGAAGTTGATCAGTTAATTCTGGGCGCATTCGGTACCGGCGTTTTTGGTAACCCAATCAAGCCAGTTGCCCGCGTTTTTCGGAAGGCGTTGTTGTTACCGGAGTTTGCCGGCGCATTCAAGCGCGTTTATTTTGCAATTTACGACCCGCAGATGAGGTCGATTAAGTCGTTTGCTGCTGCCTTAAAAGGTGAAGACGAATAAGGGAAGAAAGGAATTATCCGATGAAACTCACAGTCATGCAACACGCGGATGCTGAAGGCCTAGGGGTCATTCAAAACTGGGTCGATAAGCATTCAATCGAAACTGTCACTTACCGGCCTGATCAAGGTGATCCGATTGCGCAATTGAATCCGGCAGACATTGATGGCTTGATTGTGCTTGGTGGCCCCATGAGCGTCAATGACGATCTCGCTTGGCTAGCAGCCGAACGGATTTTGATTCGCAGTTTGAACAAACTGAATCGACCGGTTCTTGGCATATGCTGGGGGGCTCAGCAGATCACCAAGGCTTTTGGTGCCAACGTCTACCCGATGGAAAAACCGGAAGAAGGAATCGGCACGGTCAGGACCAGTGATGGGACGCTGCTTAACGTTTTCCATTGGCATGGGGAAGCGATGAGCCGATTGCCGGGCAGTCAAGTGTTATACGAAAATGACCAGGCACTTCAAGGGTTTAAATATCACGATCGGATCGTCGGGTTGCAGTTTCATCTGGAAGTGACGCCGACCATGATTACAGCGATGGGGACCGCTGCCGGTAAACCGCAAGGCCCGGTTAATGAAGCCATTTTGGCACCCGGACACAAGGTTCTTAATGGGATACTTGAGCAACTTTTTGGCTAAAAATGCGTAAAAACAACTTTTTATTGACGATTGACGCGAAAAATCAAGGTTATTCGCAAAGATTTTTTGAAGTTACGCTGAAAGAAAAACCGCGCTACAGCAGGGGTTTGCGGTTTTTAATGTTAAGGATGTAACCTAATGTAATCTTTTGTCATAGAACTTAACGTAACCGCAACACCGCGAATACATGTTCGTAATACTCACTGACTATACTAAGCCACAGTTAGTTAAGTCACCACATGAAATCAGGAGGAACTACGAACATGAAAAAGCTCTTAAGTACAGTATTATTCTCAGCCGTTGCATTATCCGCCGTTGCTTTGTCCAAACCTAGTCACGTTAGCGCAGCAACGAAAGATACTGATTCGACAACCGTCAGTGCACCAGCTAGTGATAAAACCGAAGCCAATGTTACCTATAATGGCGGCGCAACAACCGTTTGGACCTCACCGACAGTGGGACAACAAGCAAAACGTTACGTTACAACTGGCGAGCATCTTCAATTTGTTAATAGTAAAAAAGTTTATTCGGAAATTTGGTATGAAACTGCCGATCATGGCTGGGTTCCAGAACGCTACTTGAGCATCAATACCTTGCAGCAACTGGCACCGTTAACCCAGAAGGCTGACGCAAGCGCCGCACCGACGCAGACAACGTCACCAGCTGAACAGGCCGCTCAGTCAACTTCTAACAATGCTCAGGCGTCATCAAGTGCTGCTGCTCAAGATGCTGCAGCATCAAGTGCGGCCGCATCAAGTGCAGCTCAGGCAGCTGCCCAGCAACAGGCACAACAACAGGCTCAGCAAGCTGCTGCCGCTTCGCAAGCCGCTGCTCAGCAACAAGCTCAGCAATCGGCCGCTGCCCAACAGCAAGCACAACAAGCAGCTGCTGCTTCGCAAGCTGCGCTCCAGCAACAACAAGCTGCTGCATCTAAGGCTGCCGCTCAACAACAGCAGGCACAACAACCTGCCAGCCAGGCAACCGTTCAGACAACGCAGACAGCGGTTCAGACAGCTCAACCTCAACAGGCAACCCAACAACAAGCAACTAGCAACCAAGGCACCTTCAAGATCAGTTTCTATGATCCGTCTGTTTTAGGTAGCAACATGGGCTACAACGGTGTTGCCGCTAACTTAAGCGTCTTCCCTAAAGGCACCAAGTTACGCATCACCATGTCAAATGGTCAGGTCTTAGAACGGACCGTCAATGACACAGGTTCATTTGCAGCAGGCAACCCACGTCAGCTTGACGTTGCAATGCCAAATGATCAGATTCCTTCAGCAGGGGTTCTCTCTGCAACGGTTGAAGTGATTGGCTAAAGCGATTTGCCATTAACTTGATTCAAAAATAAACGCACTCGCAGTTTCCCGATACAGGGAAGCAACGAGTGCGTTTTTTTTGCAGAGCGTGAACTGGCGCGGTTAGAAGCTGGAGTGTAAGCGGCCTTGGGCGTGATGGCCCGGGTTTAGGCCATCGCGACCAAGGTCCTTATACGCAGACTTCTGCGCCGGAGAACGCGTTTAAGCCAGAGCGTGAACTGGCGCGGTTAGAAGCTGGAGTGTAAGCGGCCTTGGCGTGATAGCCTGGGCTTAGGCCATTGCGACCAAGGTCCTTATACGCAGACTTCTGCGCCGGAGAACGCATTTATGGTCGTTCATGGACTATCTGGGTCCCTGTCACGCTTTTGCGAAGAGTCACCGCACACGGGAACTCAGTAGCAAATAAAGTTGCGCAGCCTGAGTCAGCCGTTTATCGGTGACCTGAAACCAGCGATTAATCACCAGCTGGGAACTAATCAGTTCATCAACGGCAAGCTGGTCGCCAGTTGGCTGTTTAGGCGGCGCCACCGCTGCAATGAGCTGCCCTTTAGCGCTAAGTAATTGACTAAGTACATGGGTGATAGTGCGCAACTCGGCAGGGGATTGGTTAAATGCGCCGACAATCAGATCGTAAGGGCCGGTCAGCAGTTTTAACCAATGATCAGGCATGATGCGATAGCGCAGCCGATCGGAACTGGCCACTGCACGGGCACTTTGGATGGCAGCGGTATCGGTATCAATGCCCAGTACGGCCGCCGCACCATGGTTCAAGGCATAGCGGCAAAACCAGCCGTCACCACAATGAATCACAAGCACACGCAGATCCGTTACTGGCGGCATTTTCTTGACAAGTGCCTGCCACACTGGTTGATCGTCACCTGATTCGAATGGCATGTTGGGATTATCTTGCATATTAGGATAGGGCGTGTCCATAGGTTCACAACCTTTCACATTCATTATAGAGGAAAATGACCCAAGATGTCGGTTGATCTTGCAGGTTTGTCGGCGATGAGTTAACAGCTTAACGAGGCCTGATTTAACACAGCGGGGAGCTTGTCTAAGGAAACACTGAAAAAAGTTCGGAAAAGTTAAACAAAAGTATTGCATTCTGCTAAGAAACATGAGAATATAATAGACATGTTAATTGCCCAGTAGTTCAGTGGTAGAATGCTTGACTGTTAATCAAAGGGTCGCTGGTTCGAATCCAGCCTGGGCAGGACTGAGCTGTGAACGATATAAAGTTCACAGCTATTTTTTTGCAGATTTTCATAAAGATTTATCACTGCTGATTGTGTTCAGACTGGGTCCGGATTTAATGAAATGGGTTCTATTTTTTGAAGCTGACTAAGACTGGCATTCGCTCGAAAGAAAATATGATAACTATTGTTGCCTTGGAGTTCAGACAAAGGTTTATCATAAAGGTGTTGTTGAAGAACAGCGTCTGAATATTGATATTTCTTACAATTTTTAAGTTATTGATGATGAGTTCAAGTATGCCTAGTGAAACATCCAAATCGGAATGCATGACATTTTTCTGTATATCATTTGGGAATCGCAGGTTATTTGACAGTAGAAAAGGACTGAACTTATCTGGTACGTCCACAACATCAGTCAACATTACAGTCGTTGACAGAAACTGAAAGTTCGGTTCCACCGGTTTACCAAAAAATAAGGAGCAAGCTTTTATGGAAACAGTTAAATTAAACAACGGTGTCGATATGCCGATCCTCGGCTTTGGCGTCTTTCAGGTTACAGATCTCAATGTTGCTGAACAGGCAGTTTTGGATGCGATTGAATCAGGTTATCGGTTGATCGACACTGCCCAAGCATACGGTAACGAAGAAGCAGTTGGCCGAGCGATCAAACGTAGTGGTGTTGATCGTCAGGATCTTTTTATTACAACCAAGCTTTGGTTGACTGATACGGGATACGCGGCAACCAAGAAGGCGTTTCAAGCCTCGCTCGATCGACTGCAGCTGGATTATCTTGACTTGTATTTAATCCATCAACCTTGGGGAGACGTTCACGGATCGTGGCGCGCCATGGAGGAGTTGTATAAAGAAGGCAAAATTCGAGCAATTGGTGTGTCTAATTTTGAGCCGGATCAATTGACTGATATTGCAATTTTCAACGATGTGACGCCTGCGCTGAATCAAATTGAGGTTAATCCTTGGGATCAGCAACTTGAACCTGTCAAATTTATGCAAAACAACGACATCCAACCAGAGGCATGGGCACCCTTTGCGGAGGGGAAGCACGATATCTTCAAAAATCCGACATTAGCGGCAATTGGCGCCAAATACAACAAGTCAGTTGGGCAAGTCATTTTACGATGGCTGACTCAACGTGGTATTGTGGCAATCCCTAAATCCGTTCATAAAAATCGGATGATCGAGAACTTTAACATTTTCGATTTTAAATTGAACGATGATGATATGGGGAAAATTGCCGGCTTAGACATGAAGGAAAGTCAGTTCTTCGATCACCGTGACCCTGAGGCGCAAATGAAGATTGTTGGTAGGCGCATTAAATAAGACGAGGTGAGCTTGTTATGACGATTGATGAGGTTAGTAAGAAGTTTGACCTGACGAAAGACACGTTGCGTTATTGGGAGCGTATCGGGTTATTGCCCGATATTGCGCGTAACGCAAGTGGGTATCGTGAGTATGATGAACATGCGCTGAATTGGGTTTATTACATCATGATTCTTCGTAAAGCAGGGATGTCGATTGAGGCGCTTTCTGAATTTGTTAAACTTTTACGTGAAGGCGACCAGACGATTGCTGCTAGAAAGTCTTTGTTCATCGAACAGCGCGATCATTTAATGGCGCAGCGTGACAATATTAACAAGACACTTCGGTACCTAGACTACAAGATCGATCACTTTGAAGATCACATGCTTAGCTATGAAAACGAGAAATTGGCTTATGAAGGCAAATTGGCCGATGAAAAGTAGCACGGATTATTTTAGCTAAAAAACAGCTTTTCTTGAAAAAGAACACAAAAAAGACATGCTCTGAACGAATTTTGATGCTGCATGCCGTTACGGTATGGTATTCTAAGTAAAATATAGAACGGGAATGGTGACTTCATGCAAACAAAAATTCTAACACGTATGGGGCTATTATTGGCAGTCTTAATCGGATTGGCATTTGCGCCACCGATGACAGTTGGTTTTCTAGGTGTGCCGATTGTTTTGCAGAACATGGGCGTCATGTTGGTGGCCATGTTGTTACCGACACGGTCGGCAACGATCACAATTGGCATGTTGCTGGCTCTGGCCGCGCTTGGCTTACCCGTATTAACTGGTGGTCGCGGCGGTATCGCCGTCTTCATGGGGCCGACTGCCGGCTTCATGTATGGCTGGTTGCTAACACCGCTGGCCTATGCCGGCATTACCCATTACCTTAAGCAAGATTCTTGGGTGACCAAAGCCCTTGGGATGACGTTGGGCGGCGTGCTGCTGACGGAATTGTTGGGCGCCGCGTGGTTGGCTGCGACGACGAATATGACATTTGTTCCGGCGCTTTTGAGTGTTTTGATCTATATTCCAGGTGATCTGCTTAAAATGGCGCTCAGCGTTTTGGTGGTTCAACAATTAACGGCTGTGATGCCTGCGTTGAATTCAAAGTAAGCTAGTACAAAAAAGTACCTTGATTACCACCGTGTCAATGCATGGTGGGGAATCAGGGTACTTTTTTCGAACGGAGCTATGTTTTTGCAGGCTTTTAATCAACGAACAACAGTTCAAAAGCATGATCTTTTGTATTAATATTAACCGAAACGTGGCGATTGAGGTCACTCACGAGATTTCGGGCAAACGCCATTTTGGATTCAAAATCCTTCAACTTGGCCGTAAAAGGCACCGAATTGAAATCAAAGTTTTCGCCGATAAACGCGGCATCCGTGACATATTTAAGATTATTTTGATCGTGACGGCTGCCGGGTTTTAGAACAGCATCTAAATAACGGTACAATTCTGATGGCGAATAGTGTAACGGTTTAACCAGATCGGTTGTAATGTTGAAGTCTGGCGCATCATCGGCCATCTCTTCGTTGACCTGCACCTGTGTCAGTCCTTGATATAATTTCAATGTGGGCACCTCTCATTCTTATACTTTATTATAACATGCTCAGCGTTGGACGATTCGATCAATTGCTTTTTGAAACTCGGTGCGAGCTTCTTCGGTGGTTTCCTTAGCCTGGGCATTTTTCAAAAATGTCGTGAGTTCAGCTGTGGGAGCAGCGGCCAGTTCGCTAATAGCCCACGCGGCCGTTGCCCTGATCATGGGGCGGGGGTCGTTTTCAATGACCTCAAGTAGGTGCGGAACAGCACTGCGATCATGAAGGTTAACTAATGCAATGATGGCGTTACGCTGCAGCGGCTTTTTCCCGCGCCATGCCCCGGCCAGTTTACCGAAGCGGGTCTTAAAGCCTTTATTGCTTAGCGTTAGCATGGGAATTAATTCCGGCATCACGGTGTCGGGATCAGGTTCCATTTCGGGATGTATATGAAAATCTTTGCCTTTATTAAACGGACAGACCTGTTGGCAGATATCACAGCCGTACAAGACATTGCGAATCATCGGCCGAAATTCCGGATCCATGTAACCCTTTGTTTGAGTTTGGTAAGACAGGCACCGCTGACCGTTCATCCGCCCATCGCCTAGCAGTGCCTTGGGCGGACAAAAGTCAATACAGCGGGTACACGTCCCACATTGACAAGCCATCGGTTCATCCGGTGCGAATTTAATATTCGTGATGATTTCGCCTAAATAGACATAGGAACCAAATTCAGGCGTGATTAGCAGGCCATTTTTGCCGATAAAACCAAGCCCGGCGCGCTGGGCGACGGCGACATCGATTAATTCTCCAGTGTCGACCATGGATTTGAAGCGGATGGCTGTATCCGTCGCAGCCGTGTCTTTGATAAATTGCATTAATGCGTCCATCTTGCGATCCAAAACGGTGTGATAATCAATGCCCCAACTAGCCCGCGCAAAGCGACCGCGTTTAGGACCGGTGCGAGGTGGACGGTCATGAATTTTGGATGGATAAGCCAGCGCAATGGCAATGATACTCTGCGGCTGGTCAAAGATCTTGTCAGGATATAACCGTTCATCCAGATTTTGGTGTTCGAATCCGGTTGTATGGCCAGCGGCTTTTTGAGCCAGCAAACTGGGTTTTAATGCAGCAAAATCATCGGCTGTGGTAAAGCCGATTTTATCGATCCCCAAATCCTTCGCGTGGCTTTTGATCGTTTCCTTAAGATCCATGCCGCCAACCTCCTAACATTGATGATGTCATTATTTTAGCGAAACGGTGGCGGGAAAGCAAAATTGCAGAACGCTCCGACGCCTCTTAACGCGGTTACTGGCGCAGGAGCCTGTGTGTAAAGACTTCGGGCGTGATGGACAAAGACCATTCTTTGCCATTCGTACAATTGAGGGCCTAGTGAGGTTTTGCTTCCGATTTCTATAACGCGCTTGCAGTCGCAGAAATCTACGGGTATGGACCTTGAAATCCAAATGGCCTTGAAGCCCAGCCATTTGGGCTTCAAGGCCACTTACACTCCGATTTCTAAACGTTCCTGTTCGCGCTCACAAAAAAACGTTATCCAGCCATTGCCAGACAACGTTTTTCGTTAAAAGAACAGGAGGCGGAACATCGCTTTTTCACGACGCTGCTAACATATCGGAAAAATGTGAACAGATTGTGACGAATTTATCGCTAATTACTGAAGATAGAGTTCCCGGAGGTCGCGCTTTTCCGCCGGCGTGAGTTGCAGAGCGTCTTGCAGATAATTTTTCATGCCGCCGTACTCTTCGTCGATGGTCGCCAGTGCACTGTCGAGAAAGGCACCCGAAACGGTACCGAGGTCACGAATGTTAGCGAGCAACGCATCCGTTGCGCCGCGTTTGCGTGCCGCAGCAAGATTCTTTTCGACCATCGGCTGAATCAGGTCGTTGGTTGCCAAATAATCTTGCCGAATCGTATGACCATCGACCCCCAAAGCCGATAGCAGATAAACGGCGCCCATACCGGTACGGTCTTTACCTGCTGTGCAGTGGAACAGCACAGCGCCGTTTTCGCTGTCGTTACTTAACAGAATATCGAAAAATTGACGATAGGCTTTTTGGGCGGACGGCATTTTGACAATATCGGCGTAAGTTTTGACCATATTCTCGAAACCAGCGTGCGGATCGCGGGAGAAACTCTTTTGCAGGGCATCAGCCTGTTCGCTGCTTTTGGTTTCGTCGGTTGGGAAGACAGGGACGAAGTGGTATTCAGCGACGTTCGGATAGCGATCGGGCTCGGCCGCTTGTTCCTCGGGCGAGCGAAAGTCCACATCGGAAATCAGTCCATAATCGGCCAAATAATCCAAATCCTCATCAGATAATTCACTTAGTTTTGCCGAGCGGATAATTTTGTGAGATTTAATCACCTGGCCGGATTTGGTCCGATACCCGCCAAGCTCGCGAAAATTTAAGCCGTGTTTAATATTAAGAACATAAGGTGCCAAATTTAATTCCTCCATCGTGAAAACGTTTGACCCTAGTATACGCGACATTGATGGTGACCGGCAACGGGCTGAAGCGTTTTCATAATGACTAGATAAAAAGAGCCGCCCGCAGACGACTCCTAGTGTAACGCAAAGCAACTATTCTTCCGGTTGAGAAATAATTAAACCGGTAATGAAGGCTGCCACAAGGGACTTGGTTCCAGAACTAAGCGGGGAACCATTGTAGGTCAAAACGGAATTATTACCGATCAGATCTTCAATCCGAATGGTCGAACCCTCTGCAGCTGCTTTTTCCTGCTCTTTTTGTTTCGCGTACTTGTCAGGATATGCAACGCCTAACAAATCAAGCGGATCGACATCATAGTATTCAGCAAGCTTTCGAATACTGCGTTCGCTTGGAATTGTCTGATCGTTCTCCCACTTGGTAAAGCTTGCAGGGGACGTGTGCGTTGCCTTGGCAACTTCAACAATTGATTCGCCACGACTCTTACGGATTTGCCGCAAGACACTGCCAACACCATTTGTAATCATAAATTTCACCACGCTTCTTTTTTTCTTGTGTGACGCCGAATTCTTAAAAATTAAGAATACAAGCTTACTCACTATAATATAGCATCATTACGTATTAAATCAATCATTGAACCGCAAAATCAAAATATATTTAAATAAATTTTGATTGACGGTTCTTTGACCTGCCACGTTGACGCCTCAAGGTTGGTACTGATGTATATTTTACCATGGTATGGTGATCGATTACCATGTTAAGACCAAATTTATTTCTTGTATTCGTTTCCTCACCGTTCTATGCTTAAGTTAATAAGAAAGTTAGGATGTGAGCGGAATGGACCAAGAATATGATCGCTTACTTGTACCCGTAGATGGGTCAAAGGAAGCCGAGTTAGCTTTCAGTAAGGCTGTTAAAGTTGCGATGGCCAACCAAGCCCACTTGGATGTTTTGAATGTGCTTGACACCAAGCAGTTTATCGGCAGCTATGGCGGTATGATATCCGGTGATGCGGTTTATCAGCTGACGCAAGATGCGCAGGAATACTTAGAGAATTTGAAAGAAGAAGCTAAAAGTACAGGACTGACCGATATTGACATCCACATTCGTTTTGGCAATCCCAAGACGGTTATCGCCACTGACTTTCCACATGACCACCACAACGATCTGATCGTCATTGGCGCCACTGGGCTGAACGCAGTCGAGCGGGTGCTGGTCGGTTCGGTAACCGAATACGTGAACCGCACCGCGCCATGCGATGTGCTCATCGTTAAAACTAAATAAGCTTTTGGTAAGGTAGGCATCGGCGACGTTGAATCGCTGATGGTTACCTTTTTTTGGTGAGCGTGAACCAGCCCGGTTAGAAACTGGAGTGTAAGTGGCCTTGGGCGTGATGGCGTTCTTTGCCATTGCGACCGAGGTCCTTACACGCAGGTTTCTGGGCTGGCGAACGCGTTATGCCAATCATAAAGTTGAAAGCGTTACAAACAAATCCAATAACTTGAGAGTGACTGCTGGCATTCTGACAGATCGCGGCGTAATGTATCTATAACCAATTAGCAAAGATTTGGAGGTCATTTGGAAATGGCAGATACAAGCGATCGAACTGCAGAGGCTAAAACGGAAGCAGCATTGCGTCGCTATCAGGAACGCAAACGCTATACGGATTGGGTTGCCAAAATGTCACCGGAATTACGCGCTTATCATGATCATGAATGGGGCGTGCCGGTTCACGATGATCAAAAACTATTTGAGTTGTTATCGTTGGAAATTTTTCAGGCAGGTTTAAACTGGGAACTCGTGTTACGCAAGCGGGCTGCCTTCAAGGATGCTTTCCATCATTTTGATATTAAACAAGTGGCAGCGATGGATGAACCAGATGTGGATGCTTTGTTAAAACGTGCCGACATCATTCGCAACCGCATGAAAATTGAAGCGACGATTACCAACGCGCGCACTATTTTAAAAATTCAGGCCGAGTATGGCAGCTTAAATGATTATTTGTGGGCCTTTGTTGACGGCAAGCCATTGGTTAACCGCCCCAAATCACTAGCGGAGATACCGACTAAAAGCGCACTGTCGGTGAAGATTGCCAAAGATATGAAAAAACACGGCTTTGCCTTCGTCGGCCCGGTAATCGTGTATAATTATTTGCAAGGCACAGGATTAATTGACGATCATGTTGTTATGGAAGACTGATCCAATCAGCGCAAGAAGGGGCAAGGGCGTTGAAACGCATCCGCTTGTGGGGGATTTTTCTAGCCATCATGGGGTCAAGTTTTTGGGGTATTTCCGGCCCGGTAAGCGAGTCCCTGTTTGATAAAGGCATCAAGGTGTCTTGGTTAATTAGCTCGAAAATGCTGATTGCCGGTGTTGTGTTGATGGCGGTGGCCTTTTGGAAAGATCGGTCGGCCATCATGGCACCGTGGCGCAATCGGCGTGATGCGTTGCAGCTGATTATTTTTGTGTTATTTGGCATGATCGGCATGCAGTATATTTATTTTAAGGCCGTTGCCGTGGCGAATGCCGCAACCGCGACGATTTTACAGTATCTTTCACCGGTCGTGGTCTTGGTTTTTCTTGCACTTCGATTGCGGGAAAAACCGCGTCGGATTGATTTACTGACGATTGGCATGGCTATGCTGGGGACAGCACTAGTTGTGACTAAGGGCCGGCTGACACATTTGGCGATTTCCCCTTCGGCTTTCTTTTGGGGCATCATGGCCGCCTTGGCTGCAGCCGCGTATACGTTATTGCCGGCAGGACTTTTAAAACGGCACTCACCAATTGTGGTGACAGCCTGGGCGCAATTGTTAGGCGGATTCCTGGTTGATGCGTTTGATCCCTTTTGGAAACAAATACCGCATCTTGATGCCGCTGGCTGGGCCGGTTACTGGTTTATTGTGATTTTCGGAACGATTATCGCTTATTCGGTGTACCTTGCCAGCCTACAGTTTATTTCGCCAACAGCAGCAACCTTACTGGATGCGTTCGAGCCGTTGGGCGCAACACTTGTATCGGTAGCCTTCCTGCATATGCATCTAGGGTTTGCCGAAGTGCTGGGCGGGGTGCTGATTATTTTGACAGTTGCCATGATGGCAATTGTGACACCACGTGGACCTAAGCTGGAAAAACGACCCGATGAATGAACCATTTTTGATTTGAGAGTCAGTTGGTGATCAACAGCGGCTAAAACGTAAACGACCCTAGAGACTTGTTTTGCCTCTAGGGTCGTTTGATCTGAAGGCGATTGGACGAATCGATATCGCCAGTCGACAACTTTAACTTGCGTGTTTGACCAGGAGATTCGGCAGTGCCTGTTGGTGTTGGTTACGCCGTAATGCCAGGATATAGCCATTTTTTATGCGTAGTCGGTACGTGACAAATAATTGCAGTCGGATAGGGCGGCCTAAATAATCAATGATCGGATACGGTTTTTGATTGCTTAGCATCGTGCTCATCTCCCGACTCCATTATATAACTTGAAATGTCACAGGTTTATGACAATCACCTACATTAGATGGCGCGTCCATGCTATACTGGCGTATGAATCAGCAATGAAGATGGAGGCACAGTATGGATCAGTTTAGTATTAGTAATTTAGCAGACTGGCTTGAAGCGCATAACGATGAGCTGATGGCCAAAACCACCCAACTGGATCCCACGAAGGTATATGCCATTGTGGATTATTTGAAAGTGCTCAAAAAGCCGGCTGAGAAATACCTGCACATGAAACAGACCGACTATTACACAACTGAGTCAGATCACAAATTGAATCTACCAGACGATCAGGCACCCCTGACGGCTACTCACGATCGCATTATGGTCAATCACGTTGATGGCTCCATTAAAGATGATCAACTGAATTTTACATATAACCACGAACCGGTTTTCGATGGTGGTTATGCACCTCAACGCGATCTCAACATCGTGAAGTATGGGCTGGAGGTCATCGGAGCAGTCGCAACCAGTGGCCACATTGAGACGGTCAGCAAGGCCTTATCCCCAGACGCCGTTCTCACACTTGTGCTGGCAGCCACCGCATTCGCTAACCACCAGTCTTAAGACTACGCAGGCGTTGCCAGCCAGTCATGGTCGGTTAACTCATGATATTTTTTCGAAACCGGAACCCAGAGATGGGCTCTTAAAATAGCGCTGATGCTTTGCCAAAATGCAGGGTCGTCGCGCTGTTTTTTATTCGTTGTAATCGTAATGGGAACGCCGGTTTCAGTGATGGCGTTAATGTTAGGGTAAACAATTTGCTGCAACTGGGTTGCAATAAAGTCAGTTTGGTTAATCAACATAAGAATCATCCTTTCATTTGTTGATAAAACCAGCATAACCAGACCATGTGGTAATATCACGAATCAACCGGGATGAATCTGGGGAAAATTGATGATGAAGTTGTGGCTTTTCCCTTAAGTAATGGTTAAGGGCTTTAAGGAACAGACTGGCGGAGTTTGCGGTCTTAACCCAAATGCCTATCAACCTAAAGATAAGCCGCATAATCATGATGCAGCCGGTTGCGCAATGTTTGCTTGGCCGGTTCGGGAATGAACGCGGCGTTAATGGCGTTTAAATTGAAGGCCAAGAAGTCTGCAGCGGTGGTTTTAAAGTAGGTTTGATACAGTTCGTACTCGTGGGTCAGAGTCGTATTGGAAACAGTGCGGTTGTCGGTGTTGATGGTGATAGCAGCACCGGCAGCTTTGAGTGCTTGATACGGGAACTCATCTAGTGACCGGGCCGCTTTGGTTTGCAGGTTGCTGGTCAGGCACAGTTCGATCGTGGTATGGGTCTGGACGATCTTTTGAATGAGGTCTGGTTGATCGAAGCAGGCAGTGGCGTGACCGATTCGCGGAATGCCGAGGAAGATAGCTTCGGCAATATTTTGCGGACAGTGGCATTCGCCGGCGTGAAAAGTTAATGGAACGCCGAGCGCTTGCGCAGTTTTGATCGCCGGAGCGCACACGCTGGTGGGAAAATCAGCCTCGTTGCCGGCAAAATCGCCGCCGACCAACCCGTTACCTAGCAGCGCAGCATTGGCACGAAACATGGCTTGATTATCAGCATTGGGCAACTGGCGCATGCCGCAGACAAGCGCTTTAGCAACAATGTCGAACTTGGTCATGGCCTGGTGCAGACCTTCGATGACAGCCTCGGTTGCTTCACTTAAAGACAAGCCGCCGCTGATTGAGAACGCTGGGGCAAATCTGATTTCGATATACCGAACATTTTCTTCCGCCGCCTGGGCGACAACATCGAAAGCCGCCAATTGTAAAGCTTTTTTGGTCTGGAGCAGTGGGGCAACAAAGTCAAAAGTTTTGAGATAATCAGCCAGATTTTCAGAATCGGCCGGCGCCTGAACGACTTGGCGCAAGGCGTCACCGGAGGCCGGCAAAGGGCGATTGATCATTTTGGCGAGTTGGCGAATGCATCTTAGCGATAATGAGCCGTCAAGATGGCAGTGCAGTTCCGTTTTACCTAAAGCATGTAGCGTGTCGAAGTCCATCGGTTTCTCCTTTGTTAAAGCCTAGAATGACTTGAGTTTAACATAGGCAGCAGCTAACGCGTTACAATAGTTATAGGAACCGAATTAAAGGTAAGGGTGATAAAAGATGCGCATGGTCGATTTGATCACGAAGAAACGCGATCGAGGTGAGCTGACAAATGATGAGCTGACCTGGATGATTGAACAATATACTGCTGGCAAGATTCCTGACTATCAGATGAGTGCATTTTTAATGGCGGTTTACTTCAATGGCATGACGGATGCCGAACGCAACCATTTTGCGTTTGCAATGCTGCACTCCGGCGATGTTCTTGATCTCAGCGAAATTCCTGGCATTAAGGTCGATAAGCACAGCACCGGTGGGGTAGGCGACAAGATCAGTATTCCGTTGGCGCCGCTGGTTGCGTGCTTAGGCGTGCCGGTGCCGATGATTTCCGGTCGCGGGCTTGGCCATACAGGGGGGACGCTTGATAAGCTCGAGAGTATCCCCGGTTTCAACGTCACCGAAACCGAGGCAGAGTTTAAAAAGCAGGTGCAGACGATCCACGAAGCGATTGTCAGCGCTAGCCGCGAAGTTGCCCCAGCGGATCGCCGGATTTATGCGTTGCGTGATGTGACGGGCACTGTGGAATCGATACCACTTATTGCCGGCTCCATCATGAGCAAAAAACTGGCCAGCGGCACCAATGCCTTAGTCTTCGATGTCAAAGTCGGCAATGGTGCGTTCATGAAAACGATCAAAGATGCACGGGCCTTAGCCAAGGCTTTGGTTAGCATCAGCAAGAGTGCTGGCGTCAAAAGCGTTGCCTTATTGACTGACATGAATCAGCCACTTGGGATTACGATCGGGAATAGTCTGGAAATTGCCGAATCCATTGCGGTACTGAAAAATCGCGGGCCGCGTGATGTGCATGATCTGACCGTGGCTTTAGCAGCGCAAATGTTGGTACTAGGCGGCAAGGCACCTAACTTGGAAATTGCCAGCGGCTTAGCCGAAGACGCTTTGCGGGACGGGCGCGCTTTGAGTGCATTTAAGCAATTAATTCAAGCACAAGGCGGCGATCCCGCTGTCGTTGACGATCCGCGAAAATTACCGCAAGCCAAGTATCGGATTCCCGTGACTGCCGATGAAAGCGGCGTTGTCGATCAAATTGATACGAATGCGCTTGGCCTAGCAGCGATGCAGCTCGGTGGTGGGCGGGCCAAAAAAGATGACGTTTTGGATTTAGCAGTCGGATTGGTTTTGCACAAGAAACTGGGAACACCGGTGTCGAAAGGCGATACGCTTGTGATGTTGCACACGGATACGAAAAATGTCGCCGATATTGTTGGACTAGTCCAAAAAGCCTATCACATTGGCTCCTCAGCGCCGAAAAAGTCACCGCTCATTCATGAAATTATTCGCCCGTGACGTTTATTTTCACAAACAGATGGATTATTTCTACAGTCGTGAAAAAGATAGAAAACAGAACGTCTGGGAAGCGTTTGCGGACGGGCGTGTCGGCCAATATCATAACACCCTTGTGATTTGAAAAAATGTGAGAAGCATGATTTCCATCTTGTTTTTTGGGTTTTTGGTTTTTAAAAAATAAATATCGGGGTATACTTAGATTGTAATGAATCTATTGAAGGAGGAGAAACATATGCTAATGGCAATGGACGTATTATCGCTTGCACGTTTTCAGTTTGCGATGACGACCGTTTTCCATTTCTTTTTCGTGCCGTTTTCAATTGGTATGGGCCTTGTGACCGCCATTATGGAAACGCTATATGTGCGCAAAAAGAATGAGACATATAAGAAGATGGCCAAGTTCTGGGGCAAGATCTTCTTGCTCAGCTTTGCCGTAGGGGTCGTTACCGGCATTATTCAAGAATTTCAGTTCGGCATGAATTGGTCGAACTATTCACGATTCATGGGGGACATCTTCGGGGTGCCACTGGCGATTGAAGCGCTGCTGGCATTCTTTATGGAATCGACGTTCATCGGTTTGTGGATGTTTACTTGGGATCGCTTCAAGCCAGCTGTACATGCTATCTTTATTTGGATGACCTGGTTAGGTACCACGTTATCGGCAATTTGGATTCTTTCAGCAAATGCCTTTATGCAGCACCCAACTGGCTTTGCGATCAGTCAAACCACAGGACGGGTCAAGTTGGTTGACTTTGGTGCCGTGATCACGAATCCGCAGTTGTGGGTTGAATTTCCGCATGTTATCTTTGGTGCCTTCACTACAGCCGGGTTTGCCGTTGCGGGCATGGCTGCTTGGCGGTTACTGAAGAAGGATCAGGTCGACTTTTACAAGAAGTCACTTAAAGTCGGTTTGGTAGTCGGCACCATCGCTTCTGCGTGCGCGATCGGTTTTGGTGATTTGCAGACGCAATTCATTATCAAAGATCAGCCAATGAAGTTTGCGGCTACCGAAGGGATTTACAAAGATACCAGTGATCCGGCACCGTGGACGTTGGTTGAGTTGATCAATACCAAAGATCACACGACGAGTGGCAATATTGAAGTGCCATATTTGCTGAGCCTGTTGTCCTACCACAAAATGAACGGTTCGGTTAAAGGCATGGAGACGGCTAACAAAGAACTTCAAGCTAAGTATGGTAAAGACAAAGACTACTATGTACCGGTTAAGACCTTGTTCTGGAGCTTCCGGGTCATGGCCGGTGGCGGTGTTCTGCTATTCCTGCTTGGTGTCTTAGGTCTTTGGTTCGGTCGCAAGAAGAAGGATACGTTGTTGAATCAACGTTGGCTGCTATACATTCTCGGCTTTGCACTATGGCTGCCATTTATCATTAACACGGCTGGCTGGTTCATCACTGAGTTAGGTCGTTATCCGTGGGTTGTTTACGGATTGTACACGATCGCCGATGCGGTTTCGCCAACCACGACAGCCGGTCAGTTGCTGTTCACCAACATTTGCTACTTCCTGATCTTCACCTTACTCGGCGGTGTCATGATTTACTATTCACACCGCGTTTTGAAGAAAGGACCAGAAGGCGATTTGAACACCGATTATGGGGTCAACAGCGATCCGTTAGCTAAGGAGGCGTTCGCAAAATGAGCTGGTTACAGATTTTATGGTTCTTTTTATTGTTCGTCCTGTTCAGCGGTTTCTTCGTACTTGAAGGCTTCGACTTTGGCGTTGGCATGTCAACCAAACTGTTAGCGCGCAACACGAGCGAAGAAGATCAGTTGGTGGCAACGATCGGTCCGCATTGGGATGGTAATGAAGTTTGGCTGATCACCGCTGGCGGTGCGATGTTTGCTTCCTATCCAATGTGGTACGCAAGCTTGTTCTCCGGCTTTTACATCATGTTCTTCATCGTTTTGTTTGGGCTGATTGTTCGTGGTGTGTCCTTTGAGTTTGCGGCACACGCCGAGACCAAAACTGGTCGCAATATCTGGCGCTGGGCGCTGGCTTGCGGCAGTTTGATTCCGCCGTTTGTGTTAGGGATGATTTTCACTGCGATTATCCAGCCGCTACCAATTACCAAGGCTGGCGATGTTTATCCGACGTTGGGTAATCAGATTAATCTTCTGACCATCGTTGGTGGTGTCGCGGTGACGTTGATGATGCTGATGCACGGGTTGAACTTCATTCGCCTGAAGACAACCGGTGATTTACGCAAGCGTGCGCGCGATTGGAATAGCAAGCTGTATTATCTGCTATATGCCGGTGAAGTTGTATTCGCACTTCTGCTGTTCTTTATGACCGACTTCTTCAAGGAGCGTCCTATCAGCACGTTGCTGATTTTGGTTGTGATTGTCGGCTCAACGGTCGCTGCCCATATCGGGGTATTGAAGGATAATGAAGTGCTTTCCTTTGTCGGAAGTGCGATTGGACTGGTTGGCGTCGTTGGCGTCATCTTCAATGGCTTATTCCCACGTGTCATGATCGGGCAGGATGCAGCCATGTCCATTCTTGCAAAAGATGCCAGTGCCAGCTCCTTGACCCTCACCATCATGACCATCGTGGCAGTTATCCTGTTGCCAATTGCCTTAATCTACTTCATCTGGAGTTACGTTGTCTTCCACAAACGTATTCAAGCAAAAGGAGCGGTTAGTGAATGATCGATAAGACGCTCATGCGCTTATCGGGAATGAGGAAAACAATGACAATGCTTGCCGGGTTTGCGCTCGTGCAAGCTTTTGTTATTTTATTGCAAGGAAAGTTTCTTGCAGAAGGGATCGTCCATTCCTGGAATCGTCAAAGTTTAGCCGGGTTATGGATGCCTTTGGGGCTGTTTGCACTGGCATTTACCGTGCGGCAGCTCATTGTGTGGGTGCGCAATCGCATCGGTGCCCGCTTTGCCATGAAAGGGTCTGCGTGGTTGCAAGAACAATTGCTGAAGCACTTGTATGCATTAGGACCAGCGGCAGTGGCAAAAGAAGGCACCGGTAATCTGGTCACCATGGCGCTTGACGGCATTCCCGAAGCCGAAAATTATATTGAACTGATTTTAAACAAAATTCTCAACATGAGCATTATTCCATGGGTTTTGGTCGCCTATATCTGGTATGAAAATTGGTTGACCGGCTTTACCTTGCTGATTATGTTTCCGATCATCATCTTGTTCATGGTGATTTTGGGACTGGCAGCGCGTGATAAGTCGGAAAGTCAGTATGCCGGTTTTCAGAAAATGAGCAACCATTTCATTGATTCGCTGCGGGGACTCAAAACGCTGCAATTGATGGGCATTAGTCGCCAGTACGCCAATAACGTTTATGAAGTTTCGGAAGATTACCGGAAGCAGACCATGGGCGTTTTACGCATTGCCATGTTGTCGACCTTTGCGTTGGACTTTTTTACCACCTTGTCGATTGCGGTTGTTGCGGTTTTTCTTGGCATTAAGCTTATGGACGGTGGCATTCCACTATATCCAGCGATGGTGGCGCTGATTCTGGCGCCGGAGTATTTTATGCCGATTCGTGATTTCGGCACGGATTACCACGCAACGTTAAACGGTAAAAACGCGATGGCCGCGATCTGGAAGGTGATCGACCAGCCGTTGCCGACTGACACCAAGGTGTTGCCGGCGTTTGACGGTTGGCAGAATCAAGATACATTAACCATGCAGCATCTTGATTTCATGTACGACGATAAACGTGCAGGAATTCATGACGCCAATCTGCAGTTTACCGGTCCGGAAAAGGTAGCAATCATTGGGGCCAGCGGTTCCGGCAAGTCGACATTGTTGAATTTGATTGGCGGCTTTTTGCAACCGCAATCCGCAACGATCACTGTCCGGGGAACCAAGGTGCCGCATCTGACGCAGGCCGCCTGGCAGGATCATTTGAGTTATATTCCTCAGGATCCGTATTTGTTTGCGGATACCATTGCCGCTAACATTCGCTTTTATCGCCCCAGTGCTTCGGATGACGAAGTTCGGCAAGCAGCAGCGGCGGCAGGTTTGAGTCACTGGATCGAGACGTTGCCGGATGGGTATGCCACCCGCATCGGTGAAGGTGGCCGGGGAATTTCTGGCGGCCAGGCCCAGCGAATCGCGTTGGCCAGAACACTGGTTGACACCAACCGGTCGATCTGGTTATTCGACGAGCCGACTGCCCATTTGGATATTGAAACCGAAGCCGAGCTAAAGGAGACTTTGGTGCCGCTATTTAAAAATCGCCTGGTCATCTTCGCCACGCACCGACTGCACTGGCTCAATCAAATGGATCGCGTGATTGTCGTGGATGGCGGGCGGATCGTTGCTGAAGGAACACCGAGCGAGCTAGCGGCCCACTCTAAGCCATATCAGGCACTGGTACACGAAATGCGAGGTGAATTCAATGCATTGGTGGAAAAATGAACACTGGGTCCGGCCTGATCTAAAACGCTACCGGTGGCTACTGTTTTGGTCGCTGGTTCTTGGGGTCATGACGTTCGTGTTTGCTGGCGCGTTGATGTTCACCTCAGGCTTTTTAATTGATAAAAGTGCCACTAAACCCTTATTTGCGGCGATTTATGTGACCGTTGTCCTGACCCGTGCCTTTGGGGTTGGCCGCCCGGTTTTCCAATATGTTGAGCGTTTAACCAGTCACAACTGGGTGCTGCGGATTACCAGCCATATGCGCCGTAAGTTATACAAAGTGCTGGAAACCGATGCGGCATTTGTCTCGGAACACCACCAGACCGGTGATATTTTGGGATTACTGGCAGATGACATCGGCCACATTCAGAACCTCTATTTGCGGATGATTTTTCCGACCGTGGTTGGCGCTGGCTTAACGGTGATTGCCACGTTACTATTGGGCTGGTTCAACTGGGGTTTTGCGTTATGGATCTGCTTGTTACTACTGTTCCAGATCCTGATTCTTCCTTGGTGGGGGCTAGTGGTTGAACGCTTCCGCAAGGCTGAGCAAAAGCAACTGAACCATGATGCTTATGTATCACTGACGGACTCGGTGCTTGGCCTATCCGATTGGGTCATCACCCATCGTGGTCAGGAGTTTTTGGATCAAAGCTTGGCAGCACCGAAAAAACTGGCTGCTTCGACTGCAAAATCCAAACGTTTCCAATGGGGACGGGACTTTGTCGGCCAGTTACTCTTCGTGTTGATTACCATCAGTATGCTAATTTGGACCAACCTTGAATGGACTGGCAGTCAGGCAAGTGCCAACTGGGTCGGCGCTTTCGTACTGGTTGTTTTTCCGCTTGATCAAGCCTTTTCCGGCATTGCCCAAGGCGTCGGTGAGTGGCCGACTTATCGAGATGCGATCCGGCACCTCAATGATCTGCACCCGGTGACGCGGGCATTGCCCAAACAGCAACCGGTACCGACTAGTTTTAAAACCGTTCAGCTGAAGCAGGTTAGCTTCCGCTATACGCCAACCGATCCTGAATTGATCACCGATATCGATTTAACCGTTTACGCCGGCGAAAAAATGGCGATTCTCGGTCCCAGTGGCATGGGGAAAACGACCTTGTTGCAACTGGTCTTGGGTGACTTAACGCCGACAACCGGCCAAGTGCTGATTGACGGGGAGGATGTGCTGACCTATCAGGAACACCGCACGAATTTGTTCGCGGTACTAGATCAAAGTCCATTTCTGTTCAGTACGTCGATTATTAATAACGTCCGTTTGGGCAATGAAAATGCCAGCGATGAAGAAGTCGCTGCGGCGTTGAAAGCCGTCAAGCTGGACAAACTCATTGCCCAACTGCCCAATGGTATGGACAGCAGTGTCGAAGAAGCCGGCTTTGCCTTTTCCGGTGGTGAGCGTCAGCGGTTATCGTTAGCGCGGATTCTTTTACAGGATGCGCCTATCGTACTGCTGGACGAACCTACCGTTGGCTTGGACCCGATTACCGAACAGGCGCTGCTGGATACGACGTTCTCCGTTCTAAAAGGGAAGACCATTCTCTGGGTCACCCATCATCTGCAAGGTGTCAGCCAAACCGATCGCGTCGTCTTCCTGGAAGATGGCCGGCTGACGATGAATGACACGCCGCAGCATTTGGCTGAGCAGAATCAGCGGTATCAGAATCTGTATGCGCTGGATGCGGGGTTGCGGTGAGGCGTTTAAAAACTTCCTAGCAGTAAAAAAACTGCATCTAAACTTATTGGCGCAAACCAGCCGCATTCCTAGATTGGAGTGCGGCTGGTTTTTTCATATTTTTAGTTGTTAACGCGTACAATAAGAAACTGATAAACCGATTCGAGGTGACCTAACATGCACTGGCTAAAAAAATATGTACGACCACTGGATTATGTCATTGTGGTCATACTCTTCATAGCATGCTTCATTCCACTGGGGATTTTTTCGATGACCGAGGCGCATGTGAACGCGGATCAAAAAGTGGCGATTATTTCGATTAATGGTCACGTGAAGCGACGTGTTAAGCTGGATGCACATTCAGGCCACCAACAGTTTACACTGTATCCTGCAAAGGGGCAGTACAATGTTATCGAAGTTGATGGCACACGCATTCGCGACAAGGAAGATAATTCGCCAGATCAGATTGCGGTGCATACGGGCTGGATTAGCCAAATTGGGCAGCAAAGCATCTGCCTACCGCATAAATTGCTGATTGAAATCAAGCCAGCGCAAGGGAGTAAAGGCACTAGCGGCGATGATGGCGGACTGGTACACCCTTAATCAGTTGGCTTAAACGTTTACAAGCTGCTAAATGTGGTGCAGTATTTCAAAAATGTCTGCTTAAATATGTTTTTCTCATGGTAAACTGGAAAAACAATCTGTTGTTTAGCAGGTCGTTTGCGACACCGATGGCAGTCACAATGCTGCAGACTGATTGAAAGAAAAGAGGCAAGCTTTTTAATGCTGGGATTACTGAAATACGGACGTGACAAACTTGGGGCTGGGGTTATTGAAGCAATTTTTGATTGGTTACCGACAGTCCTGCCGATCATCATTGCGCTTGAATTGGCGGCAAATCGTGCGATGGAAGCAATCGTGATGGCCGGGGTACTGGGGGTACTTTGGCTAATTTATGTTATGGGTTATGAACGTTATCACCGTCATGACTGGGCCATGAGTGCCAAGCGTGAGCTGCGTGATCGTTATTTCGAAGCGCTTTATCAACGCAATGATGCCGCGGCCGCAACGGGTGAAGACAATGCGGTGATTCAACGTGATTTGGGTGGACTTAACAATTTGGATATGTTTTATAGCACGTTGTTTCCCACTTCCTTGCAGGCGATGATGACTTACCTGTTGTTGATCGGGTTATCGATTTGGTATCGCTCATGGCTGGCTTTGCTGCCGCTTGCCTGTGTCTTGTTGATTGGCTTTGCGATGATGTTTCTTGGCAAGCAAATGTCAGCACAAAATAAGACCCATCTGGCCGGATTTTTAAAAATGGGTGGGCGCTTTATTAACGATCTGCGCGGAATGAATACTTTGATCATGTACAATGCTGCCGACCGTTACGGGCAAAAGTTTGCGGACGATAGCGAATATTTTCGGCAGGCCACGATGAATCTTTTGAAAACCCAGTTGCAAGTGCTGTTCGTCATCAACGGTTTTGTTTATCTGACAGTATTCGTTGGTGGTTTTGTGACCGCACTTCAGCTCATTGGCGGCCAGTTACCAGCGGCCGGGGCGTTTGCCACTTGGTTTACGTTGGCCATGATGATGGTCAATGCCCGGCAACTCGGCTATTTCGTGCATGTTGTCAAATCAAACGGCCCGTCACTGGCCGCGATCCTAGGAACGATTGCCAAGGCCAAGGCGGCGCCGGCGACAGTTCGGATTACCGATAACCGTCCGCTTAAACAAATCACGCTTGATCAGGTGACGATCGGTTATGCGCCCGATAAACCACTTGTGACGGCCATCGATGCCACGCTGGAACCGGGCAAGTTATACGGCTTAGCAGGGGAAAATGGCACCGGTAAGAGTACGCTCATTCAAGCCATTTTAGGCCGCTTGGAACCTTTATCCGGAACGATTATGGCTGATAACACGGCTGTCACTGCGTTGAGCAACGCGCAGAAAGCGGCCGTGTTTGGGTACGTCACGGCAGATGAATACCTTTTTTCCGGCACCGTTCAGGAAAATCTGTTGTTAGGAAATCGATTTGGCGACACATGGCAACGGAAACTTGATGATTTGGGACTGATGCAGTTTGTCCCTAAGCTGGAAAAAGGGTACGACACGCAGGTGGGCGAAGGCGGTCGGCTGCTTTCGCCGGGGCAGCGGCAACAGTTGGCGTTTGCGCGTATGTTACTGGCGGACAAGACCGTTTACCTGTTGGATGAAATTACGTCCAGCATTGATAAAGTCAACGCTGCGGCGATTTTGGCGGCTGTTAAAAAGTTGAGCCAGGAGAAAATTGTTTTGTTCATTTCTCACAACCTCTCCGCCATGGCGCAGGCTGATGTAGTGTGGTTTATTCATGATCAACATTTGATCGTTGCTAATCATGAGCGGCTTTACCAGCAGCAGCCGGCGTATCGGCGACTGGTGGATAATCCGGAGACGATGCAGAAAGAGGGTGCACGCTGATGATCAGAGGGTTATTAAAGTACACCCATCATTTAACCGGCGCCATTGTGATCAGTTTTTTGATCGGCATGGTCGCCGAACTGGCCAAGGCAGTTGTCTTGATTCTTGCGGCGATGATGCTGTTTGATCCGCAACACGCGTCAGAGTTGCTGTTGCCAGGCGTCATCGCGGTCATTCTCTTGGGTCTCGGAAGTTTCGGCGAGCAATATGCCGGACATTTTGTAGCTTTTCATGTCCTAGCTGACTTACGCGGCGCGGTTTATCGGCAACTGGTACGATTGGCACCGGCAAAACTGGATACGCAATCGAGCGGTAAGTTACTCAAGTTAATTGGCAGCGACATCGAAGCGATGGAAATCTTTTATGCCCATACCATTGTGCCAGTCGCAATCGGGTTAACATACGGTCTTTTGATGACAGCAGTTTATAGTCGCGTCAGTATTTTGGCAGCAGTGGTCGCCCTGGTCGGTTATGCGGCCGTGGGCGGGCTGATTCCGTATGCGCGGCATCGGCAATTGACCGCTAAGACTCAGGCTGCTGATCAGCTGAAGGCGACCAACCAGCAGTACTTACTGGAATCGGTCCGCGGGATGGGCGCAGTGCGCCAGCTGGGCATTGCAAAAGAACGCATGGATCAAGGCAATGTCGGGTTTGACCGTGAAGCCGCTGCGTTTCAACAAGCGCAATTCAGTCAATTATTAAAAAATGTCGCTGCAACGTTCGTCATGGTTGCAACGTGGCTGTTCATGGTCTGGATAAGCGGCTGGCAGCAGGCAACCGCCTTACAGCAAGCAGTTCTAGCTATTTTTCCGTTGACGTTTGGTCCATTGCTCGCATTAAACAATCTTCCTGGATCCCTACTTAACGGGTTTGCGGCGGCTAAAAATCTATTCAGCCTACTGCAGGAGCAGCCGTTAATGGCAGCGCCGGCAACTGCAAGTCAAACAGTTGGTGCTATTAAGCAGATTCAGGTGAAGCAGGTTTCATTTAGTTATCCAGCGCGTCCTGAAGAAGTTCTAAACGACGTGACGCTGACCTTAAAGGCTGGCGAGATCACCGGCTTTGTAGGTGCCAGTGGGTCGGGTAAAAGTACGTTAGCTAAACTGATCATGGGTTGGTATCCGGTCACGAGCGGTCAGATTCTGATCAATGACACGGATCTTGCGACCATCAACCCCCAATTGCTGCGGGCACAAATTAATTATTTGCCGCAGACCGCGGTATTTTTCTCCGAAACGGTCCGTGATAATCTGACGTTACATGATTCGACGATTACGGATGATCAAATTTGGACGGTATTGGCGCAAGTTAAACTGAGTGACCGGTTAAAACAGGTTGCCAATGGACTGGATACGCAGATTGCTGCCGGACACGTGCCTTTTTCTAGTGGCGAACAGCAACGGCTCGAATTGGCCCGCGCCTTATTGCATCCTAGCAGCGTCTTGGTCTTAGATGAACCCACCAGTAATCTTGACACTGAAAATGAGCGGCTGATTCTGGATACGATCAAAGCCTATTATCACGGCATCGTCATTTTGATTTCACACCGCGCAGAATCGGCAGCCTATGCGGACCGGATTTATCGCTTCAGTAATCGGCAGGTTGTGGAAGAAAAGTAATTTGTGACCTGTTTTGCATCGAATGCTCATCGTGCTTCAATGGTCTTTCATAGAAAACAAAAATTCACCCTTTTGAGATAAGTTTGTCTTAGGGGTGAATTTTTTAATGATTCAAAATGATTTTTAGAATAATTTCGCACACTGTCAAAAATTCATATGAGATTCAGGACTCATCAAACTTCTTGACCCAAGCTTGAAAAACTTCGCTAATTCCTGTGCTAAAAAGGTTGAAGAATAGCGCATACCATTGGCAAGCCACGAGCGAATGACGCTGAGATAGACGGAGGGCACAATGTTTAACAACAGATCGCGTTCAACGACGGTCTTTTGTGGCAAACATTCGATGAGATGCTGTTGTAAAGCGTCTTCAGCCTGTTGTCTTAGACCTAAATGGTTGGGGTCATTTAAAATAAATGTATAGAGACGCGGTTCATTTGCCACAACTTTTAGTGCTTGTCCTAGGTCGTCGGTAAAGGCGGCTTCTTTAAAGGTGTTTTTAGAAAAGTAAAGTTCGGGGGCCATCGCAGCAATGATTTTAGTCATGCCGACTGCCGTCATTTGTTTAAGCAAATCGTATTTATCGACATAGTGAAGATAGAATGTCGAGCGATTAATTTTGGCAGTTTGGGCAATGTCATTGATGGTGATATTTTCAAACCCTTTTTGATTGATAAGGGAAAGAAAAGCCGCGTGGATAGCATCATTGGTTTTAACAACACGCAAATCGGTTTGATGCGACATTTAAGACACCTCTGTTGATTAATTCTGAGTTGGACGACATTGACAAACCATTTGTTGTATAAGCAACAAATGGCCGTCTGTTAAGCATTGTAGCCGTTTTATAACGGCATGTATAGTGGATTCAGCATCAAGAAAGGAACTTTATAATGCCAAAAAAATGGACGGTATCAGATTTTCCAGTCGGTCTTTATCAAGTGAACCATGATCAGAGTGTCAATTTCCAAATGAATCGGTTCTTTAACTGGTCAAATGATCGCGAAATGTTGCAGCAGATGAAACGTCTTGATGATCCTAAGCAAACTTATACCGAACTTGTTACAGCGTTCGAAAGCTCTGGCAAATCAGCACTAAAAAAGAATGAAAAGTTACACGCTGCGATGTACTTTAGACTAGCAGAATTTTACCTACCTTCAACCGATTCAGGAAAAATCAACCTGCGTCATCAATTTATCTCGCTGAGCAACGCTTATTACGGCATTACTGAAAAACAGCACTTTTTGATCCCTTATGAAAATGGGCACATGTCTGCCTACCGGATAACACCTTCAAATCCGCGGGGCACCCTTTTATTTTTAAATGGCTTTGATGGTGACATTGAGGAAGTGACCCGGCTCATGCTGGTCTTGCGTGACGCGGGATATGATGTCATCTATTTTGATGGCCCTGGCCAAGGTTATTGTTTGGAAGAGGAATATTTGCCGATGACGCACCAGTGGGAAAAACCGGTAAAAGCGGTGCTTGATTATTTTCATGTCGACAAGGCAACTGCTATCGGTATGTCGTTGGGTGGTAATCTTGCTTTAAGGGCAGCGGCCTTTGAACCGCGCATCAACCGCGTTATTTGTTATGATATTTTTCCCGACTTTTTTGATTGCTTGATGAATCAGTTACCAGCTGAGCTTAGAAAGAAATTCAACCGATCATTAGTAACCGAAGGGAATAAAGATCAGATTAATGGAATGGCTGACCAGCTCATGGCGAAAAGTTTAATGCTTCAATGGGCATTCCAACAGGGTATGAAGGTGATGGGAGTTGAGACGCCATTCGATTTTATCCAGAAAACGTTCAATTATACGACCGATAAGATTTCGCCGTTAGTTAAGCAGGATGTTTTATTACTTGCTGGAGCCAATGATCATTACGTCGCAAATGATCAGTTACCACGGCAAATTAGTACCTTAGAACATGTACATTCGCTAACAGCAAGGAGATTTACGGCAAAAGAATTTGCCAGCAATCATTGTCAGCTCGGCAATGTCGGGCTTGCATTGACAACCATGTTGAACTGGCTTGATCAGTTAGGCCAAGAAGAAGTTGACCTTAGTAAAATGAATTAAGATGTTTCCGTTGTCATTTTTCCAAAAGATTGTTAGCCTGAATTTGAACACGGATCAGCAAATGGTCTGACCGTCTTGGAGGAGGGCACGCCATGATCATTGAAACGATTCTTAACAATAATGCGGTTGTGGTTCGGCATGAGCAGCGCGAGACGATTATCGTTGAACGCGGTATCGGGTTTCATGCCAAAAAAGGGGAAACACTGACGTTGCGAGACAGCATGAAGGTGTACGTTCCGGAAGACCAAACCAAGTTAAAAATTGCGGCGAAAACGATTGCCAGCTTACCGAGCGAGTATTTGACGCTGGCGGCGCGGATTGTGCAAGAGGCAGAAGTTCAGCTGCAGACAACATTTAACAGTTATTTGCTGATTGAATTGGCTGATCATCTGCACTTCGCGGTAATGCGGTTGCATGACAATTTGTTATTGCATAACCGACTGTTGTGGGAAATTCAGATGGCCTATGAGCAAGAATATCGAATGGGCAAGTGGGCGTTGGAAGCAGTGGCTGAGCAGTTAGGCGAAACGTTGCCGGAAGACGAGGCCGGCTTCATCGCATTGAAGTTTGTCAGCAACGATCTCAATCATCAGCAGCCGGTTGATTCGTTGGCGTTTACGCAGATGCTGGCGAATGTTACGAAAATTATTTTCTATCGGCTGGGACTGGACATGAACACCAAAACACCGGAGTACCAGCGATTAGCGATTCATCTTAAGTTTTTCCTTCAACGGGTTTACGCGCACACAGATAAACAGGAAGCGAGTTACGACCATGCCCTGTTAGCACATTTGCAAGAAGATTATGTGCAGGCTTATCAGTGTATGGAGGATGTTGTTCAGTTCATCGAGCAGAAGGTCAACGTACCCGTTTCCAAAAACGAGCAGATCTATTTAACCTTGCATATTTCCCGATTAGCTGCCAGTCATGCGCAAAATTTAAAAAGTAGTTGACGACGGCTAATGAATCAGATAAGATGTGGTTATTGAAAGCGAATACAGTACCATCTGGCTTGTTACTATTGAATTAGGCAAAACCAGAAAGACTTGACTTAGGCACGCCCTAGGTTTCGTCTTTCTGGTTTTTTTATTGCCCAAGGTCTGGAGGAAAGAAAAATGGGAGAAGCAACACTGGCGAAGCAACTGTTGCAGTTGGTTGGCGGCAAGCAGAATATTGAACAGGTTTGGCACTGTGCGACGCGGCTGCGTTTCACATTGAAGGATCCGCAAAAAGCGGCCGCGGCTAAACAGAAAGTCGAGGCGTTGGACGGGGTCATCACGGTCGTGGAAGCAAGCGGCCAGTATCAAGTGGTCATCGGCAATAACGTGAGTGATGTTTATCAGGCAATTATCAAACTTGAACCGAGTTTAGGTAACAGTGCGCAGGCGGCCAATGACCAACCGCATGAGAAAATGACATTCAAACGCGCTTTCAATGGCTTACTAACTTTTATTTCCGGCGTTTTCACACCATTTTTGGGTGCGATGGCCGGTGCCGGGATTCTAAAAGGCTTACTGTCGCTGGCCGTGGCGGTTGGCTGGTTAACGACCAAAAGCGGCGCCTATCAGATTTGGTGGGCAGCAGCAGACGGCATTTTCTACTTTTTACCGATTGCGTTAGCGTTTACGGCCGCGAAACATCTGAAGGTGAATCCATTTGTGGCGATGGCAATTGCTGCCGCGATGGTTTATCCCAACATCGTCGGACTCGTTGGCAAACCGAGTATTGATTTCTTCGGCATTCCAGTGGTGGCGGCTAATTACACGGCCACGGTCTTGCCGATTTTGCTTGTCGTCGTGGTTCAGAAGTTTCTGGAACCATTTTTCAACAAGATTTGGCATCAGTCGGTTCGGAACATTTTGGCACCGTTATGTCTGTTAGTGATCATCGTGCCGCTGACCATGTTGGTGGTCGGACCGGTCAGCTCCATTCTCAGTAATGGTCTTGCTACGGCGATTGTGTCATTGAACAAGAGCGTGCCGGCTTTAGCGGGGATGGTTCTTGGCGGCTTCTGGCAGGTGTTTGTGATTTTCGGCGTTCATTGGGCCTTGGTGCCGGTCATGATGAACAACATTGCCCAGTATGGGACAGATCCGATGATGCCGATTCTTTTGCCGGCAGTTTTGGCGCAGGCCGGTGCGGCATTTGCGGTGTTCCTTAAAACCCGCGACGCTAAAATGAAAAGTCTGGCTGGTTCAAGCACGATTACGGCACTTTTCGGGGTCACAGAACCAACCATTTACGGGATCACCTTAAAATTGAAAAAGCCGTTTTATTGCGCGTGTGTTGCCGGAGCAGTTGGCGGGATTATCGTGGCCATGTCCGGCGCCGGTTCGAATGTAGCATCATTGGCCAGCATCTTATCGTTGCCGACTTATCTCGGTAAAGGGTTCGGCGTTTCGGTGATCGGCGATATTGTAGCCTTTGTTCTCGGCGTTGCCCTCACCTTGGTGTTTGGCGGGATTAACGCAGGCGTCAAAGAAGACAAATCGCAAGCTACCCAGATTGCCGCGGATCATGCAGAAACATTGGCAGCGCCGGTTAAAGGAACCCTGGTGCCGCTCAGCGAAGTGCCGGATGAAGTCTTTTCTTCGGGCACCATGGGACAAGGCATCGCGATTGAACCGGAGGATAACTTGGTCAAGGCACCAGTCGCAGGGACGATCAGTCTGGTGTATCCAACCGCGCATGCTATTGGCATCACGTCTGATAAAGGCGCAGAGATTCTGATTCACATTGGTGTCGACACCGTGAATTTAAAAGGCAAGTATTTTAAACCTTTGATTGAACAAGGACAGAAGGTGGATGTCGGTACGCCGTTGGTTGAATTTGATTATCAAGCGATTAAAACTGCAGGGTATGCGCCAACCGTGCTGATGATTGTGACGAACTCCGACCGTTATCAGGTTGAAACTCGAGCGGACGGGGCAACAGAAGACGATGCATTAATGACGCTAGCTTAGAAAGGATGGACATTTGACCATGACTTATTTGAATTTTCCTAAACAATTTATGTGGGGCGGTGCGACCGCAGCCAATCAGCTGGAAGGCGCCTATCGTGAAGATGGCAAAGGCTTATCGATTGCCGATGTCCTGCCCCAAGGAAAAGCGCGGTTTGATCTGGTGAATGAGCCGGATTTTGACTGGACCATCGATGAAAGCAACTATCGGTACCCGAATCATCGGGGGATCGATCATTACCACCATTTTAAAGAAGACATCAAGCTGTTTAGTGAAATGGGCTTTAAATGTTATCGCTTTTCGATTGCCTGGTCACGAATTTTTCCGGAAGGTGATGAAAAGACACCTAACATGGCTGGCCTGGCGTTCTATGATGCAGTGATCGCGGAGTGTTTGAAATATGGGATTGAACCGATTATCACGATTTCCCATTACGAGATGCCACTGCACCTGGTTACCAAGTATGGCGGCTGGAAGAACAAGCAGCTCATTGGCTTTTACAAGCGATTTGCCGAAACCGTCTTGACCCGTTATTTCAAACAGGTGAAGTACTGGATGACCTTTAACGAAATCAACAGTGCGCTGGCATTTCCGGTGATGAGCCAAGGCTTGGTGAACAGTAACGGTGCAGCTGATAAGCGCAACATTTTCCAAGCCTGGCACAATCAGTTTGTGGCTGGGGCCGAGGCGGTTAAAATCGGTCACCAACTGGATCAGGATCTTCAGATCGGCTGCATGTTGTTATACGCCACCACTTACAGCTATGACGCGAATCCGGCCAATCAGCTGGCGACGCTGCAACAAAATCAAGCATTCAATTTCTTTTGCGGCGATGTTCAGGTGCGCGGCGAGTATCCAGCTTACACGGATGCGTTGCTGGACCAATATGGCATCAAGTTGACCGATCTAGACTTTTCGGCTGCCGAGTTGGCACTGTTGAAGCAGTATCCGGTCGATTATATTGGCTTCAGTTATTACATGTCTGCTGTTGTCGAAACGGTTCAAAAGGATCATGCAGAAGTTGGCGGGAACTTGTTAAGCGGCATTAGGAATCCTTTCCTGGAAGCGAGTGAGTGGGGGTGGCAGATCGACCCAATCGGCTTGCGCATTGCCTTAAATCAGTTATCCGACCGTTATCGCAAGCCCCTGTTCATCGTTGAAAATGGCCTCGGCGCCGTGGACCAGCCGGATTCAAACGGCGAGATTCACGACGATTACCGGATTGACTATCTGAAGCAGCACATCGAACAAATCGGTGCGGCTATTCATGATGGCGTTGATGTCATGGGCTATACGCCATGGGGATGCATCGATTTGGTCAGTGCGTCAACCGGCCAGATGTCGAAGCGTTATGGTTTCATTTATGTCGATCTCGACGATGCCGGCCAAGGAACGCTTAAACGTTCCAAGAAGAAATCTTTCGACTGGTATCGGCAGGTGATTGCGTCTAACGGGGCTGATTTAGATTCCTAACTGACGGCTTGCGTTAGGGTGCCTGAGTCCAACTTGACAAGGTTAACGGTGTTATGTTTTAATATTAGTTATAGTGAATAGCAACGAATCGGTTGAGCGTATGCTTCAAGATGCCTTTCCTGGGGAAGAAAGGGCGTCGAGGCGTGCGCTCTTTTTGTGAGCGTGAGCCGGCGCGTTTAGGAGTCGGAGTGTAAGTGGCCTTGGTCATTGCGCCCAAGTTCCTTACACGCAGACTCCTGCGCCGGCGAACGCGTTATGGAGAGGCAGGTTTCAAATAGCCTAAGCAAGCAAAAAAGCGCCACCAACCGAATTCGAGAACGTATATCAAGAAAGGGATGACCATGAACAAAGTTTATTTAAAGCACAAAGAAGAAGTTTTAACCGCACTGACGACGAATCGGACACATGGATTAACGAGCGCAGAGGCTGAGGCGAGATTGGCAAAGTTCGGCCCGAACGCATTGAAAGCCGCGCCAACGATTCCAGCGTGGCGTCAATTTCTACTGACACTCAAGGAACCACTTGTCATTATTTTATTTGTTGCAGTCGGCTTGGCGTTGTTGAGTGCGGCGTATGATTTTTTTGTCACCGGTAATCATGGCCACGGGATGGCGGCGATTTATGAAAGTATTGCGATCTTAATTCTTATCGGCGTCAATTCCGGCTTGGGCTACTGGCAGGCGCAATCGGCTAAAAAGTCAATGGACGCGCTACGCAATATGGCGGATCATCAGGCGCGGGTGTTACGCGATGGCATTTGGGAAGATGTGCCGGTTGCCGAGTTGGTGCCGGGTGATATCGTTCGGGTACAGACCGGCGACTTTTTGGAAGCCGATGTGCGGTGGCTGCGGGTGGCCAATTTACAAACATCCGAGGCGCACTTAACCGGTGAAGCGGAACCTGTGAGCAAGCAATCCCATGCCTTGACTGAGGAAGTCGAACTAGGCGATCAGACCAACATGGGCTTTTCCGGTTCGATGATAACTGCCGGGAACGGATATGGCGTTGTGGTTGCCACCGGGATGGAAACCGAACTCGGCAAAATCGCCAAGTTGATGAATGACGTGCAAACGCAAAAGACGCCGATCGAGCGGGTCGTTCACAGTTTGAGCAAAAAGCTGATGATCGTTGCGATCGGGATTGTTTTCCTGACGTTAGGATTGGCCTTGTTTAAAGCCTATCAGCAAACCGGTAACCTCTCTTTTGAAATACTGGCAGCGTCACTGTCCACTGCGATTGCTCTTGCCGTGGCTGCGATACCCGATGCACTGCCGGCCGTTTTGTCGATTGTCTTAACCATTGGTGCAACCAAGCTAGCCAAGAATCAAGGCTTGATTAAGTCGCTGAACTCGGTTGAAACCTTAGGCGCCACGAATTATATTGCGTCCGACAAAACCGGCACGCTGACGAAAAACGAAATGACGGTGACGCGCTTTTTTGCTAACGGCGCGCATTATGAAGTCGAAGGTAATGGTTACGACACAACCGGTGATTTTTTACCAGTAGATGAGCAGGACACCCCTGCAGTTGAGCAGTTTTTGCAGGCAGCGGTGTTAAACAACGAAGCTAATGTCACGCAAGACGAAGATGGTCGCTCCCAGCCGTTTGGTAATCCGACCGACGTGGCGTTGGTCGTGGCTGGCGCAAAAGGTGGCATTGACCGGGCGACTTTGCTGGAAAAAACCGATCAACGTGACATTGACATTTTTCGGGTATTGCCGTTTGATTCAACGCGGAAAATGATGAGCGTTGTCATTAAAGAAAACGGTCAATTCAAAGTGTTAACCAAAGGCGCGCCGGATGTTATTTTGCAGAAAACGGACCAGGTGGTGGATCATGATCAGCTGGTGCCGATTGCAGATGCGCGGGCGGACATGGAAAAAGTGATTCTGGACTTTGCCAATGATGCGTTGCGAACCATTGCAATCACGGAACGGGCCATTGACGAATCGCTGGCGTTGCACGGTGAGACGGCGGAGCTGGAGCAACATCTGACACTGCTTGGAATCGCCGGCATCATCGATCCACCACGCCCGGAAGTGAAGCGCTCGATTCAGACGTTACACGCGGCTGGGGTAAATGTCGTCATGATTACCGGCGACCACGCAGCAACTGCGCGTGCCATTGCCTATAAACTGGGAATTGTTCAGAAAAAAGATGCCCAAGTTATTGAAGGTGCCATGTTAGACAAACTGCCTGATGCAGAGTTAGATGATGTGGTCTTGGAAGCGCGGGTTTATGCGCGCGTGTCCCCGGAGCACAAGCAACGGATCGTTAAAGCTTTGCAACGGCGCGGCCAAGTGGTTGCCATGACCGGTGACGGGATCAATGATGCGCCGGCGTTGCGCGCCGCGGATATTGGCATCGCCATGGGCATCAATGGCACCGAAGTCACCAAAGATGCGGCCGATTTGATTTTGCTCGATGATAAATTTACCACCATCGAAAAGTCAGTCGCAGCTGGCCGGACAATCTTCGGAAACATTAAAAACTTTATGCGTCATGAATTGACGACCAATGTTGCGGAAGTGCTGGCGTTACTGTTAGGCGTCATCTTGATGACCGGTCCCATTGGTCACGTCAGCGTAACTACACCAACGCTGACCGCACTCATGGTTTTGTGGGTGAACATGATTTCGGACGCGTTGCCAAGCTTTGCCTTAGCGTATGATAAACCACAAGCAGACCAGATGAAGCAAAAACCGCGTGATACCAATACTTCAATTTTAAAAGGCATGGTGGGCCGCATCTTCGTTCGCGGGACCGTCATGGGCGGTACGGTGTATGTTGCATTTATCTGGGCAGCCAGTGCCGGTTTACCAGCTGCTACAGCCCAGACGATCGCGTTCCTGACACTGGTGTTTGGCCAATTGTGGCACGTCTTTGATGCCCGAAGCACGACGACTTTATACCGACGCAATCCATTTAGCAATATCAAGTTGCTTGCTGCAGTGAGTTTTGCTGCCGTGAGTTCACTATTGGTCACTACTTTACCGTTTTTTAACGTGGTGATGGGTACCCAAATGCTGACATGGCAACAATATTTGCTAGTCACTGTGCTGCCGGCTATTCCTACGCTTGTACTTTCGGGAATCAAAGAGGCTTGGTTGGCAGTGGCTGGGAAAAAATAATCTCTTTTCAAATAAACTGGTGCTGATTGCATTAAGCTGCTCATTCAAGGGGCAGCTTTTTTCGTGCGCATTGGGGCTTCTCTACCGGAAAACAGCTTATGCTGCAAGATGCGAAACGGAACCCATTTTCATATTTCTAAAAATAAAATTGACTTTTTCCAGAAAACAGCAGTATTATATAGACCGGTTGTTATAATCTGGAGGTTAGCAATGAACACACGTGAAAAGTTAGTCGCGACAGCTGCGGATCTTTTTCAGGAGGAAGGGGGCAGGGCAACAGGATTATCAAAAATTCTGGCCGTCAGCGGGACCCCGAAAGGATCACTTTATTATTATTTCCCAGAAGGCAAAGAGCAGCTAATTAAAGCCGCGATTGAGTATGCGGGTGCGCAAATTTTGGCGCGGGTTAAACAAGCACTTGACCGGGATGCGGCGCCGGAAATTGCCTTGACCGGACAGCTGGCGGAAATGGCGGAGGAGATGCAACAGCATGGTCGGCTCAGTAGCCATTCAATCAGCCTGATCGCACTAGAAACTCGCGATGATCCGAAATTGCAGGCAGCTTGCAGTGCGGTTTATACGCAACTTGAAGATTTATACACCGACAAACTGGTTTCAGCGGGGATGTCAGTGGTCCCGGCGCGGCAACTGGGACAATTCGTTCAGGCAACGATCGAAGGCACCATTATGATCGCGACTACCAAAGCGAATCCTGACTTGTTACGGCAAACCGCGGCTCACCTGTCTTACCTGATTAAACAGGCACTGACGTCTTGAAAATGCCTGCCAATTGTTGATTGATTCGAAAGTAGAAAAGGAAGTTATTCATGCAATTATCACAAACAAAAGCAATGCCACAAGCACGCGTTCATATCGCGCATCCGGCCTTGGCCATGATTGGGCTGATGATCGGGGCATTTGTCGGCATGTTTTCAGAAACATCGCTTAATATCGCCTTACCTAGTCTGATGACGGCGCTGAATGTGTCACAAGGCACGATTCAATGGCTTGTCACCGGGTATATGCTGGTCATCGGGATCTGCATGCCGATTTCCAGTCTTTTGTCCAAATGGTTTAATACGAAAAGAATTATTTTATTCGCATTAGGCGCCTTTATTCTTGGCTCCGTTGTTTCCGCGATGGGCGCCAGTTTTGCCGTTGTCTTAATCGGTCGCCTTATTCAGGGCATTGGAACCGGCTTGATTCTGCCGCTGATGTTTTCGGTAGCGATGCAGATTTTCCCGCCGTATAAACTGGGAACAGTGATGGGATTGGCAGCACCGGTGATCATGTTTGCGCCTGCGATCGGCCCGACCATTACCGGACTCATCCTGGCCAAGTTTACCTGGCATGATATTTTTTGGTTATTTGTCCCGTTCTTGGTATTGGCATTTATTTTCACCTTAACGTCAATGGAAAATGTCTATCACCAAACCAAAACACCGGTTGACTGGATCTCGATTGTTGCCTCTTCGATCGGTTTTGCCGGGATTGTCGTTGGCACAACCATGGCGAGTGATTCGGGTTGGTTATCCCTCACAGTAGCGGTTTCACTGCTGATCGGTATTGCCGGTTTGGCGTTTTATACCCGGCGACAGTTGACGTTGAAAAAACCGATGTTGAACTTGCGGGTCTTCGCCAATAAACAGTTTACGGTTGGTACCTTACTGGTCATGCTGGATTTTGGCGTGATTCTGGCTTCGATGTATTTGTTGCCGATGTACCTGCAGCGCGTTATTGGCCTACCAGTCGCGATGACTGGTCTCGTGATGTTGCCAGGCGGGATTGTCAACGCCGCGGTTTCAGCGATTGCCGGCCGGATGTATGACAGTCATGGGGCGAAGTGGTTAGCCCGTGGCGGATTTGTGATTGCCATTCTCGGGATCCTGATATTGCTCAGCAGTGGGGCGCAAAGTCCGCTTTGGTGGATCATTTTGGGACATGTGACCTTAATGATTGGGGCGCCGCTTGCGATGTCCCCAGCGCAGACGTATGGGTTGAACAGTTTGAGCGGCGCCGAAAGTGCAGATGGCAGCGCCTTGCTGAACACCTTGCAGCAAATTGTCGGTGCAGTTTCAACGGCGGTTGCCACAAGCATGCTCGCCTTGGGTTCCGCTCAAGCAGCCGGACAATCAGGACTGACAATCGGCTCGCACTATGGTTTCGTGTTTGTCTTAATCCTTGCGGTGGTTGGTCTGATCGTTGCCTTCCAAGTTAAAAAGCCCCAAGTGAGTCGCGATCTTTAGTTTCATAAAAGCATTTAAGAGTTCCGGTAAGTGATTGCGAAAACAGTCGCCCTTACCGGAACTTTTTTACTATCAAGTCAACATGTTGTGAAGAGTGCTATGTCTAAAGGCTTCAAAAAATGTGTCCACCGCTAAGCATTGTCCGTGACTAATTTGTATACCATCTGTTATGCTTACTTCGTTGTTAGTAGACAGCGTCATAAGGAGGTCGATGTTTTGAAGAATCCATATGATTTTGATGTCTTGTACTTAGGTAGTGGGCATGGCGCGTTTGACGGGGCCGGCCCATTGGCAGCTTCGGGAAAAAAAGTTGCGGTGGTTGAAGGTGACATGATCGGCGGCACCTGCCCGAATTATGGGTGTAACGCGAAAATCACGCTTGATACGCCGGTGGTTTTGCAGCGGTTGGCAGAACGGATGCAGGGTGTTGTGTCTGGCAATATCAAGATCAACTGGTCGGCATTAGTGGCCCATAAACAAGCCGTGATTAAGCCGTTACCGAATGCTATTGGTACGGGATTAACCCAAAACGGCGTGACGATCATCCATGGCTATGGGAAATTTCAGGACGCGCACACGATTGTTGTTGGTGAAAAGACTTATACCGCTGACAAAATTGTCATTGCGACTGGCCAGCGCCCGCATCGCATCGATGTTCCGGGGACCGATTTAGCCCATGACAGTCGGGCCTTCATGGATCTGGACGTCTTGCCGAAGCGAATCGGCATTTTGGGATCTGGCTATATCAGTATGGAATTTGCGACGATTGCCAATGCGGCAGGCGCCGATGTCCATGTGTTGATGCATCATGATCGTGCTTTGCGGGAATTCCACCAGCCGTTTGTCGAAGATGTGATGGCCGACATGACGAAACGGGGCATTCAATTCACGCCGAACGCGGCGGTGACGGCGCTTGAGAAGACCGCTGATGGCATTGTGATTCATTATGGCGACAAGGGACAGTTAGTTGTCGATTGGGTGCTGGATGCAACCGGCCGAATCCCGAATGTTGAGCAACTGGGGTTAGAAAATGTCGGCGTCAAGTTTAACCAGCACGGGATTCTTGTGGACGACTATCTGCGAACCAATGTGGCCAATATTTATGCATCGGGCGATGTTTTAGACAAACCGCAACCGAAATTAACACCAACGGCCACGTTTGAGTCCTATTACCTTTACAAGTTGTTGAGTGGCCAAACGAGTGCGCCGATTGATTATCCGGCGATTCCGTCGACGGTTTACACCTCGCCAAGAATTGCCAAAGTCGGTGTGGCACCGGAAGCTGTCAAAGATGATACTTACAAGGTCGTGCACAATCACATTCCTGATGACTGGTATCACCAAACCGATCAGGAAACGGTGGGTGATAGCCTTTTGGTGTTCGATCAGGAACATCATCTTGTCGGCGCCACGGAGTACAGTGCTCAGGCCGAAGACGCAATCAACACGTTATTGCCGGCGATTGTCTACCATCTGAGTCGCGATCAGATGTGGCAAATGGCGCATATTTTCCCGGCTGAGGGTGCAGCAGCATGGCATAAGATTCGGTGATGTAAATAGTTTCTTGCCATGCCAAACTCCGCAATCTCCGGCCATCTGGGGCTGGAACGGGGTGGGCACGACTTAGAGCCTCTGCAAAAGCGGCAGAGTCTCTAAGATCGGCCTTGTTGTAGGCGGGGCAAAAGGCGCCCCACCAACAACAATTCCACCCCTGAGCCCCATCTGGCCTCCGATTGCTCCGCCTTGGCACTCATATCTTAATAACGCCAACGAATTATTCTAGAGAAAACAAAGTGGGCATACTCTCCGTCTATCATTTTTGGAAGTATGCTCACTTTTATATTGTGGCTGTTAATTATGTTTCAGACTTTTGGTCGCAACAAATCATATTTTCGGTTCCTAGTATACTGGATCGCAACTTAGGCGTAGGGCCGCAGCGTTAGAGATTCGGATCCATTTTGAAAGTCAGCTTCGATAAGCCGGTTCCCATCGTGATCAGCTTAAACAACAACTCGCGGGTGGCGTTGTTGTAATGTTGCGCAATCAGATGGTTTTGCTCGGTGAGATATTGGGTTAGATCCGAGCCGCTTATTTTGGCGGTGGCGGCGTCGACTTCGGCGATTTTGCGGCGGGCCCATTCGTTGAGCTCTTTTTGGTAGGCTAAGTCGTCTTCGATAAAATCGGCGTAATGGGACTCGACGACCATCGCTAGCGCTTCGTAAAGCCAGTATGCGGCGTTGAGATCCATTTTGGCCGGTAGCTCGTGGTAACTTTCATCGGTGTCATTGGCGTCGGTGAAGAAAGGAACATGTGGGCAGAAGGCGGGGATGCCAAAGCCGACCCACTGGACACCGGCAGCGGGGTGCTGATCGGCCGGACGCATTTGCAGAATGTGAGAGTTGGCGGTGCGGGATAGCGAAATGGCGCGATATGTTTTGCGGTCATGTTCGCTGCCGCTTCCTAATGGGTCGAACTGGGTTTCATTGAAGTGTGATTTGAGTACATATTGAATATCCTCAATCGAAATCTTGCGGTTGGCTTTGCGGATAAAAGGCAACTCCGGCGATTCCGGATCTTGGATAGTTTCGGGATTGAGGTAGCGTTGGGCGAACCAAACCCGCGGCGTGTTGTAATGATGATCTTTCTCGGTATCGGTGCCGAAGATGTGGCGGAAGTTCCATTGATCAGCATCAGGATTCAAGTTATGACGATCAACAAAATCCTGGATGCCGTCTGCCCACATGTAGTTGTCAGGATCGTTGAAATCGATCGTTTGAATGGCAACCTGATTGGCCGCAACCGCATAACAATCGTCGGGGATGCGGACGGCGACCCATTGATGGCCGGTCACGATTTCCATGTACCAGACTTCGTTTTGATCGTTAAACTGCACGCCGTTGCCTTCAGCCGATCCATATTGTTTCACGAGATCACCGAGATACCGGACGCCTTCGCGCGCACTGTTGATAAAAGGCAGGACTAGGGTCGTCATGGAATCCTCGGCTAAGCCATTTTTGACAAAGGGATCATAGGCGAGAACGCGTTCATTGGCATAAACACTTTCGGTGGCACTTTCGCCGACGTTTTTCTCGTTAAAGCCGTCTTCTTCGTTAGGGCCGGCACTTTGATCGGCATCAGGCGTTGCGGTGTAGCGGTAGCCGGTTTCCGGTAAAGGGACCGTTAATTGATTGTAGGGTGAGACATAAGTTTTTTTGCGTCCAGTGACGGCTGGCTGGACAATGAAGCGCTTGGGATAGATGGCAACAAGCCGATCTTCGTTGCGGGAGATATAAGTGGCACCGTCAAGTGAAGCTTTTTTGCCGACCATCATTGAAGTACAAGCAGACATTTCGATTCGATCAATCATTTTATTTTCCTCCATTTTTATGAGTGAGCGTGAACCGGCGCGCTTAGGGGTCGGAGTGTAAGCGGCCTTGGGCGTGATGGCCCGAACTTAGGCCATTGCGACCAAGGTCCTTACACGCAGACCCCTGCGCCGGTGAACGCGTTAATGTGAGCGTGAACCGGCGCGGTTAGAAGCCGGAGTATAAGTGGCCATCGCGACCAAGGTCCTTATACGCAGGCTTTTGCGCCGGCGAATGTGCTATAGAAAGTTTGGGTTGTGATCCAGCCGTTGAATTAAATGGTCCTTTTCAGCAATTTGATTGAGATAAAGGGCTAACCGCGCGTCACGCTGATCGTCGGCTTCTGGGAATTTCTGGGCGAGTTCTTTGCCAATCATGGCGGCGGTTCGGCGGCCATTGATTTTGCTAAAAACGAAGCTGCCATAAGCATCGAGGTGCAGGTAGCTGACTTCGGGAATTTTCATGTGCAGTACTTTCCGGCAAAACCGCTGAATGGGGTGGTTCTGCGGTCGGATAATGGTGACTTGGCCATTCTTTTTGGTGTACTGCACCCGCGGATTTTTTCGGTAAATGACCGTGGTGAGCATGTCAGTCTTTGTCATTGTCTAAACGCCTCCTACTCAGCTTGCTTCTTGGCTGCAGGGTGTTTGATGACCATTAATGGCACGATAATCGCTGCTGCCATGATGATCAGCAACACGACGGCCATGGCGTTGCTGCCGGCAAAACCAGCAGGAACCCGGTTTTGCAAGACACCGGTGACGTGTAAAATGATGCCGATTAAACCGATGATGGAACCGCCGGCAATCAGGCCGCTAGAAAGAGAGACCCCAGCGGATAGGCGCGTTTCGCGAAGCTCCTTGTTTTGCGTGGTTTTTTGGATGAAAAGCTTTAACAACGCACCGACCAGAATAATCGAAGTCGTGGAAATCGGTAGATAGAATCCTAGGGCAACGGTCATGATCGGCAGATTCAGCATCCAGCAAACAAGCGCCATGATGATGCCGACAATGATCATGATCCATGGCAGGTTACCCGATAAAATGCCCGTGGTCAGCGTGGCAATGAGGTTCGCTTGCGGCAGACCGAATGGCGGATCGGCACTTTTAACGGCCAGTTGCGGGGAGAGGATTACCGTAGTGCCGACAACAACGACGACACCGATGAGTGCGGCGAGAAGAAAATACTTCATCATTTCGGAGCGTCGACCGCCGACAAGATAATTGACTTTTTGGGTTTGCATATAGGCACCACCGACAGAAATCGCGGTGACAATGAAGACGCCGAACAACAGGAGAGTTTCGTTGTGGGTATTGGACGTCCAGCCCATCAGCGCAAACACCAGCGTCATGACAACCAGACTAGCGATGGTCATACCGGAAACCGGCGCATTCGAGCAGCCGATCGTACCGGCGAGCCGTGCCGAAACGATGACAAACAGCAAGGCCAAGACAAGCGACATAATGCCAGCCAAGATGGTAATCACCATGTTGCCGGTCAGAAAAGCACCGACGATGAAGATTGCGATGGTGGCAACCAAAAGCGCCATGATGCCCAGTGAATTCTTTTCTTCGCCACTGTTATTGCGGGCGTTGAGCGTTTTCTTGATGGATGTTACGATAACCGGAATTAACTTGATGGCGCCGATAATCCCGCCGCAGAGCATCATGCCGGCACCGATATATTTGGTATAGGAACCGGCCACGGTATCGATGTTCATCTGCGACATCAACATGTGGACGTCGTTCCAGACATGGGCGTGGCCGCCAGCCATCTGCGTGAAGTAAGCAATTAATGGCGTGATCGCAAAGTTAGCCAGTATCGAACCAGCAAACATGGTTAAGGACACATCCAAACCAACAACAAAGCCAATGCCGGCCAACATCGGATTGACTTCGGTCGAAATTTTCCAGCGGTATGATGTACTACCCACAAACGTCATCACACTGTTGACCCACCCAAAAACCTGCGTGGTGAGCAACGTGATCACGCCGCCAATGCCAAAACCGATGCCCATATGTTTCAGCGCGTCGCCACCGGCTTCACTGGCATCCAGCGCTTCGGAAATGGCAGTCGATTCCGGATACATGAGTTTACCGTCTTCTTCAACTAACAAATAATTCTCAACAAGGCTGGCCATGCCGACTGCGAATAAAACGGCCAGCGCACCGACGGCAATGCCGGCAAAAAAGTTAACCCGGCCGCCAATGATGATAATGGCTGGCAAGACATAAATCATCCCGCTGGCTATCGATTCACCGCCTGAACTCATCCCCTGGAGCAGATTCTTGCCAAAAAGTCCTTTTTTCTTGGCGAAAACGCCGACCAATCCTGATCCGATAATTGATCCGGGAATTCCGGCGGCAACGGTCAAGCCAGCCTTCATGCCTGAATAAGCTGTAGAAGCAGCAAAGATGGTCGCCAAAACGGCACCGATGATGAAAATAGCCGTGCTTCCGCCGCTATTTTCCTGTGTGCGTTCCGTGGCATACGGTACATATTTCGTCTTGGCCGCGGTTCGCTTCGAGATCGTCTTTTCCATTGTGTTACCCCCAATTAATGCGTGTTCTGGCGCCACAACATTTGCCCATTAGCCGTGATGAAAAGTTTTCCTTTCAGTCCGAGGCTAATTTTTGACAGACGGTTGCTGGCACCTTGACAAAAACATTAGCCGACAAAATGGCCGGTTGGATCATGGTCAAAGAAATGTTCAATATTTTGGGCGACTCGTTCCAAATCAACATTGCCGCCTGATACCAAAGCGACCACTTTTTTGTCAGTGAGCCATTTGGCAGCGATTTTGTGGGCTTCGAGCGCAGCGGTTGGCAACGCGCCCGCTCCCTCGGCAACGGTTTTAGCGCGTTGTAGGAGATCCTTCATGGCTTCAGCAATTTCTTCTTCCGAAACCAATACCATCTCGTCGACGAGATCGCTTGCGAGGCCAAAAGTGATATTACCGGGCATTGCCACGGCTGTTCCATCGGCCAATGTCGAGCCAGCGCACTGCCGCGTCAGGTGACCGGCTTGCAAGGAAGCAGTCATGCCGTGAACGTTTTCGGATTGCACCCCAATGATGTGAATCTGCGGATGGGCATGCTTGAGCGCAACGGCGATGCCAGAGATTAGACCGCCGCCACCAACTGGCACAATGACGGTATCGATGGTAGGAAGTTGCGTCAAAAGCTCCAGACCAATTGAGCCTTGGCCGGCAATGACGAGCGGATCGTTATAGGGATCGACAATCGTGAGGCCGTCAGCGGTCGCCTTTTTTTCCATAAAAGCGCGCGCTTCATCAAATGTTTGGCCAGCCAGGATCACGCGGGCACCATAGCCGCTGGTTGCCTGCTGTTTGGCGAGCGGTGCGGTTTCCGGCATCACGATGGTGGCGTTGATCCCCAATAAATGTGCGGTTAATGCAACACCTTGGGCATGATTACCAGCGCTGGCGGTGATGACGCCTCGCTGTTTTTCGCTATCGGTGAGGTGGTGGATCTTGTTGTAGGCGCCGCGAAACTTGAATGAGCCGGTCAACTGCATATTCTCAAGTTTGAGATAAACATCGCCGTGTGTGACGGTGCGACTGAGAAACATGGATTGGATCAGCGGCGTCACACGGCCGACCTTGTGAATGAGCTGACTTGCTTCCCGAATATCTTTTATCGTGACGGGTGAGGTCATCGTTAGCATCAAAACCACCTCCTAATTTCTGACCAGTACTTCTGTCAACGGTGTGAAAGGTAGTGACAACGAGTTGGCAAGGCTTTGATTCGTGATCTTGCCATGGTAAAGATTGACGCCGGATGCCAAGGCAGGATCCGTCGCAATTGCCTGGTCAATACCCTGAGTCGCAATCGCCAATAGGTAAGGGATGTTCCCACTTGCCAGCGCCAGCGTTGCAGTTCGTGGCACCGCACCGGGCTGATTCGGAACAGCGTAATGGATGACGCCGTATTTGGTAAACACCGGTGCCTCAATCGTTGTCGGCGCATCAATAGTTTCAACTGTGCCACCCTGATCAATGGCAACATCAACCAAGACGCTACCCGGTTTCATGGACTGAACCATCGCCGTTGTCACAAGCTTGGGTGGTTTAGCCCCCGGAATCAAAATCGTCGAGATGAACACGTCGGCCGTTTTAATCGCAGCGACAAGGTTTTCCGGTGTGGAAGCCAATACAGTCAGGTCTTGCCCAGCAAACTTTTGCTCAAGCCATGTGCGCCGCTCTGGCTTTAATTCGATAATGGTGACGTGGCAACCCATGGCCAACGCTAGGGTAGCCGCATTGAACGCTGCCGTGCCGCCGCCAAAAATCACGACAGTACCAGCTGCTACTTCTGGCGTGCCCGGTAGCAAAATACCTTCGCCGCCATGTTGTGCTTCAAGATAATAGGCCCCCATGATCACTGAACGCCGCCCGGCAATCGCACTCATCGGCTTTAGCAAAACCAGTTCACCGTTTTTGACAATCGTCTCGCCGCCAATCGCCGTGACGCCAGCAGCTTGCATGGCGTGGACGGTTTCCGGCGCAGATGCTAAGTGCTGAAAACCCCAAATCACCTGACCGGACTTGAAATACTGATACTCTTCAGCATCCGGTTCCTTCACCTTAACCACCAAGTCGGCATCCCAGCTGGCCGCATGGCTGACTAACTTACCGCCAGCGGCTTCATAATCCGCATCCGCAAATCCGGCCCCGATCCCCGCAGCATGTTCAACCCAAACCTCTGCGCCGGCCGCGGTCAATTTCTTCACATTGGCAGGCGTTACAGCAACCCGGCCTTCGCCAGCCTTTTGCTCTTTAACAACCCCAACACGCATGTTGATCCTTCCTTTCTCTTACACTCATATGTTAAATACTTCACAGTTGTCAAAACAACAGCTATGTGACAACTCTCACAAAACAAATGTTAGCGCTTACGAATTTCCGCGGAGAATCTCATGGATCACTTAATTGGGATTTTGAGAAGTGCTCATAAAAGAACAGGAAATAAGGGTAATGTTTGCTAAATGTAGTGTTGATATTAAGCAGGAAAGTAAGAGACCTTGATGACTAATAACTTTAATTGATATTGAAGTAATTTAAAGTGAGGCAAGGGTGGCAAAATGAGACAGCAATATGATGACATTTAAAACGGAAAGAAGACGGAGATATGAAATTCAAGTATATTGTGAATGCTTGAATAAATGAAAACAGCTATCACGTGCCGATTTTATTTTCAATCTTGAAAAGACACTTGTTTACAAATGTTGAACCATTCTCATAATGTTCTTTTGACTCGTTTTTAGGTTTTATAAGTGCTCATCTACAAAGCCCCGTTTAAAATGCCGCGTGGATGCAAGCATCAAAAAAGTACCGGTGTCTCCACTGAAATCGGAGATCTCGGTACTTTTGGAAAAGGCGGCAGTTTGTCAATAATATTGAAACATTAAAATTCTCTTTTGTCGTACAGCACAGTGCTTATCCACCAAGAGAATGCAAACAGAAGTACTAGAACAACGGCCATTAACCCAAGCCATGGGCGCATCGAAGTTAAGGTGAGGTTCAGACTTCTTTCCAGGAAAATGACGATGACCAAAACTAATGTGACAGGCAAATAGGCGGCAAGTGGTGCTCGTTGGTAACCTAAGAAGATCATGATCGGGAACGATAACATTATTTGAAACAAGACGAGACCGGTCCCGAAAAGTAGTATCCCCCAAAAGGATTGAGCGTCGCGAACAGGATTGAATCGAGCTATGGTGCCAACGCCAATAATTAACATGGCTAATCCATCAATCAGAATGGTAACGATTAAGCCAAAGAGATAATGACTTGCGACAATCGTATGACGCTGAATCGGCAGCATTGCATATAACTTTTCCAAGCCACTGCGGTCAGTGCTGATAAATGGCAAGATCAGAATACCAATGCTGGCGCCAATAATGCCTCCAGCTAGTGGCGTGGACAAGTCACCGTTTAAAAAAACCAGTCCCAATGTGATGACTAGGGCGAGCATCGACCCCCACCGATATCGACTGTTACCAGCAAACAACGAACTCAAATCCAAGCTGACAAGTTTAACAAGATCATGCATGCGGCCGACCTCCTTTACCAAAAGCAATCATCAAGGACTCCAAGTCAACTGGTTCCTGAACGATGCTGGCTGGCAAAGTAGCTATCTGATCGGTAGGCCAGATACCAGCAAAACCGACCACGCTGCGTTGAAGGCCGATAATATTAGCTTGAATGGCCGGCGTTAAGTCATTAGGCCCGCCTTTAATCATGACATACCGGTCGAGTAGTTCGTCTAGTGAACCGGTAAAGGTGACTTTACCCGCTAATAAATAAGTGACATAGTCCGCCACCTTCGCCAGCTCAAGGACATCGTGAGTCGAGATCAGAACACTTCGTTGCCCATCACTAATGAAATCCTGCAAAATGCCGATTAATTCATCGCGAGCAATCGGATCCAGGCCCGAAGTCGGCTCATCTAGAATCAGTAAGCGAGGATGATGAGCGAAGGCTGCTGCTAATTGGAGTTTGATTTTGGCACCCGTGGATAAATCACGATATTTGGGTTTGGTAGGAATCGCAAAATCTTGGAGGAGTTCCTTAAACTTGTCTGGGTCCCAACTGGGAAAGAAAGGACCGACGTAACGACTCACGGTTTCTGCGCGCCATGAATCAGGATAAACCGGACCGTCTAAAACGATCCCGATTTGATCCCGAACGGATTCCCGGCCTTGCGGTGTTGTCTGACCAAGTAATTCAATCTGGCCGGTATCCGGACGAATCATATCCAGAATGGCTTTGATGGTCGTTGTTTTCCCCGCACCATTGGGACCGATGAACCCCATGATATAACCGGCAGGAAGCTGAAAGCTAACATCGGCCAGCTGAAATTCTGCATATTGTTTGTTCAGATTTGTGACGGTAAGTAAATCAGCGCCCATGATCGGTCTCCTCTGCTTGTAATAAGGTATCCAGCATGGTGTGTAGCTCGCTGGGGGCAATATGCGCCATGTTGGCAGTATCAATTGCCTGATTGAGTGAAGCTTCAATATCTCGTAGGGCATTTTCCCGAACCAGCGCACTGTCTTGGCCTAATACATAAGCACCTTTTCCTTGGACATTGGTGATAAAGCCGGCTGCCTCAAGTTCGTGATAAGCCCGCGTGGTGGTGATGACGCTGATACGCAAATCCCGTGCAAGGCTGCGAATGGATGGCAATTGCTCATTGACTTTTAACTGACCAGAAAGGATCGCGGCTTTAACCTGATCTTCGATTTGCTCATAGATCGGTTTGCCCGATTGATTTGAGATGACGATCCGCATGGCTGACCTCGTTTCATGACTTGATCGGATTATTTTTGCGGGCGGTCCGTTGCAACTGCAGCGAGCGCTTGAACGCTTTTAAAATGCCGCCATCAGAATAGCTTAACACATTCGTCTGATAAAGCTTGACTGTCAGCCAGGTGAAGATGATTAAAAAGATCAGATTAATGCCGAATGCCGACCATGCAGCGAGCGCACTAACCTGGCCCGCGCCAAGGCGTACCGGCATCATCATGGTCGAAAGAAACGGGACGTAGCTGGCGATATTAAGGATAGGCAAGGTGCCGGAACTAACAATTAAGGCACCGAAGTAACCAACCATACCAAGCATCACAATTGGCGTTGTTGCCTGGCCAATCTGTTCCTGATTTGCGACCAGTGAACCGGTGAGTGCAGCTAAGACGGTATACGTCAGCGTGCCCACAAAGAAGAAGGCAAGACTGAAAATCAGCATGTTCGGGGTAATACTACTTAGGTTCATTTGACCGATCAGTGAAGACAGCGGGTTTGAAGGCAACTGGCGCAAGATGACCATGCTGGCGAGTCCCACCACTGCGTAAATTGCGATTTGCGTTGCCATTAACGCCAAGATTCCCAGTAACTTACCGAAAAATTGTGCTTGCGGCGTAATGGCCGTTAAAATCGATTCTTCAATTCGCGAGCCTTTTTCAGTGCCGATTTCCTGGGCCATCATGGAAGCGTAGCTAATCACGAACGTATAAATCAAGAGACCGACAATAAATCCGGCTGCCGAGCCTGATGCCTGGCTCTTGGCGGAGCGGGTCACCAACTTGCCGTTATCAACTGTGACATTGTTAGTGGTGAACTTCGGTGTGGCAAAAAGCTGCTGCAGCTGGGCAGGCGTTAGGTTCAGCTGCGTTGCGACTTCCTTGGTGTGTGCCTGGGCAAGGATCGTTTGCAACTGGTTACGATCAATACTTTCCCCGTCCGTCCGTTTCATTAGGCTGGCTTCCAAGGTCGGATGGTTGGTGATGGTTAACACCCCGTCAAGTTTTTCAGCGGCTAAGGCACTTTTGGCTGCGCTGGGGGTCTTGTAACTGATGTATTTTTGATCGTCATTGCTGTTGGCTTTAAAAGTCTGTGTCAGCGCAGGACTGGACGTTACCACGCCGATACGGGTCGTTTGGTTGGTTTGGTTCATAAGCCAGAAAACGCCGCCAAAAACTGCTGCCAGAACTAACGGACCAAGAACGATCCAGAGCCAGGTTTTACTTTTGAGATTTTTGAAGAAAACTTGACGGAAAATAACATCCATTTTTTTCATGGCTTAGGCCTCGACTTTCATGCGGAAAATTTCGTCTAGAGAAGGTGCTTGTTGGCTAAACTCGGGAATGTAACCTTGATGGGTTGCAGCGGCGAAAATATCGCGGCCAACCTGCGGATCATTGAGCTTCACCAAGAAGCCGCGCGATTGCGGGGTGACAGACACAACGCCCGGGAATGCTTGGAGTTCTTGCTGCGTCAGAGGCGACTGGATGTGTAGTCGGGTTTGGCCAAATTGTTCGCGAATGGCGTCAAGTTTGCCGGATAAGACGACTTCACCATTTTTTAACATGACTAGTTGATCCGAAATGGCCTCAACATTGCCCATATCATGACTTGAATAAATAATGGCACTCCCGGCATCCCGCAACCGCCGAATCCCGGCTTCGAGTAAGCTAGCGTTCACGGGGTCCAATCCTGAGAATGGTTCGTCCAAAATGATGAACTTCGGCATGTGAATCATGGCAGCAATGAGTTGGACCTTTTGCTGGTTACCTTTGGACAGGTCTTTAATGAGATCGCTTGATTTACCCTTGACCTGAAACTGATCTAGCCATTGATCGAGGTTAGCCATTGCTTCGGCACGCTTCATGCCGTGCAGTTCGGCGAAGAAGCTAATCTGATCAGCCACTGTCATTTTGGATAAAGCCCGCGTTCCTCAGGGAGATAGCCGATCATTTCCCTGTTGAGTTGCGTCAGAGGCCGATCTTGCCAGGTCACCGTGCCGCTATCTGGCTGCAATAAATTTAGCAGCATTCGAAAAGTGGTCGTTTTGCCGGCTCCGTTTTGACCGATCAGACCCAGGATTTCCCCTGGGCGAACGGACAGTGAAACGTTGCGAACGGCTGTTGTTTTGCCAAAATGTTTGGTTAAGTTCGTGACAGTGAGCATGGCGCGCATCTCCTTTAATGTGTCTATACTGTATATGTATGATATGCACAGTATAGGCAGTGGGGTGATAAAATGCAAGCTCTTATTAGTTTTGATACAAAAATATCCCCAAAAGCTGAGACTCCACTTTTGGGGACAGGTTTATTTAGGCGAAAATCATTGACACTTGGTTAGCGGAGGCCGTGAATCACTATTCAGCCTGCTGTGCCGCATGCGATAGTGACATAACATCACGGACAATCATCAGTTCTTCATTAGTCGGAATGACCAGCGTTTTAACTCGGGCACCTGAAGCAGTGATGTCGCCGGCCTGATGGCAAGTTTGCTCATTGCGTTGCAGGTCAATGCGGGCGCCAAGATAATCGAGTGATTGCATGACCCGAGCGCGAACGGCACTGCTGTGTTCGCCAATGCCGGCAGTGAAGACCAGCGTATCAACGCCGTCCATCAAAGCAGCATAAGCACCGACATATTTGACGATGCGATTGACAAAAATATCCAGTGCAAGTTTGGCGCGGGGATGTTGTGGTGCCGCTTCTTCAAGATCGCGCACGTCATGGCTGATGCCGGAAATACCACGCAGGCCAGATTGGGTATTCAGAATGTCAATCATTTGATCAACATCGGTAATGACCAATTTTTTCATCAGGTAGGCGATCAGCGAAACATCAACGTCGCCGGAGCGGGTGCCCATCGTGACGCCGGAGACCGGAGTGAAGCCCATTGACGTATCGATGGATTTTCCATTTTCAATGGCGGTAATGCTGGAACCGGCGCCAAGGTGCATGACAATCATGCGCATTGATTCAAGCGGCTTGCCAAGCATTTTGGCTGCATGGGCACTGACATAGCGAACACTGGTACCATGCGCGCCGTATTTGCGAACGCCGAATTTTTGATAGTATTCGTAAGGAATGCTGTAGAGATAATTAACGGGTTTCATGGTTTGATGGAAGGACGTGTCAAAAACGGCCACTTCAAGCGCCCAAGGCATCATGGTGCGGAAAATCTCGATGCAATCCGCTTCGACCGGGTTATGCAACGGCGCATAATCGCGCAAGGCCCGAATCTGTGCCAGCACCCGGTTATCAATCACAATTGGTGCGGAAAATAGTTCGCCACCAGCCACAACTCGGTGACCGATGCCGGTAATTTCATTAAGGTGATGCACGAGGCCAAGCAATTGAAGGTCGGCAAGGGTGTTTGCGACCGCTTCTCGGTAATTGTGGATAGGGGTCGTGCTTTCATATACTTGATCAGTGCCATACTTAATTTTAACAGTAGAGTTTCGTAAAATATCAGTCGCGCCTTCTGCAAGTTGGCGTTCACTTGGCATGTCAAACAGTTTCCATTTAAGGGATGAGCTGCCGGCATTGATAGAGAGGATTTTTACCATGTTTGATCACTCTTTCACGATTGCTATATCAGTATCATACCACTGAACGGGGGTTATGTTTGTGAAATATTATGCAAATTTGTTTTTTAGATACATCTTAGTTTCATATCACATGTTTAAAAAGACTAAATAATGAGCTGCAACCCATCCCAAAAGTGTCTCTCAACCTTGGCGGGTTACAGCTCATTTTCTGTTTTAATGGTCAATTTTTAAAATTGGCTAGGCATCAATGTTGGCATGGCCGATCCAAAAGTACAACGCAGCCGGCGAAGACTTAATGCTTTTTGAAAACTTGGATACGGTGTCCGGTGCTCGGCGAGATGTCGCTGCCGCAACCACTAATGACTCCGCTTCAACATTTGCTGGGTCAGTTTGACTAACGCCGATTTAGTGGCTGATGTCGGGAAAGGTGCCAGTGCCGCAACAGCACGATTGGTATAAGTAGCCGCCATTTGTTGGGCGTGCGGCAGGCCATGGGTGCGCACGATCGCGGCAATTTTCTCCGCATTGGCCGCAATGTGGGCGGCATCTTGGGTTAGCGGCGCCAGTTGATCCGGAACGATCTGGTAGGCATAGATTAATGGCAGCGTGACGATACCATTATGTAGGTCTTCAAGAGCCGGTTTGTTGAGCGTTGAGCTTGTCTGCGTGTAATCCAACAAGTCGTCGATCATCTGAAAAGCCATGCCGAGTTGTCGGCCAAAGCGATAGGCGGCCTTTTTTTGCTCTAGCGACAGATGGCCGATGACGGCGCCTGTGTAAGTTGATAACGCAAATAAGGCAGCAGTTTTGCCCGCAATGGCACTGAGGTAAGCATCAATGGTAGGAATCAACGGGGCGCTTGGCCCATTTTGATCCACTTCGCCCATGAAAATGCGCTTCATAATGCGGGCATTGGCGCCAAGGTCGACAACTTCCGGATTTTGTTCGCTGAGCAGTTGAAAATAAATGGCAAACAAAAAGTCGCCGGCATAGATGGCTTCGCGATTGCCGGATTCAGCTGAGACAGTTGCCATGCCCCGGCGAATATCGGCATGGTCCAAAACATCGTCATGGACAAGCGTGGCCAGATGCAGTGCCTCGATCGCCGCGCCAGCCGTCACAAGATCACCGTTGTCAGGTTGGCCGAAACGCGCTAGCATAAGCATTAGCCCGCTGCGCAACATTTTGCCGCCAGCGTTGATTTGTTGCTGAATGAGGGTATGTACTTGCGGCTCGCGCAAAACGGCGACCTGCTCCAGTCGTTGTTGGATTTGTTCGAGTTGGTGATAGACCGTGGGGAATCGGTGCCACAGGGGATGAATCATGCATTTTCTCTCTTTCCTTAAAGACATATTTACTCTACTGTACCTGATTCTTAAAAGTCAATTATTGGAGGTTGGGTTATGTCATTATCTGTATTTCTTGAGTTGGTTGAGATTAAGGCGAAAACGGCATCGGTGTTCCCGTTTCTTTTAGGGACGTTGTATGCCTGGTATCACTATCATACGTTACATATTCCAGAGTTGCTGGTCTTCTTTGTTGCGATGCTTTTATTCAACATGTCAGTCGATGCCAACGACAATTATCAGGATTATCGGCGAGCGGAGCGGACAGAAGCGTTGCATTTTCGCGAAAAGACCAACATCATTGGGGTGCATCATTTAAATCCTAGCATGATTGGCTGGATGGTGGTTGCCATGATGGCTACCAGTGCCGTTCTGGGTTTGTGGATGGTTAGTCGTACCGGGTGGCCGCTACTGGTGATGGGGTTGTTTAGCTTTGCGGTTGGTTACGGCTATGCTGGTGGGCCGCGGCCGATTTCGGCGACACCTTATGGCGAGTTTTTCTCCGGATTTACGATGGGTTTTGTGATTTTTCTGATCGCGGTTTATGTCAATGTCTTTAATGTTGCAGATTTTTCATGGTCGTTGGTTTTGTCGGTTTATCTGGCCAGCGGTTTGGCGCAGTGTGCGATTTCGGCACTGCTACTGGCGAATAATATTGCGGATCGGGAAGAAGACGAGACGCTCAAACGCCGAACGATCGTGCATTACCTCGGCCTCGACCGCAGTATCATTTTCTTCTATGGTTTGTACACGGTGGGTTTCCTGATGCTCATTGCGTCGGTACTGCTTGGTCTATTGCCAGAGCTGACGTTGCTCACCTTGATAACCATCCCATTTGTCATTAAAAATGCGCGGGGCTTTGCTGCTAATCCAGTGAAAAAACTGACCTTCCCCAATGCGATCAAGAATTTATTTGTAACGACCTTGGCCCAAGTCATCTTCCTGGCATTAGGTGTCTTTTTAAATATTTGAAGCTCACACTCGGTTCTTGAGGGGAGGCCGTCATGAGTATCACGATTCGTCCATTTGTTAAAAAAGATCTCGGTCGCTTTATTAACGCTGTAGCACCACTATTGCCGGCATCAGCGGTAAATTTTGCTTTGATCACGGATACGCACGATAAGGCTAAGTTTGCAACCACTTATTATGGGCCAACCGGTTATTGGCACGTACGCGAGCAGGGGTGGCTGAGTACCCAGTTGCCGCTTGCACTGCGGGTTCACTTAGGCGATTTGGTTGATGGGTCGGAATCGCCGTGGCTGACAAAATTGCGGTTGCGCAATATCATGGCCGATTATCGCCGCGGCCAGGTGCCGTTTCTGGTCACCAAAGGCAATCACGATGACAATGACAAGTTTGCCGAAAAGCAGCCGGGTCATCGTGGCAGCTTTTTGCCGGATGTGGCGCAGCAGCTGATTTTTGCTGCCGATGCGACTCAGCGCCAGGTTGCGGTTTCGCGTGAAGGTTTGCTTGTACAAGACTTTCCCGGACTGCGCATCATCGTTTTAAATACGGCAGATGTGCCTTTACATGACGGTCGTAAAATCTATGACGTTAAAAAGACATTGGCTGTCTCATTTGCGCAGTTGCGTGATTTTGTCTTAGCGCTAAAAGGTACCCAAAGCCGTGACGTCTTGATCATGAGCCACGCGCCGGCCATGAAGCAAAATGGGCAGCCTGCCCTGAAGTTCAACGGCCGCGCGGTGCACGAGTTGCTGCGGGCGTTCAATTTACATGCCAGTGGCTTGCTGAACACAGGCAAAACGCCTGAGTTCGGCGGGCAATTACGGTTTGATTTTACCCAAACAACTGGGAAAATCATTGCTTATCTGGCGGGGCATTACCATCTTGAAGCCGATTATCAAGTGAATGGTATTCATTATAGCTTGCAGAATACCAGTGCCTTGATGGGACGGCATCATGGGCTCACCACTAAATTCAATCGCCGTTACGACCGGCGCTTCGGGATGCCGAGTGAATATGCCGGGTATGTTGTCAGCGTTGATGGTCAGCGGCGGCTTTTGAGTCTTTATGGCTATGGGGCAGCGACTCGTGTCCGGCGGTTTGTTTACTAAATCTTTAGAAAATTTTGCCGAAAAATCTGGCCATTTCGGTTGTCAAGATAACGCTTACATGTTACACTGTATTTGAAGTTAAGGAAGAACCAAAGGTCGATGCAGGAACCGAGAATCACGATCCTTTGTCTAGCAGCACAAAGACGAACCGGCTCGAAAGTGTGTGTCGCAAAGCACGAGAAAAGCGAATAGAGCACTGGTGCAGTAAGTATCTGCGCCACTTATCGTAAGATTCATGTTCCACAAGATCCAAAGATGAACACACATGGAGGTATGAGGCTTATAAACAGACTCAGTAATCCAAGCGGGACAATGAGCTTCCCATAGATGTTCAATCGGGTGTGTCGTAGGACCACCAAACAACGCCAAGTTATCTGGCAACATCATTTCAACACTCGTCGTTCCGTACAAGTGAATAAGTTTTTTGTAGAGGTGTCGCAGTATTAGATTTATTGAAGAGGGTTTTACAATTAGCACCAGTAAATGTAACAAAACTGCTGCATCGGTCAAATCCTTAACTTAGGAGATCCAGGTTCACCTGTAGGAATCTGGGTCTCTATTTTTTTGGCTC
>NZ_BACQ01000053.1 GCF_000260435.1 Lacticaseibacillus zeae DSM 20178 = KCTC 3804 | reverse complement strand
GCAAACTCCGGCGACAGCAGTGCCGCAAGCAGCTATTCCAGTGCCGCAAGTTCCGCAGCAAGCACTGCATCTAGTGCTGAAAGTACTGCAAGCAGTGCTGCAAGTGCTGCTGCTTCCGATGATTCAACAGCTTCCAGTGCCGCAAGTGCTGCAAGCTCAGATAACTCGGTAGCCTCCAGTGCTGAAAGTACTGCAAGCAGTGCCGCGAGTGCCGCAGCAAGCTCAGCAGCAAGCCATCATGTCCTACCAAATACTGGTGGCAATGGCTCATCATCGAGTTCATCATCTAGCGCAGCTGGCAATGGTGGCAGTGGCTCAGCTTCAGGCTCGTCATCAAGCTCATCCTCGAGTGCAGCTGGTGCCGGTGGCAACGGCAGTGGCACGCAGCCAGGCAATGGTGGCAATGGTGGCAACTCCGCGAATGGTGGAGGTTCATCATCGCAAACCGGCAATGGTGGTAGCAACACGTTACCAGCAACTGGTGGCACAACGGGTCAGACAGGCTCATCATCGGAAAACGGTAACAGTGGCAAACACACATTGCCGCAAACTGGTGAGGCAAGCGATCAAGATGCTCCTGTTCTCGGTCTGCTTATGGTCAGTCTGATGGGATTGTTCGGCCTTGCAGGAACCAGACGTCGCAAGGATGACAAAACATCAAAGTAAAGCTGAGTGACGACGATCATTAAATGTTGTTACGCAACTAAGCTTTGACACAAATAGAGAGTGGTGTGAGAAACGTTTAGACGTTTCTTGCACCACTCTTTTTGCTTGGCATTAAAAAAAGAGGGCAGCCAGCGAATGGTTGTCCTCTTTTTAAAATTATTCTAAACGCCGGTATGCATAAATGCATTTATCATGGCTTTGATGGCGCTGTCTCAATCGAATCAACCAACTTAACACCCATGGTTTCTTGTCCCAAAAAGACGATTGCGACGATAGCGATGAGGATGGATGCAGTGAAAATAGCAAAGATGCTGGTGACAGACCAGTTGGCGCCTAACAGGTGGCCGACAAGCAGTGGACCGACAATACCGCCAATGCGACCGATGCCGGCTGCCATGCCAGAACCGCTGCTGCGGACGATGGTTGGGTATTGTTCCGGTGAGTAGGCGTAGAGGGCACCCCATGCACCAAGGTTGAAGAATGAGAGCAACATGCCGGCAGTTAATAGCATTGGCAGACTCGTTGCCATTCCGAAGGCCAGTGCACTGGCGGCGGTGCCGAGGAGGAACAGGCTTAAGACGAGCTTTCGGCCCCATTTTTCAATCAACCAGGCAGCAACGAAATAACCAGGTAATTGGGCTAACGTCATAATCAGCACATACCCAAAACTGTTGATGAGGCTGAAGCCTTTAAGCACCATCACACTTGGCAGCCACAGGAACATGCCGTAATAGGAGAAGACGACCATGAACCAGACGATCCACAGCATGATGGTTGAGCGTACGTAAGGCGGATGCCAGAGTGTCGTGAGCGTTTTGATCAAGCCTGGGCGGGCGACCCTTTTGAAGGCGCGTGATTCGTTGATGCCTTCGCGGAAGTAGAAGGCGTATAAGCCGGCTAAACCGGTCGCGAAAACGGCAACGCGCCAGCCCCAGACCGGCATGATAAAGTAGGAAATAATAGCCGCGAGCAACCAGCCGGCCGCCCAGAAGCTTTCTAACAACACAACGCTGCGGCCGCGTTTCTCAACCGGCACACTTTCGGAGACCAGCGTAGAAGCCACTGGTAGTTCGCCGCCCAGCCCAGCGCCGATGATGAAGCGTAAAACAAGAAAAATACCATAACCCGTTGCAAAAGCCGAAATGCCGCTTCCAATTGAAAAGACCAGTAGTGTGAGAATGAGAATGGCTTTGCGGCCAAAACGATCGGCCATCATCCCGAACAAAATGGCGCCAACCGCCATGCCGATCGAACTGACGCTGCCGATCCACCCCATTTCAACAGTACTTAGTTGCCATTCCTTATGTAAGGCTGCGATAACGAAACTCAGCATCCCCACATCCATCGCGTCAAACAGCCAGGCAATGCCAATGCCGACGATCAACCGCGCATGACTCGGTGCTTTCTTTGTCATTTTTCTCCTCCTTGATGAATTCCTCACAAGTTGGGTGTCTTGACACACGTTTGCTCGATCTTAATTTCATCAAAAAAGCGGGTTGCTGTCAATAAGAATTTTCATGAGATGCATCACAAGCGGATAAGACTTCAATGATTTCAAGTGTTTAGAAAGCAAAATAATTTTCAAAACTTGTATCAGCCTTGAGGAATGAACGGTTCTGCATGTTAAGATGGAACAACATAGCAAAAAAGCGAGGAAGGCAAAGTTTTATGAAGAAAATCACGGAATGGTATTACGGTATTTCACTCAAAGATCGCTTCAAGCAACGCACTTATGACGCAATCATGGGCCGCAACATGCTGACGGCAGAGCTCATGCTGCTGATTGCCAGTGCGACGGCCATTTTTATTGATGCTAATAGTTTAAAGATGATTACAGCAAGCACATGGATTCTGCTGCTGGTGACGGTGGTGATTGGTTTGATGAACACGGTCAGCTTACATTACTACCGACTGCAGGTGATTGAAGTGGATACCCCTGAAGCTTATCACCAGTATGTTTGGCTAGCAGTTGCCCGTGGCGTTTTATCTGCGCTGATGCTAGCGGTGGCGATTTTTGCGATTGAAATGGCATATGAAGCCGCGATGGACATGAACCCGCTCCCGCAGTATTACCTGACGAATCACTTCTGGATCGGCGTGATGTTGCCGATCGCTTACGGCATTTGCCGGTTTGGTTACGGGTACTTGCATTTGCATGGCACTTGGGAGCACAAAAAGGATACTGAGGATAATGATTAATTGGCAGCCAGGTGCAGGGCGAAGTGTCACGCCAGCGGAATTGCAACCTTTGTTAAAAGACGCAGATCAATGGACAAAGCAGCTTTTTGGTAACAAAGCAGCAATCATCCGTGGCTTTCCACAAGTAGGACCTCTACAATATGCGGTGGCTGTGTGGCAAAATGCCTATCATAAGCGTGCGCTCTATTTCAACGTGATCGGCCAAAACATACGGTTAGCTGAGCTGATTCCAATGCTCAAGCAAATAGCAGTGAAACACGATCGTCTGCAATTTAGCAGCGATGAGGCTACGTCGACCATCACCCAACAATTGCGTCAGGCAGGTTTTCAGGTCATTCGCCACACCGCCATGGGTACTTATAGAATGTTGCAACCGACAGCGACGATCGGTGACATTAAAACACGTTCTCAATTAACGGCAACCCAGTGGCAGGCTGTGGTTCAGCTAAGCTATCAAAATTACGTAAGTGCACACACAGTTAATCCTGCCACAATGACGCAAGCTCAATTTGAGAAGGCGTTAAGTGATGCCGACCCGCAGCAGCCCGGTTTTTGGGTTGTGGGCAACAGTGTCCGGGCTTATGTGTTTTGGTTTGAAGATGAGCCCGGCGAATTGACAAGTGCCTGGCTCGGCGGGGTCAAGCAAGCTGATACCTTACGATTGATGCGGGCCGTTTTGCCGCTGGTTCAAGCAAACTACCGAGTGGTTAACGGTGAATTTGATGATACCGATCCATATGCCTGGGCAGTCTACCGCCGATTAGCGATCCCTGATCTGCATCCTCTTGTTACATGGCAGCTGCTGTTGCGCTAACACTTGTTGGCAGACACAATTCAAAAAGGTTCCGCAGACAAATTTAATTAACGTCCACGGAACCTTTTTGAATACAAATATGCTGTTACCACTTATCACAGCAGACGATTATTCCTGCTGCTGCGGCCGGCTGGACCAGATGTGCGGAATGAACGTCCAGACCATCACAAGATCAAGCGCCAGGCACAAAGCGGTGAAAATGAAAACGCCGTTGTAGTCGAAAATATTGGAGATGAAACCACCAGCCAGTGATCCGGCCATGGAACCAAATGCCTGAGCGCTTTGATTCCAACTGAAAACCGTTCCTGTGTAGCTCACCGGCGTCAGTTTGGAAAGCAGGGTCTGGATGGTCGGGAAAAGCGCGCCATCCGAAACGCCGATCATGAGCCGGAGAAAGCCTAACGCCCAGATGCTGCCGACAATGCCTTGAGGGATGTACATGATGACAGCAAAGATCAGGCTGCTGACCAGAATTTTACCGGAACCGATCCGATCACCTAACTGACCTAAACGCGGGGCCGCCATTAAATTCGAGATCCCGGGTAGTGCCGCGATAATGCCGGCGACAACTGTGATTGGCCCGACGTTGTGCATTAACTCTTTGACGTAAAGACTGATAATCGGGTAAATCGACATGTTGCCTAACTGAATGATTGCCGTCGAGATGAGAAGCACCATAATCGCTTTAGGGTTGCTGACTTGGGTAAGCAGTCTCGGCCGCTTTTCCTTTTTTAACAGGCGCGGATCAGGCGTATAGTGTTCGTGAACCATTGTGAGACTTAGAACAAACACGATCAGTAGCAAGGCACCGGTAATGATGAAGGTCAGCCGAATCGAGAATGTCTGGGCGAGAAAACCGCCGAGAATCGGACCGATTAAATTACCGGAAACATAACCGGTTGTGAGAATACCGATCGCCGTACCGCTTTTGGCTTTCGGTGTTTCGGTCGCAATTAACGCACTGGCATTAGGGATGTAGCCTGCCGCCAGCCCTTGCAGAAAACGCAGCGCGATCAAGGCGTAGACATTGTGCACGAATCCGCAGGCACCAATGATAATCGCCATCCCAAAACTGGAACGCAATAACATGAGCTTACGGCCGCGGCGATCAGCCAATCGACCCCAAAGCGGACTGACAATGGCAACGACCATGAAAGTGACCCCGAAGGTAATCCCGGAATAAATGCTGAGTTGGCCTTTCGTAAAATCGCCGAGTTGGTCGACATATAATGAGATAAACGGCGAGACCTCACTGAAGCCCATGCCGGCGATGAAGGTACCAAGCCATAAGACAGCCAGATTTTGCTGCCATGGTTCGAGACTTTTAAGTTTACTTGGCAAAATCGCCAACTTCCTTTCAGAAAAATAGTTACCCAACTAATATAACGCAATCAAAAAGGGGATACAATTGGGGGGACTGCTGAAAATCAGACTTGAAAATTTGACATTAAAGCTAAATAATTTTGACATGCCTTGGTTACCATGGTATTCTACTCGTTGTGATTAGTCACTCTGCCTAAGACTCAGGGGGCGTAAAAGCCTTAATCATCCTGCCGAGGTGGTATCGGAAACATAAGATACCTCTATGTCTTGGTAGGCATGGAGTTTTTTTATTGCTAAAAACTTCAACCAAACTAATGGAGGTGAAAAACATGAGTGAACAAGCTATCGCAAAAAAAGCTGAACTCGTTAAGACGATTTCTGAACAATTCAAGAATGCTACCAGTGCTGTCGTTGTTGACTATCTGGGCTTAACAGTTGAGCAAGTAACCGCATTACGTAAGGAACTGCGCGAGGCCGGTGTCAAGATGGAAGTGTTGAAGAACACTTACCTGCGTCGGGCCGCTGATGCCAACGGTTACGAAGCATTGGACGATGTTTTCAAGGGCCCTACAGCCGTTGCCTTCTCCAATGACGATCCTGTTGCTCCGGCACGCATTATGGCCAAGTACGCTGACCAATTTGATGCGCTGCAGATCAAGGGCGGCATTATCGAAAATAAAGTTGCTTCTTTGGACACCATTATGGAAATGGCCAAGATGCCAGATCGCGAAGGTCTGTTGTCGCAACTTGCTTCTGTCTTGCAGGCACCTGTCCGCGACTTTGCACTTGTTGTTAAAGCAGTTGCAGAAGCCAAAGACGAAGAACCTGCTGCATAATATGACGTTACAAACTATTTAAAAAACGGAGGAAACAAACATGGCTTTAGATGTAGATGGCATCATTGCACAACTTAAAGATGCTTCCATTTTGGAACTCAATGACTTAGTTAAGTCAATCGAAGATGAATTCGGTGTTAAGGCAGCTGCTCCTGTTGCTGCCGGTGCCGCTGCTGGTGGCGACGCTGCAGCTACCAAGGATACCTATGACGTTGAATTGACCGAAGCCGGCCAAGAAAAGGTTAAGGTTATCAAGGCTGTTCGTGAAATCACTGGCCAAGGTCTGAAGGATGCCAAGGGTCTGGTTGACGCCGCTCCTAAGGTTATCAAGGAAGGCTTGTCCGAAGACGACGCTAACAAGATCAAGGAACAGCTTGAAGAAGTTGGCGCAACGGTAACCCTCAAATAATTAAGCTTCATTTTCGAAAAGGCACCTCACTCAACACAGTCGTTAAGGCTATGGTTGAGCGAGGTGCTTTTTTGATGTGTATAAATTGATTGGTTTTGTGGAATCGATACCATAAGCTTGGAAGCAAAGGAACCCTGCTTTAACAGGATCCATATAAAACTAATCCTTCGCGACGCTTTGCTTGTAACTATCCAGCGCATCTGACAGATCCTTATCTTTGATCGTCACATGTTGGTCTTTTAACACCTGACTAATAACCCGCTGCATGACGCTGGAATTACGCGACCATTTTGCGTAAACGTTGGCTGTCAGCGCTTTTTTATTGTTTTCAAAAGAGCCTTTAGCCGGATGGTTGACCATCTTGATCACTTCATAGCCGTTGGTCACTTTAACCGGTGATTGGGTATAATCGCCATTTTTTAACTTGTATGCTGCGTCTTTAAAGGTCGAATCGAAACTTTTACTGGTGGCTTCAAAGCTGGTTTTGCCACCGTTGTCTTTGGTTGCGGTATCGATTGAATATGTTTTGGCTAATGTCGTGAAATCCTTGCCGGCTGCTAAATCGCTGATGACTTGCTTGGCCGTCGCTTCATCGCTGGTCAGAATATGTTGCACGGTGACTTTGGGCTGATAGGTTTTCCACGCTTCTTTAAGTTGGCTGTTCGTGACCTTCTTCAGCTTTTTAAGTGCCACTTCGCTTAGCAGGTTCGTGCGGATGCTTTGCCGGAAGCTGGCTTTGCTGAAGCCGTTCTGGGTTAAGAAACTGGTGAAGTTTTCACCGTATTGGTTTTGATAGCTGTCATAAGTGGTGTTAACGGCTTTGGTGCTGACAGATTTGCCGTATGCATGGTCTAGCGCGCGGTAAATCAATAAGTTCGCCAGAACGGTTTTCGTTGTTGGCGATTGTTTGAGCTCTTTATATAAACTCGCCTGGGTGACCTGGCCGCCTGAATAAGTTGCAACAGTCGGATCATCTGCCTGTTTGGTTTGGCATCCAGTTAGTAGCACGAGTGATGCGGCCATCGTGGCTAACAAGCCCTGAATGCGCAGTTTATTTTTCATTGCATCAATCCCCCTCTGACAAGTTGAAGGCATAACGTGGCTACATTTTAACGTTTAAAATTAAAAAACTCAATATATTTCCTCATAATCACATAATCTAATTTTTGAATCGAAAAAATGAATTCTGATTCCTTGATACGACAAGAATGGATGAAAATTTACAGATAAGAAAATTAAGTTAAGATTAAGAAAATTGTTGAAGTCTTTTTTAATCGTATATAATCCTAACTATATCGAGCAGGGTTTTGATTGGTTGTGGAACTACCGGGAATTGGAGGGTATTGGATGCAAACGAAAAAGAAAGGGCTATCTATTCTCTTAGCCAGCACTGTTGCATTGGGCGCGCTGGCGGTTTTACCGGTCGGCGAGGTTCAGGCTAAGGCAGCGATCTCGCAACAGACCAAGGAAAAATCACTGGCAAAGACCGTTGCGGCCGGACAAACGGCGACCGATACAACAAGTGCCGTCACGAGTCAGGCCATTGCAACCCAGTTAGCGGCAAAAGGCATTGATTATCACAAGCTGAACAAGGTGCAACAGCAGGATACTTATGTGGATGTTATTGTTCAGATGAGTGCAGCACCTGCATCTGAAAATGGCACCTTGAAGACGGATTACTCCAGCACCGCCGAGATTCAACAAGAGACGAGCAAGGTCATTGCCGCGCAAGCAAGCGTGAAAGCCGCGGTCGAACAGGTGACCCACCAGGCAGCTGGGGAAAGTTATGGCTATGTGGTCAATGGCTTTACCACGAAGGTCAGAGTGGCGGACATTCCGCAGTTGAAGCAAATCGCCGGCGTCAAAACCGTCACACTCGCCAAAGTTTATTATCCGACCGATGCCAAGGCCAATTCGATGGCGAATGTCCAGGCGGTTTGGTCCAATTACAAATACAAAGGTGAAGGAACCGTTGTTTCAGTCATCGATACCGGTATTGATCCCACGCACAAAGACATGCGGCTCAGTGATGCCAAAAAGGCCAAGCTGAAGCGTGCGGATGTCGAACAATTTACCAAAACCGCTAAGCATGGCCGGTATTTTACCGACAAAGTGCCTTATGGGTTTAACTATGCCGATAATAATGACACGATTACCGATGATACCGTCGACGAACAGCACGGGATGCACGTGGCAGGGATCATTGGCGCAAACGGTACCGGGAGTGACCCGACCAAATCGGTTGTTGGCGTGGCTCCGGAATCGCAATTGCTGGCGATGAAGGTGTTCACCAATTCGGATACTTCCGCAACGACGGGATCATCGACGTTGGTTTCGGCAATTGAAGATTCGGCCAAATTAGGGGCGGATGTGTTGAACATGTCGCTTGGTTCGGTTTCCGGCAACCAAACGCTTGCGGATCCGGAAATTGCCGCGGTCCAAAATGCCAATGAATCCGGTACGGCAGCGGTTATTTCTGCTGGTAACTCCGGGACTTCCGGTTCGGCAACCGAAGGCGTCAACAAAGATTATTATGGCTTGCAGGATAACGAAACGGTGGGCAGTCCGGGGACAGCGCGTGGTGCAACCACTGTGGCGTCAGCTGAGAATACCGATGTGATCGGGCAAAGCGCGACGATTACCGATGGCAGCGGGCTGAAACTCGGACCGGAGACGATTCAACTTTCAAGCAACGATTTTATCGATCGTTTTGACAAGAAGAAGTTCTACGTGGTGAAAGATGCCACTGGTAAACTCAGCATCGGCGGCGCCAGCGATTACACGGCCGACGCCAAAGGAAAGATTGCCATTGTCAAGCGCGGCGACATTGCATTCACCGACAAGCAAAAGTATGCCGAAGAAGCAGGCGCGTCTGGTTTGATCATCGTCAATAACGACGGGACTGCCACTGCGTTGACGTCAATCAAACTTGATGCGACATTCCCGACATTTGGCTTGTCCAGTGTTACCGGCCAGAAGCTGGTTGATTGGGTAACGGCGCATCCGAATGACGAACTGGGTGTCAAAATTGGCTTAGCCCTGTTACCTAACCAAAAGTACAACGCCGATCGGATGTCAGATTTCACTTCCTATGGTCCGGTTTCTAATCTGGCCTTTAAGCCGGATATCACGGCGCCAGGCGGTAATATCTGGTCCACACAAAATAACAATGGTTACACTAACTTGTCTGGAACCTCGATGGCGTCGCCGTTCATCGCCGGCTCACAAGCTTTGTTGAAGCAAGCACTCAATAACAAGGACAATCCGTTTTACGCTGACTACAAGAAGCTAAAAGGCACGGCGTTGACCGATTTCCTTAAAACGATCGAGATGAACACCGCTCAGCCGGTCAATGACATCAATTACAACAACGTCATCGTCTCGCCGCGGCGGCAAGGGGCAGGGTTTGTCGATGTTAAGGCTGCCATCGATGCGCTGGAAAAGAACCCGTCGACGGTTGTGTCCGAAAATGGCTATCCAGCGGTTGAATTAAAAGATTTTACCAGCACCGATAAGACCTTCAAGCTGACCTTTACGAACCGCACGAAGCACGAGCTGACCTATCAAATGGACAGTAACGAAGATACTAACGCGGTGTATACCTCAGCAACCGATTTAAACTCAGGTGTACTTTATGACAAGAAAATTAACGGTGCGACGATTAAGCCCGATGGTGAAATTGTGGTACCGGCAGGCCAGTCAGTTCAGGTTGGCTTCACGTTATCATTGCCTAAATCTTTTGACCAACAACAATTTGTTGAAGGTTTCCTGAATTTCAAAGGCAGTGACGGTTCGCGATTGAATCTGCCATATATGGGCTTCTTTGGTGATTGGAACGACGGCAAGATTGTCGACGGCATTAATGGCCAGACTTATGCGCCTGCCAGTGGTAACTATGGAACTGTACCGGTCATTACCAGTCGGCGAACAAAGAATCAGTTTATTGGCGGACTAGTGAACGATGCAAGCGGTAATCCGACGATTGATGAGAAAGCCATTGCTATTTCGAGTAGTAAGGATGCGATTTATAACGGGATTAGCATGCAGTATTATCTATTGCGCAACATCAGCAATGTTCAAGTTGACGTGTTAGATGGTCAGGGTAATAAGCTAACAACGCTCAGTAGCTCGACCAATCAGACGAAGACTTATTATGATGCGCGCGCTGGTATGTATATTTATTACCAGGCACCGACCTGGGATGGTACTTACTACGATCAGCGTGATGGCAACATTAAGACTGCTCAAGATGGAAGCTACACGTATCGACTTTCAGGTGTTCCTGAAGGCGGCAACAAGCGGCAGACCTACGATGTGCCGTTCAAGCTTGACTCCAAAGCGCCGGATGTTCGCAACCTGTCGTTAACCTCCAAAAATGAAAACGGGAAAACGGCGTACTATCTTAAAGTCGAAGCCAAGGATGAGCTCAGTGGATTGGATGCAGCAAAGGATATCAAAACATCCATCAATGACGTCACCAATCTGGAAGGCACGTTTGCAACCACCGGCACAACTGCTGACGGTTACACACAACTCGAAGTGCCTTTGACGGATAAACAGGCGCAGGCTTTAGGCGAAGGTGATAATCAGGTTGAAGTTTACCTCACTGATAACGCGTCGAACCCGACGTATCAATCGGCCGCGGTTCAGAAACCGGGATCAACGACCTTCAGTCTGATTGTCAATGGCGGCGGATTACCGAATAAAATTTCAAGCACAACCGAGAACTATGAAGCAGGCAAGCAAGGTGGCAAGTATACCTTTAGTGGCACGTATCCTGCACCGGTTTATGGCACTTATACTGATGCGCAAGGTAAAAAGCACGACTTGACGACCACGTATGATGCCGCAACTAACAGCTTCACCGCTTCCATGGCATTGACGGCGGATGATTATGCGACCAAGGTTGATCTGTATGCCGACAAGGCGCACACCCAGTTGCTCAAGCATTTTGACACCGACGTTCGCCTGACCGCCCCGACTTTCCGTGACTTGAAGATCAACAATAACCAAGACCAGACCTCTGAAAGCACGGTTAAAGTCACTGGAACTGCCAGTGCGGATACGAAGCAAGTCACGATCACGAACGGCAGCACCAAAACACCGGTAACGTTGGATAACAAGCATCAATTTAGTGTCGATGTGCCGGTCAACTATGGTGACAACACGCTGAAAGTGACGGCTGAAGATGAAGATGGCAACACCGCAGTTCAGGAGCAAAAAGTAAGCTCGACCTATGATGCCGATGTGCTAAAGGATGCAGTAACCTTTGATCAAGGCGTTCACTTCGGGGCAAACGATCTGTCGAACATTAATCAGATCAAATACTATGATCCAAAGACAGGAATCGCGACTATCACCGGCAAAGTCAAGCATCCAACCACGACATTGCAGGTTGATGGCAAGCAGGTACCGATCAAGAGTGACCTGACCTTTAGTTTCACGTTAAACTTAGGCACCGCGGGGCAAAAACCGTTCGGCGTTGTTGTGGGTGATACGACCCAAAACAAGACCTTCCAAGAGGCCCTAACGTTCACCTTGGACGCTATTCCACCGACATTGTCATTGGATCAGCCAACCGACAAACCGGTTTACACCAACGATCCTAATTTTCGGATTACCGGAACAGCAACTGACAACGTGAATTACCTGGAACTTGCGATCAACGGCAGCAATGTTGCCAGCCAGTATGCCGATGTCGACATGAACAGCGGCAAACCGGGACACATGGCAATTGATCAGGCCGTCAAACTCCTCGAAGGCAAAAATGTTTTAACTGTGGCCGTCACTGACAGTGAGAAGAATGTTACAACCAAGAAACTGACAGTGTACTACGAACCAAAGAAAACATTAGCGGCACCGACCGTCACGCCAAGCACAACTGATCCGGCTAAGCAGGTGACGTTGACCGTCAAAAACGTAGCAGCAGGTGAAACTGTTCAATACAGTGCGGATGACGGTAAAACGTATCAGGATCTTCCGGCAAACGGTCTAAATGTGACGGCTAATGGAAGCTTTAAGTTTAAAGCCGTTGATTTGTATGGTAATGAATCGCCGGCGGTAGACTACGTTGTTAAGAATATCAAGACGGATGATCCGGCTCAGTTGCAGCAGGCTAAAACAGCCTTGCAGGATCTGATCGCCAAGGCAAAAACGACAGCAGCAACCGGCAAGTATCTTGATGCTTCGGTTACAGCGCTAAATACGGCGGTTGCGGCGGCACAAGCGGCACTGGATCAAAGTGATGCAACGGTCGATTCATTGACTGCTGCTAATAATCAGTTAACGACGGCACTCAACCAGCTGGTGCTTAAACTGCCAGCCGATCAGCAAGACGCACTGCTTAATAAACTGCAGTCAGCAAAAGATGTTTTAGGGACAACGTTTGGCGGTCAGGCAAATCCAGCTACTGGAATGACGTTCACTGCCGAGCTAGACGCATTGGCCGCTGAAACCAAGGCCGGCACGAGTACTGCCGACCAGCTTGATGCCAACTTCAATAAGATGTTGGATGCAGCCTTAACACAATTGGCGAAAGCAGTTAAAGACGACACTCCGGCAACGGTTGGCGATGCCAAGGACACCACCACCGGTCAGACCTGGTATGAGCAGATCGACGCTGCATTGACAGCTGGGACAGCGGCAACGGCTGACACGCAAAAGATTGCGCAACTACAAGGTTTGTTTAGCTTAAAGGCCAAAATCGCGGCGGCAGTTGAAGCCGCCAAGCAAGCCGGTGGCAACGGTAGCGATTCGAATAAGGGCGGCTCAACCGACGGAGGTAACGGTAGCGATTCGAATAAGGGCGGCTCAACCGACGGAAGTAACGGTAGCGATTCGAATAAGGGCGGCTCAACCGACGGAGGTAACGGTAGCGATTCGAATAAGGGCGGCTCAACCGACGGAAGTAACGGTAGCAATTCGAATAAGGGCGGCTCAACCAACAAAGGTAACGGTAGCGACTCGAATAACGGTGGTAGCGACAAAGACTCCAATAATGGTGGCTCAACCAACGATGACAAAGGGAATGATTTGAACAAAGGTGGAAGCGGCAGTGGCGCGAATAAAGATGGCACTGGTAACGATCCAAACAACAACGGTGGGACACTAGCACCGGAGCCAAATCCGGGAAGCGGAAAGGATCAAAAGCCAGGTGAAGGTGGTGGCAGTCCAGCTGACACCAAACAACAACCATCGACACCAGCTGGCGCCGGGACGCAACCACTGGGAACGGCTGGCAAAGATGACACAACACCGCAACTGCCTGCATCAACCGGTCAAGGTGATGGCACTTCCACACATGATACAAATCAACAAACTTCCAAGAAAGACATTCTGCCGAGAACAGCCGAAGTTGGCCAGGCAGCGGCATTGGCATTCCTTGGTGCTTTCATCACAAGCATCGTTGGGTTTCTTGGGGTTCATCGTCGGCGCAAAGAGCATTAACAACCGCCGTTAAGTCCAGTGACCATCGGAACTGGCCGGCGATCACCAAGCTCAGATTCACGGTTCTATTTTCAATAAAAGCGGCACGCAATCAGGGTGATTCCTGTCATTGCGTGCCGCTTTTAAATTGATTTATGTGCTGATGAACGCTGATAGCTAAAAGTTAATCACGAAGAATTAAATCCGACTGAATCACCGTTTGCGCGACTTCTGCCCGCAATGCCAGCTTTAATGCTGCTGCGCCGATTGCCGTGACGTGGTGATCGATGGTGCTTATGTTCAACAGGTGACTGGAAAGCTGATTTTCCTGGCCCATCAGTGGTGGGACGGGGAGGTGGTGATCAACAAAATATTGACGTACACCAGCGGCAATATCATCCCCGTTGCCGAGAATAAAATCAGGATGTTGCGGCGCCAACTTAGCGCCAGCTTGGTAGCCATCCTGAAAAGTCCGCATTTGATAAACGACCAGCGAATGTGGGGGACGCTGCCCGAAAACATCCACGTAGCTGTTGATGGTCAGTTTACTGGTAGCACTTTGAGCGTACGACCGACTTAGCAGCAAAGCAATTTTGGTATAGCCTTGCGCTTGCATCCATTCAAACGCTTTTCGATAAGCAGGTGTCCGCTCGGCATAGGCGGCTGCCAATTTGACACGGCCAGGGTCTTCACAAACGACAATGGGACCGTATTTTTGGTAAGCGGCAATGGTTGTCAAGCTGAGCCCATGGGAGGTGAAAATAAGGCCATCAAAAGCGTGGCGGCGTAAAGCTTCCAGATAGGTTTCTTCGAGCTTCTGGTCGTACCGTGAAGGTAGAATGACGGCATGATAGTTGCCAGCCATGGCGGCATTGAGTATGCCAGTGACTAATTGCTGGAAATAGGGATGGTCGGTGTGCGGCAGAATAACGCCGATCGTGCGGGTTTTACCAGCGCTTAGATTTTGCGCCATCGTACTGGGCACGTAATCTAGCTGATCGATGACGGCCTGGATTTTGGCACGTGCCGAAGCCGAGACGTAGGGATGGCGATTCAAGACACGGGAAACCGTTGCCGTTGAATAGCCTGAAAGCCGCGCAATATCGTGAATATTTGCCATATTATCATCTCCACATTCAGTATAACAGAGCCCGTTTTTGCAACAGGAAAAAGCCGGCATGCCTGTGGCGTTTGGCAACACGCGGCATGCCGGCTTACTTCCTTTTGGGTCTATTTTAAGCAATCGCGGCGGTAGCAGTTTGCGTCATGCTTTCCAGACCTTGACTAGGATCGTTAGATGTTGCGATGTCTGTTAGCCACTTCTGGATCGTCATATCATCGGTGTCAACCGGTACCAGCAAGACGACAGCCCCGCTGATTTGGTGATTGCCGGCCCATGGTAACGGTTTGCCAAAATCGAAGCCAATAACGAGCGGCTCGCTCATCTTGCTGACATGGCCATACGTGAGTACCACTTGATCGCCCATCGTCTGGGTGGTTTCGGCCGCGCTGGCTAGCAACGAGCTCAATACTTCCTGATAGTCAAAATCATAATCATTCGTCAGTTTCAATGCGATCGCCTTCAAAGCACCGATTTGCGTATCTTGATAAACGGGAAGTTCTGGATAAAAGTGTGCTTGCATTAACATGATGAAAACCCCTCTCTTTGATGAATCGTTCTGTTGTTATCGTTAATAAGCGCGATTTGCCAACATGCAATCACCTGGAAATGACTGTTACGACCATTACGTTTTTAATGGCGATCACACATGTTTGTTATTTCCTAACTGCAAACACAGTGTAATTTGTGTAACGCGTTTCAGGTCAAGCGTTTTTATTCAAAAATTTTGGAAGAGCTTTCAGATGTCAGTGCAACCTTACACCGTCTTACAAAAAAGTCAGAATGAGTGCGACCGAGGCGGGTTTTCCCTATAATGAATGAGAATACAGGCACGGAGGACACAAGTAATGAAGAGACTCTTTCGAGAAGTCGGAGCTTTTTTTAAAAAACATCTCACAACGCTAAAAGTGCTATTTGTGTTGGCAGTCCTAGTGTTTGTGATTGTTCAAGTCGGACGGATCAGTCAGGATCTCAGTGGCGAGCAAATGCGAGCCAGCCTGGCGACCCAAAGCCCGGTTTCTTTGTTGATTTTGTTGGTGGTGGGCTTGATCGCCGTCACACCAATGCTGACTTATGATTTTGTAATCACGGAACTGCTGCCGGGCCATTATAAACGCAGGTATGTTGTGAAGTCCGGTTGGATCGTCAATACCTTTACCAATATTGCCGGTTTTGGCGGCTTATTGGGTGCTAGCTTGCGCGCCAATTTCTACCACGAAAAGGCGACCCAAAAGCAGGTTCTATTTGCCATTTCGAAAATAGCATTGTTTTTGTTGGCGGGACTGTCATTGTGGTCGATGATTGGCATCGTGGTTATTTTCGTGTTCGGGATTGGTCAGGAATTCTCGAATTACTGGATTTGGCTAGTTGGCGGCGCCGCTTATTTTCCGTTGTTGATGTTGGTCACCCATTTACGAAATAGCGAATTTTTTGCGGATATGCCGTTGAAACGGCAACTGCGCTTGACTTTGGGCTCGTTTCTTGAGTGGGGCAGTTGTGCTGCGTTCTTCTTGTTGATCGGTTACTTTCTTGAAGTGCATGTGCCGTTGCTGTCGATTTTGCCATTGTTCATGGTGGCGAATGTTATCGGGGTCGTTTCGATGGTGCCCGGCGGCTTGGGTTCGTTTGATGTCCTGATGATTGTTGAACTCGGCCAAATGGGGCTTGATAGCAACATTGCCGTTGTTTGGCTCCTGTTTTATCGACTGTTTTACTATGTGATTCCGTTTCTGATCGGCGCTGGTCTGTTCGCACAGGATGCAGGAAAACGACTGAATGCTTTTCTTGAAGGGTTGCCGGTTCAACTCATTCGGAAGGCAGCCTTTGGTTTTCTGGTCGTATTCCTGTACTTTTCAGGGATTATGCTGTTATTGCGTGGCGTTGCGCCGGATCTTGCTTTTCGCAACACGCTTTATCAGCGACTGTACCCATACACTTTCCTGTTCCTGGATCGCGTCACCAATGTGGTTGTCGCCTTTTTGATTCTGGGATTCGGGCGCGGCATTGCCAGTCGAGTGAAGCGGGCTTATTGGCCGACGGTGATCGTCTTGATCGTCGCGATGGTGGCCTCCTTGCGCGAAGATAATCATTTGCGGTTTGTCCTTTTCCTGGTACTGGTCGTTGTGGCGCTGATTCTGACACGGCGCGAGTTGACGCGCGAACGTCTCGCCTTATCGTGGGGTAACAAGCTGATCGACGGCGCGGTATTCGGCATGACGTTTATCTTTTATGCGTTTGCCGCGTTTTACAATGCGCCGGCAATTCATCATCGCCGGGTGCCGGATGTGTTTCTTTTCCCATCCGAGCGCATGTTCTTTACGACGCTGATTGGTGTGATGTTGGCGGCGTTGACGGTCTATTTGATCTTCCGATATCTATCGGCGCCGTCCAAAGATTTGGCTGATCCTTATGACGAGGAGCGGTTGAAGGCGGTGGTTGAAAAATACGGCGGCAATGAGGTTAGTCACCTGGCCTTGATGCGCGACAAATCATTACGGTTTTATCAAGTCGACGGCGAAGATCGGGTTTTCTTCCAGTACAAGAAAAAGGCGGACAAGCTGATTATCATGGGCGAGCCGATTGGGGATGAGACGCAGATGGCTGCTGCGATCGGCGATTTCATGAAAGAGGCCGATAAGCAGGATATGTCGCTCGTGTTCTATGAAATCAATGAAAATCTGACGATGAAGCTGCATGAGTTCGGCTTTGATTTTATGAAGTTCGGTGAAGAAGGCTATGTCGATGTAACGACCTTCACGTTGGCTGGCACGAAGCGCAAAGGCGAGCGGGCCTTGATGCATAAGTTTGAGCGGGAAGGTTATACCGTCGAATTGGTTAAGCCGCCGTTTGATGACACCTTAATGCACGAATTAAAGGCCGTGTCTGACTCTTGGTTAGACGGGCGCAGTGAGAAAGGCTTTAGTCTGGGATTTTTTGACGAGCATTATTTGAATGAGGCCCCGATCGCCGTGGTGCATAGCCCGGAAGGCAAAATTGTGGCATTCGCGTCAGATATGCCAAGTGGTAATCACGAGGTCACGAGCATTGATTTGATGCGGTCAAGTGCCGATGCACCATCTGGCATTATGGACGAGGTCTTTATCAATCTGTTCCGGTTGGCAAAGGATCGCGGCTATAAGTACTTCAATATGGGAATGGCGCCCTTGGCGAATGTCGGAACGTCGACTTATTCCTTTGTTGAAGAAAAAATTGCCCATCTGGTCTACGAGTACGGCTATCGATTTTACGGATTCCAGGGGTTACGTTCCTATAAAAATAAGTATGTGACGGAATGGGTACCAAAATACGTTGCTTATCGTAAGCGAACGTCATTACTTTTCACGCTGTTGCAGATTATGATGGTCGTGAACCAGAAGGTGTCTTTGACCACTTCTAACAGTTGGTGGCCGAAACGATTGGCGTGGGTCAGCCGCCTTGGTCAGGGAATCGATAAGTAGCCGGTTGATACGAATAAGATGCGAAAAAGTAGTATCAACGTGTAAAATACTGGTAGTGCCAGGTAGATAGGAAGGCGGCTTATCCATGCAGCATTATTATACGAACGATCCTGATTTAGCCCATGACGAGCACAGCTTTGATTTTGAACTCGGCGGCCACGTTTTGCGCTTTACGACCGATAATGGCGTGTTTTCAAAACACACCATTGACTTTGGCAGTCGGGTTTTGATTGCTAACGTTTTAGCAGCATCTCTTCCTGAAGGGCCGATTCTGGATGTGGGAACAGGCTACGGGCCGATCGGACTTGCCTTGGCCAAACATTTTCCTGAGCGGCAGATTACCATGAGCGACGTGAATGAACGGGCGCTTGCGTTAGCCAAACAGAATGCTGCCGACAACGGGATTACCAATGTGAGCATCGTTGAAAGTTCGATGTACGACCAAATTGACGGACAGTTCGGCGTCATCGTGACTAATCCGCCGATTCGAGCCGGCAAAGCAATTGTTTCCGGTATCCTAGCCGGAGCAGCCGAGCATTTATTGCCTGGTGGCCAGTTGTATGCGGTGATCCAAAAGAAACAAGGCGCCCCATCAGCCTTGAAATTGATGAAAGCGACTTATAAAACGGCGGAAGTCATTAAAAAAGAGCACGGTTATTACATTCTCAAGGCGAGTCAATAACAGTTTTAATACTTGACGTGGTAAACTCGTAGTAAGGATAGAAAGGAGCAGATTTAGATGACAAAATCGAAGTACTTAGCAGCAGGTGCCATTGCGGCGGCTGTCCTTGCAACCGGTGCGTTTGTTTGTGCCAAAAATCTGACGGAATATTTTGAACGCAGGCAACAACGCAAGCAGGTTGAAGGCTTTGTGAAGAAGATTTTTGGCGACAGCGATCGGGTTCAGAGCATTCTGGATAAACTGAGTGACGAAGACGTTGCCAGTCTGCTCCGGGTCAGTGACAAGCTGCGTAGCCTCAAAGACAGCGCCAGCGAATACGCGGGATCGGCACGCGAACAAGGCATGGCCGCGCTTGATCGGTTGAAGAGCGCTTTGAATCGCTAAACAATTGAATGGCGATTAGAAAAGCGTGGGCAATAATATGTTCCATGCCAAACTCCGCAATCTCCGGCCAGCTGGGGTGGCGACGCGAAGCTAGAGCGGTGGGCACGACTTTGAGCCTCTGCAAAACCGGCAGAGTCTCAAAGCTCGGCCTTGTTGTAGGCGGGGCAAAGACCGCCCCACCAACAACAATTTCACCACTGAGCCTCATCTGGCCTCCGATTGCTACGCTTTGGCACTGGAATCTTAACTTTCTGACAAATTGACCACGGACATAGGATATAAAGCGAGCGATGTTTTTCGTTCGCTTTTATATTTGTCTATGATTCGTTCAACAGCTATATTCTTACGATTTAAAATAGGGGGATTTTCCGTGGCCGAGACCGAAAAAACAACCATCAACCAATATATGGAAGCCGCACTGGCCGAGGCCAGAAAAGCCGCTGCGATTGGCGAGGTGCCGATTGGCGCTGTGGTTATTCATGAGGGCCAGATTATCGGCCGGGGCCATAACCTGCGCGAGACTTCTCAAGATGCCACGCAACACGCTGAAATCATCGCCATTCAGGCAGCCTGTCGCAAACTCGGCACTTGGCGGCTGGAAAATTGCCAATTATTTGTCACACTGGAGCCCTGTCCCATGTGTGCCGGCGCGATGATCAATGCCCGGATTACCACGTGCTATTTTGGCGCAACCGATCCCAAGGCAGGTGTTGCCGGCACCTTCTATAACCTGCTGGAAGATTCACGGTTTAACCATCAAGTTGCCGTGGTTGGCGGGATTAAAGCCGCGGCCAGTGCCGAACTGCTGCAAAGTTTTTTCCGGACCATTCGCGCAAAACGAAAAGCCGCCAAACAGGCTAGTCAAACGCGTAAAAATCAGGTATAATAGTTTTTGCCGTAAGGCCTTAAGGCAATGGTGACTTTCCAAATTGTGTCAGGTCCGGAAGGAAGCAGCACTAAGGTAAGTTCGTCATGTGCCTTTTGTTATTGAGAAATTGACCGGTCGCTTTCATCACGAAGCGACCGTTTTTGTTGTCATCATGTCAGGCAAATTTGTTCCAAGCTATGGTAAACTAGAACGAGGTTTTGCCGTCCGCTACGCTGAGTGGTGGACGGCAACATCAAACAAATCGTTGTTTGATAGCATTCAAGTGAACCTGGGGCATCCGCAACAGGTTGAAAGGGGCGTTAAGGTGAGTTATCAAGCGTTGTATCGGGTCTGGCGCCCGCAACAGTTTAAAGATGTCATTGGCCAAGATGCGATTACCAAGACGCTGAAGAATGCGTTGATCACCGGACAGACAAGTCACGCCTATCTTTTTACCGGCCCGCGCGGAACCGGGAAAACGTCCGTTGCCAAGATCTTGGCGAAGGCATTAAACTGCCTGAACCTGAAAGATGGCGAGCCGGATAATACCTGTGAAATCTGTCAGGCGATTAATGATGGCAGTCTGACTGATGTGATTGAAATCGATGCGGCCTCTAATAACGGGGTCGATGAAATTCGCGATATTCGCGACAAGGCGAAGTATGCCCCGACGCGTGCACGCGTTAAGGTTTATATCATTGATGAAGTACACATGCTTTCAAGCGGCGCCTTCAATGCTTTGCTGAAAACGTTAGAGGAACCACCGGCACACGTGGTCTTCATTCTGGCGACCACCGAACCGCATAAAATTCCGGCAACGATTATTTCCCGAACGCAGCGCTTTGATTTTCGCCGCATTACGCCGGAAGACATTGTCAAACGGATGCGCTTCATCCTGGATGACAAAAAAATCACCTATGATGACGCCGCGCTCAAGGTCATTGCCAAGGCGGCTGAAGGCGGGATGCGCGATGCCTTGTCCATTTTGGATCAGGTACTGAGTTTTGGCGATAATCATGTCACCACCGAGGATGCCCTGGATGTTACCGGTGGCGTCACAACCGCGGTGCTCGGCAAGTATCTGGCGGCGGTCCTTGCCAAAGATCATGCCCAAGCGTTGAAAATGATCGAGGACTTGCTGGCGGCCGGTAAAGATGCTGGTCGACTCATTGAAGACCTCATCGAATATTTACGCGACTTGCTGGTCAATCAACAAGCACCATCATTATTAGGGGACTTGGAAAAGAGTCTGTTAGACGATCAGTTCAAAATTCTAAGTGAAAACTTCAAGCCGGCGCAGATTTATCACATGATTGATGTGTTGAACAATACGCAGCAACAGCTACGAATGACCAATCATCCGGAAATTTATCTGGAAGTTGCTACCGTTCGGCTGAGTGAGACTGCCGCACCTGCTGCTGCCCCTGTGGCTGCAGAGCAGGCAGACACGCAGAAACTGGACCAGCTTTCGGCTAAGGTCAAACAGTTAAGTGATCAACTCAAACGGGTTGAGGCAAATGGCGGCACAGTACCACCGCCGACCCGAACGCGGAAGCATGTGAAGGCCAAAGCCAGCCATGTCAACCGCAAGGCGATTTATCCGATTCTTGGCGCGGCCACGAAGCAAGATTTAACCAATCTGAAGGATGTCTGGCCGGATTTATTGGGGATGTTGAGCATCACCAAACGCGCCATGATGAAAGTCAGCGAGCCGGTTGCCGCCAGTCCTGACGGTGTGATTGTCAGCTTTGATTATGATATTTTGGTCGAACGGGCCATGAATGATGCCGCACTGATGACTGAGCTGGAAAACGGCTTGCAGAAGCTGACCGGCAAACAGCCTAAGATCGTGCTGGTTCAAAGCGATGTCTGGCCAACGATCCGTAAAGATTATATTCAGGAACTTAAAGCGCCAGCGACCAAAGGAAAAAGCGCCGACACCAAGCCAAAAACGCCACCGGTTGTTAACAAGATGACTGAACTTTTTGGCAAAGATGCGCCTAATGTGACGATTAAAAACGATTAGAAAAGGATGATCAAATATGCGTGGAATGGGCAATATGCAAGGTATGATGCGCCAAATGCAAAAGATGCAAAAGGAAATGCAGGCGGCACAGAAGGAACTTTATGCAACGGAATTCGAGGGCAAGTCAGCGTCTGATATGGTCATCGTTAAATTCACCGGTGAAAAGGTTATGAAAGATATTCAGATCAAGCCGGAAGCCATTGATCCTGACGATCCTGATATGTTGCAGGATTTGGTCCTCGAGGCAGTTAATCATGCGATGAGTGAAATTGATAAGCAAACTCAGGACAAGTTAGGTAAATATACCCGCGGCTTGCCGATGTAGCGTGCCGCGCCAGTCTATCCAACCTGGTAGGATGACGACTGCAGCCACATAATGTTTTGAACGTTTTCAGCAAGAGGGATGACTATGCAATATCCGGAACCAATCAGTAAATTGATTGACAGTTACATGCGTTTGCCCGGCATCGGAGCGAAGACAGCCACCCGACTGGCTTTTTACACGATTGATATGGACAAGGATGATGTGACGGCTTTTGCCAAAAGTCTGGTGGCAGCTAAAGAAGACCTGCATTATTGCTCGATTTGCGGCAATATTACCGATGAAGATCCTTGTTCGATCTGTCGGGATAAAAGCCGCGATCAAAGTACGATTCTGGTCGTTGAGCAGCCTAAAGATGTGATGAGCATTGATCGGGCTCAGGATTATCACGGCCTCTACCACGTTCTTCATGGGGTGCTTTCGCCGATTGAAGGCCGGGGACCGGAAGACCTGAACATCGAAAGTCTGTTGAAGCGCTTGAAGACGAACACGGCTGTCAAAGAAGTGATTATTGCGACGAATGCAACGCCTGAAGGGGAAGCTACGGCGCAGTACCTTGCGCGACTCATCAAACCGGCCGGCATTAAGGTGACCCGGCTTGCCCACGGGCTGGCAGTCGGCAGTGACATTGAATATGCCGATCAAATGACGTTAATGAAGGCCGTTGAAGGAAGGACTGAACTGTAATGTTTGGACGCAAGCGGATCAAGGTCAAAGAGGAAAAAGACGAAGAACTCATGATGCTTGTTTACCGACTTCGTGACCAGATGGCAGCTCAGCGCAAACTTGTTGCGACTTTCCGCGAAGTCGACGAAGAGACGAAATCACAGGTGGCGCTTGAAGCTGCCTTGTTTGATTTTCTCTACCGCGAGGCGCGCACTCGTAAGATCAAAGGTGAGGTCGTTGCTAAGGTCGCTGCCGAGCAGATTGCGGAGTTTAGGGATTTGTAAAAGCGCCGACTTAGTTATGGACCGCGTACCATGTTAAATAGACCATAAGATGATTCTGATTCACTGAATATAGCTTTTCGATTGACGGCAAATGGTGATGATCGCACGATAAGATCGGCCATGGCCGTTTTTCTTTTTTCAGCATCGTTGTTGGGGCGTTTTGAAAGTTCATCGGCGCAGATAAATTTTTAATTGTGAAACATATCAAGTAAAATAGACTTAATTCTAAAAAAGGAGCAGCATATCGTGACAGGGACGTTTATCACATTTGAAGGCCCGGATGGTGCAGGAAAAACCAGTGTCTTGCAAGCGTTAATTCCAAGACTTAAGGCGCAATCACAGGTTGCCTTGCATCTCACCAGAGAACCCGGAGGCGCCAAGATTTCCGAAAAGATTCGTGACGTGATTCTCGATCCAGCTAATACAGAGATGGATGCACGTACGGAAGCATTGCTGTATGCGGCATCTAGGCGGCAACATTTGGTCGAGGTGATCCAACCGGCGCTTGCACAAGGTGATATTGTTATCTGTGACCGGTTTGTCGATAGTTCTGTTGCCTATCAAGGCGGTGGTCGGCAAATCGGTACACAGGCGGTTTTGCAAATGAATCAGTTTGCAACAGCCGGGCTTGAGCCGGATTTAACGATTTACTTAGACGTGCCGGTGCAGGTCGGTTTGGATCGGATTGCGGCCCATCAACATGAGCGCCAATATGATCGACTCGATCAGGAAAGCCTAGCCTTTCACGAACGCGTTCATTCGGCCTATGTGAAGTTGGTGGCGGATAATCCAATGCGAATTGTCACGGTTGATGCCACTCAGCCGCTTGGGTCCGTCGTCACGGCAGCAGAGACGGCGATTACGAAGCGATTCCCATCGTTGTTCGGATGATAGGCTGAGGATGGCTCACGCTCACACTCATAGGAGGACATACCATGAAACTCATTCTCGCAATTGTTCAAGATAAAGATAGTAACTTACTCAGCAGTCAATTTATTGATGCCAACATTCAGGCGACCAAGTTGTCCACCACGGGCGGCTTTCTGAAGGCGGGGAATACGACGTTTATCATCGGGGTTGCGGATGAACGGGTCGATGACGTGTTGAAGATTATCAAGGAAACCTCGCAGACACGGCAACAGTTTATGACGCCGCCGGTTAATCTTGATGCGACATCAGACAGTTCCATGGCTTATCCAGTTGAGGTTCAAGTCGGCGGCGCCACCGTCTTTGTCCTGCCGATTGAATCTTTTCACCGCTTCTAATGGCTAAGTTTTTGATTGATTCGTTGCAGCCAAAGTTAGTCGCCCAATTTGCCCGAATCATTGACCGCAAGCAACTGGCCCAATCCTATTTGTTTGTGGGGCCAAAAGGTGCCGGTAAGTTGGAACTGGCTGAATGGATTGTCTTGCGCCTATTTTGCCAAAATGTCCAAGACGGTGCTCCTTGTGGCGAATGTCCTGAGTGTGAACGTATTTTGAATCACAATCATCCGGATGTGATGGTGCTCAAAACCAGTACCCAAAGCATTAAGGTTGATGATATTCGCAACTTGAAACAGGAAATGAGCAAAACCGGTGTGGAAGGCAACCGCCGCGTGTTTATCGTTGAAGATGCTGATAAAATGACGGCAGGAGCGGCTAATTCACTACTGAAGTTTTTTGAAGAACCGGTTCCGGGCATGACGGTGATTCTCACTGCTTCATCGAAAAATCAACTTTTGCCAACGATTTTATCGCGGGCGCAGGTGATTACGTTCCAAAGCCCTGATCGGCAAGCGGTGATTGCCAAATTAGAAGAAGACGGTGCCAATCCGCAATTGGCGCGGGTGGCTGGCCGGTTAACCGGTAATGTCAGCGAAGCTCAGGAATTATTGACTGCCGAGGACTTCCAGGATCGGGTCAATCGCGTGTTTCAGTTGTTGGACCGTTTGGCTGACCATGATCCTGAAAGCTTTGTGCGGGTGCAGACCCAATTGTTACCGGTTGCCAAGGATGCTGCGGCACAACGTCAGGTTTTAGCGCTGATCGGCTTGGCGTATGCCGATGCCTTGAATCGCCATTTTGAAATTGCGGCGACGCAACAGCTGGATATCCCGGCGGTTGCTGCGTTGGCGAAGTTATCGAGTCGGCAACTGACCGATGATTTGCAGGCCATTTTAACGGCCCAGGTGCGCTTGAGCCAGAATGTGACGTTTCAGTCGGCAACAGAACAGTTAATGCTTAAACTCTTAGAAGGGTGATCTTGTGGAAAAAAAAGAACTGTACGATGGTTTCTTAGTCCTTGAGAAACACGCCCAGCAGATGCTCAAGGAAATTGCGGCGATGAAAGACGATATGGCCGAGACGCTAGAACGTAACGCGGAACTTGAAATCGAGAATAAGCATCTGCGCCAGCACCTGGCAGAGCTAGAAAAAGATGACAACAAAACCAGCGATGGCGGCGTCGAGTTATCCAAGTCGAAGCAGAACCTGGAAAGCCTCTACAATGAAGGATTCCACGTTTGCCCAATGTTTTATGGCCAACGCCGGGTTAATGACGAGCCATGCGCCTTTTGTCTTGATATTATTTATGGGGAGAATTGATTTGGAGCAGCAACGAAGCTTTGGGTCGCATACCACCGGGACTTTGTATTTGGTGCCGACGCCGATCGGAAATTTGGATGATATGACCTTCCGGGCGGTTGAGATTTTGAAAACGGCTGACTTAATTGCCGCGGAAGATACGCGCCATACGCAGATGTTGTTGAATCATTTTGCGATTACGACCAAAACCATTTCATTTCACGAACATAATACCCAAATGCGCATTCCGGAGTTGTTGACGAAACTGGAAGCCGGGCAGACGATTGCTCAGGTGAGTGACGCGGGGATGCCGTCGATTTCCGATCCTGGCAAGGAATTGGTCCATGCGGCGATTGACCACGGTGTGCCGGTGGTTCCGCTGCCAGGGGCCAATGCTGCGACAACGGCCTTGATTGCCTCCGGATTGGCGCCACAGCCATTTTTGTTTTATGGGTTTCTACCGCGCAAAGCCGGCGAAAAGCAACGCATTTTGGCCAAGTTGGCGACTGAACCGGCAACGCTTTTGTTCTATGAAAGTCCACATCGGGTCGGGAAAACCCTTGCTGCGATGTTGGAAGCGTTCGGTGATCGCCAGGCCGTTTTGGCGCGAGAATTGACCAAAAAGTTCGAAACCTTTATCCGCGGCACGATCACGGAACTGCAAACGTATGCCGAGAATGAGTTGAAAGGCGAATTTGTGATCATGGTAGCAGGAGCACCGGATAAGCCAGTTGTTAAAAGCGCGGCGCCGTTCAAAGACCAAGTGGCCGCCATCGTTGCCACCGGTGCCAAACCGAATGCGGCAATTAAGCTGGTTGCCAAGCAAAACGGGGTTGCTAAACAAGTGGTCTATGATGCATATCATGACCTAGACAGAGCGTAAACCGGTGCCAGTACGCGCTCGAACACTGACTAGCAGGAACAAGTCGAAACGAAAGAGAAGGGATTTTCATGGGAAAAGTCTATGAAGAAGATTATCGCATTCCAGGCTTTCTGGGTGATCGGTTTGGGCGTGCGGGCTTAGCCAATATGATGAATGTGATGCTGGAAGTGTCTGAGCGGCAGTTAGAGAAGCTGCATGCCGGCATTGATGCCATCAGTGAATTCCACGCAGGTTGGGTGATCACCCAATATCACATGGAAATCCAGCGTATGCCAAAAATCGAAGAACTGTTGCGAGTCGGGACCGAAGCTACGACTTACAATAAATATTTTACTTACCGTGATTACTGGATTGACGATGCGCAAGGTAACCGGCTCGTTTCCGTCAGCAGCAATTGGGTTATTATGGATTTGCGCACGCGTAAAATCGTCGATGTTATTCCCGAGCTCGTTGAACGGGTTGGTGCGGTTTCCGATCGTAAAATCAAACGGTTCCCTCGATTCAAGAAGGTTGATCAACCGGATGGCGAGGAGACGTTTCATGTGCGCTATTTTGACATTGACAGCAATGGCCATGTAAATAATGCCCATTATCTGGAGTGGATGGAAAATAGCCTTGGATATGACTTTTTGAGCTCGCATACTTTGCGTGGTGCCGATATTCGTTACGAGCGCGAAGTGGCGTATGGAACGAGTCCGAAAGCCCAATTTCAGGCTGATCCGGATGACGCAACCCGCACGTTACACCGCGTGACGACCGATGGCGAAGTGAACGCCGAGGCCCAGATGATTTGGGATGACTTTAAGGCGTAAGTTTTGTATAACTCATATTAAAGCGTCAAAAAAGCAGTTCTAGGGACGGACAAAATCTGTCGCGCCTAGAACTGCTTTTTTCCTAGTCTTAGATCAATCAACTCACGGCATTATCAACGAAGTCAGCGAGTGCCTGGCCGCGTTTGCCATCACTCAGACCAACTTGCAGCTTGATGCGGGCTTTCTGGCCGTTGAGTCCCTGACAGAAGATGATGCCCATTTTTTTGAGCTGGACGCCGCCGCCTTCATAATTGTAGACAGCTTGGGCAACCCCATTGAAGCAGCGGGAGACCAGTACAATCGGCACATGCCGGTCTAGCAGCCGCTGGATAGCCGGCAAGGTGGCTGGCGGGAGATTACCGGCGCCGAGCGCTTCAATGGTCAGGCCGTGGATATTTTCCGGGAGTGCGTCAAACAGCGTGCCGTCCATCCCTGCGTATGCCTTGATCAAGAAGACGTGGTCGACAAGGTGGTCAATAGCACAGACTTCCTGGTTGATCAATTCCTGGAAGAAACGCACGCCATCTTTTGTCACGAGACCAACCGGCCCGAACGTTGGCGTACGGAAAGTTGCGACATTAGTGGTGTGGGTTTTGGTAACAAAACGGGCGGTATGGATTTCATCATTCATCACGACCAAGGTGCCCTTGTTCCGCGACTCGTCGCTGGCAGCGGTTTTAATCGCGCTTTGCAGATTTTCCAGCCCATCGCTGCCAATTTCGTTACTGGAACGCATGGCGCCGGTGACAACGACCGGCATGGCGGAATCCAGGGTGAGATCCAAAAAATAGGCGGTTTCTTCTAGAGTATCCGTGCCGTGGGTGACGACCACGCCGTCAGCACCGTCTTTTTCTGCCTGGCGGATGCGTTTAACTAAGGTGAGCATCCGCTCGGGGGTCATGTGCGGCGATGGTAGATTAAAAATCTCCTCACTGGTCAGTTCGACGCCGGCTGGCACAAAACTATCAGCGCCGAGCAACGGATTATGCTTGCTGGGCATGATGTCGCCGTCCCTGGTTTCGGTCATGGAGATGGTGCCGCCAGTATGTAAAACGAGAATGTGTTTAGTCACGGTCAAAGCTTCCTTTCAACGGTTATTGAAACTTATTATACGGAGTTTTGAGTGCAAGTCTATGCGGGAAGTGAGATTGTTGCAGTATTTGGTGAATTAGGGTGTTCTTACGCCCATAACGCGTTCGCAGTCGCAGAAATCTACGTGTAAGGACCTTAAAGCCTAAATGGCCAAAGCCCAGCCTATTTAG
>NZ_BACQ01000054.1 GCF_000260435.1 Lacticaseibacillus zeae DSM 20178 = KCTC 3804 | reverse complement strand
GGAAAATCAGTTATTCATCAGATGAATGGCAGTCAGTTGTAGCTAAAGCGTCGAGTGGCAACTCGTCAATTGCGCCGGGAAAAGGCAGTTCAATTTCGAAAACAACCCTGTCGAATTTCCGGGATTTGTACACCGAGCAAGAGACGATTCAAACATTAGTCCTGCGTTACGTTGAATATGTGGAACAAGACACCCGAAAGATGAGTCGTGTTGGGCATAAGAAGCAGGCCGATGATGAAGCGGATGCACGCGAAACTAGGGCAGGCGTGAATGACAGGAGGACTCGTTGATGGATAAAGGACAAGGCAATGACAATCTTGAGATGTTGCGCGAGTTGCTTACGGCACATACCTTCAATAATGAGGTTCAGGTAGATGACCAGCTATTGTCGTTCTTAGTCCAGATCGGGCATACCAGTCAACTGCTACGAAATATTTATCGGGCCATTCGACGAAGAGAAGCAACGTATGTGTATCAGCCGCTTCTTGGCAGTTCAATCGAATTTAAATTTAAATATGACGAGCAGCAGGTGACATTTCAAAAAGCGACCATGGAGATGTCAATCACAATGGATGATTTCTTATTTCTCTTGGGATCGGCTGATGCGGTGTATGCGCCCGTCTTACCTCTCGGCACCGTTCTGGTTTTGGACAAGCGAATGCTTGCCCCTGAAATCACCAAACCATTTGAGAACAAGGACTTTAAAGTCCTGATTACTGGCAGGAAGATCCCCTTATCAGGAGACTACGCTAACTACCTTATTGATTATGTTACGCGACTGTGGCCGTATGGTGAACTACCAGAAACCGAGCCGCTGATGGTTTCAAATATGATGATCGAACGAGTCGACCAGTTAGGGCCGACAGATGAATTTGCCGATGGATTTTCAGAGAACATTCTGCACACGAATCAGTTGGTGGAAGGGCGACTGTCAACGGCATTTATGGCCTCAGCCTTGGCCAAGAAACTAGTTGCAGCTATCCAAAATGAAGGGAATGAAACAGCCTAATGGGATTTCATGTTGATTTAAAAGAAGTGACTGAAGCAGGCAAAAGCTACCAAGCTAAAGCCAAAGCGGTGACGGAACAGATCAATCAAAGTGGTCTTGCTTTGGGCCATGTTGCCGATTCAAAGGCGCTGGAAGGGGCGACTGGCCGGGCGATCGGTCAGGACATTCGCAATATTCATTTACCGATAGCGACGGCCTTGGTTGATTTGTATCGGGCACTTGATCTGGCGTTTCAGCAAGAGCAGGAACGTTTTGCCGCAACGGTCAAAGAAACCGATACCAGTGCCGTCATTGATGAAGATACGCTGGATAGTCTCAGTCAGCGGTTGGATCAATTGCGACAGGAGAAAGACCAACTGGACAGCCAAACCAAAAACATTTACCGCGATGTCGAAGATATCATCAGCCTCTCGTTTCCCTCAACCAGCAAGTTTGACCACGAAGCTAACGACACACACGGTGTCCTACAACACACGAAGACGTGGGTGCATGAGTTTGAAGCGCAACAAGGAACTTTGGACAATCTTCATGATATTGAAAGTAAAGTTCAGAGCAAGCTTGGGGAAGCCGAAGGCATCGTTGGCAACGCCTTTTCGAGTTCCAAGTTGATGAGTGTGGCGTCCTCCACCAGCTTTAGGACTTATGTCAAGCAGAAGCAGGGGAGTCTGGAGTGGCAGGTTGAGAAGATGCGGCGGATGGACCAGCAGAAGAAGTGGATCAAGGGAGTTGAGCAAGGTCGAGAGTTCTACGAAGATGGAAGTGTTGATAGTTGGCCTGATTTATTATCCGCGGTCGGTCAGAACGTTCTCAGGGAAGGTGGACAAAAAACAATTTCCAATGGGTTGACTACTACTGGCAAATACCCTGGCGTCATGGTCAATGATTCATTACATACTTATGATGTCGGGCAAGGAATGATTAAAAATGGTCAAAAAATGGCAGGAATAGGTGAGAAAGTTGGCAAATGGATGCCAGGAGTTGGTTTCACCCTTGGGACTGCAGATGATTATTTTAGCGGTCGAAGAACTTTGGGAAATGCGGTTGTATATAACGGAGTCGTCACGGGAATTGGTTGGGGTGTAAGTAGCCTAGTAGCAGTTGCCCTTGGTCCTGGAATTATTACTGTTGGGGTAGCTATTGCAATGGCGGCAGCTGTAACTTTTGCATTTAACAAGCTTTATAAAAATAATGTCTTAGGAATAAAAGACAGATTAAACGAGGGTGGTAAGTTTTTTGATAAAAACATAATGCCTATACTTAAAGGCGCTTTCAGCCCGACAAGCCATGTTTATATTTGATTGGATGGAGAAGATATGGGAGATATACATTTTAAATATGTCCACAGAATGATACGATACGAAGTCGCGGAAACGGATAGTGGTGATTATTATTTGGTGGATATGGGAGTGCCATTTCTAAGTTGCTTTTGGCATCTTTACAGTTTCTTTTCACCAAGAAAATGTTTTGCCATTTCGAAAGAGAATGCTGAAAAGTTAACTCAACAATCGATCAGTCTTTCAGCCACCATATTGACAGCAGGAATCCTAAGTACCCTTGTCATTCGTTTTATTGATCGAAGCGACGGAATGTGGATTATGCCATTTGAAGGTGGGGCCAAGATCGTTATTTTAGTAGTCGTTGGTGGGCTTGTTCTTTCTTTGTGGCTGTTTCTCTTACAACAATCTAAAAGGAAGATCAGTTCATTTGGAATATCATTAACAAACGACAAAGCAAAGATGATTCAATTTAGGCCGACAAGATTTTCAACGCTTATTAAGCAGGCGGGCGCTATGTTACTTTTATTGACAATCTTAATTGCGAGCATTTTGATCGTTTTGCAACCCAAAACAAGTTTTATCTTTTTAGTTATTTATGGAATCTCTTTTCTCTGCTTTATCAGCTATTCAGCACGATCCTTGCGTGAAGGAAGCAGTTTTGTTGCTAGGAATAAGTCAGAGGAAAAATTATAGACAATGTTAACGAAGGAGCAATATTTCATGTCAAACATATATCCACTAGGTTCAGTTGTAACCCTTAAAGACGGTACCCAGAAAGTCATGATCATTGGTCGCGGCGTTGTTACGAATGGTGACGAAGGCAAGGAGTTCTTTGATTACGTTGCCTGCTTGTATCCTGCAGGCATCTTCAATGAACAGATGATCTACTTCAACCAAGAGAATATTGACCACTGCTTCTTTAAGGGCTTTTCTGACGAAGAAGAAGCGGCATTTGATGAGGTTTATCCGTCATTGGTTGCAAAGTTACCTGAAGATGTTAAGCGAGGAGAGGTTTGAGGGATTCTTTACATAGGGCGTACTGTTCGGAATTCGTCGGAATTGTTGAAAGATTGTACGATCCAAAGCATCAACACCAAGATCGGACTGTAGGAAATGTAGACTGACGTGATGGACAGAAAGGTTAGTCAACCAATCGAGCAGATTGCGAAGCTCGCAGCGGAATAGGAGGAACGACGATGACAGGGAAAATCAGTTATTCATCGGATCAATGGTCCAAAGTGGTCAGTCATGCCGCTAGTGACAATGAAGCGGTGACGCCGGCAAAGGGCAGTGAAGTCGCGAAAACCAGCAGTCGAAACTTTAAGGCCCTTTATGATGAAGAAGCCGTCCTCGGGCAGCTTTTAAAGCAGTATACGGTCTATGCAATGAACGATACGACCAAGATGCTAAGTGTCGGTCAAAAGATTCAGACCAATGACGAACAAGACGCCCAGGCAATCAGTCGTGCTAGCGTTCGGAGGATCAAGTAATGGCAGATACCGTCAAGTTAGACAATCAAAAGATGCTTCAGGAGTTAATGGCAAACCACGATTTTGCGCCTAAAACAGTCGTTGATGAAAAGCTGCTTAATATCCTGATGCGACTGGGTAACAGCGGTCAGCAATTGCGTCGGTTGTATAAGAGTCTCGCTAAGGGTGCCGATGCCTATACGTATAAAACCTTAGTTGGCGATGATATGGTCTTCAGGTTTCGTTATCAAGGCGATCAAATCGAAATCGTCAAGGGCAACGAACACGTTAGCTTAAATGGCAATGATTTTATGTTTCTTCTAGGCTGTGTTGATGCGGTGTTTAGTCCCATTTATCCGATTGGCACGGTGCTGATCCTTGATAAAGATCTTTTGGCTTCAGAGCTGACCGAACCGTTTGTGGATCGGCCGCTTGAAGTGGTGATTACCAGTCGCAAGATTCCCCTTGAGGGGGAGTTTTCCAACTACCTAATCGATTATTTGGCAAGGTTCTGGCCGTATGGGGAGATTCCGCATACGGATCCGCTCTTTATCACGAATATGATGATTGAACGCGTTGAGATGATGGGGCCTGCCAATCAGTTTGAACATGACTTTTCAGAGAAGGTCTTACGGACCAACCAGCTCGCCTTGAATAAACGATCCGCTGCGTTTATGGATAGTGAGGCGGCAAGGAAATATGTTGGCGCCATTCAAGACAGGAAAGAAGATGAGGGTTAATGGGATTTCACATTGATATGAGCGAGGTTCACGAAGCTAAGGAAACCTTCGCGGACAAAGTGAATGCCTTATCGAAGAAACTCGATGATTCAAGCGTATCATTCGCTCGAATCGCTGATTCGAAAGCGCTTGAAGGCAAAGTCGGTGACGCGATTGCCGATGACGTGAATAATATTCACCTGCCGATCAGTGTGGCGATGCGCGATGCTTACAAGTTACTGGTTGATGGCTTCAACAAAGAGATTGAAAGCTTCGCTTCAACGGTTGAAGAACATAGTCAGAGCGCGGTCTTGGATGAGGACACGCTCAGTTCGCTCAAGCGCCGACTGGATCAACTGGCCCAGGATAAAGACAGTCTCGATAGCAAGACCCGGAGTATCTACACCAGCATCGATAACATTGTTGATATCTCGATGCCGAGCCACAGTGCGTTTACTCGCGAATTATCCGACACAAAAGAAGTTCTGACGCACACCATTAATTGGGTGCATAACTTTGAAAGCCAATTCGACGGATTAAGCGCGCTTCAGGATCTGGTTTCCGCCACCCAATCCAAACTAAACGCGGCCAACCGGATTAAAGGGCTGGCATTTGGAAGTTCTAAGTTCAACAGCGACGTTGGCAATGCCGATTACCGAAATCTCGTACAAGCGCGGGATAAAAAAATGCGGCAACTCGAAGAAGTTAGGACAGAGAAAGCAGCGCGGTTGCGAGGCGAAAAGGAATTTGCCAAACAACATCATCTTGATTGGGGCGGCTATGTTTCCCTTTTAGAGAAAGGGCATGTCAGTAGCTTTAGAGGCTATCTAAAGATGGTTGGTTTGTTACAGGAGTACCTCGGTTCGACTTACGCCATGAAGAACGCGACAATGGGGCCGAAAACAGCATCGGGTGACCCCGGTTTTGCGATGACGGACACAGTTGATCCTGCAAGAGATGTTGGTACCAAAGTCGCCCAACGCGGGAAGACACTTGCAGACCTTGGAGAGAAGCTGGGTCACGGTAAGATTGGCGGAGGGATCACAATGGCTACGGCGGGTCTGGGTGTGGCCAATGACATGCTAAATGAGCATAAGAATTTGGGCCAGGCGATTGTGCATAATGGAGCAAGTGTTGTTGTGGGGTCCGTGGGGGGTAAGATCGGCGGAGTTGTTGTTGGAGGCGTTATTACTGCACTTGGTGGCCCAGCAACCTTAGCAGCGATTGGGGGCATCGCATTGGGTATGGTAATTAGTGCAGGATTTGCACAGCTATATAATCGTAACTTTATGGGTATGCAAACTGCTCTTGACGGGGTCGGAAATACAGTACAAAAAAGTTTAAACAATATTTGGAAGAATCTCACCAAAAAGACACAGTGGGACAAAGTGAACTACAACTACCAAGGGGTACCTTGGTATGAGACAAACCAAGGTATCGGAAAATCTACGGATTAAGCTGATATAGGAAAATATACAAGGACGTGAATGCATTGGAAGCAACAATAAGAAACCTTGTTGGAAATTATCGTTATAAAGTTGCTGAATTGCCAGATAATACAGGCTATCTTATAGACTTAGAAGCAAAAGCGCAAGATTGGCTTAGTCCATTTGGAGACGGATATGTTAAGAGAAAAAGTTATCCATTAAAGAAAGAACAATTAGACAAACTAAAACTTGAGGATCCCAATCCAACTCCAAGAACAATTGTAACTGGAGTGCCGATTATTGTAACGATAACTATTGGATATGACTTCATTAGACAATACCTTACGTTCGATATTTCTAAGAATTTAAGAATGACCATCTTGGGTTTCATATTGCTACTCTTGGTATTCGTAAAAGTAAAGTTAATGACTTCGAGACGGGAAAGGATGGAATCCTTGATCGGACGACTAGAGGAGCCACGAAATATTCGCTTTCAACTAAAACAAATAAACCCGAGGATCTTCTTTATAAAGTTGGTTGCCTTTATTATTAGTATAGGAAGCACCGTTTTCCTAACCCTCCTTTTAATATACCTTGATTTCGATCTCCTGACCCTAATTTTATATGCAACATTTTCGTTTTTCTCATTAAATCTTTCGCTGATAAGCTTTGCGATCAATAAGAAATATTATTTTCGTTGATTGCTTTAAGAGAGACAAAAACGATTCGTAGTCAATGACTTAGAAGAGGGAGTCGTTACAAGTAAAGATGCTTTTAAGAATGCTCCATCCATGAATGAAGATCGTTAATTATTTACCGTTGTTTTTTAAATTTAAAAGGAAGTGGCACAGCAACGCCATTGGTAGTAGCCATGTTTGGTGCTAATACGGCGTTTTCAGCTCTTGATCTGCTTGGGAATATTCGATCCGCACAATTGAATAAAGATCAAGCCGGACCAGTTGAAGGCCTTATGCAACAAGCTCTCGGTAAGAAAAAGGGATCGTTGGTTTACGGAACTGTAGAGTTAGCAACCGCTGTCGTTGGATCAGGGAAAGCAATTACAAGTTTGGCAGATAAGGGTTACTTGATTCAAACAGCAAGTAAAGAAAGCGTAGTTGATGCGTACAGAAACTGGAGTGCCATTGACGGCCGTGTGACAGGATTAAAGATGGCAGGCTATACGGCAAGCAGTAATATTCAGATGATGCTTCGTCCTGTATCAGTGTCTAACAACGGGCATGTGTTGCCACAATTAACCGAAGTTGCAAGGGAAAGTAAATGGTCAGCAGGCCTTCATGGCTTAGGGGCATACGGAGAGGCCGGTGCAGAGGAGTTTGGAAAGAAATATGTCAACGACAAGATTGATGATGAGATTACGGATCCCGTTGCTAAGAGTTTTCCAACACTTGGAGGTAAAGTAATCTTCAGGTCAGGTATCAAAGCATTCGAGAAACACGGAGACAACGCGTTTATAGATACCATTGAGGGGGAAAAATGACGATGGATTGGTTTATGCGATCAGATTTGGCAATGGAACTGGGAATTGTCCTGTATGTCGTTTTTGAAATTTTGGCAGTCCCGATAGTGTCGATTTTGACGGTGCACAGGAAGATAAGCAATGTTATGCAAGGTGTGACGATATTTTTATCTTTTATTTTAGCTGTGGCAACGCCAATACTCGTTGTGACACCTTTGGGATCTTACTTGCGTGTGCCAAATGAAAGTTTTGAAATATACATCTCGGTACTCTTTGCGATCATGATAGCTATTCCCTTCATCATTGTCATGGCTATTGATTTGGGTATGCTTCATTGGTTACGGAATCCACAAAATAAATATCACGATCAGATTGAATACTTTCAATCGGGTAGTATTGTTTTTTTGATGCAGGCTCTGCTGATTTTTGAATGGTGCTTTTTACTCGGCTCTTTAGCCGCAATTTATTATGTGATTAATCCCCCAAAGCAAATTTACACTATATCTAAAATCCTTATGTTACTTTCTTTGCTGGTATTTCCCGTTATTCTTTTGAAGGCTTGGAAAGGTTTATTGCGACTAATTAAGAAAGTTGGCGGAATAAACTAATAATTGCTTTTGAAGCATGTGTGAGAAGCATTCCGACAATTTAAGAAAAGTGATCTCTGCGTTTAGAATAGTGCGCTTGGGTTTAGTACTAAGATTGGAAATTTAATCATTCTTATTAACCTTGTTGTCGGGTATATCCGGTATGGCAGAAAGAGGACCAAATGCATATGAATGAAATCTTCGCCTCTAAAATGGTATTTTATGTTCTCCTAGTACTTAACATAGTTTCTGGACTGCTAACGCTTCCTGCATTGGCTGTGATGATAACACATAATATGGAGTCGAAATCAAAGCGGGCTTTCTGATTAGCCTCTGCCTTTTTGGTAGTTTCCTTTGCTCCTCTTGTTATGGCTTTTTCTTTAAACCAAAACTGGGGCTTCTTTCGGGCCGATCATGTTTCGTTTCATTTCCCTTTATTTTGGTTCTTATGGTTACACAGTAAGAACAGAAGAGCGGTGGTAGTTCTGACAGGTATAAATAAGGAAAAACTGGTATTTTCGGTATCCGGGTAGGAATGGTCTTTTACGTTTTTGTGGCCTATCCGTAGATCGCAATAAAAATTGCCAATCGATTAAACGGATTTATGCAGAGAATAGCCCAAGCGTAATGGTTACTTGGCTATAATTCCGGAAATCATCAAACAAAAAGGAATGGTGGAAGACATGGATTTATACAAATGGATTGAGCTTATTATTCTTACTGTTCTTGTTATTGCATTGTATCCAACGTGGCGGAAGAAGGTAGCGGAGAGTCCTGATAAAAAGGCATCACAAATGTGGTTTACATATGTTTATTGGTTTTTTGTCGGTCTAGTAGCACTCCGGACGGTTGCTTCCATTTTGTTGGCAGCAATGACGGGTATGGTTTTTTAAAGTCAAGTAGGGAAAGACAACAAACAGGCCGAGCAGGATAATGTCAGCGATTAACCTGACAAGATTTGGACATCCGAAGTTATGGGTATACCAAGGTTTGGAGGAACGAGTATGGATTTAACAACGTGGCTCAAATTAATTCTCATGATAGGTCTAATGGTTACGTTGTACCCAGTTTGGAAGAGAACGGTAGTCGAAACACCTAATAAAACAGCTTCGGAAATTCCGTTTACCTATGTTTATTGGGGAATGTCCGTACTGATAGTCATTATTACGATCTACGTGATTTATGTAGCGATATTTTAACTAGGTTACGTATTCCCTAGAAATGCGGTCAGTGTCCTTCTAATCTAAAAAGATTTTGACCATATGAGATTACCTTAAGGAGTTTATTTTTGTGAGAACTTAATTGTGATTTAAATAGACGAGGAGTGATTGATATGGCAAAGAGTGCAGGCGATCAAATTGATTTCGAACGATTAGTCGAATACCAACGTGATATGCATCGGGGCCTTGAACGACGCAAGGAAAAGCTACAAAGCCTGAAAAGTGCACTGACGAATCTCGGGCATTCGCCAAATTATCAGGGAACGACAGCGGATGCGGTCAGAAGCTACATTGATGAAGTTCACGTTTCGGGTATCATTAATAGCTTGCTGACGCTGATTGAAAGCTTTGAAATCGTCTTGGATGATTATGTTGCCGAATATCCGGAAGTTGATGGTGGTGAGAGTTTTCGCCTTATTGATCAGGATTACGAGGCGCTGCAACGCAAGATTAAAGAAGAAAAACCAAAAATCACGCCAATTAGGAGAAGCGTCGTCAATACGTTAGATGCCGTAGATGACATTATCTCAACATCTGGCCGTAGCAAAGTTAGTGCATACGGGGCCTCACTTGAAGATCATTTAAGCAACATGAATCACTTAATTGATGATCAACAGGAGAAGTGGGGCATGTATGAAGTTGAGCACGCCCAAGATACAGATGATCTGCAGACGATGATCACTAAGATTCGCAGCATGATCGCCCAATATGCAAATGGGAAGCAACCAACTTTAGATCAATATCAGGCAGGTGGTTTTGCGGCCTTAGTCGGGCAAGCTTTTCTCGAAGACATGAACAGCTTAGCCGAACAAAATCGACAATCTGCCAATATGGATCGTGGCGCACTTAAGTTGATTCAAATCTACCGGAAAGATCAGAGAGATTATGACAAAAGGATTGCTCAGCAAAAGGCACAGGAGCAGCAAGATCGGTGGTCTAAAGTATGGGTGAATGGCTTTTTCCTTGCTGTTGGCGCAGCCCTCACAGTTGCGACCGCTGGTGCGGCAACACCACTCGTAGTAGCTATGACTGCTGTTAGTACCGGGTTATCAGCATCTGATTTAGTAGGTAACATTAAATCAGCGCAATTGAATAAAGACCAAGCTGGATTAGCCGAGGGATTCATGCAACAGATGCTTGGCAAGAAGAACGGCTCAACGGTTTATGGATCCATAGAACTGGTTACGTCTGTCTTGGGATCGGGGGCAGCTGTTACCAAGTTGGCAGATACGGGATATTTGGTTCATGGAGCTAGCAAAATAAGTGTCTTGGATACGTACAAGACTTGGCATGAAAGCGGTTTGGGTGCCCGAATGGCATGGGGCGCCGTTAAAAGTAATGTCGGAGTCATGGCTAGATCACTAGGCTGTATAGGAAAAGGCAAAGCATTAACCAAAGCAGCAGCAGGACATAAGTTCTTGACAACAGGTGCAATTTCCAAGGTTTATGGAATAGAAACGGCGAAAGAGGTTGGGAAGGACGCCGTTAACGACAAGATTGATGATGCGATTACCGACCCTGTTGCCAAAAGTATTCCAACGCTTGGCGGAAAAGTAATCTTCAGAGCTGGCATAAAATCATTTCAGAAAAATGAAGATAAAATATGGACTACGGCTATTGGCGGGAGGGATTGACGATGGACTGGGTTATGCGATCTGATTTTGCTTTAGAACTGGGAGTTGTCCTGTATGTTATTTTCGAGATTCTTGCTCTTCCGCTAGTGTCAGCTTTAACGGTTTACAAGAAGATTGGTAGTATGGCGCGCGGGGTGATAATATTTCTATCATTTATTTTATCCGTGGCGACACCAATACTTGTCGTTACACCTTTGGGGGAGCATTTACATGTTCCGGATGAAAGCCTCGGGATTTATATCTCAGTTCTTTTTGCAATAATGATAATGATTCCTTTTATCATTACTTTGGTTATTGATTTGACTATGCTTCATTTGCTGCGAAATCCACAAAGTAAGTATCATGGTCAGATTGAATACTTTCAGTCAGGGGGAATTGTTTTTCTGATACAAGCCTTACTGCTTCTTGAGTGGGGTTTTCTGTTTAGCTTAATGAGTGCAATTTACACCGTGATCACTCCACCAAAGCAAATCGAAATTTTATCAAAAGCTCTTATGGTGATTTCATGGTTAGCCTTTCCTGTTGTTCTCATCATGCTTTGGAAAGGAGTAATGGGAATAATTAAGAAAGCTGGAGCGACAAATTAGCCATTTGGTTCTGTAGCCGTTTAGAAAAGCAGTTTTGATATTCAGTGTCTGGCGATTTAGGTTGAGGTTTTCAACTGTATTTCAGTTACTTTACAGTTATTCCGCTCATTCTAACGCTGTTAGTTAATTTGTTCATGCTGAAAGATCCTCAGACCAAAGGACACGACCAAATAGAATATTTTTGGAAGGATAGCGGCATAGTATTCTTAATACAGACATGTTGCTTTTTGCTGGTTCAGCGGTATTTTATTTACTTGCGGCGTTTTACACGAAGATAAATCCACCTAAGCAATTTCGGATAGTAGTTATAGTCCTGATGTTAGCTATCTTTTATAGCTTGTCCGATCGTTTCAACAAGAATTTGGAGAATTTCCCTGTTGATAATAGATCGTGTCGGCAATAGTTTGAAATTATGAAGATATTAGCCGAGTAGAGTGATAACGAGAAATAATTAGAGCCTTATAAAGTTAAGGAGACAAGATGTTGATAGATATCATTGAGGGGGAAAACTAACGATGGATTGGTTTATGCGATCCGATTTGGCGCTAGAATTGGGAATTACCCTATATGTCGTGTTTGAGATTCTTGCGGTTCCAGTAGTGTCTTTGTTAACGGTTCACAAAAAGATTAGCAGTATTGTAAGGGAAACAATATTTTTTTCTTCATTTGTTTTGGCTCTAGCTGCGCCAATTGTAATTGCAACAACATCGGATTCTCAATTATTACAGTTGAATGACGATGAATTCAACGTTTATTTAACGATTGTAATGGCGTCTTTAACAATGGTTTCGTTCTTAATTACGTTAACCGTTGATCTAGTTGCACTCATTAGATTAAGAAAATCACGCGGCTCTATGCATGATCAGATAAGGTTTTTTAAAAAAGGTAGTGGAATAGCTTATTTGGTTCAAGCCATGTGGCTACTATGCGGGATTTTTACGTATCCGATGTTTCTTTCAATATACAAAGGGACTGAATTTTATAAAGAAAATACACAAGTTGGTTTTGTTGTTTTTTTGATTTCCTTAGTGTTGTTCCCCTTTGTTTTAATTAAAATCTGGGGATTGATTCTGAAATTGATTAACAAGTTAAGTGCTGAATAAAAAATATTCCGAATGAACTTTCAATAAAACAGGATTGATAAAAGGACAGCTAAAAAATGCGTCATATAGGTCGGCGATTACATGACAGGATGCAGAAGAACAAACATCTAAATCCAAGACTTTCTGCGCCTTGACCGGATTACGATGCGAAAACCCATTTAAGGAACGAGTGGCGGTTCATAGATACAATGATCTGCGATGGTTTCTACCTTGTATTCCCGCTGGGGCTTATGTTAGGTGCCATGTGGATGCGTTTATGGATTCTAAAAATATTATGTGGCTTGGTTGTTTGGATATTCAGATCAATTATCAAGTGGAATATTGAAGACTATCAAGCGTATGTCCGAAAGTGGATTCGAGAAGGAAGGCCAAAGCGGGAACCATCGGAAGATGATCAACCGACGATCTGGTACCATTTCTGACGTTTTAGAACTTAAAGACAAGTGCGTCAACTGAACGCAGCTTGGTTCGCTTGCTTGGATAAGCGTCTTAGGCCGGCCACTAGTTGAAGGCAAATGCCAACAAAAAAGGAAGTTTTATACATGAAGCAATCAAAAATTTGGAACAACATCATCCGCATCGTCTTGCTTGTCGCGCCCCTGTTTCTATTCGGGATCTCATTTATTCAAGTTAACACAATGTTCAGCTTTATCATGTCATTTCTCGCTATCTGGGGCGGACTTGCATGTTACTTAGTTCTTCTGCTTCTGGGGAAGGTACGCGGATTAGCGGACGGAATCGGAGGCCTTCTGTTTGTCTTCAGCTTGGTTTGGCACATTGTTGTGAGTCTCAATGGTTATGAAGATGCTATCTTGCCGGTATGGATCACGATTATCATCCCACTGTTAATGTTTTTAGGCGGGCTGACCTATTTAATACTCGATATTATCCTTCGTTGGCAGCGAACCGCAATTACTGAGAAGGTTTCATTAAGAGATAACATCATCGTCGCTGTCACGATGATCGTGATCCTGTACCCGATCATGCACTTAAGCCGCTGGACATTGCCCTATGTCGATCAAGGTAGGGCCATTCCTTACTTTACGGGTAAGTTTCTGTTCAGTTCAATTGCCATCATCCTGTTGATCGGCCTCGCTGTTTATACGCTCATTACCACAATTCGCTCAAAACGTGGGATTGGTTCGGTTACCGGCTCAATGCTTGCCATTCTTAGTAGCCTTACTTTCGCATTTGGGTACTTTTTCATGCCGACCCTCTTTTGGACAGGGATTCAACAAGTTGCGTTATTGGTTGCCGTTATCAGTATCGTTGTCACGACACCGCCAAGTAAGAGGGTCAGATTTGCGAAGGAAGCGAAGGCACAAGGATGAAGAGGAGTGGAGTATCCCGTCTACTGCATTTGTACAACGTTAATTTATAATCTGAACATTATCAAACAAAGAGGAATGGTGGAAAGATGAATTTATACGAATGGCTTGAACTGATTATTCTCATTGCGCTTGCTGTCGGGTTGTATCCGGTGTGGCGTAAAAAGGCAGCAAACAATCCCGACAAGAAGTTTTCAAAGATGTGGTTTACATACACTTATTGGTTTTTTGTCGCTATAGTGGCTCTTCGTACGGTGGCTTCAATTTTCTTGGCATTGATAGGGTACAGATAAACAAAACCAGTACGGAATCAGGAGGAACGATGTCATTGCGGTTATCTTTCTTGTAAAGATGGCTGCTGTTAGGAATTCAACAACAAATGTGTCAAAGGAGGAAGACAATGGGACTTTTCGATCGCTTCAAAAAACAAACTGAGCCAACAAACTTTTTTAAGGGACCTAGGAATGAAAAGGGGTTTCAGCAAGTCATTGATTGGCTTAAGCAGGCAAATGAAATCATTCTGGTTTTAAGCCATGACCGCAAGATGAAGATTGGCAAAGACGGACAAGGTGCCTTGTTTTTGAATGCCTATACCGATGTCAGCCAAATTCAGCCGATGCTTAAAAAAGGCGATGTCATTGCCACCATGACTTTTGAAGGGCTCCAACGAATCTTTGAAGAAAATGGAGACTTATCCTACCTTTGGTTAAATCCGCATTCTGATAGTGCCCAAGTTTACCGTTCACTTTTTACGCCAAGGCACACCTTTTCTGAAGGAGAGGCTATCAATATCGGCTTACCTGCAACACCACCAAAGCCAATCATTGATTTGCTGGAGGACTATGCTCGGCGTGACAGCGGCGTTGCGGCGATCTATTTCGGCTTGATGCAGTCAAATAATGAATTTAGCTATCTGGTCTACATTGATAGCCCGAATAATCACGAGATTGTTGCGAAGCTGGGACCCCAGATTAAAGCACTTTATCAGTCCAACAACATCTTATATCCAGTGGATTTTACCTACGAGAATTTTATGGATGATGCGAAGTACTTGATCTATCAACAGGTTTGAAGGTGTTGATCTTTGTTTCAAGCTTTATACGATTACAGAAAAGATTGGTATGGCTAAGCATGATCTAATGTCACCACAAATTTCCAAGATAATGTACTCCCTCTTTTCAGCTTAATAGCTTTAATCAGGGCTTAATGAACTTTCACAAGTGTCTTCAAAACCTTGTTTATTAAAGTTTTTAGACCATTTGGAAGGGTTCAGGTTTCATCCAGACAACTTTAGATTATGCGAGATATAACGGCGGCGTACTTTAAAAATTTAGAAGGGTCGACTATGTTTGAAACAAGAGTAGAACCGGTTCTGGGAAATATGCGTTATAAAGTTCTTCGAAATGCTGATGGTTCTGGGTACTTGATTGATCTTGAAGCTCGCCCAATAAATTGGGTAGATCCTTTTGGAGAACTTTTCACCAAAAGGAAAGCCTTTCTACTGGATGAGGAGCAGCTCAGCAATGTAAGTATCAATACAAAGCCGGTATCCAATAGCTTAAAGACTTCGACTGCAGTAGCAGTTGGTTTTGCGGGAACCGTTTCGTATCGAATTATCCGCAAAGACATTGCTATGTCACCCTCTTTTGCATTCAGGGCCGTTGTACTTACGCTGATAGTCCTTGCAGCAGTTTTCTTTAAACTTCATGTTATGCATAGAAGAAAGATTAAGATTGAAGATAGCATTGGCAGGCTAGATGAGCTTCCAATCGTATACTTAAAAATGAAACAAAAGGATCTTTCGATGGTAGTAAATAAGCTGGTGATAGTTATCTTCAGTCTTATACTGTTGGTCTTCTTTCCATGCGTGTTACTTTTTTCATGGTTTGACCCAATTTGGATACTGATGACCGGTGCAATTGTACTTTTTGTAATAGCCCTTTCAACAATCTCAGTCTCGTCAAACACCGTTCAGTGTGTTAAAGAAATACACAGAAAGTAAGCCTAATGGAAGGAGGCAAATTCCGTGGAAGCAACGATAAAGAATCTTGTTTGAAATTATCGATATAAGATTAGCTGACGCAGTAAAAGCTGCAACTCTACAGTTCATTTGAACCCGTTAGATGACTGAATCGCCGTTGGAACTGATGGCACAGATCGCTAGCTCGTGGAGAACGAGGAGGTATATGAATGACAGAAGTAATGATCAAAACCCTCAAAGGTAATTACCGTTATAAGATGGCTGAGAACCCAGATGGAACGGGATATTTAGTGGATTTGGAATCAAAGATTCAACACTGGCTTAATCCTTTCGGGGGATCATCTGATTAAACGAAAATGCTTTATGTTGGATAAGGATCAAGTGAGAAGAATTGGTGCCGTTGGGGTTAAATATAATGCTTCATCCTCTAATGGTGTGGTGGGCATTGGGTTATTTTTGGCTGTTGTTTATCGGATTGTCGGGCGATATATAAGTATTGACCTAGCGAAACCTCAGCGTGTAACGATCATAGTCCTATTCGCTTTACTCGCTCTCGGGCTCAAAGTATTTATGATGATAGAGAATGGTAACAAAATAGAAATGGAAATAGGATCACGCCAAAAGTTAAAAGTCGTCTATATGAAGTTTAAAAGACATGATCCTAAGCTTTTTCGTGCAAGGTTAGTTGGGTTGGTCTTTTGCCTTGTTGCGGTTTTATCTTGTACCTACGATCTAATATCGGAGACCTTTGATGTGATACTTCTATTACTAGATTGCCTTTTTTTCTATTTTTTAGTGAACCTTTCTCTGGTTTCTTTAACTCAAAATTCTAAATATCAAATTTCGAGTGATTGACCATCTCATAGAGAATAAAGTGATCTAATAATTTTTTGTTGATACGGCTAGATCATCTCCGTCAATTATGGGTTCACCGTGAACTGGGGCGGCTGAAACAGCTGAACTTTTAAACAAAATCAGTAAATGATTTAAGTAAGGGGAAGTGAATACGTTGGAAGTGACAATAAAGAACCTTGTAGGAAATTATCGATATAAAGTTGCTAAGCTGCCAAACGGTGCTGGATTTCTTGTTGACTTGGAGGCAAAGCCACTTGATTGGATTAGTCCCTTTGGAGGCTTGTTTGTTAAAAGAAAGTGTTATGCATTAATCCAAGATCAGCTAGAAAAGCTTGATCCAGCTGGGCGAGAGAAAAAACCAGAAAAGACTGCTAATCTTGGATGGTTTGTTGCAAGTGCCACTATCATTTACCGCTTTCTCAAGTCCTATTTGACTTTCGATTTACCTTTTTTAGTAAGAACAACGAGCTTAGTAAGCATCTTACTTGTATTAGTGGTACTTAAAGTAAAATATATGATCTCTAGAAAGCGAAGGATCGAAGCAACACTAGGGCCATTGATAAAACTAAACCAAGTTTCTTTAAAGCTAAGACGACTAGATTTCAAATTATTTTTGTTGAAAGCTACTGTCTTTGCGATTTGCGCAGGAGCTGTTGTGATTTTGTCATGTACAATAACGCTATTCAGTTTTGATGTTTTGTCAGTGGCGCTTTATACTGTATTTCTTTTCTTCCTTTTGAATTTATCGCTAATGACGCTTGCTATTGATAAGACTTATGAAGTAAGTCCGAGTTAGCTGACATGGCCTCACGGATGTCGTTGCTATACTGACATAACATAGATACTAAACGAGTCAGAGGTATCGTGACAATAATTAAATTTCAACCGATTTATAAACACTTTCGGTATGTGGGTCAGGAGTTTTAACCACAGATATCGGTACACTTTTAGCAGCGGTTATCCGTTAAACAAATAGTGTACTTTCAGTTAAGTGGAGGAACAATGATAAAAGTAGAATTTCAAATTGTTTATAAAGGCTTTCGGTACGAGATCGCTGAGACTGACTCTGATGAGTTTTACATAGTCGATATGGGAATACCGATTGTTACTTGGTTCTTATGGATGTATAGTTATTTTAGACCTCGGAAATGCTATTCAATTTCGCATGAAACAGCAAAGACAGTTCTAAGCCAAGAGAAAGTTAATGCAATTCCCGGCGTTTTAGCTGGGGGCTTAGGTATATTTTTAACGAGCCTTGTTCGTTATACAAATAATAGCTGGTCTGTTGCTTGGGAGAAAAATACAAAGATTGTTATTATATCTGTTGTTGCAGGGCTAGTCATGTTGATTCGTCTCTGTTATATGATTGAGGCGAAAAGAAACGCGCTGAAGGCGGGAGCCGTTTTAAAAGCGGAAAAATTGAAAATGTTACGCTTTAAACCACTTGATGCGAGCATAGTAGCGATATTGTTCCTTTTAATGTTGGGTGTAGTCGGAACCTTGATTCTATTTGCCGTTATAATTCTCGAACCAATTTTCAATGTGATTTTTATATTTTTGTTCGGCGTGATGTTCCACGTATACATTGCCCTCTCGTCCAGAGTATTGTCGCCTGGACGCACGTTTATCCTTTATAAATACAAAAACAGCAAGCATGGAGAGACTATGAACAGAACAATGATGAAAGTTGAACTTGTGAATATTTTAACCGCTCCGCATTGTAAGGCTTCCAGGCGTTCATATTTTCTCACAATGTCAATTGTCAACATTATTCGATTATTAAAGGTCACACTTGGATAAGTCAAAGGAGAATATATGGAGAGCGCTAAATTTAAATATGTTACAACGAACTTTAATTATGAAATTGTTGAGTTATCTGATGGCACAAGTTACCTCGTTGATATGGGAACACCAGTGATCGCGTGGTTAACTTTGGTAGCAGGTTGTTTTATTCCAAGAAGATGCTATGCGATATCTAATGAGGATAAAGCAAATATTCTGAGATGGGAGAGAAAGAGAAGTAAAAGTAGTTATACGGGTTTCGCAACAGGGATAGCTGTCCTGATAAGTAAATTTAGTGAAGACTATGAGGACATGTTATCGTTTCATGTAACACTATTGCCCAAAGTATTCTTGATATTAGCTGCTTTAATTGTTCCGTTTGGTGTCAGAAGCATTTTTGTTCATAGAGCACAGCAAATGATTGTGTCAAGAGGGGTTGATTTGACTAAAAGAGAACAGTTCAAAATTAGATTCTCTGCAGGGCAAGCCAAACCTTTGCTTAAACAAATTTTATTGGCAGTGATTGTTTGGGGGATGCTTTCAGCTCTTTTTGCTTTTTTATTACAATCTAGTATGAACATTGTTGAATTTTTAATGTTTGGGGTGCTGTTCTTTGCCTTATTAGGCATTACTAGCACTTGTTTTCGCGAGGATAGTACATATTTTGTTCGCAAGATAGAACCTTTAAGATAAAGTATCGCCATACATCTTATACCCATCATACATTCATCGCTGTGTTAAGACCGGTTAAATAAATCAGTCAAGATGCCAGATTTGATGGCGCATGACCGCTGATCATTGCGATCAGGACAAGCTTGCTAAACTGATTGTTCGGTAAGCCAATGATTTTAGTCTTTAACAAACGACAAAGGAAGCGTGAAACAACACATGGACAAGACAATGAAGCAAATGGAGACGAATTCCATTTACAGTACGACACCAGCAAGATTACCGCGGCTATTCCACGGACGCAGGTCAGTGCGGAGAAAGATGAGTTAGAGGCAGGCTTGACGCCGGATGCCAATCCTTTGTCAGGAACGGTCACGATTCAAGACGACAATGTGATCTGGACGTATCAGCGTCCCAGCGGAACCAAGACAATTGACGAATTGCGGACACAGCTATCCCGAGTTGAACAATTAGCGTTACTTTCCAACCTGACGCAGTTAGAGAAATTCAAACAATCGCAGGTAACCGTCCTTATTCATCCCGATAGTCTAGTCTTCAATGAAAGTTTTGTTCCATTTGTGATCCATCGCGGCCTGTGCGACGTTGTACCGCCTAAAGCCTCGACCGCTGAACAACTGCTGGCTCAATACAAGGCAATTGTACTGTACGTCATGGCAAATCAAAGTGACTTTGAAAAAATGCACAAGGTGACTTTACCCGAGTGAAGGGAACCTGTTTAAGGCCATTATCGAAGCAACTGACTTTGCCGCGATTAAAGCTTTAATTGATCAGAATGTAGCAATCGAGCTGGAACGCACGCGGATGACAAAAGGGTCTGGGCAGAAGGACCATGGTCGTTTTTACCGGACTGGGTTCTATACAGCTTTGGCGGCGGTCATTGCTCTGATTGCGGTAGTTGTTTACTTAATGGCCTTCAAAGCGCCTGCTGATGCTCGCATACAAGCCAGTGAGGAAAGTTATCTGAAGGCAGACTATGCTGCCGCTATCAAAGACCTAAAAATGAGCAGCCGGGAAAGTTATCAAAGGTCCAGCAATACATTCTTGCTTCGTCCTATATCAACACTGAACACCTTGGTTCCGACCAGAAGAGGAATATTCTGAAAAATGTTCTGATGATTCTTCTTGCCCTGATGATGCCGCTAGACTGGTTTATCTTGGCACCACGTCGACGTCAATATTCAGAACAGGAAGCAGTCAGAAACCTCATACTCGTTCAGGGCCTCATGCTCTTGGACTTATTGTCAGCTATGGCCATTGTTCTTTATAAGATATTCTTTAAGTCTTCTGGCTCAAGTGGTAGTGGTGGTTTCTTTGACAGTGGCTCATCTAGCGGTGGTGGCTTCTCCGGTGGTGGTTTCTCTGATGGCGGTGGCAGTAGTTTTGGCGGTGGTGACTTCGGTGGCGGCGGTGCCGACATCTAGCTTTTTGAGTCAGAGGCGCTACGCATAGTTGTATCAAATTTTCTGGTCACAATGAATAGCTGGGAATGCAACCATTTAAGAAGGGGCTGACGAAGAATGCATCAGACAGGCCATTGGTTTCACGATAACTTGCAGAAGAATAAGGGTATGAGCTCTTTCGACATGGATCTGGTTTGGCCGGATTACGACGCGAAAACTCACCTACAGAACAAACATCGGTTCATCGGTTCGCTAATTTTCGATATTTCTTTCCTTGTCTTTTCTATGTGGCTTTTGGTATACGCGTTGATTGATCATTCGTGGATCCTAGCTCTAATATTTTGCCCGGTGGTGTGGACGGTGGGATCGTACCTCAAGTGGAATATTGAGGACTATCGTGCGTATACGCAAGAATGGATCCAAGCGGGTCGGCCAGAGCAGCAGGTGAAGAAAGACCCGCAAGACGATGATCAAGACGATGGCAGACCCGGACCACCCCAGCCACCAATCTGGCATCATTTCTAGCATTTATAGAGGATGAGAAAGTGAATATTCAACAAGCTAAGGAAATAATTGAATTCGAAGGTTTATTTGCCAAGAACTTCTTTGATACATCGCATTTACATGCAAATGAAGTTGCTACACTACATTCCAGACGATGATTCCTCTTAACACAGAAGATCATAAGCAGGATGAGTCGAAACCTGCTGATAAGCAAGATACGCAGCCATCAACCCCGACCAATCCGAAAGAGAAAGGCAAAGTAGTGGCCGACTTATCCAGTAACTTGGCCAAGGGATTGCATGATGTAGTGCCTAAGCAGCTTACCGTAACCCACGCCCCTGCGTCTGTTACAGAGGAGAAGAAAGTGATGCCACAAATGGGCGATCATAAACAAAGTGGTTTGATTATTCTGGGTGCACTAATGGTAACGGCCTCAATCGCATTGGGTATGTTTGGTTTGAAGGGACGCAGAAAGACTAGCACGCGGTAAAGGAAGATTGGCGTTAACCAAGCAGTCTATGATTTTTATTGCAACAAAAAAGTCCCGAGGAATCGGAACTTTTTGTAAACTTAGGGTTCACTTTTCAATCTTAGAGTTACAGTGAATCCCCAAAATATCAAGAAATTTGTTCTTTAGCATGATACCTTTTAATCATATCATCTGTGATGACAGCATTGTAACCATCTTGATGGGCAACGGACCAAGGCGTTCCCGTTCGATGAGTTAAATTAGCAGCCTCGTTGTTCATCTCTTGAAAAGTGTCACTATAACTGCGAACGACATGATCAATGACAGATGACAGCTTAAAGCCCTTAGGAGATCCTAAGACTTTTTCTTCATAGTTATAGTTTGATTCCATACCTTCACGGTCAAATTTCCGCTTCTTATAAACATCGTAATCTACCGGGCCATTTTCAAATGCAACGAAAGAAGCACGAAATGGTGGCTCGCCGAATTTTGTCAAAAAATCGGCGTAGACGAAATAAAGTAGTTTTTGCAATTTATAACTCGAAGCATGCAATCGTCGTTCTAGATATGAGGCTACATCCACAGAATCTAGGCTTTGCACGATGTGGACACTTTCAACGAAAGCGTCCAGCTGGTCGCTTAAAATGAATTGTTTAAAATACGGGTTATATGAGACAACGGACTCATATGAAGGTGCATCGGTTGGTATTATTTGGAAGCTAACGGAAGACTTGTTGTCTTCACCATCAAGTGCCGTGATTATTCTAGCTTTCTCGGTAACGATTTCTGCGTCGTTCTTGGAAGAAAAGTGATAGGCAGTTGCTTGTCCGTTAGTACGGTTCAAAGCAATTAGGTGAATGTACGGCATTAATCTTTGTCCTCCTTCCGCTTTTCGTGCATGTCATGTGAAAAGAGATTAGCCTTTTCATCAGCTGTGTCCCAAATTTGCAGTTCCCAGGGAAACTGAGTATTGCTGGGGCTTATATACAAGTGCAACCCATGATAACTGGGTGTATCATCTCTTATATAAGCTCGCCTAACCATATTATCAGACTTTGACCCGTAATAGTCTAGCAGTGAGTTCTCAAAACTTCTAAAATTTGGAATAATGAGTCTGGCTCCAAAAAGATCATTAAATGTTTTGAGCACGTAGTATGGCTGCAATTTGTTGAGGTACCAATGCATTTTTTTGAAAAAGGAATCCTCAAGCTTTGTTCGATAATTGAATTTACAAACATGCCAGTCTTGATCTATCAAGGGCACCAGATCCGTTTCAAATTTCACCCAGTCGCTTAATCTATCTCGATATCTTAGTGTAGTAGCGAGAAAATTCGTGTTTAAAGCTAACGTTGAGATTTTCGTGTTCTTTAGGTTGAACGAAGTGATACTTGGATCAGCGTAAAAAAAGCCTGAGAATTCATTATGAAGCCTTTCAACGACTTTAACGTGCTGTTTGATCAAAGTAATGCTTTCTAGAGAATCCATGAATAACTCCTCCATGTGGACCTAATCATAACGTAAGCAGCAAAGGAATGCTAGACAGAGATACACAAGTTTTTGTGCTCTTGGTGTCCATTTTGTGTTGGACGTTTATCCATAGAAAGATCGTTCATTCGAATAGATAATTCAAATCAAGCAAGCCGAAACCTAAAGCCGGCACTGCTTGCTATTCAAACATAATCTTGGTATCATATTGGACGTGACTGGAGGGAACAAGATGTCAGTAAAGAAAGTTGCTTTAGCTTGTTCGGTTTGTGGGCAACGGAATTATTTTGTTCCCGAAAACCCGAAGCGAACGGAACGGTTAACTTTAAGAAAATTTTGTAAACATTGTGGCCGGGTAACGGTTCACCAAGAAACCAAGTAATAATGGAAGGAGCAGACTGATGAAATTTATCAAAAGTGTTTTTGCGGAAATGAAGGCTGTTACGTGGCCGACCGCGAAACAGACACGGCGTGATACGTTTACCGTCATCATGACTTCCATTATCTTTGCCATTTATTTTGCGGCGGTAGATTGGGTCATTAACATGATCTTTCAGGCGTTCTTGTATTAAAGCCTGACAAACCGCTTCATCTTTGCTATACTATGAGCAGCGCAAAACCGCCTTCGATGACGGTTTTTTATTTTGACTCAAAACACAAAAAGGAGACGCATTATGGCTGAAACAGTAACATCGGCAGAGAAGCATTGGTACGTGTTGCACACTTATTCCGGTTATGAGAATAAGGTGAAGACGAACCTTGAACAGCGGACGACCAGTATGAATATGGATGATTATATTTTTCGGGTGGTCGTTCCTGAAGAAGAGGAACATGAACAAAAGAATGGTAAGGATAAAGTTGAGATGAAAAAGACTTTTCCTGGCTATGTGTTGGTTGAAATGGTCATGACTGATCAGTCTTGGTTTGTGGTCCGGAATACGCCGGGAGTTACGGGGTTTGTCGGTTCGCATGGGGCCGGTTCAAAACCAGCACCATTGCTGCCGGAAGAAGTTGCCAGTGTGCTGCACTCGATGGGCATGAGCACGCGTCATCAGAATGTTGAGTTTGATGTGGGCGAGTCAGTGACGATTATCGACGGTGCCTTTACCGGCATGCATGGTAAAGTGACGGCAGTTGATAAGGATAAGATGAAGTTGAAAGTTGTTACGGAAATGTTTGACCGTGAAGTGACAGCTGAATTGGACTTTGATCAAGTCGACAAGCTGTAGGTAACGCGTATGAGCGGCTGGTTCTGGATTCTTGTGACGCTGGGCGTGATTATCGTTGTCGGTAGCCTTGTAGACTATCTTTTGTTGGCCCGGACTGGCTACGCGCCGGTTCCGCTCGTGATGGATCCAACGCCGACGTTGTTTATTCCCGGGCATCTGGGGACGCGGTATTCGTTTGGCCATATGTTGTGGCGTATGCAGCGGCGTTATGGCTTAAGTAAGGATGTCGTGGCGATTGTCGCCCCGGATAGCAGCGTTCATTTGCGTGGACAGTTGAATCTGAATCACCACGCCGCCGTTCAGGTGTTGTATACGGACAAAACGGTGCGGCCTGCTGCCCAGTTGCGCGGGTTAAAGCATGTGATCGCCGCTTTGCAGGAGCAGCAGGCGTTTACCCGGGTTAATTTGATCGCGCATTCGATGGGCGGGGTGACGGCGGTGCTGTATTTATTGAGCCAACCTGCTGTTCCGGTGGCGAATCTGGTGACGATTGCTGCACCGATGAATGATGTGGAGGTTGCGCGGCGTTCGCCGATTCTTAATTGGCCGTTGACTCGTCAAGGACCGGAGCACACAGCGCCGATCTATCAGTATTTTCAACGTTCGATTACCAACTTGCCAGCAGATTTGCGGTGGTTGAATATTGCTGGGGATTTGATGTTGGGTGGACGCCACGATGGCGAAGTGGCGATCAGCAGTAGCTTTGCCGTGCGGTATTTAGTGAAGGATCGGATCAAAGATTATACCGAAGTTGTGATTCGCGGACCGCGGGCAGCCCATAGTCTACTACACGAGAATCGGTTGGTGGATCATGATATCGCCGAATATTTATGGCAGCGGCAACGCGACTTTTAAGTGCTGCTGAGTTAAAGTTTTGCGGACAGAAGCCGCCCAGGAGGAAATGAACATGGCAGAAGTATATTTGGCTGCACCGTTTTTTGATCCTGCTCAGATTGAGCGGCTTGATCAGGTTTTGGCAGCTTTGCATGCAAATGAATCGGTCACCGCTATTTTTTCACCGCGCGATGACACGAATAAGGCTGGGCTGACGCCGAACTCACCAGGGTGGCAGCGGCAGGTGTTTGGTGAGGACATTCAGGGACTGCACCGCTCAACGGTTTTAGTCGCCATTCTGGATTATGTCGGTGAAAACCCCGATCCGGGAACGGCGTTTGAGATCGGGTACGCCTATGCGCACCACATGCCAATCGTGGCGCTTCAGCTTGGCGAGATGAAAATGAATCTGATGCTGGCAGGGTCGATTACCTGCTTTGTGAATGATTTGACCGAGCTTAAAAGCCTTGACTTGGACCATGTGTTAGTGCGGCCGTACGTCGGACCGGTCTTTTAAATCCACGAATAGATCAGATGTCGCCAGCGTTTTCTTGCGCTGGCGATTTTTTAATTTCGCCTGTATTTTTAAAAAGCCGTGCAGCCCGCGTTGAGCAGGTGGTTGCCAACATTAACAATTTGTTATTGATTAATCTATATCTTGATATTAGGTTCGTTTGGCTATACCATATCTTGTATACGGGAGGTACAGCTATGCAAGTTATGATGAAACCGATCACCTTGGCACCTGATTTTATTGCCGAGGTCAAGAAAGAAATTAAGCCACACTGGGGTGAACTGGGGTGGGTCACGTATAAGCGGACCTATGCCCGGTGGTTGCCGGATCAACAACGGACCGAGAATTGGGACGAAACCGTCAAACGAGTGGTTGAGGGGAATATTAACCTTGATCCGCGGTTACATACAGCCAATCCCGATTCAGAAGTCGTGGACGAACTGCAAAAAGAGGCACGGAATCTTTTCAAGCTTATTTACGGGCTGGCCGGCACGCCATCTGGTCGTAACCTGTGGATTTCCGGAACCGATTATCAAAAGCGCAATGGCGATGCCTTGAATAATTGCTGGTTCATTGCCATTCGTCCGCAGCCATATGGTGAGTCGCATATCGTCCCGACAGATTTTTCGGCTGGCCAGCCTGCTGTCTCGATGCCGTATTCCTTTATGTTTGACGAATTGATGAAAGGCGGCGGCGTCGGTTTTTCCGTCACCAAAGACAACATTGCCAAATTGCCGCCAGTCGCAAACGCCGTTGACCTGACGATTGTGATTGATCGCAACAGTGCCAGCTATGCGGAATCACTGAAAATGGGCGCGGTTGATCGGGAAGCTTGGGAACAGGCGCATGCAGCCGAACATAATGATCGCTACGTTTTGCCTGATACCCGTGAAGGCTGGGTTTTAGCCAACGCCAAGGTGATTGATCATCATTTTGCAACGACCAATCCTAGTGGTCAGACCAAGCTGGTGCTGGATATCAGTCGGATTCGGCCAAAAGGTGCCCGGATTCATGGCTTTGGCGGCACGGCTTCCGGCCCGATGCCATTAGTCGAGATGTTGCTGGATATTAACAAGGTGCTTAATGCGCGGGTTGGCCAGCGATTGACCGCGGTTGACGCCACGGATATCGGCAACTTGATCGGTAAGACAGTGGTGGCCGGCAATGTGCGGCGTTCCGCTGAAATGTCATTAGGCTCGGCCGATGATGACGCATTCATCACGATGAAGCAGGATCAAAAAAAGCTTTATCATCACCGCTGGGCATCTAATAACAGTGTCGCGATTGATACGCAGTTTGACGCTTATGCACCGATTGCGACCGCCATTGCCAAAAATGGCGAACCGGGGGTTGTGAACCTCGATTTATCACGTCGTTTCGGCCGGATTGTCGATGGCGAAAATGCGGCTAACGATCCGGATGTTGAAGGTACCAATCCATGTGGCGAGATTTCGTTAGCCAATGGTGAACCGTGCAATCTGTTTGAACTCTTTCCGGTCGTTGCGGTGCAACAAGGCTGGAAGTTGAAGCAAGCCTTCGCACTGGCAACGCGGTATGCCAAGCGGGTAACCTTCAGCAATTACGACTGGCAGGTTTCCCGTGATATTATTAGGAAGAATCGCCGCATCGGCATTTCGATGTCCGGAATTCAGGATTGGTTCCTGGATGATTTCGGTCATCGCGTCGTCTCCGGATTTGAACCGGTTGTGGATCCGCACACCGGTAAAATGCTTGAGAAGCCGATTTATAATCCGGAAATCAAGCAAGCAGTGGATAGCTTGTATCACGCGGTTGTTGATGCGGATCAGGCTTATTCCGATGCATTGGGCTGTGAGCCTTCCCGCAAACACACCACGGTTAAGCCATCGGGAACCGTTGCTAAATTGGCAGGCGTTTCAGAAGGCATGCACTTCCATTATGCCGGTTATTTGATTCAGCGCATTCGCTTCCAGGCCAACGACCCGTTACTGCCGGCTTTGAAAGCATGCGGTTATCATATTGAGCCGGATGTTTACACCAAGAACACGATGGTCGTCGAGTTCCCGATTCGCGCGGCGCATGCTGACGATCCGGCATTTGCTTCGGCCGGAACGGTTTCGATTGCTGAACAGATTGCGACCCAAGCGTTCCTACAGACATACTGGTCGGATAATGCCGTCAGCTGCACGGTCACCTTCCAGCCGGAAGAAGCCGATCAGATTGCCGGATTGTTGTCGCAGTATCGGCACGTGATCAAGTCAACATCCATGTTGCCATACGTTGGCTCAGGCTTCAAACAGGCGCCAAAAGAGCCGATTGATGCAGACACCTATCAGCAAAAGTGCGCCAAGATTCACGGATCGGTCGCAGCTGTTTTTGCCGCCCAAAATGCCAATCATGATCAAAAAGATCTGGAATTAGTTGACCAGACGGATTGTGCTGGCGGCGCTTGCCCAATTAAGTAAAAATGCGGAGGAAATTGAAGGTTATGTTGAAGAAAGCTTTACGTTCACTGGTTGTCTTTTTTGCAGCAATGTTTGTGCTAGCTGGGTGCAGCAACAGTTCGAGCAGTGCTGCCAAATCCAGCAGCAAGCCGAACCAGATTGTGGTCACTTACCAGCTGAAGCAAAATGGCAAGGCGTTTGCAAAGAAAAAGATTACCCAGCCGAAAAAGTCAGTGGTGATGACCGGTCTGAAAAAAGGTTGGTCGGTCAAGGCTTCGAAAGGGTTTATCACTGAGATTGCCGGCAAGAAGCAAAATGTTGCCAAGAAGACTTACTGGCTGTACACCATCAATGGCAAGATGGCGAAAAAAGGCGCCACAACGCAACCGGTCAAGAACCACGATAAAGTCGTTTTTGACCTGAGTGTTACCAAATGAAGCTGCCAGCGTCAGCCAAAAAGCCATCGCCTGTTCGGGCGGTGGCTTTGCTTGGTCTATTGACGGCTTTGTGCACGGTTTTGCGGATTGTTAAAGTGCCGATTCCCAACGTTCAGCCAGTGACAGATATTTTGATGGTCGTGACGTTGTTACTCGGACTGCGCTGGGGACTCGGCTTGACTGTCAGTACGCTGGTGGTCTCCAACCTTGTCTTAGGGTTCGGCTTGTGGACGTTGCCGCAAATCGCGGCTTATATGATCTGCATGCTCGTGTTGCAAGCGATTGTGCTGATGTTGCCGGTCGTTCGGCGCCAGCTCTGGCTCCAAATCGGCTTGGCCGGGTTGCTGGGGTACCTTTACGGGTTTGTTGTCAGTCTGGGGATGGCGGTCATCGGCAGTTTGAATGGACTGGGTTTTTGGGCGTATTATATCAGTGGTTTGTTGTTTGATACTTATCATGCGATCGGAAATCTTGTTTTTTATCCGATTGTGTTGTTGGTGTTGCAGCAAGGACTGAAACAGTTCAATCGCGGATAACGCTCTTACGGAAAAGAGGACTCGGCATGAAACTTTACACAAAAGTCGGCGATCACGGTGCCACGAAACAGATTAATGGTAAGAAAGTGCCGAAATATGACCCGCAAATTATTGCATTGGGCGATTTGGACGAGCTTGATTCATGGCTCGGCTATGTCGCGTCGCAAGCAACTGCAACACCGGGGTTTGATTGGCTTGCGCAGGCGTTGAAAGATCGGCAGCGGGAGCTTTATGAGTTGCTGGCCGACGTTGCGGTACCGCGGCACCACACCATTACCGAAGCGCATGTCAAGGCACTGGAAGATGCGATTGATGACATGATGGCCCAGGTGCCGCGCATCACCGCTTTTGTGTTACCCGGTGGCCATCCGCTGGCAGCGGCGTTGCAATATGGCCGCGCCGTGGCACGTCGGGCAGAGCGCTCGCTGGATCTGCTGGCTGAAGGAGACAAGACGGTCACTGCGGTGGTTTTGCAATACAGCAATCGACTGTCTGATTACCTTTTTGCATTGGCACGTTACGTCAATTTCAAAGCAGGCGTTCCTGAAGTGAAAAGTAAGAAAGCACATAAGGGATAGAAAAGGCCTTAATCCGGTTTTCACTGGACTAAGGCTTTTCGTTTGCACACAAATTGTCATTGAGAATGGCTTATTCTGCCTGTGAAATATCATCCGACTCGCTTAGTGGATACATTTGTAACAGGTTGTGCTGCTCGAACCAATAACCAAGCCGCAGTAACTGATCTTCGCGACCCTTCGCAGCCACAAACTGAATGCCCAGCGGTAGGCCATCCGGTGATATCGCGGTGGGTAAGCTAATGGCCGGGGCGCCGGTTAAGTTGGCTTGTTGGGTGAACGGCGAGTATGCGAGGCTGGGCTCAAATAAATCCCAGACGAGCTGCTTTTGCTCATCCGGCGCAAGCTCAGCTGCATGTTTCATTTTATCGACGATGGCAGGTGATTGTAGCTCAGCATCAATGCGCGGCGCTGTTTTGGCTGTCGTTGGCGTTAACAGTAGATCATAGCTGTCGTGGAAATGACTGTAAGCTTCGGCTGCCTGATCCCAGACATCCAACGAGCGGCTATAGTCAGCGGCCGTTGTGTGCAATCCGGCTTGATAAATGGCCCACGTGACGGGTTCGACGTCTTCCGCAGTGACCGCGCGGCCGGTTTGCTCGGTATAGGCTTGGAACATGGCCGCCGTCTCGCCGCCGTTCATCAAATAATAAGCCTTCATCAATGCCGTGCCATCCACATCGGGTTGTGCTTCAACAACCGTGTGGCCAGCCGCGCGCAACGCATCCACGACTAACGCAACTGCTTTAACTGCCGTGGCGCTAACCGGTGTTCCGACGGGCGATTGCGTGGTGTAGGCGATTTTTAACGGCCGCGGGTCATTGACGTCTTCGAGATGCAACGGTGACGCATTAAACGGTGCGGCTAATTGGGTAGTTGCCAGTCCGCGCAACAAGGCTTCAGTGTCAGCCATAGTGCGGGTCAAGGCAAAATTAATGGAAGCACCTTGCCACCCGCGCCACTCACCAGGCCCGGTCGGCACCCGGCCGCGGGTAGGTTTTAAGCCGATTAAGCCGGAAAAAGAAGCGGGGATCCGAATCGAACCGCCACCGTCAGATCCGGCAGCAAGCAGACTGATGCCAGCCGCGACCAACGCCGCCGCCCCGCCGGAAGAGCCACCTGGCGAATAGTCCAGATTCCACGGATTGCGTGCCGGACCGTAAAGCGTGGCATCAGTGATATTTTTAAAGCCGAACTCCGGGACATTACTTTGACCGATGATCACAAAACCCAGTGCCTGTAATGCCTTGACAAAGTTGTTGGTGCTGGTAGCTTTGGCATCTTTGAATAGTCGACTGCCCGCTGTGGCCGGTGCGCCGGCGAAGTTTTGCCCCAGGCCTTTCAAGACCAGCGGCACACCCAAGAATGGTTGGCCGGTGTCTTTCAGTTGCGCGGCATCGTGTTTGGCAGCCGCAAACCTTGTCCAGGTGATGGCATTCAGTTTGGGATTGAGCTTGGCAATTTTATCGGCCGCCGCATCGATTAAGTCGGCGCTGGTAATGGCGCCGGCACGAATCGCGGCAGCTTGGGCTAATGCTGAAGAAATCATTAATTTTTCCCCCAAGAAGGTCTTCCTGACAACAATGCTACTTTAGTTATCTTTGACAACCATCTTACTGTCAAGTTATTCTTTGAGTAAAGCTAATTGCTTACAATTATTCGTAACTTTTCGGCAGATTTACAGGAAGGAGTGAACAAAGGACTTAATGGAACAAGATAATAGCGACGAAGCACCCACGAAGACATGAACGCAATAATTAAGTGGAAGGTGCTCATGTGGCTTCAGTGGAAAAATTGTGAAATGTATTCATGACCGGCTGACAAGTGATTTTCTTTGGAAGTTATCTGTCAGGTGGCCGGCCTTGCGTCATCACGAGGCTTAATGAAGACAGCCACTCAAACAAGAAAGGAACTATATAAAAGTTTATTGATGCCAAAACGGCATGCTTCCACATTTTATATAACAAGAGATGATGTTCAAGAAAACCATAACAAGGCATAACGCTTCTACCCAGGAAAAAACGGCGGCGTTGATGCAATATAGCCAGCAGCAGCCACAGGAGGTTCTGGCGACACTGAGAACCCGTGAAGCAGGTCTGAAGCCTGCCGAGGCCGCCGATCGTCTGGAAGAAACGGGATCCAATACCGTCGTGACCCAACATCCGCGGCCGTGGTATTTGATTTTGTTTGCCGCTTTTAATGAACCTTTTGTCTGGGTCCTGCTTTTATTATGCATCGTTTCCATTATGACGGCGGATTATGACGGTGCCCGAATGATGGGGCTGATGATTACGCTCTCTGTTTCGATTCACTTTTGGCAGGAATATCGGTCGCAAAAAGAAAGCCATGCGCTGGCTGCCTTGATTGCCAATACGACAGCGGTGACGCGTGACGGGCAAACGCAGGAGCGGCCGATGGATGAAGTCGTACCGGGCGACATTGTTCAGCTGGCAACTGGTGATATGATTCCGGCTGATGCTTATTTGATTGCGGCGCATGACTTGTTCGTCAATCAGTCGTCCTTTACCGGTGAAGCGATGCCGGTGGAGAAAACAGCCGGCAAAGCCACTTTAGAACGGGAGCAAAGTCTTTTTGATGCGCCGAATCTGGTCTTCATGGGAACAGACGTGATTTCCGGTTCTGGCACCGCGGTCATTTTGAAAACCGGGGATGCCACTTATTTTGGCGATATGGCGAATCAAATCGGCCATAAACCCGCGCCGACTAGCTTCGAACAAGGGATGCGAGCCATCAGTCGGGTTTTGATCAGCATGATGCTGGTATTGGTGCCGGTGGTGTTCGTGATCAACGGCATTACCAAGCAGGATTGGTCCCAGGCGTTCTTTTTTGCGATTGCGGTCGCGGTGGGGTTGACCCCAGAAATGTTGCCGATGATCGTCAATAGCAATCTGGCAAAAGGTGCGCTTGCCATGTCGAAACGAAAAGTTATTGTGAAACGGCTGCACGCGATCCAAAATCTCGGAGCCATCGATACGCTTTTTACCGATAAAACCGGCACGATTACCGAAGATCGCGTGGTCGTGATGCGGTATGTTGACGCGACTGGGGCCACCGATCCGGCGGTGCTGCGGATGGCGTATATGAATGCCAATTATCAGACCGGCTGGCATAACTTGATGGATACGGCAGTGGTGAATTACGCGCATGAGCACGAGGCAATTTTGGCGGACTTGCCCGCGGGATTAACCAAAATCGATGAAATTCCGTTTGATTTTGAGCGGCGGCGGCTGACGGTCGTCGTCGCCAATGAGGACCACCAGTGGATGATCACCAAAGGGGCATTTGAGGAAATGCTGGCGGTGTGTGATCGGGTCGAGCTGCATGGTGAAGTGCTGCCGATCACCCCGGAGCGGCTCAAGCAACTTCAACATACGAACGCGGCCATGAGTGGTCAGGGGATGCGGATGATTGTGGTGGCTTACCGGCAAGATGTCCATCAACAGGAAATTTATACGACCGCTGACGAACAGCATATGGTGATCGCCGGTTTTCTGGGCTTTCTGGATCCAGCCAAGCCAGATGCCAAAGAGGCGGTTGGCTTATTGCGGAACCACGGCGTTCGCGTGAAAGTTTTGACTGGTGATAATGCCATTATTACGCAACATGTTGCCGAAGAGGTGGGCATTGCCAATCAGCTTGTTGTCACGGGAAATGATGTCGAGTCCATGGACGACCAGGCATTACGGCAGGCTGTCGAGTCGACGGATCTGTTCGTGAAGCTCAGCCCGTTGCAAAAAGCGCGGATTATTAAAACCATGCGGGCAGCCGGACATACGGTTGGGTACATGGGTGATGGCATCAATGACACCGCCGCACTGCGCGAAGCCGACGTCAGTATCAGTGTCGATACGGCTGCGGACATCACCAAAGACGCGAGCGGCATTATTTTGCTGGAAAAGAGTCTGCTGGTGCTTGAAGATGGCATTCTTGAGGGACGACGGGTCTATGCCAACGCCATGAAGTACATTAAAATGACGATCGCCTCGAATTTTGGGAATGCCTTTTCGGTTTTGGTTGCCAGCATTTTTCTACCGTTCCTACCGATGCTGGCGATTCAGCTGCTGGTGCAAAATTTGATTTATGATACGTCGCAAATGACCATTCCCTGGGATAATGTGGATGACGCAACGTTAGCCAAGCCGACCCCGTGGCGCGCTAAGGGGTTGCTGCGGTATACGTTGACATTCGGGCCGTTAAGTTCGCTCTTTGACATCACAACATTCCTATTCTTATGGTTTGGGCTCGGAATCGGGGCTCATGCGGCCAGTTTGCCGGCACAGCATGTTTTTCAGGCAGGCTGGTTTGTTGTCGGCCTGTTCACCCAATCGTTAGTCGTGCACGTTTTGCGGACGCGGGTGACACCATTTTGGCGGGCGCCGGCATCGGCCATCGTCATCCTGTCGACCATGCTGGCTCTGTTGGTGGGGTTGTTCCTTATTCTGTCGCCGCTGCATCGTGCCTTTGACTTTGCGGTGTTGCCACTTAGTTATTGGCCAGGGGCGGCGCTCATCGTATTGACTTACCTAATCGTTGTTGAATGCGTTAAGCGGTTGTATTTAAAACACGGCTGGCCGTGGTTATGAACATGGTTTGCTTGTCGGAAAGAGCTTAGGGCCTGCAGGGATTCTTTTTCAACGCTCTTGCCTTTTATACATGGGCGTGCTACGCTACTTAAGTATGTTTTCAGCATACGCGTGGGAGGCCAAAACTTCTGGCCATCATAACCACATCACGGACTTAAGGAGGTATGTCTCGTGGCTAAAAAAGTAGCAAACATTGTCAAACTCCAAATTCCTGCTGGGAAAGCAACCCCAGCTCCTCCGGTTGGCCCTGCACTTGGGCAAGCCGGTATCAATATTATGGGGTTCACCAAGGATTTCAATGCACGTACGGCTGATCAAGCCGGCATGATTATCCCGGTTGTCATCACGGTTTATGAAGATCGTTCATTTGACTTCGTAACCAAGACCCCGCCGGCTGCAATTCTTTTGAAGAAAGCTGCTGGTGTTGAACATGGTTCCGGCGAACCGAATACCAAGAAGGTTGCTAAGGTAACCAAGGCTCAGGTCAAGGAAATCGCCGAAACAAAGATGCAAGACCTTAACGCTGCCGATGTTGAAGCGGCTATGCGCATGGTTGAAGGAACGGCTCGTTCGATGGGCTTCGAAGTCGAAGACTAAGACGCACTGTTCGGATTCTCAGTGAAAACTGAGGTAATCAGGTGGAAGGGAGAAAACTGATCTCCCAGTGACCACATTTGCAAGGAGGAAAACCCAGAATGGCTAAAAAAGGTAAAAAGTATTTAGAGGCTGCTAAAGCGGTTGATTCAAATAAGCAGTACACCCCTGAAGAAGCGGTTAATCTGCTGAAGAAAATCGACTATGCCAAGTTCGACGAAACTGTCGAAGTTGCCTATCGTTTAAACGTTGACCCAAAGCAGGCTGACCAACAGATCCGTGGCGCAGTTGTGCTGCCAAACGGAACCGGTAAGACGTCGAAGGTTATCGTTTTTGCCCAAGGCGACCAAGCCAAGGCTGCTGAAGACGCCGGTGCTGACATTGTTGGTGCCGAAGATTTGGTACAAAAGATTCAAGATGGCTGGTTGGACTTTGATGTTGCCGTTGCAACACCACCGATGATGGCTCAGGTTGGTCGTTTGGGCCGGGTTCTTGGCCCGAAAGGCTTGATGCCTAACCCGAAGACCGGCACCGTTACCATGGACACTGCCAAAGCTGTCAATGATATCAAAGCCGGCCAAGTTGCTTATCGTGTTGACAAGGCAGGTATTATCCATGCCCCAATCGGCAAGAAGAGCTTCGATGCTGACAAGCTGCTTGAAAACTTCAAAGCCATGAACGACATCGTTTTGAAGGCACGCCCAGCAAGTACAAAGGGTATCTACATCAAGAGCCTGACGCTGACGTCTACCATGGCGCCCGGCATTAAGGTTAACCCGACTGACTTCTAAAATAATGATTATTTTGAGACTCGCTGAAACTGGCGGGTCTTTTTCTTTTGCGTTAAATTTAAAATGGCGTATGCGCTTGGGCTGCAAGGAATTTGCCGATTTCGCCCGCCGCGGGAACGGTGTGCAGTTGGCATCTATCAAGGGAATACGCTATGATTAAGTAAGGACACGAAGGGAGCGTTTACAAAAATGGCTTATCAAACCGTTGATCCGAACACGAACACTTTAGAGAAGACTTATGCGAACACAACGCCTGCGCAAATCGGCGAAATGCTGACAACCGGGCATGCGTTTTATAAGGCACAGCGTAATCTTGATCCGGCAACGCGCGCCGCAACGTTACACGCAGTTGCCGCTTATTTCCGAGATAATGCAGATGAAATGGCTGCGATTATCACTAAAGAAATGGGCAAACGCACGGAAGAAGCTTTAGGTGAAGTCGAACTTTGTGCTGAAATTGCTGACATGTACGCTGACCGGGCGCCGGCACTGTTGAAGCCGCAGCCGATTAACAGCACGGCTGGCGCTGCAGTGACGAATCACGTTGCTACCGGAATCGTGTTTGGTGTCGAACCCTGGAATTTCCCGTATTATCAATTAATGCGGGTTTTTGCACCGAACTTCATGGTTGGCAATGCCGTCATCATCAAACCGGCAAGCAACGTACCGGCCAGCGGACTCGAATTTGAAAAGGCCGTACTGGCAGGCGGTGCGGACAAAGGCGCTTTCCAAATTGCCTTAATCGGCCACGATGATACCGAAACCTTCATCAAAGATCCGCGGGTTGCTGGTGTATGCCTGACCGGTTCTGAAGGTGCCGGTTCGCATGTTGCGGCGCTTGCCGGCAAGTACTTAAAGAAATCGTTGATGGAATTAGGCGGGATGGATGCCTTTCTGGTTTTAGACGGCGCCGATCTTAGCAGCGTCATTCCGGAAGCAGTCAAGACTCGGTTAATGAATTGCGGCCAAGTCTGCACCAGCTCCAAACGGTTTATTGTGCTAGATAAGTACTATGACGATTTTGTAGCCGGGTTGAAGAAGGGCTTTGAAAGTGTCAAAATCGGTGATCCAAGCGATCCTTCAGTTGACGTTGGCCCATTGAACAGTCAAAAAGCCAAGGACAAGCTCCAAGGTCAGGTTGATACGGCGATCGAGCATGGTGCCAAGGTCGTTTATGGCAATACGCCAGTTGATCTGCCAGGCGCATTCTTCCAGCCGACCATTTTGACAGACATCGACAAGGATAACCCTGCTTACCACACCGAATTATTTGGCCCAGTTGCCTGTGTTTACAAGGTACACTCTGAAAAGGAAGCTATTGAGCTTGCTAATGATGTACCTTATGGCCTTGGCGGTGCAGTCTTTGCCGGCGATACCAATCACGCTGCAGAAGTTGCCGCGCAGATTGAAACCGGTATGGTCGGTGCTAACCAAAGTCAGAGTTACAATGCTGAATTGCCATTTGGCGGCGTTAAGAACTCCGGTTACGGCCGTGAACTTGGCGATTTAGGTCTGTTTACATTTGTTAATGAACAAACCGTTACCCGGGCACTGCGCAAGTAACGGGTGTTCAAGCGTGTGTTAAGTGGTCATTGCTACCATGACAGATTGAACGAAGAAACTTTTTAATAGTGAAAGAAAGACGCCATCGCGATTTTGCCGCGATGGCGTCTTTGTTTGTGAACGTGACCTAAATTCTGGCCTACAACGCGTGAAAAGCCACATGAAATTTAAAAAGTCAAAAATTGTAACCGTTTTCTTGACGTTGGCGTATTAATATTTTTGCTGATAATAGTATTATATAAATGTAACCTAAGTTATGATATTTAAATATTTATACAAGAGAAGTCCTTTGGAACGTTAACCTGGTAGCTTTCAAAGGACTTTGATTGCCTTTAGGAGGAGTGAATATAATCGCTGTTTTGACAATATTTTGCGAGTATTCGAGCTTTTAACTTTTGGGAGATTTTAACAACGAGGAGTGGTTGTGAGTGAACTATTTCATCAACTTCGGTATGCCGGCTAGCAAATCCGGGATCGAGCATGCTGAACTTAAGCGCAAGAGTCTTTTTGATAAGCACAAGGAGCCATACTGCTTTTTGCTGCGGGACTGGTCGCGGGATTTACATACAAATACAGCTAACGCAGGCATTACAGACGAGCATCTGATTAACATGTTTGATTATTACCAGAACACCTGTCATGTTGATCAGGTTCAGCTTTTGCCTGAAGAGGTCGACTTGGGGCTTAAGGATCTTAAGTACGACGATGAGTATAAACGTAACCGCGTTTTGGTTTCTCGAGCTGATGGCCGGTTGGCTGCGCGAATTAACTATGTCCGTGAAACCAGACAGGTTGTTTCGACGGAACTTTTTGATGGCGTTGAAAACCTGTATCAGGTTGCATTTTATGATTCACGCGGCTTCAAGTCCTTAATCCAGTGGTATACGCCGGACAACAAGATAGGCAACGAAGAGTGGCTGACACTAGATGGCCGCCCGGTGGTTAAGGCATTTAATAAGAAAGGTGAAGACGGCAAGATTAAACAAACCGGTTGGATACTGACCGATCGGAAAGGCAAACGTTTCCAGTTTGACACGATTGATGCGTTCTTTGAGCACTTCATCAATGATGTCAATGAAAGCGGCGAGAATGTCTTTATTTTGGATCGCTCGTTACTCGCTGATGAAGCCCTTATTCACTTGGACAAGCCAGCATACACAGTCATGCATCTGCACAATTCACATGCTGGCGATGCCCAGCGGCCGATGGATTCGGTCATGAATAACAACTACGAATACGCCTTAGTCAATGGCGCTAAGTATTCGGCGTTTGTATCGGCAACTAAGAAACAAGCCGTTGATGTTACGAAACGCTTTCCATATATCACCAAGTCCTTCGATATTCCGGTTGGTATTGTTCCAGATGACGTTCTCAATCGGCAACGCATTTTGTCCAAGAATCGTATTTTTGGGAAGGTCATTGCCGTTGCCAGAATTGCCCCGGAAAAGAATCTGGATAACTTAGTTCGGGCGATTGCGATTGTGCATAAACAAACGCCAGAAGTGACGCTTGACCTGTATGGTTACCCCGACGCAACGAATAACTATGCGGAGAAGAAGAAGATCGAAAAGACGATTAAGGAACTGTCGCTAGAAGATGTCGTCACCTTTAAAGGTTATACGGAGAACCTGGAGAGCGCTTATAACACGGCACAGATTTTCGGTTTGACCTCAATCATGGAAGGTTTTGATCTCTCCCTGCTGGAAGCCATCTCGCACGGTGTTGTTGGCGTCACTTACGATGTCAATTATGGTCCGAATGAAATTGTCGAGGACGGCGTGAACGGTTATGTCACTCCTTATGGCGATATCAAGGCATTAGCCGAGAAGATTCAGTCCTTATTTGCTGACAAGGACAAAATGCAACAAATGAGCACCAATGCTTACGAGTCGGCCAAACGCTATTCGGAAGAAAACGTCTGGCATAAATGGCAAAATCTCCTACAAGACGCAGAAAAGACGGAAGGAGGTGTCGCGAAATGATTTACATGGTTGGCGAAAATGTCTTCACTTTTAACTCCGGCACTGAATTCTCCCAGATGCAGCGGCTCAAGGCTTTTAAACGCAACGGGATTGAAGCAAAGCTGTTGGTGCGGAACTATAACCGATTCTTATATCGCGATGCTTCCCGAGCTGGCTTGGCCAAAGATGACTACATCAATATGTATGACTATTTTCAAGGGGTTGTCGGCCTTGAACGCAAAAAGCAGGAGCTCCGCTTGCTGGATTCCATTCCGTTGACGAAATACCACGTTGTCGGCATTGACAACAATTTGACAACGATTGATCTTCTGGGTCGAACCATTGCCAAGATTGCTGTTATGCCGGAAACCGTGGGCTTGGTTGGCAGCATCGATTATTTTGATCGGTTTGGTAATAAGGAACTGACCGAGTTCTGGGATTGGCGCGGGTTCAAATCGATGGAACAGAATTACAATCCTGACGAAACAGTTGCTGCCCAGAAGTTCTTCGATCGACAGGAACATGTGGTGCTGGAAATCGTGCACATGAACAAGAATGGCAAGCTTGCGCCGACCCTCTGGAAATTAATGAACTATCACGGCCATGACTACGCGTTTGATTCTGAAGACAGCTTGTTTCTGTTCTTCATGAACGAAATTACCAAGACAACGCCGGGACTCATGATTTCTGATCGGCGGACGCTTGATGCACCCGTGAAGCAGGTGGCGCATGCAACAGGGACCATCGCTTATATTCATGAAGGTGATCTGTTTATTGAAGGTGAAGGCAAGAAGAAAGTACCTAACCCTATTTACGACGAAGCATTGGACGAACAAAAGCCATTCACTGCCGTCTTCTTCGCCACCCGCGAACAGGCTAAGAGCCTCAGTGGCAAATGGCCGCACTTAACGATTAAGTCATCACCGGACACATTTGCTGAAGCGCAAGCCGATAATCATTCAGAGCCTGAGCATCCACATTTAACCTATATCGGTCGACTTTTCCCGGATAAACACATCGCTGACTTGATTGATGCATTCGAACAGGTCCACCAAGCCCGTCCGGACGCCGAATTGTTCCTTAAAGGTTATTTTTCCGATGATGATTACCATCACGAGATTACCGATAAGATTCACAAGAAAAAGCTCGATGATGCCATTCACTTGGTCAATTACAGTAATGACAATCACGACATTTTGGCGAAAACCACCGTGTTTATTTCAGCGGCAAAGTCGGAGGCTTTTGGGATGAACAGTCTTGAAGCGATGGCAGCCGGAGTACCGGTTGTCGCGTATGGCTGCCTCTTCCTGAAGAACAACCTTTTGATCAATGACCAGAACGGATTGGCCGTCGACAACATGACGCCAAGCAATTTGGGCAAGGCGGCACTTTCGGTATTGCAAGATGATCAGCTGTATCAACGGTTACAGGCTGGCGCATTGAAGACCGCAACCCAACACTCAGAAAAAGCATTTGTTGATGAATGGAAATCAGGGCTTTCTGAATTTCTTTAAGTCAATGTTCAGGTAGTTGTGAGCAGCATATTCCGGAAAGGAGATGGTGCCACGGGGGAACTGCTTTGAGGAGAATGGGTTGGAAACTAAGCATTTTTAGCTTACTCAATTATTTTTGAGAGGATCTTGAGTATGAAAAAGGTAAAGAGAACGAATGTTTTGGTCGAGAAGAAACGATACAAGATGTTCAAGTCGAAGAAAAAGTGGTTAATTGCACCACTTTCTTCCTTGGCGTCGGGTTGGGAACAGCCTTCGAACCAAACGAAGTTAAAGCTGATGTTCAAACGCCCAGCAGTTCCGTCTATACTGAAGCGTCTTCATCGGGAGCTAGTAGCGGCCAAAGTAGCGCCAGTAGCAGCGCTGCCGCAACTGCACAAAGCAGCGCAACTAGTGCTAGTCAAAGTAAAGTAGCTGCTGCCAGTACAGACAGCAGTAACAGTGCTGCCAGTAGCAGCCAAACCAGTAGCGTTGCAAGTTCTAGCCAAGGCAGTGCAAGCGTTGCGAGCGCCAGCCAAGGTAGCAGTAGCGTAGCCAGCGCTAGCCAGGGCAGTAAGAGTGATGCTAGCGCCAGTGCTTCAAGCAACAGCAAGAGCAACGCCAGCGATGGCAGTGCTAGTCAAGGTAGTAGCAGTTCTGCCAGCGATAGCAAGAGCAGTGATAGCGCGAACAGCAGCAGTGCCAGTCTGACAAGTGCTGCTGAGAGTGCTGCCAGTGCATCAAGTGCTAGCGCAAGCAGTGCCAGTGCTGCAAAAGCTGCAAAGAGCACACTTGCAGCCAGCTCAGACGCGACTGATTCTGGTTCCAGCGTTGACGTAAGCACGGCTTCTGAGTTCAGCGCAGCCATGGCAAATTCGGCTGTCAGCGAGATTAACGTGAAGTCTGATTTTGTTGACGATGCCTCAGTTGCTGATAGACAGACGTACGCATACCGCCAGAACCTTGTGATTAATGGTGGCGGCCACACGATCGATTTTCGAAAGCATTGGTTTGAACAAGATGCAACGGCCACTCAGAATGAAAGTCTCACGATCAATGACTTGACCATGTACGGCTACAGTTACTGGGGCCCGGTTACCATCATGGGGGTTAACCCTAGCTCAGGCTATGATCATTCAGTGACCTTTAATAATGTGACCTACACCGGTGCCCAATTAATGTACGGGAGAAGTACAAAGGTTTATATCGACGGAAAGACAACGGTTAATTCCGTGAAGACGTATACTTCACCGTTTGATACTTCCACTCAGCAAACACAAGCTACTGGGAGCCAGCAAAACTTTGAAGTTAGCTACATGGAAGTCAAAAGCGGCGCTACTTATACGGGTACTACTTATAGTGGGACGGCTGTTCAAGTTCACGGCGGTGGCTCGTTTATTGTCGATAAAGGTGCGACCGTTGATCTGCAGAGAACAAGTGCGACTGGCGCCAATGAAGACGGTTTTAATGCACTGATTTATACAAGTGGCTCAGTGGAGTTTAAAGAAGGATCGAAGGTTACTCTTAATAAGAATAAGCTTCAAGAAACTAACTTCTCACCGATTTATATCGACACTGGTGCCAATTTAACAGTCGACAAAGATGCAGTTGTTAATATTGATGGTGCGGCTGGCAATACGCCGATTAAGATTGTCGGTAATGGTACTGTCAACCTCAATGAAGGTTCATCAATGACCATTAACCAAACCGGGGATACGTTCGGCACTAATGGTGTCATTAATATCGCCGGTAGTGGCGGCTTTTATGTTGCGAGCGGCAGCACCCTTGCCGTTAATGTGACGGGGACAGATGCAGCTTCGATTAATGTCATCAAGACGACGGATAGTAGCCAATTGAGTTTTGCCCAGGATGCAACTGCCAAGCTGACGGTTAATGGTGGCACAGGTATTGCCCATGTGCTTAACATTGGCAATAACTCGAAGATTAATATTTATATGCCAAAGTCAATTCTTTTCAGCATTGAAGGTAATACGAATAGTGCTTCCAGCATTTTTGATGTTACTGGTAGTGGTGTGTTAACAGCCCAGTATGTCAAGATTAACCCTGATAATGGTAAGACCCCGTTTGGACCATACAAGTCTGTTTCTTATACATTAAGAAACAACGGCTCTACTTCAGCAACGGCGACAGTTCAAGGCTTAACTCCGGCTGCTGAAACTTCAGGTAAAGACCTTGCGGATGATTTTGCAACTGATACTAGCCTTGAATTCGTCACAGCCGCAGACAATTTTGTCACCGTTGATCCAGTCACCAACGAAACGACAACCCTCACAGGTAAAACCAGTGCGGATGGTTATGTCACGATTACTGGATTAAAGGGGCTTCCTGACGGCACTCTGACAGCAAACCCATATGATTCAACTAAGTATTTGGTACAAGCTGATGACAATGGAAACTGGAGTTATAAGCTGCCTGCCGGTGTCACGTTGACAGCAAATACATCCTTTAAAGTGGTTTCAAGCGATGCTTTCATCGTTAAAACCGCAACGGTGGTTGTTAATGATGCCGAAACACCAAAGCAGGCTTCCAGTGCTGCTAATAGTTCAAAGACGACCGCTAGTGCCGCTGACGGAACCAGTTCACAAGAAGCAGCAACCAACAGTTTTGCAAGTGCTGCAGGAAGTTATGCAAGTGAAGCGGAGACGATTGCCAAGAGCCAGGCTTCCAATGCGACGATTCAGTCACTAGCAAGCGATGCGCAGAAGCAGGCAAGCTTAGCATCTGATGCCGAAGCTGCGGCAAGCAAGAACTCAACTGCCGCTGCTGCAGCAGCTAAATCTGCAGCCAGTGCCGCCAGTGAAGCATCATCCGCGGCTGCTGCTGTAGCCAGTGACGATGCCTTAGCAAGTTCTGCTGCCGCTGCATATGATTCATACGCAGCCGAAGCCAGTGCTGCTTCTGCAGTCAATGACTCGGCAGGTCTTGCAACAGCGTCATCTGCCGCAAGTGCTGCTGCTGCGCAAATGAATGGGGCATTGTCTGACGCGCAAACAGCCGCAAAAGTGGCCGCAAGCGATGCAATCGTTGCAAGTAGTGCAGCCGTTGCCGCCGCAGCCGCTCAAAGTGAAGCGGTCAAGAGTGCAGCAGCCGCTTCAGCTGCAAGTAAGCAGGCACTCGATGACTTGAATAAGATCAAGGCTGCATTAAACAGTGACGCCAGTGGTGCAAGTTCCAGTGCTAGTCAAGCTGATAGTGCTTCGACGGCAACGCATGAATATGCGAGTGCTGCAAGTTCAAGCGCCAGTGAAGCTGGTTCCTATGCAAACAATGCCAAGTCCAGTGCCAGTGACGCAACGGGTCAGTCAAGCACAGCCGACAAACATGCCAGCACCGCTGCCTCAGCTGCTTCCAGTTATCCGAAGGATAGCGGGATCCAGTCGTATGCAAATGCGGCTAAGAGTGCTGCTGCGCAAGCAGATAGCAATGCAAGCATGGCCAATAGTGCTGCCACAGCTGGTTCAGCGGCTGCCAGTGATGCTAGTGATCAAGCTAAGACCGCTGGTAGTGCCGATGTTGTGGCAAGCAGCGCCGCTAAGGCCGCTAATGCCAACACGAGTGCTGCAGCCAGTGCTTCCAAGGCTGGTGACAGCAAGGCTGCCGCTAGTTACTCGACCGCTGCAAGTACGGCTGCAAGCAGCGCCAAGAGTGCTGAGTCGGTTGCCAGTGATGCCGCGGGCAAAGCAGCTTCCGATGATTCGGTAGCTTCTATTGCGGCCAGCAACGCAGCCAAGTACGACAAAGCTGCTAGTGACGCGAATGCCGCTGCAAGCAGTGCAGCGAGTGCTGCACAAAGTTCTGCAGCAGCGAAGAGCGATGCAAGTGGTGCCGACAGTGCTTCAACCGCAACCCACAGCTATGCGAGTGCCGCTAATTCTAGTGCTAGTGAAGCTGGTTCCTATGCAAACAACGCAAGCTCAAGCGCGAGTGATGCAACCGGTCACGCAAACAACGCAACGAGCAATGCTAGTGCTGCATCATCGACTGCTTCGAAGTACCCAAGCGATAGCGCTATTCAATCTGCTGCAAGCACGGCATCCAGTGCCGCTGCCAAAGCAAACAGCGCTGCCAGTGCCGCACATAGTGCTGCAGCTAAAGGCTCGGCCGCTGCCAGTGATGCCAGTGACCAAGCTAAGACCGCTGACAGTGCGGATGTTGTCGCAAGCAGCGCCGCTAAGACGGCTAATGCCAACACGAGTGCTGCGGCTAGTGCTTCCAAGGCTGGTGACAGCAAAGCTGCCACTAGTTACTCTGCAGCTGCAAGTACGGCTGCAAGCACTGCCAAGAGTGCTGAGTCAGTTGCCAGTGCTGCTGCCGGCAAAGCGGCTTCCGATGACTCGGTAGCTTCCTCTGCTGCGAGTGTTGCAAGTGACGCAGATAAGACGGCTAGTGATGCGGATAAGACCGCAAGCAGTGCTGCTAGTGCTGCGGCGTCTGATGCTGTCAATCATGATGCCAGCGGCGCTAGTTCCAGTGCCAATGGTGCTGATAGCTCATCGACCGCAACGCATAGTTATGCCAGTGCTGCCAATTCTAGTGCAAGCGAAGCTGGTTCTTATGCATCACAGGCTGGTTCCAGCGCCAGTGACGCTAATGGTCATGCAAGCAGTGCCGCGGATCATGCCAGCGATGCGTCATCAGCTGCTTCGAAGTATCCAAGTGACAGTGCTATTCAATCTGCTGCAAGCACGGCATCCAGTGCCGCTGCCAAAGCAAACAGCGCTGCCAGTGCCGCAAATAGTGCCGCTAAGGCTGGATCATCAGCCGCAAGTGATGCTAGCGACCAAGCCAGTGTTGCTTCAAGCGCCGATGCTAAAGCAAGCAGCGCGGCCAAAGCTGCAGATAGTGCGGCAAGTGCCGCATCTAGTGCAGCTAAAGCAGGCAATAGTAGTGCTGCCAGTGCTTTCTCCAGTGCGGCAAGTGCTGCTTCAAGCAGTGCCAAGAGTGCTGAGAGCCAAGCTAGCGATGCCGCAAGTGCTGCCGCTTCCGATGATTCGGTAGCTTCCAGTGCCGCGAGTGTTGCAAGTGATGCAGATAAGACGGCTAGTGATGCGGATAAGACCGCAAGCAGTGCTGCGAGTGCTGCGGCGTCTGATGCTGCCAAGCATGATGCCAGCGGTGCAAGTTCCAGCGCGAGTGGTGCCGATAGCTCATCGACCGCAACATCTAGCTATGCCAGTGCTGCAGGTTCTAGCGCAAGCGAAGCTGGGTCTTATGCATCGCAGGCAAGTTCAAGTGCAAGCGAAGCTAAGGATCATGCAAGCAGCGCCGACAGTGCTTCAAGTGCCGCTTCATCGGCCGCT
>NZ_BACQ01000055.1 GCF_000260435.1 Lacticaseibacillus zeae DSM 20178 = KCTC 3804 | reverse complement strand
AACAGCGCTGTTGCCAAGAAAGCTGCCGGCAGCGATGAGTGGTGCATAAATCCTGATGTCACCTAACTAACGTGTGAGCTGGCCTTGATCACACTTGGGTGGCGTGTAAAAGTACCCTTACATCGATATAAATCGGTGAGCGACAGCTTTTGACAACGGTGATTAAGCTGTTACCATTCGTATCCAACCGGATTTTTGATCAGGCGGTCATACACATCTTTAACCACTGCCATTTGTTCAGGCGTCAGCGGCGGTACATCCGCAGCATCGGTGTTGCGTTCGATTTGGGTAGGGTTGCTGGCACCTGGGATGACGGCTGAGACGGCATCGTACATTAGGATAAATCGAAGTGCCGTTGCGGCGAGGTTGTCTGAACCGAGACGTTCTTTAAGTTCACGGGCAGCTTTAACCCCGGTTAGATAATCAACGCCGGAGAAGGTTTCGCCTTTGCTGAAGTGCTCGCCGTGGCGATTGTTGGCCCGTTGATCAGTCGGTGCAAACTTAGTATTCTCATCAAACTTGCCTGTCAGCAGACCACTTGCCAAAGGGACACGGGCGAGAATGCCAACATCATGCTGCTTAGCCAGCGGGAAGAAGGTTTCAGCCGGGCGCAGGCGGAACATGTTGAAAATCACTTCAACGACCGCCGTGTCATAATCCAAAGCTTTAATGCCTTCTTCGGCGCGTTCGATGCTGACGCCATAATGCCGAATCTTGCCGGCTTTTTGCAAGGCATCCAATGCGAAGAAAGTCTCAGGTTGGTAGTAGACCTGCATTGGCGGGCAGTGCAACAAGACAATATCCAGACTGTCCAAGCCCATATTTTGTAATGATTCATCGACATAGCGGTGTATGTGATCAGGATCAAAATGCTCTGCAGTCAACGGTTCTTCTTTACGGCCGATTTTGGTCGTGAAATGAACGTCAGGATGCTGTTTGACAAATGCCCCGACCATTTTTTCGCTTTCACCGCCTTGATAACCATCGGCAGTATCAAAGAAGTTGACGCCATGAGCGTATGCTTCTTCCAAAGTTTCGCGGGCAACTTTGGCATCAAACGGCGCACCCCACTTGCCGCCCAGTTGCCAAGTACCGAGAGAAACTTCACTGACTTTGTAGCCGGTTTTGCCTAATAAACGATATTTCACTTGAAAGATCCTTTCTTAACCTGAATGCGATTTTCAATTTCTGTAACAGTAGACGCGACGCTAATTAAAAACAAATCGCGCTGACTTGGTGGCTATCCATTGCACTAAGGTTCCTTCCCCAAAAACTTCACGAAGCGAGGCGTAACACCACCTCAACTTTACAAATAATTTTGTGTCGATGCAATACGGATTTAATAGGATTGGCTGCACGAGGATTAGGGAGTTTCGGGCAGACACCAGAATTGGACATTCAAAAACCCATCGCAATAAAATCCGCGATGGGCTCAGGCTCGAACAAGATTTACGCCTCCTTATGGAATAGGTATCCCGAGATCCAGACGATCAAAAAGAACACGACTCCAGTAAACAGATTTCTGAAGACCTGAAAGTGGCCACCTAAAAATAAATCAACGCCAAAAAGGAAAACCGTGAAAACACAGGTACTGATAAGCGCTTCTTTTGCGTTCATGATGAGTAGCCACCTCGTAAATTTTGCCCTAAGGTTGGTTCGACAGCGAATTTGTAGGTTGAATCGGTCATATGCGCCCTCCCGTTACTTTGCAATGAATGCTTTTAATAACCCTCAGTTTGCGACAAAACCGCCGCGTTGTGACAAAATTTAAATAAACGTTGGGTTTTCCCAAATAAACGTTGCGTTATTTTTCAAGTTGTCAAAACGACACGTTCTTCTAGACAAAAAGCGATGTAACATTGCTTCAAGTACAGTAACGCGCTAAACTGCATTCATCCTGGAGGTGCCCAAAATGAATAAAAAAGAAACCCAGTTATTTCAGGCGATCGACACAGCTTACAACGATCCTGAAATGACGGCCTACCCACAAATTCGGCGTGACTTATTAATGGCGGCCCAAGAATTGCAAAACGGGACAGCTTATCAGATAGTTGCCGTCAAGTTGAAGTGGACGATTTCGCGGTACGTTTTGCTGAACCATTTGCAAATGCCGGCTGCTGTGCATCGGTTATATATGGCGATTGGACCGATGGGCGAACGGTATGATGGCGAGGCGAGTGTTTTCAGCCTATTTTTTAGATAGGATTGGAAGTTAGCAACTAAGGGTGGATGCCTGTGCTTTTTGTTGACGAATGCAACGGATCGGGCCGGTAGAAAAGCAAGCCAAGCGCGCAAACGATTCCGGCGATGCCCTGGATGACCGTTAATTCAGAAGACGGCAAAGCAAGGCCGAGCACGGCGATTAGCCACACGCCGGTCCAGCCGAGGAAGATGAGAAAAATCGGCCGTAACCACAGTGCGCAAGCTAGATTAATAGCACAAAGAATCGCAGAAAATCTGATGAGTGTCGGACTGGAAATAGCAAAGGGTGCCACGCCACGGAACAGATATCCCGTCAAAAAAGGGCACCACAAACATAAGCACTAATAATATCCATAATCCAGCGATTGTCTTGCGCGAAAGTTTGTTAAAGAAAATGCCACGGGCAAACGAGGCGCCAATCATGAGTAAGGCAAAGAAATTAATGCCGATCACATCGCTTAGGCTAAAACGCAAACTGGGGCTAATCAACATGATTAATATATTTTGAATGAGCAGAAACATGAGGAGTGGCCAGTACATCGTGAAAAGGTAAGTGACTGAGATGTGTGGCAACTCTTTTAGAATATTGTCGGCTGCTGCCTGAGGATCGTCACTAAAGAAGGATGCTACTTTATGACCATTCTGTTGTGCGTCAATCAACGTTGCCAATAAGTCGCTAATGGCCTGTTCGATGGCATAAGGGTCTTTGCTCAGATCACCGCGTAAATATTGGATGACTGTTTCAGTGTAGGTATAGTCCGTACCGTGAATTTTTTTGAGCTGTTGATCATTGGCGGTGCGAAGTTGGGTTAATTTTTTCATTAAGTGTCGCCTCCTTGAAACTTGGCTGAGTTAGACAGGTAACTGTGATTTTGGTTCGGGATGATAGAACAGCAAAAGGGTGGCAACGAGCACGCCGGTAATCGCGATTCCCACAGTTAATGCCGAAGTGGTCAACAACATGCCAATGAATGCCAGCAACCACACACAGGCCCATGCGAGGAACAAATAAGCAATTTTGCGAAAGCCCAAAGCACCGATTAGATTTAGCACGAGGAAGCTAACACAGAAAAGCAAAAGCGTTGATCTGGAAACGGAAAAAGGTGTGCGTCCAGCTACCAAATAGCTGAGTATCAGTAACGCAATTATCACCATAGCAAAGCCTAACATGGCACTATAAACGGTTTTACGCGAGAGTTTGTTGAATGAGAGGCCCCGGGCAAACGGAATGTTGACGAAAGCAACGGCAAACAGGATTGGTCCGCCAACACTTACTAAGGACAGCTGGCTTTTCTGACTAATTGTAGGGAAGATGCTAGCGGCAAAGAGAAACATGAGCACTGGCCAATACTGATTCAGGAGGTACCAAACCGGAACACGTGGTAACTCCTTTAGAATATGATCCGCAGCCTTTTGAGGGTCATCGCTGAAAAAAATTGCTACGCGGTGGCCTGATTGCTGGGCGTCAATAAGGGTCGCCAGTAGGTCGCTAATAGCCTCTTCAATGGCATAGGGATCTTTACTTAACTTGCTGCGTAAATAGATGATGACTGACTCCGTGTAACTATAGTCTGTACCGTGAATCTTTTTGAGTTGTTGGTCATTGGCAGCTCGGAGTTGGTTTAATTTTTTCACGACGATTCGCCTCCTTGGTTGAGATTGGCCATGGCCTGAACCAGTTGATGCCATTGTTGTTGAAAAATGGTAAGCGTCCTTTCTCCTTCGTCGGTGAGGTGGTAGTACTTCCGATCAGGGCCATTACCAGTTGGTCGGCGGACACCGACGATGAGTTTATTTCTCTGCAGCTTCAACAGTAAGGGATAGATAGTGCCTTCAGGAATGTCGCCAAACCCAAGCGCGGCCAGCTTTTCGTGTAAAGCGTAGCCGTAAATATCGCCTTGCTGAATAATTTTCAAGATGGCGCCTTCTAGAATGCCCTTCAGCATTTGCGATGAAGGTTGCATGGCCTCGCCTCCCTTGATACCTTGTTAAGCATAGTATAATCGTGGTGGGATACCTTGTAAAGCAAGATATCCCATTTAAAAAAAGCCAGCGCAATTGGCTGGCTTTGGGTGGAGGGGAGGCTGTTAGATTAAGGCTTTTCTTTAAGTTCGGCGAAGCCAAAAATCACGAAAATAATACTGAATGTTTCAGCCACTGGCCTCATAAGCAGGCCTGAATAGTAGCCAAATAAGTAAGCAGCCTCGTCAGAAATTGATTTAGAAATGTGAAGTGTCATGCTGCCTTCCACGCTAATAAATATTAAGACAACACCTAAGCCGATTCCCAATACGGTCAGCAGAAGCTTATGAGAGAAGCTGTCAACCCAGGCGTGATAATTAGGATAGTGAGTCGCTAAGATTACTAGATTAATGATTAAAGCGATGGCAAGCCATCCTGATAATTGCCGCGTGTTAGCTGGAAAAGTTTTAACCGCCAGAATTCCTAAAATAAGTATGACATTTAAATAGTATGTAACTTGAAAGTACCGGTTGTCCCGTTGTGCCTGTTTGCTGATTGTGTCGTAATGCTCCATCATTGTACGATCCTCCCTAAGTAATCGATCCAAAGAAATGTTATAAAAGTCACTGATGCTGACCAATGTTCCGACGTCGGGGAAGCTACGTGCGTTTTCCCAGCTGGAAATTGTTTTTGCTGAAACATGTAGTTGCTCGGCAACTTGGGTTTGAGTCAAATGCTGTTGTTGCCGAGCCAATTTCAGCTTGTCGCTAAGTTGCATATTCTTCACCACCTGTTGCTATTGTTAAGGTGTGGCTAAAAATGTACAAGTCTTTTTGCAAAATAGTGGCTCTAAGAATCGTAGAGTTGTTGGTGTGACGCAGATTGTGGCATTTTTTCTTCGGATTATTCAAAACCGTGAAGAACTAAAAAAAGCCCGGTCAATGCCGAGCCTAAGAGACGTCTGTGTGTAAACTAGTCAAATGTCATTGTGTTTAACGGCTAATTCTTGTCTAGAATTTCTTCGAAACCGAAGATGGCAAAAATGGTACTCAAGGTTTGTATGATAGGAAGTGTGACCATTCGTAGTTGTGCCCCAGCTATATAACCAGTTTGGTAATAGCTGTCACCCGAAGAAACGGTTATTGGTTCTTGAATAAGAAGAAAGAAGATTGTAGCAAAGCTCAAAGCAAGAATGATTAGCAAAATTCGCCGCGGCCATGAACGAATCTATAGCCGGTAATTCGGATAATGCGTTGCCAAGACAATCAGATTAACAACAAATACCAAACCTATCCAACCACCATATTGACGCAATATGGGTGGTGTGTTGCTTAGCATTTTAACAATCACAATTCCCAAAAGAAGCGCAAGGTTAACAAAGTAAGTGACTTGAAAAATCCGCTTATCGCGTAATACATGTTTGTCGATAGCTTCATAATGATCCATCATGGTTTGATCCTCCCTCAATAGACGATCCAATGAGATGTCATAGAGATCGCTGATTCTGACAAGTGTGCCGATGTCCGGGAAACTGCGCGCATTTTCCCAGCTGGAAACGGTCTTGGATGACACGTGTAATTGCTCGGCGACTTGTGTTTGCGTGTACTGATGTTGTTGGCGCGCCAATTTGAGTTTGTCGCTGAACTGCATACTTTTTACCCCCTTGTCACTATTGTCAAAGCGTTATTGATTTTGCACAAGTATTTTTAGCTGAGAGCTTGTCTAAGAATCATAGAGTGCCGGCGTGACGCGGTTTTGGAACTTGTCTCGGGTGGTTGACGAGAGCATATCGTTCAAAAATTGGTTCGGCGTTGAGTACAAAAAACGTTCCGCAAGACAGCTCTTTGTCTCACGGAACGTTTTGGCTTAGTATCATCGGCGGGTTTCAATACGCACGTTGCAACCAAATCATGGCATTTAATGGGTTTGCACCAATGATCCGGCCATTGCACCAAGCAGACCGCGGAATGAACGGCCTAGCTGTTTGCGGTGATGCTTGTCCAAACTGCGGAAGGCGTGGAAATAGTGGCGCCAATGGTTTTTGGTTTTCGCCAGATCATCAAGTGTAATGGCATTGCCGCTGCGCAGGATTCGGTACAAAGCGTCGACCGTGATGGCAGTTGCCTTTGCATCGAGACCGGCTAACCACAGGGCGAAGGTTTTTTGAAAATAGCGCGAAACCCAAGTCGTTGTCGGCAAGTGAGTGAAAGTGTTGTCTGCAATGCTCCAGGTGAGTACATCATGCTGACCGAATAATTTGACGCGGCTTTTAACGACTTCAAAGTTGGTTGCCGGATCCAAACTGACGCCGATGAGCGAACTTTGCGGCACAAGCTTGGTCACGCGGTCACGATGGCTGGGGTCGAGTGGGACACCACTTGGCTCATCAAAACTATAAACATGCGCAACTTGATCGGCGAGCGGTTCTGGCAGATGGTCGAACGCGTAAGTGGCGAGGCTGCCGCCCTTGGAGTGCCCAGTCAGATAATAGGTGCCAGGGTGGCGGCTGATTTGCTTAGTCAGATAGCTCAACGCCCGTCGCTGCGCCGGAATGGTCGGCATGAAGCTCATATTGAGATCTTCTTTCCAGCCGACCAGTTTATTCGTCGTGCCGCGGAAACTAACACAATACACATCCGGTGCCAACGTAAAGGTGATGGCCGCAAAATCTTCTTCATTGCGGTGGCTGCAGGTTTCAAGCCAGTTGGTCCACGCAACCCGGGCAAATCGTTTGCTCTGATGCATCGCATGCAGCATGGCTTGGTGTGTTGGGATGGCCCATGTGGTTAAAGTCGCCTTATGCAGCCGCATACTGTCATTTAAATCGGCAAACCGGGCATACGGCTGGCCAATGAGGTAATTAAAATTCAAATAACCAAACTGCGCAAATAAACCGGCATCAAGCTCAGTCAGCGGAGCCTGTTGAAATGACGCCAAACTCGGGCGTTGTGGGTAATCAGCAATTGAAGGCATATGAAGTACTCCTAGTTCTTGAATAACAGTTCAAACTCGTTACTTATAGTTTAACCGCTTTATATGAATAAAGTATGTGATTTGCTTTACAGATAGGTTTCTTTTAGTGTTCTTTTTGAAAAATCATCCTATTCAGCTAACTGGCGAAGACGTGTGGCAACTTAATTTGAAAATGCTATATTAATTTCGGAGGTGCTCATATGCCGGACTTAGCGCAATCAACGTTTATTTTGCCCCAGGACGCGGCTTTGACTTCAGCACAGGCTGCCTTGAAGCAACACATTCACGACTTCATTACCACCAATTATCCAGCGAATCAGACGCATCTGCTGATCATTTCAGGCGACGCGGGATCTGGCAAAAGTGTGGTACTGGACGCGGCGTTTGCCCAGTTGCAACAAGCCGCGCGTACAGATAGTGGGCCACTTGCAGGAACAGACAATAAGCTGTTGGTGAATCACAATGAAATGTTGAAGATTTACAAAGAAATTGCCGGGACCAAAGCGTACTTCCATAAAAAGGACTTCATGAAGCCCACTCCTTTTATTAACGCTTATCGAAAAGCAGGCAAAATGGCTGATATTGTGTTCATTGACGAAGGCCATCTGCTTTTGACCGCGCCAGATCCATATAACAATTTTCGAGACACCAATCAGCTGGCAGACATCCTTCACCTGGCGAAGCTGGTGGTGCTGGTCTTTGATTTTCATCAATTGGTAAAATTGAAAAACTTTTGGACCCCAGCGCTGCTCAAACGGATTACTCGCGATTATCCCGTGACGCATTATCGGCTAACCGAGCAAATGCGGGTAGGGGATGCGGCGGTGAATCGCTGGATTGATCAGTTTGTTCGTGGCCGGATCGCGCCACTTCCGCAACCGGCAACTTTTGACTTCCGGATTTTCGCGGATGGCCAGCCAATGTATCAACTGATTCAGCAACGCGATGCCGCGGTGGGATTGTCGCGCATGATTGCGACTGCGGACTACCCGTTTACGGTATTGGACAACAAGACCTGGTATGTCACTGCCGGATCCTTGCGCCTGCCGTGGGACAAAATCAACTTTACCGATCGGCCATGGGCACAACGGCCGGAAACGCTCCATGAGGTTGGCTCGATTTATACCATACAAGGGTTTGACTTAAATTATGCCGGCGTGATTTTGGGATCAAGCCTCGGCTATGATAAGCAGCGCGATCGGCTGACCGTCAATTTAGCACAATACCAAGATAAAGAAGCGTTCAAAAAGCGGCCGGATCTAGCAGACACGCAGGATGCCAAGGCCGCGATCATGATGAATGCCGTCAACATTTTGCTAAAAAGGGCAAAGCATGGCTTGTATCTATATGCGGCTGATCCGGCACTGCGGGAACGGTTATTGGCGGCTGCAAAGCGGTGAAAAAGTAAAGCTATGTCAGTTTTTCAAGTTGAATGGTGTGTATCTTGGATTTTCGTAGATAAAAAATACTGATCAAGATTCCTAAAGCGTCCGCGATCACGATGGCACCCGTAAGAGCCACGGGGATATTGAACAAAGTGGGGCGTACGAGATTTAAAATAAAATCCCATAGGCCGTGCACAATCATCGCCATCAAGATAGTGCCTGTTCGCAAATAAACCGCACTATAGAACACACCACCAAGACCTGCGGAAATCATTTGCAAAATTGTGTCGTTCAGTGATTGGTAGCTGAGATTGATGGCATGCAATAACCCAAATAGCAAACTTGAGATAAGCACTGCCGTCCAGATCTGGGTGACTTTAGAATATCGATTAAAGGTTTTCAGTAACAGTCCTAAGAGCAACCCGCGACAAAGATACTCTTCAAAGGGGCCGGCAGCAAGCCCCACGGAAATGGCAAAAGGCCAATTGTAGTCCAGATGGAGTTGTTGCGAGCCTATATACGTGACATAGCAAACAAAGAGATAGGTCGGAATTCCCAGTAGCACAGCCTTGAAGATGGTTAAGCTTGGCTTCCAGCTAACTTTTTGATGAATGAACAGCCAGTTGAGGAGCAGTAAAATGCCAAACAGAACCAAGCCACGGTATATATTTTGCAGCATAAAGTTCAACTTAATGTGCTCACCAAAAGCATCAACCAAATACATAGCACCAATCGCAATCAACCAAACGCTAATTGCCTTCCAGAAAAAGCATTTCGGTTTGTGATCTGACATTGGACTCCCTCCCTGTTGAATCGCGAGTGAATTTAAAATCAGTATACCCACTTATGGGCAAGAACGCATGGTTAAAGTATTTTCAGCTGAATTAGTTGTCTAAAACGAATGCTACGAGCACCTGCCTTTAAAAATTTTCTTTTAAAATTTGAGCAATTAAAAAATAAACGTTATTCTAAAGGTGTTCCAAAAATCATAACAGGAGCTGATTTATATGGCTGAGAAATACACGGCAGAGATTGTACCGTTGAATGCAGAGAAAATCGGTACCAAGCCGCATGGCACCGCTGAATTTACGGTTGATGGTGCGCAACTGCGGATCCACATTGAGATGTTTGATACACCAGCAAACGTCCAGCATTGGGAACATTTCCATGGTTTTCCTGATGGGAAGCCGGCAGAAATTGCCACGGCGGCGCAAGATGCTAACGGTGATGGTTTCGTTGATTTGCCAGAAACAGAGCCAGTTTCCGGTACGACCATGGTGCCGTTTGATGCTGAACCTGCCAAGATGCATGTGCCAAATGACAGTTATCCGGTTGCTGATGCGGAAGGGCATTACGCCTATGAGAAGCTCGTTGATTTGAAGGAACTCCAACAGGCTTTCAAAGCCGCATTTGGCAGTGAAGATTTGCAACTCGACAAACGTGTGATTTATATTCACGGTGTTCCGGATTCACTGAAGTTGCCTGATACGGTCAAGGGCACAGTCATGAACTACGATGCCCACGTGACCCTGCCAATTGCGGTTGGTAAAATTGTCCGCGCCTAGTTACGATTTATAAATAAACAACCCAGTCCTGATTCATCATTGCTATAAAGGCATTGACGGATCGGGATTTTTTAATGTCGTTAAAAGGTGACAAATTCACAGAATGGCACGGTAAGAATGCGATCCTACTTGTTTTCAAGTTACTGCGCCGCACTATTTTGTGGGTTGCAGAATCATTTTTAATAACATGTGTATTGTTAGCGGATCATCTAGCCAAACTGATAAACTTATTGTTAATATATTTAAAAATTAATACATGGAGGCGGGGAAATGCGGGGGAAACACATCATCATTAAAATTTTGATTGCGGGAGCAGCCATTTTGGCCGTCATGGGGTTGCAAGGCGGTGGCGTCAAGACCAAACCAATATCACTCACGGCACAGCAAACAGTTGTGGCGCAGCAGTTGCAAAAGGCGGTGCCGCTATTCCAACAAATGGCGGTTTTCCCGGATGGGTGTCAGCGGCCGCTTGCCGGCGGAATTTTTGCTTTTTACCGCTTCGACATTAAAGGACGCAAACAGTACCGAATGAAAAACGGCGATTGGCAGCTTGTCGGCAACCCGCTGACGGCTAATGGAGTTTACCTAGCTCAGGCTGATCAATTAGGTGTTGTCGGTATTACCCGGAAGCTGAATGATGGTAGGTTTTACGTTGAAAGACTAAAACTACCGGAGCGTTATGCAGTGAGACTACCTTCACCAGTAAAAGTATCCGTGAAGCAGGGGGCGTTAACAGTCAATGGCCAACCGGTACGTGGCCGCGACTCATTACCGCGAATTTATGCATTGCGCGTGCCGGTGATACGGCAGTAAGTGCTTTACGTTAAAGAAACGAAGCGCTTGACTTTTACCCTCTCGCCGCATACAATTCACTTCATCAAGTCATAGTAGCGGCTCACAGATATCAGAACACTAGCTGAAAGTTCTGAATGGTTCGCGAATCCAAGCTTGAGGTTGATGCTCAAATTAATTAAATCATGAAAAAGCGCAAAGCACTGCTTTGAACGAGAATGGTACCGCCTTAACGGGTGTCTCGATCAAAACGGTGCTTTTTTGAATGCTGAGAAAGTTGTAGCGTGCGGAGGTAACGATGGTAAAACGGGCAATGCATTGTAAACGAATCGTGGTCAAAATCGGAACAAGTAGTTTGATTCATCGAAATGGCAAAGTGAATTTACAGACGATTGATCGGCTGGCGTATGCCTTAACTGCGTTGAATAATCAAGGCTATGAATTGGTTTTGGTCACTTCTGGGGCGATTGGGGTCGGGATGGCGAAGCTTGGGGTGAGTGCGCGCCCTGCCGCGATCGCCCATCAACAGGCACTTGCGGCAATCGGCCAGTCAGAGCTGATGACCTTGTACACGCAACGATTTAGCGATTACGGTGCCAAAATCGGGCAGTTGTTGCTGACGCATGATGTGTTTGATTATCCGCAAACGCGCCAACATGTGCTTGATACGATTGATGCTTTGCTTGCCCAGCAGGTCATTCCGATCATTAACGAGAATGATAGTGTGGCCGTGGACGAGTTGGATCATCGGACAACCTTTGGCGATAACGATCAGCTTTCGGCCTTGGTCGCAAAGCAGATTGATGCGGATTTGCTGATGGTACTTTCCGACATTGACGGGCTTTATGATCGGGATCCTAACCGACATCCGGATGCGGCGTTGATCCCGGAAATCACCCATTTGTCTGCCAAGGTTTTAGCTGGCGCCGGTGGCAGTTCAACGCGTTTTGGAACCGGCGGAATGGTGACCAAACTAAAAGCCGCGCAAACGATGATGCGTGCCGGCAAACAGATGGTGCTGGCAAGCGGCCGTGATCCGCGGATCATCCTGCGCATCGTCGCTGGTGAGCCAGTCGGAACTTGGTTTGGCAACGTTTTGGAGCAGGTATCACCTGATAACCAAGCTTCAAATAGTTGAATTTAAAACCACACGTATAAGATGACACGAGGAAAAAGGCAGCCATTTTGTCAGCCGCTGCGGCTCGCAATCGGTAAAGGAGACGACTTAAATGGATACAACGACGATCGATCTTGAACAAATGGGGAAAGCGGCTAAGGCGGCCGCGGCTATTCTTGGCCAATTAACCACGGCGCAGAAAAATGCCGGCTTACTGGCCATGGCTGATGCGCTGGAGATGCACACGGGAACCATTTTGGCAGCTAATCAGGAGGATCTGAAAGCTGCCAGCATGATGCCGAGCAAATTCAAGGACCGGCTGGTGTTGACGGAAGCACGGATTGCTGACATGGCGGCAGGCGTGCGGCAGGTGGCAGTCCTAGACGACCCCACTGCCCAAACGGATCGCGCCTGGGTAAATCATGCTGGGTTGACCATTGCCCAAAAACGGGTCCCTTTAGGCGTCGTCGGGATGATTTATGAAGCGCGGCCGAATGTGACAGTTGACGCTGCGGCGTTGACATTTAAAAGTGGTAATGCCGTCATTTTACGCGGCGGCAAAGGAGCCTTGCATAGCAATATGGCATTGGCAACGGTTTTGCAAGATGCATTGGCGACGCATGGCTTGCCGAGCGATGCGGTTCAACTGGTGACAGATACGCGGCATGAAGTGGCCAATCAATTAATGCATCTCAACGATTACCTCGACGTGTTGATTCCGCGAGGCGGGCGTGGCCTGATTAAAGCAGTTGTGGAGCAAGCAACGGTTCCGGTGATTGAGACCGGTGCCGGTAACTGCCATATTTATGTTGATGCCCAGTCACAGTTGGAAATGGCGGTGGCGATTGTGGTCAATGCCAAGGTTCAGCGGCCATCTGTCTGCAATGCTGCCGAAAAGCTCTTGATTCATGCAGATGTGGCTGACGAGCAGCTACCGGTGATTGCCAAAGCGTTGCAGGAACACGGCGTTGAGCTGCGTGGCGATCAGCGAGCGCGCGCCATCGTGCCGAGCATGCACGCGGCGACAAACGAAGATTGGGACACGGAGTATAACGACCTCATCATGGCAGTCAAAGTCGTGGATTCCGAAGAAGCGGCCATCGCGCATATCAACGCGCACAACACGAAGCACAGCGAAGCCATCATCACGGATAATTATCAAAACAGTCAGCGATTTCTCCAACAGGTTGATGCTGCGGTGGTGTATGTGAATGCTTCGACGCGGTTCACGGATGGCTTTGAGTTCGGCTTCGGCGCTGAAATCGGCATCAGCACCCAAAAGCTGCACGCCCGCGGGCCGATGGGCTTGGCTGCACTGACGACGATTAAGTACCAGGTGCTGGGCAATGGCCAGGTACGTGAAGATTAGTATATTGTTTTACCATTAAAAATGTTGTCATCAAGTGGAGCAAATGAGCTTCCGCGCGTTGGAAGCTCATTTTTTTGCGTATTCAGCATCAGATGACGAATTTTGGTGATTTTAGGTGTGCAACCAGCGCTTAACGGTCGTGCGATGGCCAAACAAGGTTGGGATGACTAACACCAGTGCCAGCAAGCCACAGGAAGGGAAACCCCATAAGCCACCGGCAAAGTCCATCAAGCCACCGACATACAAACTGCCAATTGGCGTCGAGCCTTGGTTGAGTAAAACATAGACACTCATGATACGACCGCGCAGCTCGTTGGGAATCGAAAACTGAAACGCCGCATTGGATTGATTCAGAAAAACCATATTGCAAAAGCCGATGATGATCATGAAAATCATGGCCAACCAGTAAACGTGGACAAAAATCATCAACGTTTGGATCAAAGCTGTTCCCAGTGCGACTAACAGATACAAATCACGCCGCAGACCGAATCGCGCGAGGTAGCTCATGAGAAATGCCGCAATGAGTGAACCGATACCAGTGGCCGACAACAGGTTGGCATAGCCTTGGGCACCGCGGCCCAGAACTTCCTGGGCATAAATGGGAATGATGACATTATTGTTGAAATTTAACGTGCAGATAATCAGCATGAGTTCGGCACTCAGTTTGACATTGTCATGATGCACAATATAAACAAGTCCCTCTTTGACATCGGCAATGATGTGGCGCGGCGTATGCCGGGCAACCGGATGCTCCTGGTGAATCATGAACAAGCCAATAATAATCGCAATATAACTCAAGGTGTCGATCAGAAAACACGGCGCCACGCCGATGGTCACCATGAGGATCCCGGCCAAAGACGGACCGGCAATTTTGGCCAGATTGAAAATAGACGAATTCAGCGAGATGCCATTCATAAGATCTTTTCTGCCGACAAGTTCGATCACATACGATTGCCTGGTGGGCGTGTCAAAACTTTGAAGAATCCCATAGCCTAACGCGATCGCAAGGATCTGCCAGTATTGAATGATTTTCAAAAAAGTCAGCGTTGTCATGATGGCGCCCAGCACCAAAAAGCCAAACTGTGTCAGCAAAAGAATCTGACGTTTGGGATAGCGGTCGATCAGCGTACCGGCGACTAAAGTGAGTGCCATAATCGGAACAAATTGGGCCGCAGCCAGTAAGCCAACCAGAAAAGCGGACTTGGTCATCTGGTAAACCAGCCATGTCTGGGTGGTTCGTTGAATCCAGGTCCCCATGACTGAAATACACTGCCCGATCCAAAATCGGCGGAAGTTGGTTGAACGTAGTGAAGAAAAAGTTGCTCCAAAAACGTGCCTGTCCACAAAAACCATCGCCTTGCCAAGAGTTTACTGCACATCATCGTTGGCTTTTTTAGTGCGAATGTCAATATTGAAAATGGCAGATTAGGTGATCTATCTTTTGCTTGGCATTCTAAAAAAAGGTTTGTTATCAAGAGGAATCTGGGACAAAAAGGGCCTAATTGACGTCAAAACAACGTCACAATCACCTGCTACTGCGGCTATTTGTGACGAAAACATGAATATTTATATATAAATTAATAACTATATTGACAATAAGATATTCGTGTTGATAATCTTAACTAAATTCATTAACGCGTGCGCTGGCGCAGGAGCCAGCACACGCTCACAAGGAGGCAATTAAGATGAAACACGCAAAAGCAGGAATGACCGTTTTGTGCCAGGCCAATGGCAATATGGAACATGCTTTCATCGGCCAAATCGAAAAATGTTACGAAAACTCGGCGCTCGTGAAGATTCTGGATTATGACAGACGCGATCGCTTCAACGTGCAGGATTTGATTGGCCGGACCGTCATTGCGTTCAATAAAATGAAGCAGAGTAAAAGTGATCGTCTGGAAACAACATATGACAAGCCGCTTCAAAGAGATGTCGGGTAGCAAATCGACGTTTAAAAGAGGAGAAATTGAAATCGCTAAACCATTGGTGTTACTGGTGTCTCGTGAGCTGCGGACAACTGTAACATCTTTTTTTGCCGAAGTGGTTGAAACGGAACCGATTAGGGTGTATAAATACATCTTGTGATACAAATACGCGTACCGAGTCATGGTACAATTAGAAAAGGTGGTTAGGGGAATCATGTTATTTGCAGCGCATCTTCGTGATTATGCAGTTGTAGGTCAATACACGGACAAGTGGGGTCATCGGCACGATTCTTCGCGGATCTGTCACCAGATGACCAAGAAGGAAGCACGTGAAGCCATGCAACGCTACTTGTTGCAACATTACAGTGATTCGGTTGATCTGAACGCACCGATTAAGGTCAAGGTGCAGGCAACTAAGTGAATCTCCCCACCTTAACTTGGTTTATTTAAGTTTTTGTCCCAGTGCGATGTTTCTCAGCCAGTTGATGGTTTCAAAACACCGCGTTCAAGAGGAGGTTTTTGTGTGTCACAAGATATCGTTGTAGGCGACAAAGTTTCAGTGCGCAAGACCAAGGATGTGCCATTGAGTTTCAAGGGAACCGTTGAAAAGCTATACGCCAATGCAGCGATGCTGACCATTGACAGTTTTTCACCTGATGATGCTTCGTTAGTTGAAGATATGAAGAACAAAACGGTTGTGAACTATAAGCATATTAAAAAAGGCGGTAAGGCGGTAATTCCGCCAGCGCCTGAAGAAAAACGGCCGGGTGCACGGCATTAGGTTTGAAATGATCGCGGGACTCTCCATGAATATGGAGGGTTCTTTTTTTCACTCGAATTTGATAATCAGGATGGCGGTAACCCGGAAAAATAATTCATATCTTTACGAGCAAAATAATAGCCAGCGAATCAGTCAACTTGGTACACTTAAAGTAAGTAAAAAAGAAGGGACTGATCATATGGCAGATTTTGATGCAGCAAAAGACAAAGTTAGCGGTAAAGTAAAGGAAACTGCTGGCAAGGTGACTGGTGACAAATCAACCGAGGCTAAGGGCAAGACCGAGCAAATGGTAGGCGAAGCGAAAGAAAAGCTTAGCGATGCCAAGGACAAGATTGCCGAAAAGTTCAATGACGTGGTTGATAAGGCCAAAGGGAAAAAAGAAGATTAACGGCTGAAACAAGACGGCCGATAGTTACTTAAGGAGAAGACGCAGTTGCGGGCTTCTCCTTTTTACTTGTTATTAGGCGCCAACATGCTGATGCTTAAGCATTTACATAACCACTTACAAAAAATCAGCAAATTCTCTTTACTTACTAATTATAAGTGTTACACTAATAAGTGTTCTAATAAGTAAGCAATTTGGGAGGCTTTTTGACACATGACAGTTGTTAATGGTTACGAACAGAGCGATGCAGAGAAAAAACTGAATATTTTGAATTTGCCGTCATTGGCGGATGAAGCGAAGAAGATTATTCCAACAGGCGGATTCGGGTACATTGTTGGCGGATCCGAAGATGAATGGACTTTAGCCGAGAACACCAAGGCTTTCAATCATGCACAGATTGTTCCGAAGGCGTTGTCGAATATTGACTCACCGGACTTGTCGACCAGCTTTTTGGGTATTGACTTGAAGACACCAGTCATGATGGCGCCGACAGCGGCTCAAGGACTGGCACACAGTCAGGGTGAAAAAGATACCGCCCGCGGTATTGCTGCAGTTGGTGGCTTGATGGCCCAAAGCACCTACAGTTCAACATCAATTGCTGACACAGCAGCAGCCGGCAACGGTGCGCCGCAATTGTTCCAGCTCTATATGAGCAAAGATTGGGACTTTAACAAGAGCTTGCTTGATGAAGCCAAAAAGGCCGGTGTCAAAGGGATTATCCTCACCGTTGATGCGACCGTTGATGGCTATCGCGAAGAAGATATCATTAATAACTTCCAATTCCCAATTCCAATGCCGAACCTGGAAAAATATTCCGAAGGCGACGGTAAAGGTAAGGGTATCGGTGAAATTTATGCCTCTGCCGCACAGAAGATCGGTGAAGACGATGTCCGCCGCATTGCGGAGTACACGGACTTGCCGGTGATCGTTAAGGGCATTCAGTCACCAGAGGATGCTTTGCGGGCAATTGGCGCAGGTGCAGCTGCTGTCTATGTTTCTAACCATGGCGGCCGGCAGTTGAATGGTGGCCCGGCTTCCTTTGATGTTTTGCCGGCTATTGCTAAGGCGGTCAACAAGCGCGTTCCGATCATCTTTGATTCCGGAATTCGCCGCGGCAGCCACGCTTTCAAGGCGTTAGCAGCCGGTGCTGATCTGGTCGCGTTTGGTCGTCCGGTTATTTACGGCTTGGCCTTAGGCGGTGCTCAAGGGGTTCAAAGCGTGTTCGAACAAATTGACCACGAACTTGAAATCATCATGCAGCTTGCCGGAACCAAGACCATTGAGGACGTCAAGCATGCACCATTAACCCATTTTAACTACGCTGACTAGTTTCGGTGTCAGTAGATCCTTAAGACGCAAAAAAAGAATCCGCTTTGGCTTTGAGCCGAGGCGGATTCTTTTTTGGCATGCTTGTGAATTAAGCAAGTCAGCTATATGTTCATTCATCATCGAAACCGCGTCACTGTATGGTTGGGTTTCGATAATCCATCTACAAGCCGATTTGACTCAGTGTGTACATGGCGTTGCGGAACTCATCGCGTCGATTAGCGCGTTTTTCGATATCACTTGGCAGTTCCGTCATATCGATTCTGACAACGGCTCGCCGCAGTAGGCTGACCATTGTCTTATCATTCATTTTGATGTAAAGATGATCAGCGTCAAACCGTTCCACCGCGTCTTCCCAAACTCGGGCATTTTCGTGGTCGCTTTCGACGTTCGCTTGATCAGTGATTTGCCATCAACCGTGTTGAAGGTGACATCATAGGTTGTCATGTGGAGCTCCCCTTTCTTGGATGCATTTATCAGTTCAGAGTGAACTGGTTTACACTCTTTAATTATACATCCTAATAGGTCGGTCCATTGGGATGTAAGATGAATTGCCAAAGATAAAGCGTGTCGGCGAGGAGATAGGCGGTTAAGCCGAGCAGGAAGGGCAGGGGCATGACAGATGTCATCAAGCTGTAGACACCAAAGATCAAAAGCGAGAAGCCTAAGTAGAACCAGCGTTTGAAGCCAATATCAATCCGCTTGACCGGGTAAGCACTTAGGTAACCGATGAGACTAAAATAGTAGACAGCCAAAGTGAGGGTGATGGCAAAAGCAAACCACTGGGGATCAAGTGAATGCGCCAACCATAAGTGGATCAGCGTACTGAGACTGAGAATCGCCGCCATGAGCGGATAATGCAGATGGATCACCGCTAAACCACCATTTTTCTGCCGGCGATTGAGGCCGTTATCATAAACAAGTTGATAAGCCACAAACAACAGCATGACGACCAGAAAGAAAAGTGCTGCCGGCAAGGAAAGACCGGCATAGACCGTGTCCGCCACGCCAATAATCGATTCGCCGAAGATCAACAAAACCAGCAACGCGTACCGTTCGCTTAGATGAGCGAGATCGGTCAGTGGGGCTCTATTTGGTCGCCAAACCAAGGATGGCATCAGGGCGGCGCCGACAATCCCCACAAAAAAGACAGCGAACGAGAGGGTGTACGGCTTTAGAAAGAGCGATATCAAGGCAATCACGCTACCGGTCGCAAGTGTCAGTCCGGATATTTTGGCGAGGGTTGCATGATTTTTTCGCCAAACCAAGCCATATTCGCTTGCTAGGCTCAAAAATAAAACTGCGGTGCTCAGTTGACACGGCCACTTGGTTGTGGCGAGGTCGCTGGTGATCGCGGTGCTCAAAACAATGACCCAGAACATGTTGAACAGGCTAAAAAGGTTGTGGCGCCATTGGTGATGGGAAAACTGATTCGTTAAGACGGTCTGGTAGGTCCAAATCACCCAAAATACCAGCAGCATCAATAAAAATTCTCCGATTATTTGCGGTGCGATCCTGCCATGCACCGGCAATGCCAGGGTTTGCGCCATGCGACCAACGGCATAGGCAAAAATCAAATCATAAAAAAGCTCGACCATCGTGACCGATCGAAGCGACTTGGCCATGAGCATCCTTCTTTCTAAAAGCTAAGGCAGTGCTCGCCTTGCTTGTCTCAATATATAGTAGCCTATCATTTTCGTGACTTGGCGGCAAAGCAGTTGCTGCCAAGCCAGGCTACACTAATTCAGCTGAGATTGTTATACTAGTTTAGATAGGGAGGTCGAGATTTGGTCAAACTAGTCCTTTTACGCCATGGCGAAAGCATTGCCAATCAACAAAATACTTATACCGGCTGGTCCGATGTGGGGTTAACCGCGCATGGTAAGGCTCAAGCAGCCGAGGCCGGCAGCAAGATCGCGACAACCGGGATCCTGTTTGATCATGTCCACACCAGTGTGCTGTCGCGCGCGATCATGACTGCTTACATTGTGCAGGATAAGATCGGGCAGAATTACCTGCCGATTACCAAAAGTTGGCGGCTGAATGAACGGCATTATGGGGCGTTGCGCGGGATCAACAAAGACCTGACCCGCAAACTTTTTGGCCCGGATCAGGTTGCCAGCTGGCGGCGCAGCTTTTACGCGCATCCGCCGTTGCTGGCGCATCCCAGTCGTTCGCGCCGTTACCACCAGTACCCGGCCACCATTATTCCGCGGGGTGAAAGTCTTGCGGATGCGAGTGAACGCTTGCTGCCGTACTGGAGTGCCGAGTTGGCGCCGCGGCTCATGGCAGGCAAGAATCAGCTCATCGTGGCACATGGATCAACGCTACGGGCGCTGGTTAAGTACATGGAAGACATCAGCAACGCCGGTATCAACAAAGTCGAGATCGGCAATGCGCAGCCGATTGTCTATACACTTGATGATCACTTGAAGATTCTTAAAAAACAAACGCTTTGAAAAGAATTCCGGCCAGGTCGGCTTACCCGATGTGCCGGATTTCTTTTGGCATATTCCAACTTTTTAAGGTTGAATATCACGTCATATATCCTAAAAATGTTATACTGTTGATTATAAAAAGGAGGGGGCACCTACGCAACTTACCAAACGTCAACGTAAAATTGTTCAGCTGTTGAAAGCTGATAGCCCCATGACCGGGGAAACATTAGCGGCCAAGTTAAAAATCAGTTTGGCCACGATTCGGGCCGATTTGCGTCTGCTGACAACGATTGGCATTCTGGATGCCCGGCCTAAAGTAGGTTACGCCTACCAGGGTGCCAGCATTTTACCGGCCGGCAACGAGGCGTTGTTTAAAATGGCCATTGCCAAAATCCTGCTTCCACCAACGGAAATCAAGCTCACAACCTCGATGGAAGAAGCGGTGACCAAGCTTTTTATCGCCGATGTTGGCTCCTTGTATGTGCTGGATGATGACGGTGCCTTGGTTGGCCTGATTTCGCGTAAAGATTTGCTGCGGGCCAGCTTTACCGATCGCGATACGACATTGCCTGCCAGTATCGTGATGACTCGGATGCCCAATGTTGTTACCGTGACGGCTGATACCACGATTATGGACGCCAGCAAGTTGCTGCTTAAACACAACGTTGATTCGTTGCCAGTAGTCCAAAACCGCGGTGACACGCATGTCATCGGAAAAATTACCAAGAATCGCATTTTTAAATATCTGATCGAAACCCTTGCTCCGTAGGCTGTTTGGCGAATACTGCCAGCAGCTTTTTTCGTGCTGTCATAACGCGTTCACCGGCGCAGAAGTCTGCGTGTAAGGACCTTGGTCGCAATGGTCAAACCCGGACCATCACGCCCAAGGCCGCTTACACTCCGACTTCTAAGCGCGCCGGCTCACGCTCAAAAAAACTTAAAACAAATAGGCCAATTTTTAAGTGTAAACGCTTGCAATTTCCATGGCTAAATAATACATTATATAGCGAACATATATAACGTCATATTTAACGAATGGGAGGATTTGTGATGAAACAAATCTATGCGTTTGCGGAAGGCAACATGGAGATGCGGGCTTTATTGGGTGGCAAGGGGGCTAATCTTGCCGAAATGACGAATCTTGGCTTACCGGTTCCTCCGGGATTCACCATGACAACGGCGGCCTGCCATGACTATCAGCAGCAACATGCTCTGTCAGATACCTTGTTGGCTGAACTGGACGAACATTTGCAGGCATTGGAACAGGCTACCGGGAAACGTTTTGACGACCCGACCGCGCCACTGCTGGTTTCGGTTCGTTCCGGCGCACCGATTTCGATGCCTGGCATGATGGACACGATTTTGAATATCGGGTTGAACGACCAAACCGTGCAGGCGCTGGCAACACTGACGGCGGATACGCGTTTCGCCTATGATAGTTATCGCCGGCTGCTGGCCATGTTCGGGAATGTCGTCTACGGTCTATCGGAAAGTGCGTTTGATGATGTTTTGACCGCGATCAAACAGGAAAAAGGGTACACGTCTGATCTGGCCTTAACCACAGATGACCTGAAGCAGATTATCCAGGCCTTCAAACAGCTTTACACAGACGCCGGCAAATCGTTCCCGCAATCGCCCAAAGCCCAGATCTTAGCGGCGATTGTTGCGGTGTTTGAATCGTGGAACAATCGGCGCGCAGTGATTTATCGGCGCGAAAATCATATTCCTGAAGATTTGGGTACAGCCGTTAATGTGCAGACCATGGTTTTCGGCAACGCTGGTGAAGATTCCGGTACCGGGGTGGCCTTTACCCGCGATCCGGCGACCGGCGAACGCGCCTTGTTTGGTGAGTATCTTTTAAATGCTCAAGGTGAGGATGTTGTCTCCGGCGTGCGGACGCCGCAACCGGTGGCGGTCTTGCATGAGCAGATGCCGGAAGTTTACGATCAGCTGGCTGCAATCGCCACGACTTTGGAGCAGCATTATCGTGACATGCAGGATCTCGAATTCACGATCGAACATGGCGAACTCTATCTATTGCAGGCGCGTAACGGAAAACGGACGCCAGCTGCTGCGGTTAAAATTGCCGTTGATTTGGTCAATGAAGGCCTGATTGATCGGCAGGAAGCCTTAATGCGGATTGAGCCGAAATCGCTTAGTGACATGCTGCATCCGGAGTTTGACCAGCAGGCATTGGCGGCCCATGACGTTTTGGCCACCGGTTTACCGGCATCTCCCGGCGCGGCAACCGGTGAAGTTTATTTTACCGCCGCAGAAGCCAAAGCCGCGCACGAAGCCGGTCATCAGGTTATTTTGATGCGGCAGGACACCTCACCGGAGGACATTGAAGGGATGATCGTCAGTCAGGCGATTGTCACCGCGCGCGGCGGCATGACCTCGCACGCAGCAGTGGTTGCCCGCGGCATGGGAGCCACCGGCGTCGTGGGGATGCACGCGCTGAGTGTCGATGAACACGCTAAAACAGCCACGGTCGGTGACATTGTGCTCCATGAAGGCGATTGGGTATCGGTCGATGGCACAACCGGGCACCTTTATCGCGGGCGCATCACAACCACCGCCGCCATGGTTAAGGAAAGTCTGGCAACCTTGCTGGATTGGGCCAAAGCAGCGAGTCGGATGGGCGTTTACACCAACGCCGATACGCCAAAGGATCTGCAGCAGGCGCTCACTTTTGGTGCGGATGGCATCGGACTAACCCGAACCGAGCACATGTTTTTCCAGCCGGAGCGGTTGTTACAAATGCGCCGACTGATTTTGGCAAAAGATGCGGAAGGTCGTAAAGCACCGCTGGCTGCCTTAGAGAAAATGCAGGAACAAGACTTCTATGATTTATATCGTCTGGCAGCAGGTAAAAGTGTCACAATTCGCTTACTGGATCCACCATTACATGAATTTCTCCCGCATGACTTACGCGAAATTAACGAAGTGGCGAATGAGCTGGGTCTAGAGCAAAATCAGTTGCGCGAGCGGATGGCGGCGCTGAAAGAAGTCAATCCGATGTTGGGCCATCGCGGCGATCGCTTAGCCGTTACCTTCCCGGATATCTACGCGATGCAGGTTCGCGCGATGATGCATGCGGTCTTCCGGTTAGCCGATGAAGGCGTCACCGTGACGCCGCATATCATGATTCCGCTTACCAACTCGGAAACCGAATTGCGTTGGGTACGCCGACTGGTGGTCAATGAAATCGAACAGATGGCCTCCGCTAAAGGCATTCAGGTGACGTATGAAGTCGGAACGATGATCGAAACACCGCGCGCATGCGTCACCGCTGATGCTATCGCCAATGCCGCCGATTTCTTCAGCTTCGGCACCAACGATCTCACCCAGTTGACCTTCGGCTACTCGCGTGATGATGTCGGCTCATTCCTGCCAGCCTACCTGGAAAAGAAAATCCTGCCGGCCGATCCATTCCAAACGGTTGATACAGAAGGCGTTGGCATGTTGATGAAGATGGCTATCAACAAAGGCCGCGCGACAAAATCGCAATTGCCAATCGGCGTCTGCGGTGAAGTCGGTGGTGATCCGGACTCAGTTGCCTTCTTTGACAGCATCGGCGTCAGCTACGTTTCCTGCTCACCATACCGCGTCCCCGTTGCGCGACTGGCCGCGGCTCAGGCAACGTTGCGGGCCACGAAAAAGGCAAAGGCCCGTTCGTAATCCGTAATGACCGATGTAAGAATAATCGCAGTCAAATGATCGCGATTCAGACCATATAAAAAGATGCACCCAAGTCAGCAGCAAAATTTGCTTCATGACTTGTGGTGCACCTTTTTAATTAATTTGATTTTCGACTTAATCGTCTTCGTCTTCAGCCTGAGCATCAACCTGCGACCGACTTAATCGCGTTAGCTTGGTAATCGGAATCTTCCCCAGCACAAGCGGTACAGTTTCATCTAGTGTATCGGCATATTCCAGGCCGAACCACTGAGCCGGCGAAACGGTGACGCGCTGGAGCCACAGCCGCGCCTGAATGATGGTTTTCTGGAAACCTTTGATTTGAGTTTGCGGTGACAATTCTTCGTGTAAAAGTACAAACGTCCAATCACCGACCTGCCGATCCGGGATGGTGGTGTATTTTTGCGGCTGGGTTGGCAATTCGCCTTCACGCATCATGTCATTGACAATCTGCCGCAGGAAAACGTTGACCTGTTGCTCCATCCGGAAGCCTAGGAACAGCTGGACATTGACCATGTAGTCGGTGCCGTAAGTGTCAGTCGTGTATTCGGCTGTGTAGGGTTCATCGGTAACGTTGACCGTTACAAACCAATAAACTTGGGCACGTTTCGGCCGTTTGTCCAGAATCGAGTACAGGATTTCTTTTTTAATGTAGTGGTCATTGGCAATCTGGGTCATATACACCAAATTAGTGGTATAAGTCGGATAGTTCGGATCGCTACGTAATTCTGAAAGCTGTTTTTTATAAGCGAACAGTGAAGCCATTTCTGCCCGGTACGTGTTGTCGTCGCGAATCCGACCGCCGTATTGCCAGACAAACATAATCGCTAGGATCACAAAGGCAATCATTGCGGTGACATAACCACCATGGAGAAACTTAACGGCACTGGAAATGAAGAAGACTGTTTCGATGGCACCAAAGAAGATCAAGGTGCCCAATGCGATCACAGTCGGCGCGTGGTGTACCCGTAAGTATTGATACAGCAGCAAGGTGGTCATCAACATGGTAATCGTGATGGCCAATCCGTAGGCGCCTTCCATTTCGGCGCTGGTCTTGAAGTAGGCGATGATTGCCAGGCACGCCACCCACAAAATGGTGTTGACAACCGGGATATACAGCTGGCCTTTAAGCCGGGTTGGATAAACAATGTGTAACCGCGGCAAGAAGCGCAGTTTGATGGCTTCGGAAACTAATGTGTAAGAACCGGAAATCAAGGCCTGTGACGCAATAATCGCAGCTAAAGTTGCCAAAATAATCGCACCCAGCCGGATACTTTCCGGCAGCATCTGAAAGAATGGGTTGAAATCACTGATTTTGTTAAACGCCGTCACATGCGAATTGCGGTCCAGCCACACTGCCTGGCCAAAGTAGTTCAACACTAGACAGATATTAACATAAGGCCAACTTAAGTAAATATTGCCACGCCCCACATGGCCCATGTCCGAATACAGCGCTTCGGCCCCGGTGGTCGCCAGGAAAATGCTGCCTAAAATAAACAGGCCCATCTTATTATCCGGGCTAACCAGCAAACGCAGCGCGTAGTAAGGATTCAAGGCGCGTAACATTGACCAGTCTTTTGACAACGCCAGAAAGCCGGCAACGCCTAAAAAGGTGAACCACACAAACATAATGGGGCCGAACGCCTTGCCGATGAGATCGGTGCCAAAGCGCTGGATGAAGAACAAAAAGGTGATGATAAAAATCGTGACCCAAATGACTTGTTGCTGATTGTCAATCAGAATATTGCCATTGATGTGGACACCTTTGAGCCCTTCAATTGCCGTTGTCACCGTCACAGCCGGCGTTAACATGCCATCAGCCAATAAAGCAGCCCCGCCAATCATGGCTGGTAAGACTAACCAGCGAGCGCGCTGACGAACAAGCGTGTACAAGGCAAATATACCACCTTCACCGTTGTTATCAGCTCGTAACGCGATCAACACATACTTGATCGTGGTGATGATGAGCAAGGTCCAGAAGATCAACGAAACAGAACCGACCAAAAAATCGGTATCAAAATGTCCCATGCCGCCGTTTCCGGCAACGATTGACTTCATAACATAAAGCGGTGATGTTCCGATATCTCCATAAACAACACCGAGTGTTACAAGTAAAGCCGCGGCAGAAATTTTATGCTTCAGCTTCTTATTAGCAGCCAAGCCTGACGCCATTCGTGCACCCCCTGAAAAGTAATAACGCCATTGTAGCAGAAACATGCGCCAATGTAAGGTACATATGCTTAATTCATTTTACGAAATTCCACGTGATCGCCGTCATTAAACAAGAAAAGCCGCCGATGAGCGGTTTTCGGTGGTTAAGACGGACTGAACATTAACGTTCGGCTTCGTAAAACTCGTTGAAATAAGTGTCGAGATCCAGCGGTGCCAATTTAAAGGCAATGTGATGTGCAGCAAGTCCCAGCAACAACTGATTGAAATGTTGGCCGGGAAGTTCATTAACCGGCAAAACCAATAGGCCGTTCGGGTAATGTTGCCAGGGCATCCGGGGTAGACGGTTGGCATTGTCGGCCGCCACTTGGATGTACAGCGGCTGCTGTTCATGCTGATCGATCGTTTTGATGATTTTACCATCACGCATGAAGTAGATTAGGTCAGCATAACCCTGCAGATTGTTCAATAAGTGCGACACGGTAATGATCAGCTTGCCTTCCGCTCGTAAGCCACGCAGAATTCGCGACATGCGCGCAACGTTGATGGTGTCCAGACCGTTCATGAACTCGTCCAGCAGCATAATCGGCGTATTTGCCGCCATGACCATGCCAAAACAAAGCCGCTGCTTCATCCCCATCGAGTAAGTCCGCACTGGCTGATTGACATAATCGTGCATATCCAGTGCTGTGATGATTTGCTTGACGCTTTTCTTGCGGTTACGCCAAAGTCGCGCGTAATAGTCAAGATGGGCTTTACCTGACAAGTCGGGATACAGGTCGTCTTGAACCGGAAAAAGACACATTTGGCGATGCATTGCAAGGCTTTGCTTTTGACTGCCATAGGTTTGCCCGTCTAAGACAACTTTACCGGACTGCGGCTTGAGGTCATTGAGGATCAGGCGCAACAAGGTGGTTTTACCTGTCCCATTAGGCGCCACGATGCCCACAATCGAGCCACTGCTCATGGTGAGACTAATGTTGTCAATGACGTGCGGCTTATTTTTAAAACTCAAGGCGAGACTTTGTAATTGCAGTTCCATTGTGAGACCTCCGTTTACTTGATAATAGCGGCGCGCCGGCGATGCGTGACGATGAACAGCACGAGCTCAAGCATGAGAATCACACTGCCAATAACGACGACGGCAGCCAGCGGACTCATGCGACTGGTATCGTAGCGAAAATTCTGTAAGCCGCTAACGATTGCTGCCGGATTCATGTAACCCGGCAGATAATACGCCGTTTGTGGAACCGAAAAGGCAATGCCGTGCATGAAATAAAGCGGTTCCCCAAATAGTAAAAAGGCACTGACAACCAGCCCGACCAACTCGTTATGGAAAAGCAGCTGGCATAACAGGTTCAGGCGAATGAACAGCCACATTAACGAGAAGGTTAGACCCAGAATCGTCGGCAGCGCAATGCCAAGTGCTAAGGGATCCAATTTAATCGACATGCCGTCTTTCGCATAATACGCAATCGCAGCTGATAATGACCCCAGGCCGTGTTGCGGGATGACAAAAGTCGCAATGATGGCGACTGCTGCCACTAAAAAACCGGATAATGCCGTGAAAACTGTGAACGTTTTGGCGTTAACAGCGTGCCAGGGACTGATAGGCAACAGGCGCGCAATGCTGCGGTGGCGTTGTTCGCTCGTTAACAAGTCGTTCGCAAACAAAATCGTGATGATCAATAGCGCTGTCAACCAGCCACCAGCCGCACCGCGAAACAGGGTTTGCCAAAAGGTTTGTTGCTTAATCGTGGCCGTGTCGGGATGGGCTTGTTTAGCCAGTGGTTCCAGTGAACGGTACATAGTCGCATTGGCAAAGGCCGCATCGGCATCAGGGTACTGGCGATTCTCAAAGTAATAGGAAAGCGGATAGTGAAACGGGCTGGACTGGGCATCGGGATTGGCGGCATTTTGACCTAAAAATGCCAGATAATGCAGGGTTGCCTTCACATACGCCTGAGTGTGCTGTTGCTTTTGGGCGTTTAACATGCGCGTTTCGATGTTGGCAAACTCACGCGTGGCCGGAACCCACTTTGCTGTCAAAGTGCCATGAGGTTCGTTGACGAAGGCCACATTTTTATCGCGATCGCGGGTCAGCGCATTTCTTGTCGGCAGCTCGGCAGGCGCTTTGTTGGGCGGGAAAAAGATAAATTGACACAGTAGCGCAACCAAGGCAATGCCGATGACGGCTAAGTTTTTGCGGTTAGTGAGTAGTTGGTGGAGTTGAAACCGAAAATAGCGCATTATGCCACCTCCTTCTTGACCCGATAACCAAAGAGTCCAAGATTGACAATAACCCAGACAAGTAGCAGGCCGGCACCGATCCACGTGCTGGCAAGCGGCTGATTGAGGCGGTCAATCAATGTACCGCTCACGGTGGCGTAACTATCAAGGTAAGGAATTGGCAAGAACCAAAGAAAGCGGAAGACTTGCGGCAACATCAGTGGCGAGATGGCAACTGCCGCCGCAATGAAGGTCGTCAGATAGGCATTTGTGACCCATGTGTTAAGCAGCATACAGAAACTAATGATCCAGATGCCGGCCAGGAGTGTCAGACCGCCGAACAGAAGGAGATATTGCCATAACGGTAATAATGTTTTCCCCATGACGGCCAGTGGATAGGCAGTATCACCGATGCCGTTGAATAATGCCGGCAATGCAACGATCGCCAGCAAGCCGGCCGCCAGAATGAGCAGATAAAATCCGGTTAACGTCAGGATCCGACTGCTGCCGGCCACGCCAGCCGTTAACGGACGTGCGGTCATCAGTGTTTGGTGGCGCCGCCGTTCGACCCAACTATCGCAGGCAAGCAAAATAGCCGCTGCGCCGGTGAGCCAACTGAGATAAGGCAAGATAGTGACTATGTAAGAACTGCTGGTTGTCACCCCGGTAACGGCAGGTTTGTCATCATTCTTTAGTCTTGTGAGCGTCAAAACATCGCCTTTTAGCTGATGAAGCGGCGGCAATGGCATCGTGTTGATCGCTTTAAAATGCCGCTGCCGCATTGCCAGCTGTGCATTGCGTAAGCTCAGCAAGCCGTTCCGCGTTGTATCGGGCTCACCAAGCTTAATTCCCAAGCCAATCACACCGGTTGCCGAATTCTGCGCGTCCAGATTCGCCAACAACGGCTTCTGCGACTTACTCAACGTGTCCAGATTATATTCGGCGTAATTAGCCACCGCCGCATTCGCTGTCGCCTGCGCCGTCTGCCCGACATCCAAGCGATGCGTCCACATCAAAGCAAAAAAGCCAATGATAAAAGCCGCAACAAACAACCCTGCCAAGGCAAGATTCTTCCGCGAATGAACCATTTGACGCCAATCAAAACCCAACTGCGTCCCCATACCCAGCCTCCATTTCGAAAATGACTTTAATTCGGTTGCCATCAGAATACCACAATTCAGGCAGAGCGCGAACAGACCCGCTTAGAAAGCAAAGTGTACGTGGTCTGAACCCAATGACCCGATCTTGGTCATTGGGTTCAAGGTCCTTACACGCAGGTTTCTGGGCCTGTGAGCGCGTTTCAGCGTCGGAGAACTCCGGGCAGTCTTTAGCGCCGCAGTCAAGGCAATGACACGTTGGTTCGTATAACTGCAATACGTCCAGAATCGCCCTTCTATGTATAAACTTCACAGACTGACAATAACCCCCCCTAACAAAATTGGAAAATCAACAGCCAACCTGTATACTGCCAATATCTAAGGGGGGACGATTCTCATGACCATAAAAGCGAAAAAAGTCGGTAACACAATGACGCTGACAGTCCCGAAAGAATTTAAAATCGCCGAAGGAACCGAATTCACGGTTAAACAACGCAGCGATGGTGGCATCGTGTACTTACCCATACACCACAACCCGTTTGAAAGTGACAGGATCAAACAGGATTTAAAACAAGCAGATGTTACTTTAGAACGAGACATCCTGACTAGTGAATGGGACTGAAAGTAAAACGCGATTCAAAGCCAATTGCTGAATATGCAGTTTTACTTTTCAGTACCAGACAAAAACGACAGAAGCTCTTCGACCATCGTAAGTGCCGAAAAACTTCTGTCCCTATTTTTATCGCCGCCAGTTCAATTCACTGACACTATCTTGATGCCAAAGCACCCATTGGATCCCATGGTGCCAGAACGGTTGGCTTGGCGTATTCGTTTTTGATGACATCCTGCAATTCGGTTGGCAGGTACTTCTTGGAAATGACAACTTGGTAGACAAATTGATCGAACCAGTCATCGCTTGCCACGAAGTAACCTTTTTCGCCGACCTTGTCACCCCAAGAGTTTTCGACCTTCCATTTGGTTGGTTTGCCGTCAACAATGTCAACGCCAGTCAGAACCATGGCGTGGGTCATAAGACTTTCACCATAGTCAAGGCGTTCTGCTTTTGTCATGGTGAAGTCGGTGTTGAAGAGGTCATCTTTCTTGTAGATGTTGGTGTCCAGAATACCGAGTTGACGATCAGAACTTTGCCCAACGTCGGAACCGAACCAGACGGACTCGCCAGCCTTGAGTTGCTTGATGGCCAAAGCCTTGAAAGTATCGATGTCGAGGTTCAGGTGCCGGACTTCGCGACCGCCGACCACGTTACCAAGCATTTCAACGGTATAGAGGTGGTTGTATGGCTTGTCGGCCGTTGGTGCGTTGATGATACTTTGATAGTCGTCAAGGTTCCAGCCAACATACTTCTTGAAGAAGGTCTGCGGCGTCAGTTCACGATCGATGTGGTAGTTCTTGTCATCGTCGCGATACTCAAAGTCGAATTTAGTTGGCGGGTTGCCTAAGGCGTAAGCCAAAATCCGGTAGTCTTCCGCTAACATCTTTTGCTTAGCAGCTTCAATATCGGCATCGCTGGCTTTGTCAGCCACTAACTTGCGCAGTTTAACCGCGTCCTTGCGCAGCTTCAGGTTGAGCAAGCCGTTTAATTCGTTACTTTTGTTTGAGTTGTAGGTTTCCGGCATCACTGACTTCGGCACGATGCCGTATTTTTCAATCAATGCCGACAACATGTCCCATTGGCCGCCGTCTTGTTGCGGGGTGGCCAAGAGGAACGCAACTTTACGGCTGTCCAGTGGTTGATCAGCGGTTTTCAAAACATTTTCATAAAAATAATTGGACTTTTCAAATTTATCCCAGAAGTTGGTATAGTTTTGGGAAAGTTCAAAGTCTTTGATCTTGAACTGGGCCTGGATGCCGTGGCGCATCGTATTGAGCGCGGCAAACATCCAGCAACGGCCGCTTTGCTTTTGGTTGGCAACGGCGCCGGTCTCAAGTTCGATTGAGAAAGTCGGCGTCATGGCCACTTTGCTGTCGGTGTTTTCGGCAGTGGTGTTGATGCCATTGTTCATAACCGCTTTTTGTAAAGCAGTGGCACCGGGTGTGGCTTGCAGATCCTGTTTGAACTGATCCAAATCGCTGGAAGTAATTTCTGCAGACATTGAAATAAACACTCCTTTTTTAAACAGTTGATGATGAAGCAGTTGGCAGTCAAAAGGTTGCAATCTCCCGTTGGCTGCTCTTGCCGCCTGAATGAAGCGACAAGCATAGTCTAGCATATAACCCGTGTTTAATTCAGAAAATCCCACACAGGCAGGTTGATTGGCGTGGTTTGAAGGGCGGCTTGCTCGGCTTCGGTCAGGAGGCTCTTGCGAACGACGACCTCGTAGACGTACTGGTCAAACCAACTCGCATCGGCAACAAAATAACCGTCATGGCCGTTGTCTTTGCCCCACGAATTTTCGACCTTCCATTTTGTTACCTTGCCATCAACGACATCGGCACCGGTGAACGTCATGGCATGGGACATTTCGGCTTCGGTGGTCACGATTCGATCGGTTTTGTCCACGTGAAAATCGACGTCAAACAAATCGTTATAATTGAAAAGGCCGCCTTTGAGCGTACCGGATTTCCGGTCCATATCGGCCAGGACATCATTACCGAACCAGACGCCTTCGCCGGCTTGCAGCTGTGCCAATGCCAGTTGCTCCAGGCGCTCAGGCGGGAGGTTCAGGATCGTTAAAGGATGCCTTTCAACCACGGTATTGGCTGCTTTGATGGTATAGAGCTGCTGATATTTTTTGCTTGGCTCAGGATCGCTGGCAACCACGATGTAATCATCAAAATGCCACTTGACGTACTTTTTGAAGAAAGTTTGCGGGGTCAAGCCGGTATCGCGGTGATATTGTTTTTTGTCATCGCGATATTCGAAATCGAACGTTGTCGGTGGGTTGCCGAAAGTATAGGCGAGGATACGATAGACCACACTGAGTAGTTCACGTTTTTTAGCGGCAATCGCGTCGTCACTGGCATGTTGCTGCTTCAGCGTGCGTAATACTTTGGCGTCTTTGCGCAACTTCTCGTTCAAGACGCTGTTTAATTCAGCCGTTTTGTTGCTGTTGTAGGTTTCCGGCATAACGGACTTTGGAACCAAGCCATACTTTTCAATGAGTGCAGCGGCTTGATCATAATGGCCGCCGTCTTGATCCGGTCCGCTGAGGTAAGTAGCGACTTCGCGATCATCGAGTGGCTTGTCGGCCGATGCCAAAATATTTTCATAGAATAAGTTGGCTTTCTCCAGCCGGTCGAAAAAGGCATTGTAGTTTTGTGAGAATTCGAAATCTTTCAGGCCGAATTCATCCGCAATGCCGTGGCGAACCGTGTTTAATGTGGCAAATAGCCAGCAGCGGCCGCTTTTCTTCTGGTTGGCAACACTGCCCGTGTCAAGGTCGAGCGAGAATACCGGTTTCATGTCCTCGCCGTCGATGGCTTCGCGGCTAGCCGCCTGTGGTCCGACGTTTTGGACCGCGCGACTGCGGGCAGCGGCGGCGGGATGGTGCGCGAGCTGCTCTTGAAACGCCTTAATCTGATCAAATGTAATTTCTGACATAGCGAGCCCCTTTTCTTAGTGCATTAAAGAAACCTTACCTCAATTTAATTAGAATTTAAAGGTGATCAAAGGCATGACTTAAATTGATTTCCGCCAAAAGTTGCTACTTCAAAAGTTCCATGCCGTGCCAAACTCCGCAATCTCCGGCGGGGGCAAGGTCTGGCGACCGCGAAGCTAGAGGGGTGGGCACGACTTAGAGCCTCTGCAAAACCGGCAGAGTCTCTAAGCTCGGCCTTGTTGTAGGCGGGGCAAAAAGCGCCCCACCAACAACAATGTCACCCCTGAGCCCATCTGGCCTCCGATTGCTCCGCTTTGGCACTAAGATTTTTAAAGTTTAAACCAAACTATTTACCCGAAACGAAAAGAAAACGCACTTCCAATTTTTAACAATCGGAAGCACGTTCGCTTCTGTAAGCTTGACGTTTTGACCGTGAGTTACGCTCTGGCCTCACTCAGCATTCAGTTATCCTTCACCGGCCGCAAAACATCGGCATATTCCGGATGGTTGTGAAAGGCATGCACTGCGTATGAGCAAAGTGGTTCAATGGTTTTGCCTTCTTTCCGGGCGGCAGCAACGACCGCTTCGATGAGTTGGCCGGCGATGCCTTGGCCACGCAAACTTTCGTCAACAAAAGTATGATCGACTGCCCATGCTTGGCCGTCGTCAATTGATTGATACGTTAATTCGGCCAGCAGTCGGCCATCCCAGTCGGTATTGAAAATCCGGCCCGGTTCGTGTTGAAATTCCATATTAACCTCCTTGGTAAAAGTGCGTGAGCGTGAACTGGCGCGTTCAGGAACCGGAGTATAAGCGGCCTTGGGCGTGATGGCCCGGTTTTGGCCATTGCGACCAAGGCCCTTATACGCAGGTTCCTGCGCCAGTGAACGCGTTATGGTTGAGCATCCAACGCATCGCACCGTCAGCGCCGCTTTTACCGAATCCAGTCACCATGACGCTCGGGTCAATTTTGTTAATGCGATTGACCAGTCGCGTCCGCACTCCAAATTTAGCAAGAAAACGGTATAATTACAAGAAGGAAAGCCTTTTCAGCATGGTTGTCAGCTGGTGCCACGTGTTATGATACCTTGGACACTACTTATATGGAGGTTCATTATGAAGACCCGTGGTTTTGAAATTGTTTCAAAGTACCAGGATGACGACCTGACCTTGCCCACACGCCAAACCAAGCAAGCGGCAGGGTATGATTTTTACGCGCGTGAGGATTTCTTGTTGAAAAGCATCTGGCGGTATGATTTTATTCGGCTTTTCCGGCTGATTAAAAATGAACGCCCACTGACCAACAAGGATTTCGAACGGGCTGAGCAGATCTTGAAACCGTATTTGGTGCCGACTGGTATAAAAGCATATATGCAGCCTAATGAAGTACTGGTTTTGGCTAATCGCTCCAGCAATCCGCTTAAGCACGGCCTGACGTTGCCCAATGGGATTGGCGTGATTGATGCCGACTATTATAACAATCCGGACAACGAAGGCGAAATCTATATTCAGCTACTGAATTTCTTCCCCCGCGATGTGATGATTAAAAAAGGCGACCGCATCGGCCAAGGCATCTTCATGCCATTTTTAATGGCGGATGGCGATCAAGGCGGGCTGGCTCAGCGGCAAAGCGGTTTTGGGTCAACCGATCACTAGTTAATATTGAAGGGATAATATGGCGAAAGCAAAAACACAGTACGTATGTCAAAATTGCGGTTATATTTCGGCCACTTATTTAGGGCGTTGTCCAAATTGTGGTGGCTGGAATACCTTAGTTGAAGAAACCGTCAGTTCAACCAAGTCGGCACCGCGGCAGACGCGGGCAGGCAGTAAAGTCAAGCCGATGCGGATGGATGAAGTGACGGTTGCCAAGGAAACGCGGGTTAAGACCGGTTTGGCGGAATTAAACCGTGTGCTTGGTGGTGGCGTGGTGCCGGGATCGCTGGTTTTGATTGGCGGGGATCCCGGAATCGGTAAATCGACCTTGCTATTGCAGGTGTCCGGACAGTTGGCGAGCACTGGCGGTACCGTTTTATACGTGTCCGGCGAAGAAAGCGCCAGTCAGATCAAAATGCGGGCCGGGCGCTTAGGGGTTGCCAATTCGGGGATGTACCTGTATCCGGAAACCGACATGCCTAGCATTGAAGGAGTCATTGACCAGATGCAGCCGGATTATGTCGTGATTGACTCGGTTCAAACCATGAATGTACCGGATATGAACTCGGCAGTCGGTTCGGTTGCCCAGATTCGCGAAGTCACGGCCGAACTGATGCGCATTGCCAAATCCAAAGGTGTAACCATCTTCATCGTCGGCCACGTCACCAAGGAAGGCGCGATTGCCGGGCCTAAAATTCTTGAACATATGGTCGACACCGTGCTTTATTTTGAAGGCGATATGCACCACACTTACCGGATTTTACGGTCGGTTAAGAATCGGTTCGGCTCCACCAATGAAATCGGCATTTTTGAGATGCACCAAAACGGCCTGCAGGAAGTCGCTAATCCCTCGGAAATCTTCTTAGAGGAACGGCTGGCTGGGGCGACCGGTTCGGCGGTGGTGGTGTCGATGGAAGGTACGCGGCCGATTTTGGTCGAAATTCAGGCATTGATCAGTCCCACGATGTACGGCAATGCCAAACGCACTAGCAGCGGATTGGATCACAATCGTGTCAGCTTGATCATGGCAGTGCTGGAAAAACGGGCCAATCTCATGCTGCAGAATCAGGACGCTTACCTGAAAGCCACTGGCGGCGTTAAGTTGGATGAGCCAGCGATTGACTTAGCGATGGCCGTTGCGATTGCCTCGTCATATCGCGACAAAGAGATTCCGCCGACGGATTGTTTTGTCGGTGAAATCGGCTTAACCGGTGAAGTGCGGCGGGTGAACCGCATTGAAGATCGGGTCAAAGAGGCGGCCAAGCTGGGTTTTAAGCGGATTTTCGTACCGCGCAACAATCTGCAAGGCTGGCACGCACCCAAAGATATTCAAGTCATTGGGGTTACAAGCATTGCCGAAGCGTTGCATAAGGTTTTTAATTAGAAGAAGAGAGGAGGCAAACCATGAAGAAACGAATTGTTTATTTGATTTTCGGCTTGATCGGCATTGGGGTCGGCATGGGCGCATTACCGGCACTTTGGGAAGCCATCGGTTGGCAGCATCACCTGATTGTCAACAACCTGCTGACGAACGGGTTAATCGGCGCCATCATTTTCCTGCTGCTAGCCAGTCTCAGCGTCAACTGGATTCTGGGACGGTTAAAAGTTCTGGAAAAGACGCTGAACACCAAATCACCAAGCTATTTACTGTTCGGTAGCTTGTCGACCACGATCGGCTTGATTCTGGCCGCGATTATTTCAATTCCGTTGTATCGGTTCATCGCACCGCTGAATATCTTCCTACCACTCATCATCATGCTATTATTCGGTTACTTGGGTTTTCGGGTGGGTACGACACGCAGCGAAGAATGGCGGCGGCTATTGAATTTCCGCAATCGCCGGACAGCAGATACGGACAACGACCAGGTCCTCGAGCGCAAAGTCGGTGATCATTTTCGCAAATACAAGCTGCTCGACACCAGTGTCATCATCGACGGCCGGGTTCAGGCCATTGCCAAGACCGGGTTTATCGAAGGCACGATGCTGGTTCCGAACTTTGTTTTGCATGAACTGCAACTGATTTCAGACTCGGCGGATTCGATGAAAAGAATGCGCGGCCGCCGCGGATTGGACATTTTGAATGCCATGCAAAAAGATAAAGACATTCATATTGAGATGTACGAAGGCGATTTTGACGATTTAACCGAAGTCGACAGCAAGCTGCTCAAGCTCGCTAAATTGCTCGATGGCATCGTCATGACGAATGATTTTAACCTCAACAAGGTCGCACAATTTCAAAATGTCCCGGTGCTCAACATCAACGCGCTAGCCAATGCCCTGAAGCCCGATGTGATCCCCGGAGAAAACATGACGGTCACCGTCATCAAATCCGGCTCTGAACGGCAACAAGGCGTCGCTTATCTCGACGACGGCACGATGGTGGTGGTCGAAGACGGTAAGTTCTACATGAACAAACCGCTGGAAGTCATCGTCACCAGTGCGCTGCAAACGGCCGCGGGGCGCATGATCTTCGCAAAGCCGGCACACCAGCAAAAGGCGATCCGGGATAAGGAAAAGTAAATATTGTGGATGTAAAAAGGCGTTGTCCCGAGTTGGGGCAGCGCCTTTTTTAAGAAGTGGAACAGTGAATTTCGTCAGCGGTAGGGACTTAGCGACGTCTTGGTTACTGAAGGAGTGACTCTTTAAACTTGAAGTCCGCTTTCCATCTACGACTATAAACCGGACTGATCTTCGTAATAACCTTTAGAATCGATTCGAGATCAGCCAGGGTCTCCTGATCACTGGAAATTTTATACTGGCAGAGCAGTTTCAACATATGCAATTGAAGACGAATGAAAAAGTAATTATCAGGGATTTTTTGTTGCTGCAAATGGTCAAGCGTTTGGACAGCCGATGCATATTGTCCACGGTAATAAAGCGAAGCGGCAATATTATAAAATGTCTGGAAAAAGAGATCAAGGTAATTCCGCCGTTGATGTAGCGCAAAATGGATCGTGAGAAACTTTGCGTACAAACGATCAAAATCTTGGGGTTGTAAAAATGCTACACAGTCGCCATAAAGTGAGTATTCAAATTTGTACCAAGCATCACGCTCCATTAGGTAGTCGGCCACATACTTGGAATCAGCTTTGGACAGTAGTTTATGACTTTCTTGGATGTCGATGAAAATGGACAAAACCATAATGCCTTTCAGCTTATAAAATTTGTTTTGGGTGGCTTTAAACTTTTCCAAAAAGTCATGGTGCAACTTTTTAAATCCAGAAGCATCCTGTGAAACCGAAAATTTCCACAAGCGCTGATTCAGAGCGTCTAAACTGGAATCGACAATATTTGAGTCGCCGTTCTGATTTTGATTGAGAATTTCAAAAAACTCTGGTGCATCCATGCCTAGGTTGCTTAATAGCAAACAGAGTTTCTCAACTGAAATATCCGATAATCCGTTTTCGAACTTTGAAACAGTGCTTACGCTGAGTTCACCGGCTACATCAGCGATTCTCAAACCTCGTTCTACACGCAGCTCTTTAAACAAAGCACCAATGTTATGTGATTGCATGAAGCGGTCTCCTCCAATTTTCCTATAAGCAACTTAAAACCAATTATGTGATGAAAATATCGTTTTTGTCAAAAAACACGGATTGATCGGTTTGATCTGGTAAGTTAGTACTACTTAAAGAGTATCAAAATTAGGCCTTGTGATCGAGTTCAGGTATCACCTGGAATTTTTGATATTGCGGCAATTGATGTATGTATATATTTTATCAATAACACAAAACAAATAGATAATGAAGTTGATCACCAATCTCATCAAGAAAGTTGTGGTATGACTTAATGCTAACAGTTAATAACCTCGATAAATGGTTCGGGAGGAAACAAGCTTTGCACCAAATTTCATTTGAAATCAAACCGGGACGGGTTGTCGGCCTGATTGGGGCAAACGGCGCAGGTAAAACAACCATTATGAAAACCATTTTGGGCATTTCGAGTTTTATCGGTGACATTCGGCTAAATGATCAAAAGATCACCGTTGACAATCATGATGCCTTAAAAGATGTGGGCGCCTTGATTGAGTATCCCGGTTTGTATCCTTATTTAACCGGTCGAGAACAGCTGCACCTTTTTACGAGAGGCACTGATCGGCGCGCTAAAGTGGACAAAGTGATTGAAGAGATGCACTTGACTGCCTATGCAGATGCAAAAGCCAAGCATTATTCGCTAGGGATGAAGCAGAAGCTTGGGATTGCGCTGGCGTTGGTGAATCAGCCGAGTCTGGTAATCCTTGACGAACCAATGAATGGGCTTGATCCCAAGGCAACAAGAGAACTGCGCGAATTGATTCTTCAGAAAAAAGCAGAAGGTATTTCATTCCTCATATCAAGCCATATCCTGAGTGAGTTGCAAAAGGTCGCTGACGATGTTGTGATCATTAATCACGGCCATCTTGTCACAAGCAATACCATGAGCGCCGTGTTGGCCAGAAATGAGAGTTATCTTTTGCTGCGAACGGATCAGAACGACCGCGCGGCGCAACTTTTAGTGCAGAAAGGTTATCAAGCTACTGTCGAAGAAGGCAGCGTTAAGATTGCCAGAAACTCAATTCAAAATATGACATCTTTGTTGCATGCGGTGTTGGATCAGAATATTGCGATCCACGACATTCACGAACAACAGGATGACTTGGAAAACTCACTTTTAGGCATCATTGAGTGATTGAGACGATACGGAGGATTTTATTTTGTTCACATTGCTTAAACAGGAAACCTACAAACTCTTAAAAAGACCATCCTTTACAATTTTCTGGTTATTTCTCATTGTGTTTCAACTGGCAATGGCGATTTTCGGAAAAGTTTATCCACAGACGTTTCAGCCTGAGAACTTGTTCCTCAACGATTTTTACGCGCCGGTGTTGATTGTCTTTTATATCATTGCAGTCGGCAGTACGCAGCTGTCATCAGAAAATCAGTATGGCACGCTGAAGGCATTGCTGTATCGACAATATTCAAGTAGCAAAGTTTTGGTTAGTAAGTGGTTAACCCTGCTAGGCTGTGCACTTTACTTCTATGGCAGCAGCCTCGTGATGACTTTTCTTTTAAAAGTGATCTTTTTCCAAAATAAATTTAGTCTGACTTTGCAAGTTAGCAACCATCAGCCGATTTGGCAGGCCATGTTGATGAATACGGTCAGCGAGTTTTTGACATTACTTTTTCTGGCTGCTTTTGTGTTGCTGTTGGCTACCTTATTTGATAATTCAACGCCTGCAATCATTGTCGGCATTAGTGCCTACTTTGTTGTCTCGGTCTTTAACCAACTGATGTTTATGCTGATTGATCAGCACGAATGGCTCAAATGGAACCCAGTGAATATGTTGAACTTCGGGGCACAATTGAACTCGCCAAAGCTTTCGAGTCTGACTCACCTAGGCATCAACCAGATGATGATCGGCTACATTGCTTATGGCAGTATTTTCTTGATCCTTGGCCTGATTGTCTTCCGCAGGCGTAATTTGCGGTAGATGATGGTATTCACGAAAAATAAAACGCCTGTTTAGGTGTCATTTTCTGCGTCCAAGTCAGTTATCCAAGTGCTTCAAAGTGGATACTTTCTCAGCCCGAGAATCCATTCGAAAGTTTTCATACCAATACCACGTGTTATAATTTGTATGTAAATTAAAATAATTATTTTAACAAGGTTTGGTTGAAGGGCTTTTGGCTTGGTTTCTGAAGGGAGCAATTGCATTGAGACCAATTGGAGAAGAAAAAGTTCATAGCAAACTGTATAAAGATGGCAAGTTGTGGGTGGTGATGCTGATCGGCTTCTTCTTGATGGGTGGTACGAGTTCCGCGCATAAAGTGGCGGCCAAGTCCATCAATGAAACCTCTCAATTGGCACAACGATCGAGAGTCAATGCAGCATTGACTCGTCAACAAAAAAAGTATTTGAGTAATCCCGTTGCCTCACCAATTACAGAGACAGGAAAAGCTGCTGAAGATCCTGCTACACAAGGAACCATTGATATCAAATTTGTTGATGACCAAGGCAATCAACTTGCCCCGGATCAGACGTTTAGTGGCAAAGTAGGCGATTCGTATACCATCTCGCCAATCAGCATCAAAGATTACCAATATGCCCATTTGGCTACGAATAGCGCACCGGCAAGCGGCACATACACCAATGGCACGATCACTGTCACCATGGTTTACACAAAGACGCCAATTCCTCAAGGCAGCGTTAACGTGAAGTACGTCGATGATGCAGGCAATACGCTTGCACCTGATAAAGTGCTCACGGGCCAGCCTGGCGATCCTTATGAAGCCCGTCCGATCGATATTGCAAATTATCAATTCACCAGTCTTGCGCCAGGCAGCGCACCGGAAAACGGGACCTTTAGTACCGGCACTTTGACTGTGACGTTTGTTTACAGTAAAACACCAGCCGCCCAAGGAACCGTTAACGTTCATTATGTCGACGAAAATGGGCACGCACTCGCGCCAGACAAAGTTTTGACTGGGAATGCAGGAACACCTTATACCACAACGCCAACAACCATTGCGGGATATCAGTATCTGCGCATGGCGCCAAACAGCGCGGCTGATTCAGGCACATTCACCAATGGAACGTTAAATGTCACCTTTGTTTATGCGAAGACGAGCACGCCGGTCACGCCAAGTACGCCAGTCACACCAAGCACGCCGACAAATCCATCCACGCCAAATCCGCCAAGCAACGTTTTGCCGTCAACAGGTGGCAGCAATGGCGCGACAACAACGATCATAACGCCAACTAATAAGGCTAAGCACACACTGCCACGGACACACGAAGAAGAACAGATCGGCTTGACGGCTCTTGGCGTTGTTCTTCTAGCTTTGGCAGGCTTTTTAGGTATTCGTTGGCGCCGGCAAACGAAAAAAGTAAGTCATAAAAATTAAATCGTACCATTTTCAATTGTGTAAATTGAGTTGAAAAATGGAATGGAAAAGAGCATCATTCACTTTAAATGATGCTCTTTTTATACCTAAAGAATTGAAAACGACCACAACAGATCGTTTTCTGAACAATCGAATGTGAGGTCGCGCGTATGTCAAAAATTGTGAACAGCACTGTCAGTCAAGCAGCCATCGTGATGATGGTCATCGAGATCATTATTTGTTTGGTTTTGCCGGTGGCTTTAGCCGTGTGGATCATTCAACGGCGAAGTCATCCGAAAAAAGGAGCAACGCCAGTGTTCTTTATCGGTATGGCCATTTTCATTCTTTTTGCCGGCATTCTAGAAGGACCGTTTCGCGGCATTGCCCGGCAATTCCAGCATACACCGTGGCTTTACGCACTTTATGGCGCACTGCTGGCAGGCGTTTTTGAAGAAGTCGGTCGCTGGTTCGGGTTCAAATGGATTCAGCGGCGGATCCCGCAAAAAGCCAAGACGCCGGAAACCCCGTTTTTGTATGGTTTAGGTCATGGCGGCCTTGAAATGATGCTGGGTGGGGGCTTGGCAATGTTCAGTAATGTGCTTTTTGCAACGACCATCAACAGTGGCGCGTTGGCTAAATTAATGACCAAAACTCCGGCAAGCGCGCGTTCTGGCATTATCACCGCGGTGAAGCAGTTGACTGGGATGAGCGGCTGGACGGTGTCACTAAGCTTGCTTGAACGACTGTTAGCCTTGACCATTCAGATTGCCCTTTCGCTGGTTGTTTGGTTGATTGTGGTCAACCGCAAGCAGTGGTTTTGGATGTTACTGCCGGTTGGGTTGCATGCTTTTATTGATTTTCCGGCTGGATTGAGTCAGGCAGGAGCTTTGAGCCTCACTGTGACAGAGCTGCTGTTAGTGGCACAAACAGTGATCGTTGTGGCGTTCGTTTACTGGCTCTGGCGGCGAGAAAAACCGCGCAGCACTGTCAGCGCATAATGTTTCAGTAAACAGATTGTTTCATTAAAGGGATGGCACTTTTCCCGTCGAAACGAAAAACCTGATGACCTTGAGGCGTTGCCGTCCATCGCTTGCCCTTCTGTGGTACACTAGCATTGCATGTTTACAGAAAATGGAGGCTAAGACATTGGCAGATCGACCAATTCGGGTGCGTTATGCACCAAGTCCGACCGGGCATTTGCATATTGGCAATGCACGGACGGCACTGTTCAATTATTTGTTCGCACGGCACAACAAGGGAACGTTGGTGCTGCGGATTGAAGATACCGATACAAAGCGGAACGTTGCAGATGGCGAGAAAAGTCAGATGGAGAATCTCCACTGGCTCGGGATTGATTGGGATGAAGGTCCTGACAAAGGTGGGGATTTTGGCCCTTACCGCCAGTCTGAGCGTAAAGACATTTATGACAAGCTGATCAAGCAACTTGTCGATAAGGGCTTTGCTTATGAATCTTATCGGACCGAAGAGGAACTGAAAGCCGATCGCGAAGCCCAAAAAGCCCGTCATGAAATGCCGCATTATGAATATGAATATGAAGGCATGAGTGAAGCCGAAAAGGCAGAAGCCATTGCTGCGGCAAAAGCCAAGGGGTTACAGCCGGTTATCCGATTCCACATTCCGACTGATAAGACTTACGAATGGGATGACATTGTCAAAGGCAAGATTTCGATTGATGCCAACACGCTTGGCGGCGATTTTGTCATTCAGAAGCGCGACGGCATGCCGACGTATAACTTTGCGGTGGTGGTCGACGATCATCTCATGGAAATCAGTCATGTGTTGCGCGGCGATGACCACATTGCCAACACGCCTAAGCAGCTGGCGATTTATGACGCTTTTGGCTGGGAACCACCGATTTTTGGCCATATGACCTTGATCATCAACGGTGCAACCGGCAAAAAGCTGTCCAAACGTGATGAAACCGTCTTGCAGTTTATCGAACAATATCGTGAACTCGGCTACTTGCCAGAAGCGATGTTTAACTTCATCACCCTGTTAGGCTGGTCACCGGTTGGCGAAGATGAGATTTTCACCAAGAAGGAATTCATCAAGCAGTTCGATCCGAAGCGTTTATCCAAGAGTCCGGCACGCTTCGACCAGAAGAAGCTGGAATGGGTTAACAACCAGTATATTAAAGCTAAGCAAAAGACGAACCCGAACGAGCTGATGAGCATGTCGTTGGCAAACCTGATTGAAGATGGCCTGATTCATAGTGATCCGGATCCGAAAACCATCGAGTGGGCCCGTCATCTGATCAGCCTGTACACCGATCAGATGAGTTACACCGCGCAGATTAGCAAACTTGCCGATATTTTCTTCGACAAGGCAACCGATCTGACGGATGACGAGCGCAAGGAGCTGGCTGACGACAATGCCAAGCCGGTTATCGAAGCGTTCGCTAAAAAGATTCGAGCACTGGACACTTTCGACGCGTATTCCGTTGGCCGCATTGTCAACGAAGTCAAGCAAGAAACCCAGGTTAAGGGCCGCAAGTTGTACATGCCGATCCGCATTGCCGCAACGCTACGGATGCATGGCCCGCAACTGGCTGAAACGATTGAGCTCATGGGGCGCGATCAGGTGTTGAAGAACGTTGATTTAGTCACATCGCAACTTTAAACAGTAACAAAAATCCGCGCAATGTCGCGGATTTTTGTATGCCGGCGCAATGGAGGATGTCAGATCGCGTTTTCCAGACTAAATCAACCCAGCCTTTTGAAAATAGGTTCATAATGAGGATAAGGATTTTTATAATGAACCCAGCAATCAAAGCAATGGAGGTCTGGATAATGGCAATTTTTACTGCTTATGACAACGCGGAGATCCTTGCAGTTTTACGTGCCGCCGCACCGCACGCGGAGATTCATACAGATGATCAGGTTGCGCGCAAACATAGCGCCAATGGCAATGCTCAGCTGGAGATTGATGGCAGAATTTTGGCTTATGTGGCAGTTGGCGATGTTGCGGATATTCAAGGTGTTTTGAAAGTGGCGCGGCAATATCACATTCCGGTCGTTCCTCAAGGCGCGGATACCAGTACCGTCATCGGGGCGGATGGCCTCAATGGCAGCATTATCCTCTCAACGGTGCGGATGAAACGGATTAAGGAAATCAGTAAGGGCGACTTGTTGGCGGTTGTGGAGCCGGGCGTGATTAACGGTGATTTGGATAAAGAAGCCCGCAAGCAAGGCTTGTTCTATGCGCCTGATCCGGGTTCTAAGCCGATTTCCAGTATTGGCGGTAACGCAGCGACGAATGCCGGTGGGATGAGTACGGTCAAGTACGGCGCAACAACGGACAATGTGCTTGGTTTGAAAGTCGTGCTCGCTGATGGTAGGGAAATCAAACTCGGCGGCCGCACTTATAAGCATGCCTTTAGCTATGACTTGACCCATCTTTTCGTGGGATCTGAAGGCACATTGGGTATTATTACGGAAATCACCGTTAAGTTGAACCCAATTCCGATCGGGACGCCTGTAGTCGGGGTGGCCTATTTTGATAACATGACGGCCTTGGCCAAAGGGGTCGAGGATTTGCGGTTGTCGGGAATTTATCCGGTGACCCTCGAAGCATTGGACGGATTGACCGTTGCGGCATTGGATCGGTATGAAGGCACGCACTATGCAGAAGGTGCCGAGGCAATGCTAATTTTCCGGCTGGATGCAGGCGGTGAAGCCAGTCTGAAAATGGCGGAACAGATTTTAACGGCTGATCACGCCAAGAATATCAAGGTAACCAGCGATCCTGATGAAGCAGGTGCCATCATCAAATTGCGGCAGGACATGTTGCCGGCGGTTTTCGCGAATGGCCAGCACATTATGGAAGATATGGCCGTGCCGTTATCCAAGCTGCCGGAGATGATGGACTACATTGCCGAGGTTGCCAAAGACTTGAATGTTGAAATTTACACCGCCGGCCATGCGGGTGACGGCAACGTGCACCCAACGGTTATCTGGCCAGCTGACCAGACGGAACCGCCAAAAGAAGCGCTCCAAGCCATCCGCATGATGTTCCGCAAAGCACTGGCATTGGGCGGCACAATTTCCGGCGAGCACGCTGTGGGGATGAGCAAGAATCAGTGGAACAATGAGGAACTCGGCTTTGATGTTGATGAAATTCAGCATCAGATCAAGGATTTGTTTGATCCGCTGAATATCTTGAATCCGAAGCGGAAGATTGATTAACGGTTAAAAAATTGAGATGATGGGTTAAAAAGAAGGGGCAGTTCTGTGTCCACTTGGAATGAAGTTAAGGGTAAAATTGATTCTATTCCTGACGAAGCATTAACCATCATCGATGCACTGACTGAACTTGAAGCGGAACGGATTCGCCGTGGGATCTCACAAAAGCAATTCGCTGAAACAATTGGCATGAAGCAGCCGCAGCTTGCAAAGATTGAGCGTTTGGACTCTGTTCCGTCGCTGATGACATTGTCACGGTATGCTAAGGGACTGGGAAAAGAAATTCGTTTATCGATCGTGACGCGTTAACAACGAGTAGAAATTTTGGGCTTCCTTGCTGGTATGTAAGGGAGCTTTTTTGGTTCTATGCAGCGATTAAACTGGGGTCGGAAGTCGGCGGGTAAGAACCTTAGCGTGATGGTCAAAGTTGGGTATTTGCGAAGTTGAAGTAATAAAGATTGGGGGCAATCCGGTTCCGAAACGCGATCGCTGGCGCAGAAGTCTGCGTGTAAGGACCTTGGTCGCAATGGCCAAAGCCCGGCCATCACGCCTAAAGCCACTTACACTCCGACTTCTAAACGCGCCAGCTCACGCTCTTTCCTTTATAATCCTCCCATTTTCCTGTAGAATGCAGGTAAGACGCTACAGGAAGGAAATGAGCCGATGTTAACGTTATATAATACGATGTCCCGGCAAAAAGAGCCGTTCACGCCACTGCACCCTGGAGAAATCCGGATGTATGTCTGCGGACCGACTGTCTATAATTATATCCACATCGGTAATGCGCGCAGTGCGATCGCGTTTGATACGATTCGCCGCTATTTTGAATACCGCGGTTATCATGTCACTTATGTCTCGAATTTCACGGATGTTGACGATAAAATTATCAATGCCGCGCATGAAACCGGCGAAGCACCGCTTGATTTGGCGCAGCGGTTTATTGATGCCTTCATGGAAGACACCACGGCGCTGGGAATCGAACCGGCGACTGCCCATCCACGCGCGAGTCAAATGATTCCGGACATTATTGATTTTGTCCAGGATCTGGTCGCAAAAGGCTATGCTTACGCCGTCGACGGGGACGTGTATTATCGGGCGCGCAAGTTCAAACATTATGGCGAGTTAAGCCATCAAAATGTCGACGAACTCGAAGAAGGCGCCAGTCAGCACATCACGCAAGAAGAGCTGGCTAAAAAAGAAGATCCGATAGATTTTGCATTGTGGAAGGCCGCCAAGCCCGGCGAAATCAGCTGGGACTCTCCTTGGGGCAAGGGTCGACCGGGATGGCACATCGAATGCTCGGTCATGAGCACCCAACTTCTCGGCGATACGTTTGACATTCACGGTGGCGGCCAGGATCTTGAGTTCCCGCATCACGAAAATGAAATCGCCCAGAGTGAATCCAAAACCGGCAAGCAGTTCGTCCGCTATTGGATGCATAATGGCTTTGTAACCATTGGCGAAGATGACGAAAAAATGAGCAAGTCGCTTGGCAACTTCATTACGGTTCATGACATTTTGAAAACGGTCGATCCGCAAGTTCTGCGGTTCTTCATGGCCGGTACTCAATATCGGATGCCAATCCGTTACTCCGATGCCAACCTCAAGAACGCAGCGAACAGCCTTAATCGTCTAAAAATCGCCCGTGAAAATCTGGTTTATCGCCGCGACAATGCTGTCCCAGGCGTCGATCCCAAGATCACCGAACAACTGCAAACGTTGAAAGACCAATTTATCACCGCCATGGATGATGATGTAAACGTCCAAAACGGGTTGACCGTCCTTTTTGACTTGGCTAAATTGCTGAACGAATACGCCAATGAAGATACGGTTAAACGTGAAAGTCTTGACGACTTACTAAATCTCTATGATGCGTGGCTGCAGATTTTCGGCGTGGTTTTTGCCGATCAGACCAATCTCGATGCCGATATTGATGCGTTAGTGAAAGCGCGCGATGTTGCCCGGGCAGCGAAAGACTTTGCCAAGAGTGACCAGATTCGTGATCAGCTGGCAGCGCAAGGCATTATTTTGGAAGACACTCCTCAAGGAACGCGGTGGCGCAGAAAATGACATTTGATCCAAAACAATTGAACGGTATCGCATTAGCCTATATGGGTGATGCGGTGTATGAGGTCTACGTTCGGGAACATCTCCTCAAACGCGGCTTGGTGCGCCCGGCTGCCTTACAGCGCGCCGCCAAAGATTTTGTTTCTGCCAAAGCGCAGGCGGCCTTAATCGCGGGGATGGAAGACGAGCACTTGCTTGACGACGAAGAGGTCGCGGTTTTCAAACATGGGCGTAATGCCAAAAGTTACACGCATGCCAAGAATACCGATGTCGTCACTTATCGCGTTTCGACCGGCTTTGAGGCCTTGTTTGGCTATCTGCATCTCGAAAAGCACGACAAGCGAGTTGCCGAATTAGCCGCATGGTGTATTCAATACGTTGAAGAAGGGAAGACGGGTCATGGCAAAACAGCCGCAAGCAGCACCAAATGAACACGATCCAGATGAGTTTGTCTTTGGCCGCCATGCCGTTGAAGCCGCACTCAAAGCCGGCACCGCCGCAACTATTAACAAACTTTTTGTTCAAACCGATCTAAAAAGCGAGCCGATTCAACATTTAATCGGCATCGCGCAAAAAAAGAAAATTCTGGTCGCTACCGCACCGAAGCAAAAACTCGATCTCATGAGTGACCATGGCAATCATCAAGGCGTTTTACTGGCAATGACGCCCTATGCCTACGCAAGTGTGGATGATCTTTTTCAACATGCAGCAGATAAAGGCGAAGATCCGTTCTTCTTGTTGTTGGACAACTTAGAAGATCCGCACAATCTAGGCTCGATTCTGCGAACTGCCGATGCTAGCGGTGTGCATGGCATTATCATTCCCAAGCATCGCGCCGTGGGTCTCACCAGTGCGGTCGCCAAAGTCAGCACCGGTGCGATCGAATACGTTCCGGTTGCCCGCGTCACCAATCTGGCGCAAACCATCAAACAGTTAAAAGACCGCGGTATGTGGGTCTTTGGCACCGCGATGGACGGTCAGGATTATCGCCAGTGGGATGCAAAAGGTAGTACGGCGCTCGTGATTGGCAACGAAGGCAAAGGAATTTCGCCTGGAATTGCCAAACTCATGGACGCCACGATTGCCATTCCAATGGTCGGCCACGTGCAAAGCTTAAATGCCAGTGTTGCGGCGGGTATCTTGATGTATCAAGCATTTGCCAGCCGCCACGAGGGCAAATAACCATGCGCGAACACATTTTGATTGTCGACGGCTATAACGTCATTGGAAACTGGCCGGAGCTGGCCAAATTGAAAGCGGAAGATCACTTCGATGTTGCCCGCGATCGGCTGCTGGACATCCTGGCAGAATACCGCAGCCACGAAAACGCCAAAATTATTGTTGTCTTCGATGCCATGTATGTACCTGGTATCGGCAAAAGCTATGCGAAGTGGGATCTGCAAGTGGTCTTCACTAAAGAAGACGAAACTGCGGATAGTTACATCGAACGGTTAGCCCAGGAAATGAACTCGCCCCTCGTACAACTCGTGGTTGTGACCAGCGATCAGGCAGAACAGTGGACCGTGTTCTCCCGCGGGGCGCTCCGCATCAGTTCCCGCGATTTCCTCAAAGAGGTTCAGCGGTCTGATCGCGAATTCAACCATGATACAGCCAACTATGCCGCCCACCTCGCCCGCCGCAATAGTCCATGGAATAATGATCAGTTATTTCTACTGGATAAAATGCGGCGGCATTTGGAACGGCGGCCGAAGCCGAAGGAGTAAGATATTTTGGCTGCCGGCACTAGATTTATTTTGGAATGAGAAATTCATATTAAAGAGTGGAGAAACTTTGAAGCGTTCTAGATTGCTGTACCAGTATTCGCTTATCTCGTTATGAAACCTGCCAGCTCTGATCGAGCATTTGGCAGGTTTTTTTTGCGGTCGAAATTAGTAGCTGATATGATCGTTGACAAAAAAGAGGTAGAGAATAATCTACCTGCAGCTATTTTCGTGATATTAGGTGTAAGTTGGATATATGATGTCGAAAGGAGAAGGACATAAATTCATGTTCATAGACTAGTAGAGAAGGGTGTCCTCATATTGTTAGTTGGTATGTTAACAATGCTTTATTCATTTATTTCGTTAATCGCCATTCTATTGATACTAGTCATGCGGCGCTTTAAATACCCAAAGACAGTTCTGAAGATTTATATACCGATATCTGTAGCTTTTTTCATTTTCAGAATTCTGTATATCTCTCAGGGATGTCTAAGCGCAATTTTGCTTGATTTGACGATATCATTTTTGACTGTGCGTGGCTACAAAACAATACATGAGAGAAATCAATAAGCGAGGTGAGCAATATGATGATGGCAGTTGTCTGTATACTGATTATCATGTTGGCGTGGATTATTGGCAAAGTATATCATGATACTTTGGTTATCAAATGGCTAAGGAAACACCGCGGTCCGCTAACAATAGTTGCAACTTTGTTAGTCATATTTAGTCAAAGCCGTGATCTCCGCTATACGGTATTCATGATGTGGACTATTCTCGTGCTCCTGATGGGTATTGTGATGACAGTTTACGACTTTCAGAAACGACGAGCGGCTTTAAAATGATTTCGTAGCCCAACGAGCCTTAAAATGGTTCCAGAAACAGATCTTACTGGAAAAACAACCTTTTTCAAGCAATCTGCTATAAAAAGCTCGAAAAATAGTTTTGGGTCAAGTAGTGTGGAAGAACATATTCATCATTTTGGGCGGCTCTCCTCCTGAGAGCCGTCTTTGTTATGCTTTGCCACGATCTGACAGATGCGTTTGAGAAAGGTAGCTTAATGCCGAAGAAAGAACATTTTAAGGACTTAATCGGCCAACTAATATCTTGAGTTGTTGGAAAGTGGGTCGTGAAAGCCTCCGCCAACTAGCAATACCTGGGTTTGATATTTCTTGAGTGGTCACCATAGCGATATCTATGTGGAGTGAGCATGGAATGTGATAGCGGTCGACAATGCTTACCAGATTTTGATACGGTTTAGGCTGAAAAGTTGATATGTTGCTATATACAACATATAATGCACTTAAAGGCGTAGTTACAAACAGACCTTAAAGCGGAGGAATTTCATGGGCAAAAACAAAGGACTTGATTCGTTACTGGCTGACTATCACACCTTTATTAGCGGAACCGCGACTCAGTACGGTGTTTCTTCTTCAATGTTAACTAACGCTATTAGAGAGGGACGAATTTCACGCGAAGCACGTGGCGTCTATGTCGAAAATGGCTATACATGGGACGACTTTGCAATTCTCTCGCAACGTTACAGCAGAGGTGTGTTTGCCCTTGATACTGCTTTATTCTTATATGGGCTAACTGACCAGATCCCAGACCGGTTTATTATGGCCTTTCCGCGTGGGTATCGTAATCCTCGGTTATCAGAGCACTGGATTGTGCCAATTTATTATGTGCCTAGTCGATACTCTCCAGGCATTACCACAGTAGAAACGCCCAATATGAACTTTGTACGAACCTATTCAGTTGAACGAACTTTATTAGATGTATGGGAACGGCCTGATGTTGCTCCTTACACTCGGAATGAAGCATTCAAGAACTACTTTGATGAGTATGGACAAAACAATGCGTCGTTTGAGCGCCTTTTAAAGCTTAAAGAGCAACTGTATCCACACAGCGACTTAACAAAACTTTTAGAGGTACTTGTCTAATGAATCCTTATGCCAATCTTTCGCCGCACAAAATTGCTAATCGAATTAATAAAGCAGCTGACTCTCTTGGCGTCCCGCGACAAAATATGCAGCTGCTTTTCAGATTGCAAGAATTATTACGGCAAATTTCCGAATCGGATTACCAAGATAACTTCATCTTCAAAGGCGGGTTTGAAATAGCCATGATTGTTGGCGCGTCAAGACGAACTACGATAGATCTTGATATGACAATGAATAACCAAGAATTAAATCCGGACAATCTCAAAAAAGTGTTGACGACTATTTTTGATCATGCGCAAAGCCCTATTCATTTCACCGTGACACGTATTAAATCAGAAATGAATGAGCATGAATATCCTGGTTTCCGTGTCGGCGTTCTCGGTACTATGGGGAAAACACACTCTAAATTAAACATTGATGTATCAACGGGAGATGTGGTATATCCCAAACCTATAAGACTGACACATACGAATTTTATTGATTCTACCGACAAAATTTTGATGAACGCCTTTCCACAAGAACAAATTATGGCCGACAAGTTGGTAACCATTTATCAAAAAGGCATTAGAAATACTCGAGCAAAAGACTTTTATGATATTTGGGTGCTCAGCCTGACAACATTAGCAGACTTGAATCACCACACACTGGTTGAGGCGTTTTTTAAAACGGCAAAAGCAAAAGGAATCACTGACATTAGTCTGAAGCAGGGTAAAGAAATCATTGAACAGTTAAAAGCCAGACCTGACATGGTGCGTTCTTGGCAAGACTACCAAGAAACTAAGGAATTTGCGCGTGGTATTGAATTGAATCAGGCTTTAGACAATGCAAGCGAACAGCTAAAAAACATTTTTGATGATAACACTCCTAATTCAATTCACAAGTAAATTGGGCTGAAAAGACATGCATGGATTCAAAGGCAATATGGTCTTTAAAGTTAATCGGTACAACCCGTTTACTAAAAAGCTCCAAATTCGGAGCTTTTTTGCATGCAAAGACAAATCACGCCAAAGAAAATGAGATAGTTCCGGTACTTATTCTGACAAGGTCTTACCCACGCTCCAAATCAAGCGACTCCGGATCAATATGCAACGACTCTAACCAGTTGATATTCACAGCATACAAAGTCGGATCAATAATCTTCGTTCCCTTTAGCAGCAACGACAGCTCCTCGCGCGCCTGCTTGGCACCCTTGTTGGATAAGATGGCGGTAGCTAGGCGGACGAATGCGATGTGGTGGCGCATGTAAAGAACGTTGGCTTTGAGCTTGTCCATATTGACCAGATTCAACATGGACAACGCTTCTTGGTAATCACCGCGCTGAAGGTATTTGGTCGATAGATTATAGAACGCACCGAAGAATAGCTCATCGTAACTACTCAGATGAAAGGTGTCATACTGACGAATCATTTGCTGCACAAGGCGGTCATTAACCCTCTTTGACAAGGAAAAGCAGACATTCGAGTAGACATAGTATTCAAAGAAAAACCAAGGGCCGGCCTTCAGCAAATAATCTTGCAGGTAGTCTTCTTCTTCGTTGGAGAAAACTGGCTGCTGATGTTTCAAGTCAGATAGAAAGCTTTTTATGACCAGTTTCAGCAGATACCTGGGAGGATTATCCTTTTTTGCATTGGCGTACCTGTCTGCGAGTTGCGTCAGCGTGGCTGTGTCCATCTGCTGATAGGCGTTGCTGATCTTAATGCTTAACGCGCGCAAACGGTTGTTGGTGTGATCAATCAGCTCAAAGAATTCTTGCGGCATGGTGTATGTCGGCTTCAGGATGGTCATAAGATTGGTCATCCGGATATCCGAACCGTTATTTTCAAAATGGGAAACCGCTGTTTTATGCAGATTGCCGTGGACCTGACGGATAGTTAAGCCGCGCCGGTTGCGAATGGTGCGAAAAAGTTCACCAGCATCATCATATGTATCATCAGTCATCATGGTCACTTCCTTTAATTTGAGCATACGCTAATTGCGATGGAATGAATAATTTTAAGCAAGTGGGGTTTCACTAGGCGTTGATGCTGGTCTGCTTGGGTAGGTGCATTGATTACGGTGATTTCGTCCTGCGTCAAAGATGTCATGCTACTTGTTCTTCAAGTAGTCCAGGCCGATTCTGTACTGCTTTTGTAAGCGCCGAATTGTCTTGATCAATTTTTCTTCGTTGGCTCCATCCTTTTCATGAACGACACGCACGGATAAATCACCATCCGGCTGCACACTGAATTCTAGTTGAGTGTTTTTCTTGATGCCACTAAGCCGACGTATCTCTGAAGGAATTGTGACTTGTCCCTTGCTAGACATGGTTGCGCGAAAAGAATTCCGTTTTGATTCTCGCATATCCATTTTCCTCCTTAGTTCCTTACACATAAAAGCCTATCACATTGTCATGAAAAACCGATGTTGTACAATACCTTTGCAATAGTTACTGCGATTTTTTCATAGCAGTCTGACGCTCACAACGCAAATTCAACCACAGCATGGCTGATTAAGCTCCAAGTCTGTGTGGTACAACAGCCCATCGAACAATGATCATCAAGATTCGGCGACGACGTAACTTAACATTAGATGATGTTCGGGTTAATGCTCTTGAAGCGACTGAAGCTGATGCAGTCAAAATTTATCGTAACAAAATCGCCTTTTTTCGTCGTGTTTTGCCTTTTTTCCCCAAAACCACTACGAAAAGTGCCAAATTACCAACGTTTAAATTTAATTGACCACGCGGACTTGAACTCATCGTATATTGTGTTTAGGGAAGCTAGCACCCTAAAAGTTTAAATATATCGGCTACGAATGAGTCGAAGAAAACGGAGGTAGCGCCATGCAACAATTCGTGACATTGGATGATAGTCACTTGGAACGGATCAGTGGTGGCAGCACTGATAATTTTTGGACCTACATTGGTATGGGACTCGGAGCGATTGCACGAAGCTGGGCTCAAGGTGGTTTTTTGGCACCCGCAATGAGCCTTAGCATTGATGTTCTCAACGAGCTCAAACGAAAAGAAAACTTGCCATAGGATGAGTCAAAAGAAAGGATGAGCGTCATGACCAATTTAAAAGATTCCGAACTTTGCCAGATTACAGGTGGCTTCTTACCGTTCGCAATTCCGGTAGCAACGATTCTAGGCATTCTGGCGACAGATGCATTTAATCATGCTGACCAGCTGATTGATGGGTTTAAACAAGGCTGGCAGAGGCCGTAATAAACCTATGATGGCGTGCCATTCACAAGAGGCAGGGTGAAAGCTGTCAAAGATGTTTAACAGCTTTGGCGGTGAGACCATGGTCTATCAGACTTCCGTGACTTTACTGCCATTGTTCCGATTGAAGGCTACTATCTCGATTTACAAAGGTCCGGTCTAAACATAAAAGGAGAAAAATATGAGTCATATGGTTTTGCGTCATCGCAAAGCCGCGATTGTCTTGACAGTGGCTGCGTTTGCTATCGTGCTTGTGGTTGCAGTTAGGTCCAACGCAATTGTCGCTGATATTGCTGCAGCAGTTCCTTTGAGTCGAGAGACTAGGAAGACTATTGAAATGTTTTTGGATGCTGGTATGGGTGCAGCAGCGATTATTACGTTATTGGGTGGCGGTGGCCTAATCGCGTATATTGTGCGGCAAGCGTTTAAAAGTGGGGGCAAGAAGTTAATTCTTGCAGCTTAATTAGTTGTGAAAAAGTCCAAAGTGTTTCTGATAAAGAAAACGGCAATTTTGTGTCCGCTTTCTTTATTTATATTCACCGCAATTACTATTTCAATTGCAATCAGCCTTTTTCTATCATCATATCACTTCCCTCAAAACTTGCCTGTTGATTTGAAAAGTCAGGTTATTGAATTTAGCTTTTTTAAAATCCTAGTAAAAAATATTTTTGTTTCATTCTTATTAATAAGTGGGTTCTTCTTGTATAAAGTATCGACAGTGATTGTATTGTTAGCAAACGCAGTGTCCATTTCCTTCGTGCTAACGCTGAATATCTATACAACTGGTGAAGTCTGGTACTTTCTCGGTCTGATAAGTATTCACGGATTAGTTGAACTTAGTGCGCTAATGATTGCGGCAAATATAGGATTTCAGCGAATTAATCTCAAGATTCGCACACAGAGGTTGGCATTTAGAAATACAATAGTGCTCATACTGATATTACTCATTATTTCAGCCAGCTTGGAAACGTTTGTAACACCCTTGTTTTGGAGATGACGTAAAATGATTGAGGTATTGGCGGTTTCGTTAAAAAGAGGTCTTTCTGGCGTTCCTTTTGTTGATACACTCTCCGCTAGAAAGACAGTTTGGCTTTGGGGAATGATCAACTTATCCGGCTTGGCCGCTTCAATAATTATTCTTAGAGAAATTTTGATATCAGGAGTCCTTCTTGACGATATCAAGAAAATTATGATGGTGTGGTCTGGGTTCACTTTAAATGTTCCTGAAGTACTTGGAATTCTTGTCGCGGCCAATGCCGTCATTTATTATCAGGATTTAAAGTCACTTTGTCTTATGTCTTTGAATCAACCAATAATAAGATTCGGAGTGCGTTCGGGCATTTCCTCAAGTTTGTTGAAGGCTGCATTTTGCATAAGAGCAATCATCTCCATGACGCGAATACCCTTTTTGCTCTTTCTTATAACGCTGACGATAGAAAATCTCCGCGGCGTTCGTTGGCTTTCTTGCAGTCTTTTTCTGGCGACACTGGGCATTGCACTCATTACTTTTATGCACTTTTCATTGGAGAAGTGGCTGAGGAACGAGCTTGTAAAGAATGTACTCGTACTTATTTTTGCATTTGTATTCACAGCAAGTGTGGGGAAAAGTTTATGCGCCGAGTTTATAAGAATTTTTTTAAACGAAAACATTTTAACTGCTGCATCCTTTTTCAGTTTTGAACCGCAGTACGTGCTATTTTTGGTATTGATTTTGATAGTCTTTTTTGGACTTTACAAATATCGTAAGCCAATCAGTTTCAGGTGGTCTTACATGAAGGATCCAGTGAAAAGTGCCATTTTCTTAGCGATCAAAGATACTGGACAGATTGGCACATGGTTTTACTTTATCAGCAGTAGTGGGCTTGCACTTCTAATGAGCAGCGTAGATGAAAGATACTCGTTGTTGGTCGTGTTTGTCACAATTTATTACAGCACCATGGTTCTGTATCAGGCGATTATTAATAATCTTCCGGGTTATTTTGAAATAAATGTTCATAAACAAATATTTATTTGGAATAATCACTTAGAGATGCTTGTACGTCGGTGTCTATGCTGCTTTCTGGTGTACCTCACCGTTAAATTAATGCCCTTAGTCTTTTTGATCCTACTTTTCAGCTGGATTAAAGGACTTTCATTTTTGGAAGTGGGATTACAAATTCTGGCCACGCTTAGCATCTCTTACTTAATGGCAGTGGTTTATCAATTGACGGGTTTACTGGGATATACGAGAAATCATGATACCAATGCTTTTGAAATTAGAGAGCAGCTTCGTGTAAAATCTTTCAGAACGATTATTGAGGGTATCTCTTTGGCTTTTGTTGCGCCGTGTAGTGCTTTGCCGTTGACGCTACTTGTTGTCGACAGAATCAATATACAACTATTCATCATTTTGGAAACTGCAATGACGCTCACTGCAACGCTGAGTGTCTTAGTTCTGCTAACAGTGGTCTCATTATGTATAAAGAGGGGAAGATATGGGCAATCAGGTTCGGGTAAAGAACGTTAGCTTTTCTTACGATGATGATGTACTATTTCGAGACCTTTCTTTGCATTTTTCTTCGGGAAGCATCTATAGAATCATGGGGTCGAATGGGGTTGGAAAGACAACGCTCCTTAAGTTGCTCGCATTTGAACTATTACCGAACGAAGGGGTAATCGACACTGATTTAACGCGAGAAGAGATCGTTTATCTTCATGACGGGAATATACTGGATCCCAACTTAAGCGCCAAGGAACATGTGGATTTTTTGATTTCCTTTGATAAAATCAATCGACAAAGGCTGGCAAAATTGCCGTATTTACTGGAAAAGATGAAACTTGGAGCATATTACAACGAACTAACGTCGGCGCTGTCGCTAGGCACAGTCATGAAATTAACATTTCTCTTGTTTTGGCTTCAAGAACCCAAAATGTTGATGCTTGACGAGTTCTTTTCTGGAATTGATACGAGTGGCATGCGATGTATTGTAGACCTGATAAATGAAATGGCTACAGAAGGCACGATTATTCTTTTCGTTACCCATGTTGACCAGAATGCTGATTTATTGGCTTATCGTTCAGTGCAAATATGCAAGTAAAGGTCGAGTGATAAGTTGATTGTGTTCCACTTGGGTAATCGCATTAGGGGTGGTAAGTATCACAAAAAAGAGTAAGACTTTTCTGCTCGGAGTCGCGATTTGGGCACTCGTCATTCTTTTCAACATGCTCATGGATCGCGTTCTATACGGCCACTTAATTTGGGGCGAGTATTTTAAGCTGACCGGATGTATTCTCATTGCAGTCATATTGGGAAGAATTTATTTTCCCAAAACCAAGTAATCCACGCGGGGAGTTTGCTTGACTTACATCAGTGACGCGTAGCCGATCCAATCGCTGTGCAGTTAGGTCGTGTTAACAATGTTTCAATAGTTCAAACAGAAAAGGCTACGAAATCAAATCGCGATTTCGTGGCCTCTTCTGTTTGAAATTTGAATGAAGATCATTCTCAAATTGTAATATTTAGCGTGTCATTCGATGTGCTATATTTTGACTTTTCCGAAGTTGGTACTGGGGACCTGATAAAATCTCTTGGTTGCTTTCTCGCCCAAAATATTCTATGATGTCGTTACTAGCTTACAAAAAGTAAGTAACACGCATGGGAGGCATTTTCGATGGTAGACATTGAGCATTTACAGTTTGGACTTGAAACTTTTGGTGACATTGTGGCAAATGAAGACGGCAGCTTACAGACCGCCGCTGCATCCATTCGTCAGATTGTGCGCGAAGGTGAGCTGGCCGATGACTTGGGCATTCAGGTCTTTGGGGTTGGCGAACATCACCGGCCGGACTATAGCGTTTCGAGTCCGGAAACGGTTTTGGCGGCGATTTCAGCAGTGACCAAGCAGATCAAGTTGGCAACGGCGGTCACCGTGCTCAGCTCTGATGATCCTGTGCGGGTTTATGAGCGATTCGCAACTTTGGATGCGCTGTCCAATGGGCGGGCACAGGTCATGTTGGGACGCGGGTCATTCACCGAGACTTTTCCCTTATTCGGCTATGACTTAACCGATTATGACGACCTATTTAATGAGAAACTGGGGCTATACGACGCGTTGCGCAATGAAAAGGCAGTGACCTGGTCGGGCAAGTTCCGTGCTGCTTTGAAAAATCAGGAAGTTTATCCGAAGACCGAAAACGGTAAACTTGAGACTTACATTGGCATTGGCGGCTCGCCGGAATCCGTGATTCGCGCGGTTAAGTTCGGTTACAAAGTGATCATTGCGATCATTGGCGGGCAAGCCAGCCGGTTCAAGCCGTATATTGAGCTATATCACGCAGCTGCCAAAGAACTCGGCAAGCCGGAGTTTCCAATTGCCGTGCACTCGCATGGGTTCATTGCTGATGACGAGAATGAAGCTGTCGAAGTGGCGTTTAAAAATATCAAAGCCAACTTTGATCGCATTGGGTTGACCCGTGGCTGGGCACCGATGAGTCGTGAACAGTTTGACGGTGAGACTAAGGTAGGTTCGTTCTACGTCGGCAACCCCGAGACCGTCGCGCGGCGCATGGCCGAAACAATTGACCTGCTCGATCTCGGTCGCTTCGACCTCGTCTATGGCGCCGGCAACCAGACTGCAGCACAGCGCGAGCGTATGATCGAATTGTATGGCACGAAAGTCATTCCGCGAGTTAAAGAGATTTTGGCAGAAAAGGCGGCGGTGAAATAATGGCCATTCAACGCGTAGGCATTCTTGGCGCAGGAAAAGTCGGCATCGTGCTGGCTGGTCTGGCGCTGGATGCCGGCTACACAGTGCGGATTTCCGGTTCGGGCTCCGTCAAGAAAATCGCCTTAACCATCAAAACCTTAGTCCCCGGCGCCATTGCGTCAGAGAATGCGGATGTCGTTGCCAACAGTGACATCATCCTGCTGGCGATCCCGCTCAGTCGCTACAAGAACATTGATGCAGACTTATTGAAAGGCAAACTGGTCATTGATGCCATGAATTACTGGTGGGAAACGGACGGCATTCGCGAAGAAGTCTTAGACCCGGACACGACTTCCAGCGAACAGGTCCAGGCTTATTTCAAGGATGCCAAAATCGTCAAAACGTTCAATCACATGGGCTACCATAATCTGCAAGAAGAAGCGCGGCCAAAAGGCGACCCGAGACGGAAGGCGCTCTTCGTCACCGGCAACGATCCTGACGCTGTTGCCACAGTGGCTGCCTTTGTTGATACAATGGGCTTCGACACGGTTGTCCACAACAATCTGGCAGATGGCATCATGACCGAACCGGGCAGTCCGCTATTCGGCGCCAGCCTGCGTTACGCTGAAGTCAAGGACATCATTGATCATTTTGATCAGACCGAGTTCGGTAAGCGGATAGCGGCAAAGGTTCATAGTCATTAATGGGTGACGGGGATTTGGTATAAAAGCAAGGCATACAGCTATTCGTGCTGCAGGTTCTTGCTTTTTGTTATACATGCCAAAGTTTTATCAGCAATAAAGAAAATCTGGGGATACAAAGCTACTAAGCTAACAGTGGAAAACAAGTACTCTGTTCAGCTAAAGCTTTGAAAGAATAAACTTGCGCGTTTAAATTCTTGAATGGGGTTATAGGAGATTCGTTTAAAAGTGTCAGACTGACAGTGCCACTTTCAGTGTTTAAAAAAAGCTATTCGACAAGTTGACTTGTCAAACGTTAAATTAATTGCGAATGCAAAAAGACAACCGCTTTTAGGCGATTGCCCCAAATCAATTTGTTTAGGTGTACCAATAAAATTAAGGAGGCACGTCAAGCTCTCTTATCTTAGATGACAATTTGAGAAAACACTGATCTAAGAATAATTATAGAAACCTTCATGTTGGTTGCTTACTTGACAACATACTTTGCGCCCCAAGTATCACTGTTGTTGCCATTATCGAAAGTCGTGTTGTACTGAAGTTGAAGCCCCTTCTTTTGAGCAATAGCAGAGTTAATGGCATCTCTAAAGTTACTAAACTGTGTGTTTGTTTTAATTAATGCTGCTGTAGCAAGAACACCAGCATATTTGTTAATAGCACCAAAAGCGGTGGCAAATGCCATTCTAGCATTTGCTTGGGAGTTTGATGCTGCTTTTACGGCTCCCATTTGAGAAGCTGAGTAATAAACATAAACCGTATAATTACCCAGACCATATGGGGTGATGCCGCGTTTTGCCGGTGCGGGATATGAGGCAGCTTGCACAGTAGCTGGTTCTTCGTTGTTAAAAGCCTGGAAAATAAATGACCCAGGTGTAGTTAGCCCGACAACAATTGCCAAAGTAAGGGGGAATACAGCGTAATTGGCAATTTTTTTGCCAATATTCAAATAATTGTTATTTTTTGACATTGCGTTTACCCTCCATACTGAGAAATTGAGTGACTGACATTTAGAATTCGAATTCGTGAGTTTATATTAATGCGCTTTCATTGCCGTGTCAACTGAATTGTCCAAAATTTAGTTGTTAACAATTTTACGCATAAAAGTAATTTTGAAATTCTTCCTTAAAGTTCCATATGATTTTGATTGTTATTTTAGTTCCCCAGTTTACAATTCAAGTGCAACACCCTGACGACTAGACCAAAAAGGCCATGAAGACCTATTCTTGTTAGTACTAGCTAAACAAGAAAGCAGGAATCTTCATGACCCACTCTCAGACTAACACCCACAAGCATTACCAACAACTCAGTTTTAGCGACCGTGCTACAATTCAGGCCCTTCGGGCTGCTAGTGACACCGCGACCGTGATTGCACAGAAGCTTCATCGCAGTAAAGCGACAATCTCACGAGAAATCACGCGTGGATCTGTAACTCAGCTCGACTCGAAGCGTCACTCGCATCAAGTCTATCTTGCGGAAACTGCCCAAGCCATGCACGACCGTAAACGCGATAGAACCGGTCGCTACGCCTTTCTTAAGACCGGCCGTGCGTTCTTCAAGGCTCTCGCCAGGGAGCTTACTCGTAAGCCGCGCGTACACAGCGTTGATAGCTTCGTACACTTCTATCGCGACCAGGGCAAGGCTTGCCCTTCAACGACAACTGTGTATCGCTACATCGACGCCGGGCTGCTTGAGCTAGACAACATGACACTTCCCAAGAAGCTCCGACGCCGCATCAAAGGCTATAAGAACGCCCACAAGCGCAAGAATAAGAAGATATACGGCGACTCAATCGAGTTGCGTCCTGCGGCCGTGAATGACCGCACAGGTGTGGGACATTGGGAGGGTGACTTGGTCAAAGGCATTCGCTCAGCTGATGAGCCAGCATTAATGACCCTCACAGAACGGTACAGACGGACTGAAATCATCGTCAAGATTCCTGACTATCATGCGGACACCTGCCTTAAAGCCTTGCAGGACACGATCGACGACTACGGGGCCAAGGAATTTGAGAGTATCACTTTTGACAATGGTTCCGAGTTTGCCAAGTTATCAGAGATTGTTGGAACCCAGATTTACTTCGCACATCCGTACTCGCCTTGGGAGCGTGGCACAAACGAGAACGCCAATGGACTGCTTAGGGAATTCTTCCCGAAAGGGAAGTCTCTCAGAGCAGTTACCCTGGTTGAAATTCAAGCAGTCCAATCCGCACTGAACCATCGTCCCAGACGTATTCTGAACTATCTTCGCCCATGCGATTACTACCGATGCATGGCGTAACAGCCTAGACCACTATCAAGAATTCGTTATCATCGTTGCACTTGACTTGAAAATTGAGGAACTTGAAGTAGACTTAAGTTATTATTGAGTTAGGAGATTCATATCATGACAACAAACAATGATCATTACAATGAAGCTGAATTACTTGCCAGCTATTTTCCCGAAACTGCAAATAACTCAGAACTATTACAGCAAAAGTTAACTGATGTTCAACAAATCGAACAAGCACTGCAAACTTTAATGGCTCTCTGTGGTCAAGACGACAATAATCCCGATTTAGATAAAACGCCCTTTCGTGTGGTAAAAGCCTTTCTTGAATACACCAGTGGTTACCGCGAAGATCCTACTGCCCATCTAGAAAAAGTCTTTGATATTCAACAAAATGATCCTATTATTGTAAAAGATATCGAATTTTATTCGATGTGCGAACATCATTTTGCACCCTTCTTTGGCGTAGCTCACGTTGCATATCTTCCTGATCAAAAAGTCACCGGACTTTCCAAAATTGCACGGGTCGTTGAAGGTTACGCGCGGCGTTTCCAAGTTCAAGAGCGCTTAACGAATCAAATTGCCGATGCAATTGATACCGTCTTGCAGCCTAAAGGGGTTATGGTAGCTATTGAAGCGAAGCATTTATGTGTTTCAAGTCGCGGCGCTAAAAAAGAACAAGCGCAAACTTTCACGCTGGCTAGTCGTGGTGCTTACATTAAAGATAGCCAATTGCGGTCAGAATTTATGACTGCTATTAAGTGAGGTCACTAATGAGTAAAAGAGTCGCTTTTATTACAGGGAGTACTACGGGACTGGGCGTGCAAATGGCCCATAAACTTGCTCAAGCAGGCTATCAATTAGCCTTAAATTACCGACACAGTCAAACAGCTGCGTTACAATTACAACAAGATTTGGCACAATGCTATCAAGTCAATGCTCGCCTTTACCAAGGCGATGTAAGCCAACAAGCTGACGTGGTACGAATGATTGAACAAATTAAACTTGATTTTGGTCACTTAGATATTTTAATTCTTAACGCTGGTCCCTTTATTCACGATAAATTAAAACTCGTCGACCATACCCCAGCCCAGTGGCATGACATGATGAGTGCTAACCTTGATAGTTTTTTCTATTTAGTTAAGGCAACGGTACCTATGATGGAAAAACAAAATTGGGGCCGCATTATTGCGCTAGGCTTTGACCAAATTGACCAAGTCTCGGGTTGGCAATATCGTGGTGCTTATGCCGCCGCTAAAACTGGTGTGGCCGCGGCGATTAGAACTTTAGCGCTTGAAGAAAAAGACTATCAAATTACTGCAAATATGGTCTGCCCCGGTGATATTAAAGCTGATCTTAAAGAAGCTGACATTGAACAAGCCCAGAAACTTGCACCTAATCAGACTAAACGAAAAGCTGCTGGTGAAGATGTTGCTCGCGTTATTGCCTTTTTATGTGCAGAAGATTCAGACTATTTAACCGGCAACATCATTAACTTAGCTGGCGGCGAAAATATTATTCATCGTCATGACTAAAATTTAAACTACTAGTAACAACTAAATATGGTATAAAATTATCCTTCCGAAAATCACTCAATATTTTCGGAAGGCTATTTCTATTCTTGATAAATTTTAAATAGCCACACTTTGACCGACGCCGCCAGCAAATATAACCAGTTATTGAACACCATGGTGTCTTAACATGTCTTTCAGTTCCGGGAAGCCCAATTCGAAATGCGCCACTTCATGTGCATCAGAACCTAAAGTGAATTTAGTGCCACCAAGTGACTGCCATAACTCAATCGCATATTCATATAGCCTAAATTATGACGCAAAACAATACTTTTAGCATTCACTTCCAGTGTCAAATCATGTGCAATCGCATTGCGAAACACTTGCACCAGCATTGGTTCTGCTAACCGTTGGAGACTGTAAAATAGTTTGTGTAAGGATGAATGATTCCTTAAATTAATTTTCAAAAACATTAGAAAAAGGAGTTCCTTTCTCGTATGATTGGTTTGAACAAAAAACACATACAGAAAGAAGAACTCCTTCATGAATGATTTTACCAAAAATATGGCTCAAGCTCTATTCAATCAAGACAAAATAAACGATTTATTGCGCAAAGAACTCCAGCAAGCAGTTAATGACTTGTTAGAAGCTGAATTAACTGCCTTTTTAGGTTATGATCCTTATGCAAAAGACGGCTGGAATACTGGTAATTCTAGAAATGGCGCGTATTTCCGTAAAATTGATACCCAGTTTGGATCAATTGAAATCCAGGTGCCACGAGATCGCAATGGTATGTTTCATCAACACACTCTGCCAGACTATAAACAACATACTGATCTCTTAGAAGATATGGTTATAAAGCTTTATTCTAAAGGTGTAACCACTAGAGAAATAGCTAATTTGATCGAAAAAATGTATGGCAGCCATTATAGTCCCGCTCAAGTGTCTAATATCTCTAAGCAAATGATTCCTAAAGTTGAGGCTTATCACAAGCATAAACTGAGCGATAAGTTCTTTTGTGTTTATCTTGATGCAACGTATATACCGTTGCGTCGAGAAACTTTTGAACGAGAAGCAGTATATATTGCCATTGGTATCAAGCCCAACGGTCACAAAGAAGTGATCGATTATTGCATAGCTCCTAGCGAAAATATCGAAGTCTGGACGGAGTTGCTTCAAAATATGAAAAGCAGAGGCCTTAAACAAGTTGAATTATTTTTATCAGATGGTGTTGTGGGTATGAAAACTGCACTAATGCAAACTTATCCTAAAGCTCACTTCCAGCGCTGTTTGGTTCACGTCATGCGTAATATCTGCGCTAAAGTACGTGTAGAAGACCGTGAGGCAATTATGAACGAATTCAAGCAGATTCACCAGCAAGCCAATAAAGCAGCTGCTGTTGATGTATTGCATGCCTTCTATGCCAAATGGGACAAGAGTTATAATCATGTCATAAGAAACCTGAAAGACATCGAGCCGGACCTGCTAGTTTTTTATAACTATCCGAAACAGATCAGAAGTTCAATCTATTCAACTAACATGATTGAATCCTTTAATAATGTTGTTAAGCGCAAAGCCAAACCTAAAGCAGAGTTTCCAACTGAACAGTCGCTTGATACTTTTATTGGAATACAAGCAATGAGCTACAATGATCGATATTTCAAGCGAATCCACAAAGGCTTTGGTCAGGTTCAGAACACCTTAGAATCTTACTTTGATTAAATAAAGAATAAAAAATCAATCTATGAGAAAGATCTATTTACACAAAAGATTTGACAGTTTCTGATTTTTTGACGCTGATTAATGACTTTACTTATATTTTATGCTCTTAACTAAACAAGTCAATTAATGCTAAATAAAAAAGCCTGAATCAAGTGATCCAAGCTTTTTATCAGGTATAACTTATTCCAATTTTTGTTCTAACCATGCTTTTAAAACCACAGCTTGATTGTGTTGCTCGTTTTTGGCACCATAAATTAAAATTACATCTTCACTTTGTAAACAGAGACTAATAAAATCAAGCACCGCTGCACTTAATGGATTGGCGGCAATTTCAGCAAGATAGCGTTGCTTGAATTCAGGATAGCGCTCTTCTTGATGATTAAACCATTTCCTTAACTCAGAACTTGGCGCTAATTCTTTAAGCCACCATTGATAAGGTAAATCAGCTTTAGCGAGCCCCCGAGGCCACAAGCGATCCACTAAAATTTTATAACCAGATGCCCGTTTAACTGCTGCTTGATCATAAGCGCGAATTAATTTAATTTGTGGCATAACAACTTGAACCTCCTTTTAAAAATCACATTTTATAACGTGGATAATGGCTGATTAGTATCGGCAAACCGTTCTGAATCTAATGGTTGACGGCGTGACATTAATTCGGTAACGTCAGCACGCTCGTCATTACCATTAGCAAACAAAATAGCCAATGGTACTTGATTTTCATCAACATAAGCAATTGTAAACTTACCAGAATCAAGATTACCGCGGATAAAAGTTTGATCCCACTTAGTCGTATGACCTAAATATTCAAAGGTTTGATCATACTGATCTGTCCAAAAATATGGTAAGACATCATAAGGCTGACTTTGTGGCTGGATCAGATTAGCGGCAACATTTTTACCGTGACTTTGCGCATTTTCCCAATGTTCCACATGAATCTCTTCACCCTGGAACGGCCAAATAGTAGCATCGCCAACAGCGTAAACATCTTTCAGTGCTGTTTCGCCATATTCATTAACGACAATATTCTGCCCTAATTCCAAATGATCTGCTTTAATTGACGTGTTAGGAACTGCACCAACACCAACAACAACCATTTGTGCAGGAATTGTTGCACCCGTATCAGTTACCACCCCAGTGACTTGATGCTGTTGGTCATGCGTAAACGATTCAACACCACTACCTAAAACAAATTTGACGCCCTGTTCTTGATGCATCTTAACGAAATATTCTGAAGCCTGTGGACCAACTACACGTCCCAATGGATGTTGACCATGTTCAACAACTGTGACATTAAGGCCTAACTTTCTAAAGGAGCTAGCCAATTCTAAACTAATAAACCCAGCGCCAATTAAGACCACATCTTTAACTTGCTCGCTCCACTGCTTAATCTTGATCGCATCGTGATAACTTCTTAAGTAAAAAATTCCTTCAGCGTCATCATTAGGCAAGTGCAAATGACGTGACTCTGCACCCATAGCTAGAACAAGTTGACCATAAGTAATTTCTTGATGATCTGCTGTGACAACTTTCTTCTTCTCATCATGAACCGCCACAACTTCGGTATTTAATTGTAACTTAATCTCATTTTCAGCAAAGAACGATTCCGGTTTAAAAATAGGTGCATCTAACTTCTTGCCTGTCAGCCAATTTTTAGATAATTTATAACGATTATAAGGCAGTGCGTCTTCGCGATCAATTAAACAAATACTACCTGAAAAACCTTTAGTCCGTAATGCCTTCACCAAATAAAATCCGGCCGTTGAACCACCGACAACTACAATATCAAACTTCATAGGGATCCTCCTAATCTGAATTCGAATTATAACTTAAGTCTAATGCAAAAAGAATAACCACGCAAAATATCGGCTTGTTAGTCTAGCCGATTGACCAAATAAAAACACCATCCAAAAAGGACGAGAGCGTCAAGAAGTTTGTGTAAATAACAAGAAGACTTCTTCGTATCATTTTGTCTAGCTTAAAACATTGATTCTAAAGTATCTTGGCACTGCTTAAAGCCATTATGAGCTCTGCCGAAGTATTTCTCGTTGTACTCTAAGATAATTGTCGCAAGGAAACGGTCAAGTGCTGATTCATTTGGAAATTGTTCTTTGACTTTTGTCTTGCGCTTCAGCTTTTTATTGAATGATTCAATAATGTTCGTTGAGTAAATTGTTCTGCGAATACTCGGAGGAAATTCTAAGAAGGTTAGTAAATTAGACGTACTGGCTAAATTTCTAACCATTCGAGGATACTTTGACTCCCAATGATCGATAAAACGATTTAAAATTAGCTGGGCTTCATCACGTGTTTTTGCTCTGTGGAGTTCTTTGAACTCATTAACGACCTCTGCACGGTCGTTTACGCGAACTTTCTGCATGATATTCCGTGACATATGGATCAGACAGCGTTGAAATTTAGCTTGAGGATAATTGTGGTTAAGCGCTGAATCCAAGCCAACTAAGCCATCTGCGATGACTAACTGGACGTGTTTAATACCACGACTGACTAAACCAGTTAGTAATTCGGACCAAACTTCTGAATTTTCCGTTGGTGCAATACAGTAATCTAAAATTTCTTTATGACCATCTGCTTTAATACCTAAAGCGACATAAACCGACTCTTTTTGAACCGTATCACGACGTAAGGGCACATAAGTTGCATCAAGGAAAAGACAGACGTAGTCTGTCGAACTAAACCGCCGCTGATGATAAGCAGTCACTTGATCCTCAACAATGGCTGTAATGTTGGAAATCGTAGTGGGTGAATAATGAGTTCCATACATCTTTTCGATTAAGTCAGCTATTTCTCGAGTTGTAATTCCTTTTTCGTATAACTGTATAATCGTCGTTTCCAGTGCATCTACTCTTCGAGAATAAGGTGGGATTAAGTTAGCCTTAAACTCGCCCTTGCGATCACGTGGGACACAGATACTCAGCTTTCCATACTCTGAATCAATTTGACGAAAATATTGGCCATTTCGAGAGTTACCAGAGTTGAAACCTTGACGATCATAAGGATCGTAGCCTAGAACAGAAGTTAACTCGGCTTGAAGTAACGTATTTAATGTATCCTGCAGTTGTTTTCTAAAAACTTCTTTTAAATCACCATGAGATAGTAGTACATTTGCCAATTCTTTGTTAAACTGATTCATAGGGGAAGACCTCCGTTGATTTGGTTTAGACGCTTATAATCATACGGGGAAGGTCTTCCTTTTTTCAATACTCATTTACACAAAATATTTTACACTCTCAAATCTTTGTTCTTGATAAAGCCCTCACCATCTAATAGCTCGTTATATAAGGTGCCGATTGGTTGGGGCAAAATATAAACTTTACGAACTCTTACCGTCACGATTTTATCGTCAATAGTAACTTGGTGTTGGCCCTCTAAGACTTTTAATAAAGCTTTTAATTGTCCTTGGTCAGCATAATCTCCAGTTGGAAGTCCAGCAGTGACGACTACTTCTAAAACTTGATCTTTAGCCGCTTTGAAATCACTTGCTAGTAATCCCAGCGCAAAATTGGCTAGTAATTTAAATGCTTCACTATCGTATCGAGCACCATACATGATTGTATCCGCTAAATATTCGTCAAGGTGAAGTCCGTCAATATCTCGACCCCATACGTACTTATCGTCGCTAAAAGGGACTGAATAAGTGTGTAGGTCATTATTCATTGTAGAATTGCCAACTGACATCGGCATGTCTGCTTGGTTTAAATATCTTGAAGGCAGTACATATTCAGCTTTGCTACTTTTTAATTTGGTCTGTTTGTTTCCTAAATCTAAGCTAAAAATATCCATAAAGCATTCTCCTTTATTTGCATTATATTGTGTATATACAATATACCACATTACATGCTATTTGTAAATAAACAGAATCACAAAAAATGCAACTAAATTAAGTTGCATTACAAAAAGTACCGCTTTGCATGTCATTTTCGTTTAATCTTGAATTTCTTTCGATACCGAATAAAGGTTGTCCGCTTAATCCCAGTATTTCGGGACACATCAATGTCACTCATGCCAGCTCGATAAAGCTTAAAAGCATGTTGCAAGCGGGGATCGTCTTGGGTGTATTGGGGTTTGCGCCCGTGATATTTACCTTGCTGTTTTGCTAGGGCAATTCCTTGTTGCTGACGTTCGATGATCCGCTTACGTTCGCTTTCCGCCTGATATTTATACAGTTCAATGATGAGGTTAGTCATTAGTTGACGCAAGTTAGGATCAGCAATCCCTGTCATGGACGGCAAATTTAACACATCTAGGGTGGCGCCTTTATTTTGAATGGTGTTCATAATCTGAGTTAGGTCCTGATTATTTCTGCCTAAACGGTCTAGTTCAGTGACTATGACAATATCACCATCGCGAATATAAGCCAGAAGTTTTTGCAGTTCTGGCCGATTAGTATTAGCTCCACTTAGTTTATCCGTGAATAGTTTGTCAACGCCTTTTAAGGCAACTAATTGCCGATCTAAATGCTGCTCTTTAGAGCTCACGCGAGCATAACCTATTTTAGCCATTGTCAACACTTCCTTTTGGACAGTTCTAATGAACATTTATAATCACCAGTATAGCACTAAGCCAAAAAAGGCCACTAGGGTATACCCTAGTGGCTATTTTCGGTTTAGTACTATTAATTCAGCTTTTCTATATTCAATGACCTTAGTTCCTCTTTTTTGAAGTATTGTGTCGCAAAGCAAAAAGAAGGTTGTATGCCTAAGTTTGTACCAGCTTCATTACCATAATTTGATTTTTTGTATGGAAACACAATGCCCAATCTGAATTCGTTTTGTATTGAGTACTTCATTGACTTCGTTCCTAGCATGCCTCGGCCAACTTGCTCCACAGACTTTTTACCTTCAAAATAGTCTTTTTCAAGTTTGTCCATTCTATTTACGTAATCCGTGATATACCAAACTTTTCGAGCAAATATTGTTGTTTCTTTTAGGATACCTTCTCGCTTACCTGCTTGGCACTCCTTAATTACATTCAATAAGTGAATCATATTTTGATAAGGAATAAAAATAAAGTCACGATTCTTGCCTAATTTTTCTTCGCATTTTATTAATGAGCATGATATTTCTTCCTTTACAAAACCGTTTTTGTCAAAGGAGTTTATATCTAGTTCTGTAAAACTAGTTATAAAAGCTGGCATGTCTAACGCTAGCTTTTCAAGTTTTCCCTCAAATTTATCATCAATTAAGTTATCAGCAGCTTCTTCACTATTTTTTGTAAAAGTATCAAAGATTTACTAGACGAAAAAGTTGGAATTGTTGATGTAGGTGGTGGCACAATTTTAATTGATACGATTTTAAACTTTGAGCTAAGTGGCAAAAACCGCCATCAATTTAACACGGGTGTAAATGATCTATATGAAGCCATTGCCAACGGGATTAATGGTGATACTAGCCTTTATCAATTAGAAAAAGATTTACGGCAAGGCAACCAGCAACATCATTGGAGTTATCGCTTTTCTAAAAATCGTCAAGATGATATTACTGATTTGGTTTGCAAGGAAATTGACCGGTTTACCCGGCGCTTAGTTGCTAATGTAACTTCAACGTTAAAGAACCTTAATAGTATTGATACTTTGTTCTTTACCGGTGGTGGAGCCAATTTGCTTAACCAAAAAATCTTGAATACTACTTTCACTAACGCAGTTATTGTTAAAAATACAGAAGTTGCTAATGTTAACGGATTTTATAAGTACGGATTAAGTCAACAAGCTCAAAACGAAGGGAGCAAGTAATCATGGGAAAAGTTAAAACCTTGAACGTCCGACTAAATCCCGAGAAAATTGTCGACAAAGAAATCCTTGATTACTTTGATAAATCATTAATTCCTAAAACCACCCTTGTTAAAACCGCTTTAATTCACGAAATTGAACGGTTAAAGGCTCAAGGTGATCCTTATGTTAAAGATGAAATAAAAGCTCCAGAAGCACCTAAAAATAGCACAGAATCACCATCTAATTCCAAAGAACGCTTGCAAGGAGGATTTAATGCCTTTTCAGACAATGATATTTAGAAAGAGGGCCTTGTTATGGGAATTCCAATAAGTGTTATATTTTTGTTTACCAGCCTTATTGTCTTTTGGATAATCCCAGCCATTGGAATTGCAAAAAATCACCTGGTAGATGACCGCTTTTTTATTCGACAGTGGTTATTTCCAATGCAGTATTGGTTACAGCTATTATTTGAAAGAATCAGCGGTAACCGTCGTATTGTCGTAAGAATTTTACAGATAATGTCTCTGTTTATCACGTATTTTTGCGGGTTACTTATGCTCCTCGTGTTTAGTGCTTTTGATATTAATACAGCCAAGCATTTTAGTGTTTTTATATTATTTGAATATTTACTGGTATCTTCTATCGCCTACTGGTTTCAACCAAAAGCTGGCAAAATATACAAGACCAAATAAAGTTGCCGCTAGGTAAGCGCTATGCTAGACTAAGATTAATTTAACAACCGAATAAAGAGATCAAGCTAAACAGAAAAATCCCCGATTCACGAGGAATCAGGGATTTTTGGTTTAGCAAGTAGCTACACAACAGCTACTTAGATTCAGTCGATTTAGACCTGCAAGTTAAAATCGACTGAACATTGTTCTTAATTTGTAGGTTAATTATACCGCAAACCAGTCCCAAAGGACAAGTTAAGGATAGTTAAAAAACAAATTAAATCCAATGGACTAAGTAGCTAACTGGAGCTATTTAGTCCATTTTTTGGGCTC
>NZ_BACQ01000056.1 GCF_000260435.1 Lacticaseibacillus zeae DSM 20178 = KCTC 3804 | reverse complement strand
TCATATGTGGCAAGACGGCGGCGATTCCGTAAAGGACGCCTTTGATATTGACGTCGATCATCCGCTCCCATTCGTTGACCTTCAACTCAGAAAGTTCCGACAGCGGCATGAGGCCGGCGTTGTTATACAGCACATCAACGTGGCCGAAGGTGTTGATGGCCAAATCAACTAAGGCTTTAACTTGTTGCTGATCGGTGACATCGGTTGCTTGATAACGAACCTGATCGCCAAAAGGCTTAGCTAATTCGGCGAGCCGCTCCGTGCGCCGTGCCCCAATCACCAATTTGGCACCGGCTTGCGCCAATACTTGGGTGGTCGCGGCACCAATACCGCTAGATGCACCGGTAATAACAACGACTTTATCTTTAACAGTCATGAAATTAACCTCCTAATAAGGAACTTTTGCTGATAAAAAATAAGTGGCTATACGTTTAAATTACCGCGCGAAAAAGATGATGACAAGTCGTTATATTGAAATTCTAATAATGGCTTGACCTCAAGTGGACTTTAGGGGCTAAACTAGAGACGGTTACGGTTGTGATGGATGATATCACAATGGTTAAGTTTGCATTGAAAGGGGTTTTCAAGACATGAAACAAGTGCGATTAGGCGGTTCTAACTGGCAGGCTTCAAGCGTGGCACTGGGCATCATGCGCATGAATGTACTTTCGCCAGAAAAAGCTGCGATCGTTTTAGACAGTGCGTACAATGACGGCATCAACTTTATTGATTCCGCGGATATTTATGGTCAAGGCAAGTCGGAAGAAGTTTTCGGTGAAGCCTTGAAGCAATCCGGCGTTAACCGCGATCAACTCTATATTCAGTCGAAGATCGGTATCGTGGTTGACCCAGACCGTTCACATGGCAGTCTTGTCTTTGGCCGACGCTATGACTTTTCAAAGGAACACTTGCTGGGCGCAGTTGATAAGATCTTAGAGCGCCTGCAAATCGACTATCTCGATTCAGTGTTGTTGCACCGGCCGGATCCGTTAATGGAAGTGGACGATGTTGCGGCAGCATTTGACGAGTTGCAGCAAAGCGGCAAAGTTCGTCATTTCGGCGTTTCAAACTTTAATCCCGAGCAAATTGCCTTGCTCCAAAGCGGCATTCACCAGCATCTATTAATCGATCAAGTGCAATTCTCGGTCGCCCATACTGGTATGGTCAATGCAGGCATGCACACAAACATGGAAGACGACCGGTCCATCGACCATGATGGCAGTCTGTTGCCTTATCTCCAGCGTAAACAGATGACCTTGCAAGCATGGTCACCGTTCCAATACGGAATGTTTGAGGGCACCTTCATCGACAGTCCGAAGTTCAAGGATCTGAACGATGAACTGCAAAAAGTCGCTGACCACTACCACACCAATAAAAATGCCATCGCCGTTGCCTGGCTCTTGCGCCATCCGGTTGGTGTCCAGGTTATCCTCGGTTCCATGAATCCTGAGCACATTAAGGAAAGTGCAGCCGGCGCGGACATCACGCTGACGCGGCAGGAGTGGTACAACATTTACTTTGCGGCAGGCAATGATTTGCCGTAGACATCAGCCAGCGTGTTAAGGCACGCAACGGAAGTATTTTAATTTTATGTGGCTCGTTAAAAAGTCCGACAAAATTTGACGAAGTGTCAAAATCTTGTCGGACTTTTTGGTTCGTTGGAATCTCTTAGCAAAGAGGACGTTTGCAGCCGTGCATCAATTCTTAAACGTTAAGTAACTGTGTGCTGATTTTTTCATTCTTCATCGATTGATGAGGCAAAATACGAAATCAGGGTCGATAACAATAGCATCGGGACGATAATATCAGATGAAGGCAGCCATTTAAAGGCGGCAGCAACGATATACAGCACCAGGGCAATGGCGCTGATCCATGTAATCACTCTTAGTACCATATCTGCGGTTATGATCATTTTAAAGTTCCTCCAGACTTCTTTACACACAGTATACGATGACAGCATGATTTCGGTAATCAAAAAATTTTAACGTAGGTAATTTGGCAATTTTCGTCGTCTGAGGTCTTTAAAATGGTAAATAACGACGAAAAAAGGAGGTTTTGCCGCGTTTAAAAAGTTAATACTCGCCCCTGCTTATGGGGGAAGTTTGTACTTGCAATCATTAAGCTCTCGGCGCATCCTATGAGTACTTGAAAAGCATACAAGATTTCAGAAAAGTGAAACTACGCAAGCCAATTTTCGTAAGGAAGTGCAAGATGCCAGACAAACGTGAAACCTTATTAGACTTGTTAAGCAAGGCTTATTCGAGTCCAACGATCAAAGCACAGGCAGATTTACAGGCGCTAATCAAAATCAATGCCAAGAAACTTGATGAAGGCGATGATGACAAAGCTTATGTGACTGCGGTGACCCAGTTGTCCCACGATATTTCAAAGTATTATCTCATTCATCATACGATGCCAAAAGGGCTGGTGGACATTTTCAACTTCATTAAGAAAGATGTCGCCATAAGCGAGGTTGATGCCGCCCGTTATCGAAAACAGGCGCTGGCAGCGGGATTAGGTGCCATGCCGATTGTTTGGGGTGGCCATTAATACTGGTGTGAGCTCCAGGGTAAGCTGACTGGAGAATCATCGAAAATGACAATCTTACCTAAATAAATCATTGCTACAACTGGCCGTGGAGCAGTCCGCGGCTATTTTCATACAAAAAAATTTGCAATATTAGTATACACGGAATATACTAATTGAACCAAGGAAGGGAGAATTGCATATGACTAAAACAGAAGACAAAGAAGTTGCGGCTGCAGATAGGCTGGTAGCTGATGAATCACTTGAAGATACGGACTTGACAGAATCCAAGCCGATCAAAACTAACGCCATGTCGATCACACAGCGTATCATTTTAGGACTGGCACTGATCGGTGCTTTTCTTGGGGTGCTTGATACCTCGATTGTTTATACAGGAACGGTTAAGATGGCGGCGCAGTTACAGTTGAATGCCAATGCCTTGTCATGGGTGCAGGTTGCATATGCCTTGACTTATGCAGGTTTCATGCTTGTAGGCGGGAAATTAGGCGATATTTATGGACGTAAGCCGCTTTTTATTGCAAGCTTAATCATTTTTGGCATCGGTAGTCTTGTTGTCGGAGCGGCAACCAATGCGCCGATTATGATCGGTTTTCGCGCGATTCAGGGGATTGGTGCCGCAATACTTGCTCCGAATTGTCTCGCGCTCTTGACCGATACCTTTCAAGGAAAAGCCCGCCAGCGGGCAATTGGCTATTATGCGTCTGTTATTGGCGCTGGCGCAGCAGTCGGTTTGGTGATCGGTGGTTTTTTTGCCACTTTTGCGTCATGGCGGGTCGGTTTTTACATTAATGGACCGATTGCGTTGCTGATGGTGATTGTTGCAGCGCGGTATTTACCTAGTGCTAAGCGCCAAACCGGGAAGATTGACTGGATTGGCACGATTTTGTCGGTTTTGGCGATGACCTCGATTTCATATGGCCTTGATGGCAGTCCTTGGCCAGTAGTGACATTGTTGATTTCATTGGTGTTATGGGGCGCATTTATTATCAGTCAAGGACGCGTTGCTCATCCGACAATGCCATTGGAGATTTTTGCGGATAAGGAACGGATGGCATCTTACGTCAGCTCACTATTATTTAGTGCCGCGGCGATCGGCTTTTGGTTCTATACGCCGCAGTTTATGCAAAAAGCGCTTGGACTGACACCGTTCATGACAGCACTTGGTATGGTGCCAATGGCAATCTTACTGTTCATTGTGGCAGTTCGAGCCCGAACATTCGTCGATCGCTGGCATAATTCGAGTGTCATGCTTTTCGGATTCGTGGTTGTTTCACTTTCTCTGGCAGAACTCGTAGTTGTCTCACGCTTTACCAATTATTGGTTACTGTTGCTCGGAACACTGGGATTTGCTGTTGGATTTGCGCTGGCTTTCGCGACATTAGCCACCTCAGGCTTAGCTAGAATTCGGCCGCAGATATCAGGTGCCGCATCAGGCGTCTACAACACAGCGCGTCAATTCGGCGGTGCTTTGGGATTGGCTGTTTTTGCGGCAACGACCGGAAGTCTGACGAATATCGCCGATGTCTTTGGTCAGGCCATGTTAATCGGCGTCGGGATGACCCTTGTCGGCATTGTCCTCGTGCTGACTTTGATCATTCCCGCAGAAAAGCGCAGCGCTTGATCAGATAATTGGTATAATGGAATATACTTAATCGATTAATTGGAGGGTATATTCGATGGCCTTTTCCGTTGCATTTTCGCAAGCGCTCGACATTGCTGCTTATGTCGATGCGAAGTCACAAGATCAACGTGACGAATATTTGTCGATCCAAAAGATTTCCGAAATGTTGAATATCCCGGTGCCCAGCATTAAGAAAATATCGGCAACACTTAAAAAGAATGGCATCTTGAGCTCCAAAACCGGTCTCAATGGTGGACTACGATTAGCCAAACCTGCTGACGCGATTACCATCTACGACATCTTGATCGCCATTGAAGGCACAACCCCACTATTTAAAATTCATCAAGCAGTGGATCCAAGTGCTTTTGTCAATGGAACAAGGGTCGAGCACTGGCTTGATGCTAGCTCACAGGTATTGAACCAAGCCGAAGAAGCGATGCTGAAGGTGTTGAAAAATACCAGCCTCGCTGATCTGGCTAAGGATCAAGAGCGACCTTAGTTGAAACAGTTCATTATAAGGAGCTGCTTTGTTCAAGTCTGACGCATAAGCGTTGGACTTGAACAAAGTGGCTTTTTCGATCTTATGGCAAATTTAGGAATTGAGGAGGGTGAATCTGCTTTTCAGTGAAGGCCGTTTAGAGGGGATCTGCTGAACCGCTTAGAAATCGGGTTTCAGGAAAGATAGTGCCTTATCAGCGAACGAGGCAAAACAGTTAGAAGAAAAAACTTGGCATGTTACAATGGTAGTCCAAGTAGTTAACCCCATTGCCTAAAAGACAAGGAGTACCACCATGAGATTTTTCGCTAAAATAGCACTGGTTCTTTTCATGATGACGGCTGGTTGGTTTGGACTTCAAATAAATCGCCAATCTTCAGTCGCGCAAGGTCAAACAGGTAAGACCAATCAAGTGCCGACTTTATTTGTCCATGGTTTTGGCGGCAGCTATGCCTCGGAAAAAGGGATGATTGACGGGCTTAGTCAGTACGCCGGCTATCAGGAAGTGCTTTATTATCTGATTAAGAGAGATGGCCGGCTGGCGGTCAAGGGAAAATGGCGGCCAAACGTGAAGCATCCGTTAATTGCGGTTGTTTTTGAGAGTGGCAATCCGGAAGATGCCTTTGCACTAGGCAAAATTCTCAAACAACTGAAGTCTCGTTATGGTGTCAGGCAGTTTAACGCGGTTGGCCATTCTGCCGGTTCATTGGCATGGACATACTGGGCAACGCAAGCGAATAAGACGGGTATGCCGAAATTGAAAAGATTCGCGGCCGTTGGTGGCCCGTTTAATGCCATTCCGGGAATGGGAGCCAATAGTGGTAAGACAGTCACCAAAAATTCGAAGGGGCAGCTTCAAAAGATGTCGAAGCAGTACGCCGATTTTTACCGCAACCGCCAGTTTTTCCCAGAAACAGCCAAGGTGCTCAATCTCTTTGGCAATCTTGGGGACGGCTCCGATGGCCGAGTACCAATTGGCTCGGCCAAGTCACTAAGATACCTTGTGGCTGATCAGGTCAGAGAATACACGGAACATGAAATCCGACATCGGGCGCAGCATAGTCAGTTGCATCAGCGGAATAAAGTTGTGAATGAGCATCTCTACAAATTTTTGAGTCAGAAATAAGGTTAAGCCGTCAACACAACATGTTCCTTCGAGCTTTACCTGAGATTTGAAACGAGTGGTCTTTATTAGATGATCCACGGGAAAAATGTTTCTTATTAGGAAAGATTTGCAAGAATCAAAGCTTATTTTGGCCTCGATTTGACGTTAATTGGTTAAAATCATACGTTTAAATCTTTCTGATTCATCGCTCTGTTTTCACGGTATTATGAAGACACAGAAAGGTGGTGAACGTATAGCTCAGTGAATTAAACGATGGATATTCGTCATTTAAAGAAGCCGTCAATGAGTTATACAAAATGAGATGATCCCCCAAAAATATCGGGTACTCTTGCCTTTGAATTTACTTTTATTGATCGGATTTGTCTCCCTCGCTAAGCTGAGCGGTGTTAATCAGATTCTATCAACAAAAAGCTTTTTATTGATCAGTGGGATGCTGCTGGTTATTTGTGCCGAGATGATCACTTATCGGCGACTAAGGAAAATAGAGGACTAATACTAGCCTGTTAGTTTTAGGATGGTATCGGGCCAATCAGTGGCGTACCACAGTCGAAGAAATTCATTGACTGTGGTACTTTTCGCGTCTTGTTGCTGCAATTAGTTGTTTCATGCGAGTGAATTAATGTGCTTAGACTGTCGTTGTTTTACAAACAGACAATCGCGAAAAAGTCTAAAAATGCGATAATACTGACGAAGTAACATCTATCGATTAGCCAGAAGATGCCATAGATTACCGCAAAATCTGGCGCAGTGTCACCATTTTGCGGAAACTAACTTCAAGTCTCTCATGATTATCCATGTAGGCAAATCGCTCTGAAGTATTTAGACTGACGACGTGTAAAGGGTTGAGGAGAATACTTTTGTGACAACGAAACAAAGTAGGATATTTCAGTGTTAAATCTTTAAGGCTGCCCGAGAAGTGGATTGTTTCACTCTCTAAGTGAAGTTCTAATGCTCGAGTCTTTCCTGAGATCGTTTGTATATAGATGATTTCATTCAGCGAGAACGAAATTATTTTTGAGCCTTTCCTATAGCTAAATAATCTTGGAGATATTAGCTTTCGCGCTCTAAGACGTTGAAGAGAGTAGGCAATGTCATCTTGAACGAGAGAGTCTACGGCTGCCGAACTGTCTTTTGTGATCAGATCCAATGGGGCAATCTTGTGAGACAGAATCGTTAATGCTTTCTCAATGTGACCAGTAATGAAGATGATATCTGCGTATAATGATCTTTTCCTAATCGCAAGTGCGACATCAACACCATCTTTGGATGAATTTGTAAAGCCAAAGCCGAGAAAGAAAATGCTATCGTTCACAGTTTGCTGATCAATATTTGAAATTAACGCGTCTGGTGATGTGGTTGCAGTCTCAATTTTTGCAGGCCATTCCTCAAATGAAATATGACGTCTTACCGTATTACAGAGAAAAGCGAGATAATCCGGGTCATCCTCGAGAATGTAAACATGAAGTAGGTTTTGATTCGACATATGTGATCCTCCCGCGGCCACTGTGGCTGGTAGCTTATTTCATTCCTTCTCATAAGTAAACCGACAAAATGTACTGCTGAATTATTTATCAACACCGACTGCAGTTCAAATATAAAAACAGCATCTTAAAACCTTTAAAGTGGCTTTTCTAACGTTGCTGTTCACAAATATAATTATAATGCATGGCTTTAATCTGCCAGTCGCTCCTCAACGGGTATAATAGCACACCAAGGAAGAATGAACATGCCTGTATAGTGAATCTAACCACAAGACAATGTTAATTAAATATATGGGATTATTTATTAAAGTGTATAGATACGCGCAGTCGACGTAACACATAACTGTCAAAGAAAGCCCATCCCCAATAAGGATTGGAATGATTAGGGATCGGTTTAGAACTAATGAGGGAGACTGACCGGGCAGGAATTTCGATTAGTATGGCAACTTTTGGACGATTGAAGCAAACAGCCAAACATAGATTTTATTCGCTCTAGGCTTTTACGGCAGCTATGTCTTGTGAAGATGGACTAGGTTTGAAAATTTCAGGCAACTAGCATGGTCATAAAGTAAACGCAGTGAAAACTGATTTTTTCGTCGCTTTTTTGCACTTTTTAAAAAGAAAGTAACGAAAAAACGGCAATTTTGAACGTTTAAAATTTAAAAACCTAAAAATACTCTTCAGCATGTATATTGTGTGTAAGGTAGCTAGCACCTATTGGTTTGATTTTAAAAGACGTTGTTGTAGTGGATGAATTTAAACTTGGAGGTTTTTATGGATATAAAGGATTTATCATTAAATCGGTTTAATGATCTTTCAAAAGATGAGCTGGCAAATGTTGGGGGTGGCCTGTTTCCAATTGTTATTGCGGGGGTTGCTATTACTAAAGGAATGGCATGGGGTGCCGGTGCCCTTGCAGCAGGAATCGGAACAGGGTACCTAATTAATAAACATTAGGAGGCAGAATTTTAATGAAAAGCAGTAATTTAAACACTTTAGGTGTCAGTGATAAATTTCAAGACCTCACAGACAAAGACATGAAAACTGTCGTTGGAGGGATTGGACCAGCCTTAGCTGTTGCACTTTTTGCGCTGGGATACACCATAGGCAAGGACATTGCTAACCGTAAATAACGGAGAATGCCCATGAAGATAAGAATAGTCAGCATCATTCTAGGGTGGGCCGTTTTTTTATCCGCGACTATCTGGTTAATACTAAGTGATTTAAAAGTATTGCCGCGAATTTCATTGATCGATCGTTACTATTGGCTCTTACTCGTTCTGTTCATCCTTATAGCTGGGACGAATCTGATTAATAGATTGAAGAGATAAGTCGTATGCGAATGATGGTCGACCGATGACATTCAACGATGAAGATAAAAGTGGATAGAAAGTGACAATTGGGATGGCTAAGAGACACTAACTAAGGTCATTACGTTAAAATGCCCTTTAGTCTTCAACATCTCCAATTTTGAGGAAGGTGATTTAAATGACTAAACTGAACAGTGAACAATTTCATGCGCTAACACAGCATACACTCGAGAAAGTTGTGGGTGGCAATGCGTTCACGAAATTTGACGATCTACTCTGGAATAAGGCCTTGATAGAACCAGTCCGTTTGCCAGGGAAAAGATACGGGTTGCCAATTGTTCATCCAATTTTGCAGGAGAGTTAGCATCCGAATTGCCAAGCTCAGTCACGGACCGGTAATATTTTGCTGAAGGAATGCTAGATTGGGGAATTTTTTATGGAAATCTTGAACGGATATTTAAAGAACTGGCGTGGCATGTGGTCGTTTGCGAACTTACGATTATCGATCGGCAAGCGTGCCTTTCTACAGGTCACTGTGACAGAATTTTTGTTTTATTTTGTCTGTGCGCTAGTTGCCAATACCATTGGCGTACTATACGCTCCGTTATCGCTCCTGATCGGACTGTCGCTTTTTGCATTCGCACTGTTCTCGATGCGAAGATTCATTTCTGTGGGGATTCCGCGAATACTAGCGGTTCCGATGTTTATTGTGCCGTTTTATCTTTTTAAATACCTAGGAACTTTTGGTTTGATTGCTGGATTCATCCTACTTGGACTTCATTTTTATATCACAGTATTTTTAAAACCGAGAAAAAGTGAAATACAAAGATGAAAAATGAAGAGCTAATTTGAAAGCATTTAGTTACAAAAGCGTTCGCAATGCCGGCTGCCGACATGTGAGCGCCTTTTTTATGGAAGGGGAAGTGTCGTTGAACCCAAGGATAGATTCTCATGGCGGAGTATGCAATTTAAAATTTCCAATATGGTTTGGGCTAGTTTTGCCGCAAGTAGCGCTATGGTTCATTGGATTTATTCGTCCGAATAATCAGACTTTTTTGGTTATTTGGTATGTGCTCACTTTCTTTTATATGTTCGTTTCATATAAGTATCTCGCTGCAGCGTCTTATTTAAGCCCTTCTCCCTCGAAAATATTCGTCGGTTTGCTTGGCGGTGTATTCGTCTTAATCCTAGAGGTGGTCTTTTCTGAACTGTTTCCAAATATCCAAGGTTCGCAATTGAGCCCCAACATGGTACCGTTTATTCCGCTATACGCATGTGTTTGTGGACCGGTTTGGGAAGAAGTTTTGTTTAGAGGCATTTTGAACAAAAGAATTTTTAACGGATCAAGTTTAGGACTCATCATTTCGTCACTTGGCTTTTCCCTGCTACACGGATATCTTTCCTCACTCATCATTCTGTATTTTTTAATGGCGTTAATTTTCACTTTCTGTAATCGCGGTGAGGCAGATGTCAGCGCATCGATTGTTGCCCACATAGTTGTCAACACAGTCGTATTTTTCCTTAACATTTAAATTTCTTTGTCCCAGCGCACATTATATCAACAAGACATTTACAAAAGCGGCAATTAAGTCCAGCAACCCGTAAAGGACTTGCTGAAATTAATTGCCGCTATTTCAAATGCTCCAGGGACGATTGAAGCTAATGAGCTCAAAAATAAACGTCGCAAAATCGGCTTTTTTCGTTGGATTTTGGCCTTTTTCGGTAAAAGCATTGCGAAAAACTCGAAATTACCGACGTTTAAATTTAATTGGCCACGGGCACTCGAACCTATCGCATATTGTGTTTAGGGAGCTAGCACCCGAAAAGTTTAAAAATATATCGGCTGTAGATCAGTCGAAGAAGATGGAGGAAGCGCTATGAACCAATTTGTGACGCTGGATGACCGCCATTTGGAACAGATCAGTGGCGGCAGCACAGATAATTTGTGGACCTACATTGGTATGGGAATCGGTGCGATTGCACGAAGCTTTGCTCAAGGCGGTTTTGTCTCACCCGCAATGAGCCTTAGCATTGATGTTCTCAACGAAATCAAACGTAAAAAGAATTTGCCATAGGTCCAGTCAAAAGAAAGGATGAGCATCATGACCAACTTGAAAGATTTGGAACTTTGCCAGATTACCGGTGGCTTCTTACCGTTCGCGATTCCGGTAACAACCATTTTGGGCTTTTTGGCAGCAGATGCGTGGAATCACGCTGACCAGCTGATTGACGGTGCTAAAAAGAGCTGGGAGAGACCGTAACAAGTTCGTGATAGACGTTATTTTATAGACGGTGGTATAAACCGTTTAGAAAACAATGATTCTGGCACAGCAGAAGCAGGAGCTGTAGATTTCTTTCCGGTGATCTCTTCGTCTATCTTTGCTTTTTGGCACTGTCGCAGGAGTGATTATTGACGGAATCGAAAGTGAATTCACCCTGAATTATTCGCAGAATTAAAATTTCCCACATAAAGTTGAAAAAGCGCAACCATCTCGCGCAACTCATCGAGATTTTCCGGTGTGATCATGGCAAAAAACGAGAAATTGATGGTTGCGAGACAAGGCTTTGTTCACCCAGGATCGCTGTCAGTGCCGGATCACGTTGAAAATCATTGGCATGAACATTGTGATGATAACCGGCCATGCTAAGCAAGATTTTTTGAAAACAAATATCGGCGTAACTGGCAGTGAAGCACTTGCGTTGATCGACAAAATGAACCGTTTGGCGCAATAGTTGGTCGAGATGAAGTCGATGGCAAAAATCGATCAGCAGGGACAAGCCGCCATCATTGGTGAGTTGACCGCCATCACAAGTGAGTTGAATATTAGGATTGCATTGAAGTTGTACAGCAGATAGAGTATACATTGTTTTAGGTCTCCCGTTTGTTTATTTCTAGTCGAATCTACAATACCACGAGACCACACTCAGTGGGTGAAAAACACAGACGGCGCAACTTCATGACTGGCATGAAGTTGCGCCGTCTGTTTGTAGTTGTATGAATTATTCAGGTTAACTATTGCTTTTGTAAAGTGTGTGCATGCAGAGTAACACGCATGCAACAGACAGGGTGAGACCAATTCCACCGATGCTAACAGTGTTGTTAGCATCGAAATTGATGGCTGCAATTAGACCGGAAAATATAAGCAAAAAGTTGATATAAATGCCAGCATGCTTTTTGTCCTTATACGTTTTGACTGAATATGTCATTGCAAGGATGAACCCTGCCAAGGAAATCGCAATAGTTACATAATTCATTATAGTTCTCATTCAGTTTTCCTCTCGTTCTACTCTCACTAGGAGGTGTGATTTTGATTATTATAGCAAATAAATTCCCTACAATCATGGATTCCGAACTTACTGACGTTGTAGGTGGACGTAATACATGGCAGCAGAATGTTTCTGGTGTTGCAGGCGCTGCTGCTGGTGGTGCCGCGTTAGGTGCCGTCGTAGGTGGCCCTGCTGGCGCTTTCCTAGGTGCTCATTACGGTCCCATCCTATGGACGGCTGTAACTGGATTTACTGGCGGATTTTAAATCAGGAGGTTTTATTTATGAACACTGTTTCCAATCGTTTTAACACTGTTACGGAAGACGAATTGAGCGTTGTGTCTGGTGGCAACGCTTGGGGTAATGCAGTAAACGGAGCTCTAAATGGAGCAGCGACCGGAGCTAGGTTCGGTAAGAATCTCGGTCCTTGGGGAATGATCGGTGGAATGGCGCTTGGCGCCGGTATTGGCGGTTACTTCGGTTACAATGGATGACAAGTTAGAGATTAAAGAAGCTTCTCCCAACCGGGAAGCTTCTTTTTATATTCAAAGCTTCATCCGATCATTTCAATGGCACCAGAACACCAGAGCAGACGTGGGATTTCAATAAAGACGCGGGCATGTTCGTTTGTCCCGCCGGTTTTATGGCGACACGGGTTGGACGAACAGGGAAGAAAAACCAAGGCGCTAATCAGGTACGGACCTACTTTTTCGATGTGAACAACTGTCAAGTATGTCCGCAACGCCAAGGCTGTTATAAGCCCGGCACAAAAACAAAAACTTACAGTGTTTCGATTAAATCCCAAGAGAATCAAGAGCGGCTGGTCTTCCACGCAACTCAAGTCTTTCAAGAGACCGCCAAGTTGCGGTATCGAATTGAAGCAAAGAATGCCAAACTCAAAACCAAACATGGCTATCGGCAAAGCTGGTCGAATAACATCGAAGCCATGACGCTCCAAGGGGCCATAACGCTCTTTTATGCCAATATGGAGCGAATCATAAAACTAATGGAAAAAAAGTAAGGGGTAAAAGTCCCCTTAAATGACAAAAATCCGGAAAGATCTGACACAGAATCAGATTTTTCCGGATTCTTTTATAACACCTAGCTGAAGAAAGACTACTTTTCCAGCAACCTCGTTTTTTTCATCAATTTTTGAAGTGCCATGACGCGGCACACATGATATCAACAACATATTTACGAAAGCAGCAATTAATTTCAGTAACGGGTAAAGGGACTTGCTGAAATTAATTGCTGCTTTTTTAAGTTCTCCGGGAACGACTGAAGCTAATGGGTTCAAAAATTAACGTAGCAAAATCGGCTTTTTTCGTTGAATTTTGTCGTCTTTGGTTAAAACCACTACGAAAAGTTCAAAAATACCGACGTTTAAAATTAATTGATCAGATGAACTCAAACCTATCGTATATTGTGTTTAGGGAAGCCAGCACCCGAAAAGTTTAAATATATCGGCTGTGAACAAGTCGAAGAAATGGAGGAAACGCCATGCAACAATTCGTGACGTTGGATGATAGCCGCTTGGAACGGATCAGTGGTGGCGGCACTGATAATTTTTGGACTTACATTGGCATGGGACTTGGCGCGATCGCTCGAAGCTGGGCTCAAGGTGGTTTTGTGGCACCTGCAATGAGCCTTAGCATCGATGTTCTCAACGAGCTCAAACGAAAAGAAAACCTGCCATAGGATGAGTCAAAAGAAAGGATGATCGTCATGACCAACTTAAAAGATTCTGAACTTTGCCAGATTACAGGTGGCTTTTTACCGTTCGCGATTCCGGTGGCAACGATTCTAGGCATTCTAGCAACAGATGCATTTAATCATGCTGACCAGCTGATTGATGGGTTTAAACAAGGCTGGCAAAGGCCGTAACAAGTTCGTGATAAATGTGCTCTTCAGAGAGACGGGATGATAACCGTTTAGGAAAATGTGGCTCTGGCACTGCAGAAGCAAGAGCTGTTAGGATTTCCTTTCCGGTCAATATCTCGGACTCTCTTTGGGTTTGTGCGCACTGTTGCACGAGCAGTTATTGGCGAAAATCGAAGGTGAATTCACTTACATGAAAGAAATGACCGCATTTGATCATAAACGACTTAGACAGCCGCTTTCTATGTGGATAGTTCAGGTTTGTTTGTTCACACTACTATGGATCATGTCTGACGATGCGAGTTGGCGGGTGCATGCGATTATCCTCATTGCAATTCTATCCAATTCGTACGATTTTTTGAGAAAAATGTTCACAATTGTAAAAGCGTATGATCGTCAACGAAACAACGAGGAATGACCAAATTTAAAAGTGTGTTTATAAAGGCAGAAGAATCACGCAACCGCGGGTGGGAGCAGAAAAATGCCATCTAAAGATGAGATAATTGTTGCAATGGAGAAGCTATCCATTAAGTTGAGTATTTGTCATAAAAACTCTGAAACAGCACTGTTTGTTAGCCGAGAATTAGAAGTGTTGAAAACATGCGATGGTCTTGCATTCCACAACAAGCTTCAATATTTCTTTAACACAGCACCGGTTATCAAATTGTCTGACGGTATTTCTTTCAGTGAGGCAGAAAAAACACTTTGGGATGCTGTCTTTGAGTACAAACAATTAGGCAACTATAATTGGATCGCAAGTGAATGAACGACTGTCGTATTCCTTTATATGCTTTTTCAGCTGTTCTTTGAATCAGCGACCAATAGCCCGAGAATCAGCGAAAAGTCAGCTCAAATTAACAAGCTTTCTAAAGGCCCAGAAATTCCTTCGAAAACGGAAGAATTTCTGGGCCTTTTTTGTACTTGCCGCGGGGGTGACGGGCGTTTTTTTAAGCGTCATCCGCCAGATTGTTATCTTCAGCATGTGAACGATTAGCCGCTGCCATGAGTCTGCGTAAAGCCGAAACTTTACGAATACTGACGTCAAGCTTATCCTGATTGTCCATGTAAACGAACCGACCAGAAGCGTTCAATTTATGAACGTGAAGGGGGTTAAGTAGGAAACTTCGATGGCATCGAAATAAGGTTGGATATCGACTTGCAACTTCTTTTAAGTTCCCTGGGAAAGTGGTTGTTTCATGTTTAGCGTGCAATTCGAGCGTGCTAGGTGTGCCAAGCACGGTTTGAATATACAGCACGTCGTCTAGCGGAAGTGAAAAGAGATTGGCTCCAATCTGGTAGCTGAATAGCCGTGGGGATTCGAGTTGACGTGACCGTAATCGCTTTATCCCTTGAACAAGATTGGTACGCAGCCGCGTTTCAACTTCTGCAGGCACGCTTTTATCCACTAAGTCTAAAGGCAGAATCTTTTGGGACAGAATGGCCAGTGCTTGTTCGGTGTGGCTGGTAATGAACATGATGTCTGCATATAGGGAATGTTTCCGGACAATGTTGGCAATATCAATGCCATTGATAGAGGATCCGGGAATATCAATGTCCAGCAGAAAGAAGCTGTCATTAATTTGCTGCAGATCAATGGCGTTTAGCAGCTCTGTAGCAGATTGGGTGGCAATTTTAATTTCCGCATGCAATTCTTCAATCATAATGTAGTTTCTGAGCGTTTTTTCGATGAACCTAAGGAAGGCAGCATCGTCTTCCAAAATGAAGATTTTCAAGGTTGTACGATTAGTGATCATATTAGGAATCTCCTATGAATAAAGTGATTTTCAGCTGTTGGTTAATAACCGATTTTCTGATAAGGATATTTTTGTTTTGTTGCATGAGTTCATTGATGATGGACAAGCCATTGCCATGTCCGTCGCCCTTAGTCGTAAAGTCTTTCTTTTCAAGATCTGTCAGATTGAAGTCAGAACCGACATCGTTCATGACGCTGACTTCTAGGCCTTGCTTTAAGGCAATTAACGTGACGTCGAAGCGATGATGTTTAATTCTGACCGTTTCCTCTAGAGCATTGTCGATCAAAATGCCAAGCGCTCTGATAATGGCAAAACCAAGGGCACTTTCTAGAGGGTGAATGACTCCCTCAGTTTGGACATTCATGATGACATTGTGGTTCATTGACTCAGCCCATTTTAAATAAAGCAAGCTTTTTAAAGGATCACTTTTAATTGATGTGAAGGAACTTTTGCCTAATTCTGCTTGATTTAGCGATGCTTGTGCCCGCGAAAGGATGGCTTGGGTATCCGGTGAAATGGCCGCAGATGATTGCTGCAGAGACAGTTGAAGCGATGCTAATAGATTTTTGTAGTCGTGTAGAAGTTTGTTCGTGTTTTTTTGTTGTTGGCTCAGGGTGGTGTAATACGCCCGCTGAGAGGCCTCGGCCCGCTTGATCCAGGTGAGTTCGACGTAGTAGCTAAACGACTTCAGAATCAAGAAAAGTGAATATAGGTTGATGATCACTGATAGCGTAAAGATTCCAAGAATAAGTAGATCTAGCATGATGCCTATATTAACTAAATTAGATATTGCCTCAAAGCAGTATAACGAAACGCAGGTGGCACCTGTGTAGAGAATAACTGATTTCTGGAGATGGTTTTGCTCTCTAATAAGCGTTCGCAACTGTTCAAGCTGCTTTTGCTTTTTTAATAGTAGCCAGATCACAATCGCTGCTAAAGCTGTAGTGAGGATAAGTGTAATAACCACACTAATTAAAGCCAGGTTTTGCGTACCTGCCGCCGCGAAAATTCTTATGACACAGGTTTGAATCGTGATGATGATGAGATTAACTTCCATAAAGATAAAGACCCAGAATTTGTCAGAACTTTGGTTCGTTTTGGATATATACCATGCATAAATTAAGCAAAAGCTGATTTCTCCATAAGTTAAGAAAAACAACGAAAGCGTCGTTCCGGCGATTGACCATAAGGCAACGTGAAGCGGACGGATACGGGAAAAGAAGATATACGAAAGAAACCCAATGCCAAAAACAAAGGTTGGCCAATTTATAAAAAAGTATATATGACTGGGAAGACTGACCATATTGAAAACACCCATTTTCTTGAGAACAAGCCAAGTTATCTTTGCATTCGTGTCATAACACGACGTTAATTGGCCAAAATACGACGTTAATTTTTTGTTTAACAACAGCAGTGTGATACATGCTAGGCTGATGGTATGAAAATAATATGTCTAGGAGGAACTTAACATGACCGACCGAAAGAGTAGTCAGAAAGAGACAATCATGTCGGATTGCAGCCTTTCGCAAGTGCACGGAGGCACCAATCGTGTCTCGAGTCAGGCATTTGAGGATTTAAAAAGTTGGATAGCTGGTCTTTTTCGAGGAAAACATTAAGGCGTGCAAGAAAGAGACCTATTTTGGGCCTGATATCTTCGTCAAGGATGCATGAATGAAGCAACGGATAAATCAGTTTTATTAAATAAAAAGTAAATTGTGATTTTTATTTAATATTAAATTCTCTATTTTAAGACGACATTGATTCTCAGCAGAGTCATATTACCATAGATTTGTTTTTATGGCAGTTAAGATGCTTAACCTTAACATCTATGATAAATGACTAAGCTCCGAGCAAACTCGTCACATCTGAACCCGCGAACTGTGGACGTTGCATGTTTTACAATCTGAAATCCAATAAGAGGAGGCCGTGGATGTTCAAATACAAATTCAAACTAGGCCAAGCAACATACTACAAACGTCATTACACGCCTCAGGTGGATGAGCGTGATTGCGGCGTTGCGGCGCTTAATATGTTGCTGAAGTTTCATGGGTCCGACTATTCACTCGCACATTTACGGCAACTGGCGAAGACCGATCAAGAAGGAACGACGGCGTTGGGCATTGTCCGCGCCGCCCAGGAACTTCATTTTGAAACCAAGGCAGTTAAGGCGGATATGACGTTGTTTGATTTGGATGATGCGCCATATCCGATCTTGGTGCATGTTTTGAAGCGCGGTGAGCTGTTGCATTATTATGTCGTGTTTAAGGCGACGAAGGATCATATCTTAATCGGTGATCCTGACCCTTCAGTCGCGATGACCTGGCTTTCAAAAGATGAGTTTGCCAAGGAGTGGTCGGGGGTCGCTATTTTCATTGCGCCTGAACCGCAATATCAACCGCACAAAGAGGACAAAGGCAGTTTGTTTGCCTTCGTGCCTTTGCTTGCGCGGCAAAAAGTGATCATTGCCAATATTATTGTTGCGGCTTTGTTGATCACGGTGATTAGTATTGCCGGGTCGTATTTTCTGCAATCGATCATTGATACCTACATTCCAAGTGCTATGCGGACAACCTTGGGCATGATTGCCATTGGGCTGATTCTTGCTTACATCCTTCAATCTGTTTTGACGTATGGTCAGAACTTTTTGATGGCGGTTTTAGGCCAGCGGTTGTCGATTGACGTTATTTTAGGTTACGTCCGGCATCTGTATGAATTACCTATGTCTTTTTTTGCAACGCGCCGGACAGGGGAGATTGTGTCGCGGTTTTCGGACGCCAATAAAATTATCGATGCCTTGGCGAATACGATCATGACCCTGTTTCTTGATGTTTGGATCGTGCTTATTTTAGGTATTGTTCTGGGCATTCAAAATACCACGTTGTTCCTGGTGTCCTTAATTGCGGTGCCTTGTTACTTGGTGATTGTTTTCGCGTTTCAACGTCCTTTCAATCGGCTGAATCAAGAGACAATGGAAAGTAATGCCATTTTGAGCTCATCGATTATTGAAGATCTGAACGGTATTGAGACCATTAAGTCGCTGACAGGCGAAAAAGTCAGTTATGAGCGGGTTGACCGTGAATTTGTCACGTATTTAAAGAAGTCATTCAATTACACGAAAGCCGACCAGCTTCAACAAGCTATCAAAGGGTTGCTGAAGCTTGTCTTGAATGTGGTGGTGTTGTGGATTGGGGCGAGTCTGGTGATGGCTAACAAGATGAGCTTGGGGCAGATGCTGACGTTCAATGCCTTGCTGTCATACTTCACCAATCCGTTAGAAAGTATCATCAACTTGCAACCAAAATTGCAAATGGCCAAGGTGGCGAATAATCGGCTGAATGAGGTTTACTTGGTTGAATCTGAGTTTAAGGAACAGCGTCATCTGACCGATCGCAGCCTGATTGATGGTGCCATCAACGTGCATGACGTTTCCTTTAAATATGGGTTTGGTCAGGATATTTTAAAGCATATCCATCTTGAGGTGCCCGCAAACGCCAAATACACGATTGTCGGTATGAGTGGGTCAGGTAAATCAACTTTGGCCAAATTATTGGTCGGCTTTTACCCCGTCGAAACAGGCAAGGGAAAAATCACCTTCAATGGCGCGCAGATCAATGATGTGACGCTCACGACGCTGCGGCAATATATCGAATATGTGCCGCAAGAACCGTTTATTTTTTCCGGATCGGTGATGGAAAACTTAACGTTAGGCAGTCGTGCCGATTTGACGCAGGCGCAACTTGAAGACGCATGTGCCGTTGCGGAGATTGCCACGGATATTATGAATCTGCCGCAAATGTGGCAGACCAAGCTCACAGAAAGCGGGAGCATTTTATCAGGTGGTCAGAAGCAACGCTTGGCGATTGCGCGGGCGTTGTTGTCGCCGGCCAAAGTGCTGATTTTTGATGAGTCGACTAGCAGTTTGGATACCATCACAGAGCGGCGGATTGTGGATCGGCTGTTGGCAATGAAGGATCGAACGATTATTTTTGTCGCCCACCGACTGACCATCGCGGCTAAAACCGAACAGATCGTGGTGATGGATCATGGAGAAATTGTTGAGCAGGGAAATCATGCCGAACTGCTGGCAAGGCAGGGATATTATGCGCGGTTGGTGAGTGAATAAGGAGGCTAGCGATGATTGATCTTAAGAAACTAGAGACCGCCGAGTTTTATAACCATCGTTACCATAATTTTTCAACCATGATTATCTTGCCGACAGCGATTCTGTTTATAGGCCTGTTGCTCTTTTTAATTTTTGCTAAACGCGAAGTGACCGTGACAACGGCGGCGGAAATTGTCCCAGTTAAAACTGCCGTGACCATTCAGGGGACAGCAGCGAATCGGATTGTGACGAATCATATGAAGGAAGGGAAGCGGGTCAAAAAAGGCGAGACGCTGCTGGTGTATCACGACGTGGCCAACCCTGCACAACTAAAGGTATTGACCCAGCAATTAGCCACTTTAAAAGATCAAAAAGGCCAATTGGACACGCTCAATCGGAGCATTGCCGCCAATAATGATCTTTTTACCAGTGCCGATAAGTTCGGCTATCAGCAACAAGTGCGCGATTACCTCAATCAGCGGCGAGTTTACGAACTGGAGTCGGAAGCCGTGAATGCGACCCAAAATGTGGCGAATGCCAAGAATAAAGAAATTGATCAATTGTTACGGACCAGTATGCAAGCCAGTGAGGATAAAATAGCAGCGATTCGCGAAGCTCAAAACGCCATCCGAACTGATCAGCCGCTAAAAGCCGACCATGCTTACGGTTATCTTTATGGGCAATATCAAGCCGAAGCCAAAAATACTGAGTCGGCAAATCTCGCCAATTTAAAAGGTCAATACCAGTCACAGCTGCAAAATCTGCTGACAAGTGAAAAAGAGGCGCTTGCTGCACTGAAAACCCAACGCGCCAACCAAAAGCAAGCCGATCTTTCTACGCAACAAACAGGGCAAAATGAGGCAAAGTTAGCTTCTTTGCAAAACAAAATGCAGCAAACCATCGCGGCAGAGCAGGTGAAGGTGAAACAGGCCATTCAGGAAGGCGAGGCAAAGCTGACGGTACTCAAAGATCAGCGCAATAACTATCAGGTCAAAGCGCCAGCCGACGGAATTTTGCATCTTGAAGCAACTTTAAGTGACAACAAGTACATTCCCACCGGCACTGTCTTAGCACAGATTTTGCCGGACCTGGCTAAGCAAAAAGAAGCTGATTTGAAGCTGGCAATTTCGCCGGCCGAGGTCATGAGCCTGAAACGTGGTCAAAACGTTCGCTTACGAATTGCTCGGAACGTTCCGACGCCTATGACGGTCACCGGCCGAATTTATGCAGTTGACGTTGCGCCGACCGTGAATCCCAAAACCGGCAACTACTTTAAAGCCCAGGCTAGGGTGCACTTGTCTAAAACACATCAACAGTCGCTCTATTATGGCATCGCTGGAGAGGCAACGGTCATTACCGGTACAAAAACGTATTGGCAGTATTTTGCGGATAAAATGTTTAATCGCCAGTGACAAGTGCGGCGATATTTTTAAAATAAGCCAGCAAAAGTTGTGCTAAAATAGTGAATGTTTCTTTTCATTTTTCAAAACGAATATTCCTATAAGAAGAAGGATTGGCACAAGTCATGACGTCAAAAAGTAATCAGGCGGCGCAGGGGAATCCACCGCTTTCAGAAAAACACCATATGCAGATTCCTTGGTATGACGTCATCGTTAGCGAAGAGCGTCAAGCGGATCATGCAACGCTTGAAGAACGGGCGTCGCTTGTTGGCCGGGTTGGCATTATGTTGCTGGCGTGCGGCACGGGGGCGTGGCGGGTTCGGGAAGCCATGAACACGGTGGCGCGAGCCTTGCGGATGTCGTGTTCGGCTGATATTGGCTTAATTTCATTATCGTATACCTGCTTCAGCAATAACCACGCTTATTCCGAAGTGTTGTCGTTGCCGCAAAGTGGTGTGAACACGGACAAGTTGGATGCGCTGGAACGATTTGTGCGCGAGTTTGATGCGCAGTATGCCAAAGAAACCGTCCGGGATATTCATCACCGGCTTGATCAGATTCAGAAAATGTCTGGCAACTATGATCCGCTTCGTGCAGGTCTTGCTGCGGCTTTGGCCTGCTGTGCCTTCGTTTTCCTGCTTGGTGGCGGTCCGATTGAGATGATTTGTTGTTTTGTCGGTGCGGGTATCGGTAACTGGCTGCGTGGGATTATGATTCGGCGCAATTGGACGTTGCTGGCGTGCATCGGGGTCAGTGTTGCGGTTGCCTGTCTGGTTTACTTTATGGTTTTCCGCGGCTTGGAAATGAGCTTGGGGATTGCTGCACGGCATGAGGCTGGCTATATCGGTGCCATGTTATTCGTCATTCCGGGCTTCCCGTTCATCACCAGTATGTTGGATATTTCCAAGCAGGATATGCGCTCAGGCATGGAGCGGCTGTTATATGCCTTGATGATCACGATTGTTGCTTCATTGGTTGGCTGGTTAGTGGCCATGGTGGTGCACTTGCGCCCAGAGAACTTTGCCGATTTAGGCCTTAATCCGGCACTTTTACTGGTTTTCCGACTCATGGCCAGTTTTTGTGGGGTTTTCGGTTTCTCCGTGATGTTCAACAGCCCGCGGCGCATGGCAGTTCAGGCTGGTTTGATCGGAGCCGTCGCCAACACGTTGCGACTTGAACTTGTTGACTTAAATACGATTCCGCCGGCTGCGGCAGCGTTTATCGGTGCCTTGGTGGCCGGTTTGATTGCTTCCGCGATCAATCGGGTTGATGGCTATCCGCGAATTTCGCTGACTGTGCCGTCAATTGTGATCATGGTTCCGGGTCTCTACATCTATCGGGCTGTGTATAATATCGGTCTTAACAACATTGGCGTTGGCGCAGAGTGGATGACCCGCGCGGCGCTCATTATCATGTTTTTGCCACTAGGCTTATTTACCGCGCGTCTGATTATGGATTCGCGGTGGCGGAAAAGCGATTGAGCCTCTAGTAATCCGAAGCACACAAACAACCCCACTTTGCCTGGCAAAGTGGGGTTGTTGCGTTGTTTGTTTGAATGATTTGATTTGTCAGCAACGAAACAAATCGTAATGTCGCAACAGCGCTGTTGCCAAAGAAAGCT
>NZ_BACQ01000057.1 GCF_000260435.1 Lacticaseibacillus zeae DSM 20178 = KCTC 3804 | reverse complement strand
CCAGAGGTCCTTACACGCAGGTTTCTGGGCTGGTGAACGCGTTTAAAAGAGAGCGTGAACTGGGCCGGTTAGAAACCGGAGCATAAGTGGCCTTGGGCGTGATGACCCGGGGCTTAGGCCATCGCGACCAAGGCTCTTACACGGAGGTTTCTACACCAGTAAACGCGTCTACAAAAAGCACTTACCGGCGCAATCTCCTGCACCAGCAAGCGACTTCAAGAGGGGGAGACATATTGTGAGTGATGATCACAAGAAGAAACATTCCATGAAGCTCATCCAATACGCGAATGGGCCATCATTGGAAGAAATTAACGGTACTGTTGAGGTACCACACGGGAAAGGCTTTTGGCGCACGCTATTTGCTTATTCCGGGCCAGGGGCGCTGGTTGCCGTTGGTTACATGGATCCAGGTAATTGGTCCACTTCCATTACCGGTGGACAAAACTTCCAGTACTTATTGATTTCCGTTATCCTAATGTCAAGTTTGATTGCGATGTTGCTGCAATACATGGCAGCTAAACTTGGCATTGTGAGTCAAATGGATCTTGCCCAGGCGATTCGGGCAAGAACCTCGAAGACATTAGGGATTGTCTTATGGATTCTGACAGAGTTAGCGATCATGGCGACTGATATTGCCGAAGTTATCGGTGCCGCCATCGCGCTTTATCTTTTGTTCCACATTCCGCTAGTCATTTCGGTACTGATCACGGTGCTTGATGTCTTGGTATTACTGTTACTGACCAAGATCGGGTTCCGCAAAATCGAAGCCATTGTTGTTGCACTTATTCTTGTCATCCTGTTCGTGTTCATTTATCAAGTGGCTTTATCGGACCCGAACATGGGGGCACTGCTAAAAGGTTTCATTCCGACAAGCGAAACTTTCGCCAACTCACCTTCAGTGAATGGCATGAGTCCAATTCAAGGGGCGTTGGGAATTATTGGTGCGACGGTTATGCCGCATAACCTGTATCTGCATAGCGCGATTTCCCAGACACGGAAAATCGATCACCACGATCCGGATGATGTGGCCCAAGCGGTTAAGTTTTCCGCATGGGATTCCAATATCCAGTTATCATTTGCGTTCGTTGTTAACTGCTTGCTGCTGGTCATGGGGGTTGCGGTCTTCAAGAGCGGTGCGGTTAAAGATCCTTCCTTCTTCGGTTTGTTTGAAGCATTGTCAGATTCCTCGACCCTTAGTAATGGGGTTCTGATTGCCGTTGCCAAGTCCGGTATTTTGTCCATCCTGTTTGCGGTTGCGTTGTTGGCATCAGGCCAAAATTCAACCATTACCGGTACGTTAACTGGACAGGTTATCATGGAAGGCTTTATTCACATGAAGATGCCGTTGTGGGCACGCCGCCTGGTGACCCGGATTATCTCCGTCATTCCGGTTATTGTCTGCGTTATGTTGACTGCCAGAGAAACACCGATTCAGCAACATGAGGCACTAAATACATTGATGAATAACTCGCAGGTCTTCCTGGCCTTCGCGCTACCGTTCTCAATGTTGCCACTGTTAATGTTTACCAATAGTAAAGTTGAAATGGGTGAGCGGTTTAAGAACACTGGCTGGGTCAAAGTGCTTGGCTGGATCTCTGTTCTTGGTTTAACCTATCTGAATCTTAAAGGCCTGCCGGATTCAATTGCTGGATTCTTCGGTGATCATCCAACGGCTACGCAAACTACCATTGCGAACGACATTGCGTATGCTCTGATTGTTGTGGTGCTTGCTTTGTTAGCCTGGACTATCTGGGATCTCTATAAAGGTAACAAGCGCTACGAAGCGCATCTGGAAGCTGTAGCCGATGCAAAAGAGGCGAAAGCAAGTAATGACGTACAATAATCTCGTTGCATCTTTGGTGATGAGTTGCGATGGAATTGAAGAGTCAGTAGGTTACGATCCGTGGCTATTTGCTATTCTCGAATTGGAACATACGCGAACCCAAGTCCCTTCGCATGAACGTACTTGACTGACCCGATAACGGAACTTGGTCGTCATGGTTAAAGCCCGGCCATCCCGTCCAAGCTCCGCACACTCCGAATTCTAATCGGGTGAGTTGACACGGTGACATCAAAAGATCGTTGAGATAGTTGTTAAGCATTGTTGTATATCCAAAAAGCCGCCTTGATCAGCTCAACGTGATCAGGGCGGCTTTTTTGAATGATGCATGATGAAAGTGGGGGATGGAATGGAAACATCGAAAGAATTAGGGACTGATGTTGAAACTGACGAGGAGACAGCCATGTTGTCGCAACACGCAACGGATTTGCTGATTGGGTTGATGTATGCCGATCATCTCGACGTGGAAAGTAGTCACGAACAGCGCACGATTTTTCGCGGTGGCAAGGATTTCTTTGCCACCTTTGCGCCACTGACAGGGATCAAAAATCGTACGACCTTAAAAAGAGCACGGTGGGAACTTCAGGCTTGTGGGGCATTGCTTTCGGATCAACAACAAACTCACAAGCACTACCACTTAGCGCAAACGCCTTGGCAGATTTTTAAGCAATTTAACGGCATCATGGCGTCGCCGGTGCGGGCAAGCCGAACCTATGATGCTGGCACGTTTGCCGAATTATTGAAGCTTAGCGGCGTTGATCGCAAGAATTTTCCGCTTCATACAGAAGGTGTGGTCATGCTGCAAGCCGCAACATTCGGCAGTGACCAGCCGCTCATTTACGCCGTTTCGCAATTAGCTTATGACCGCCTGTTGAAAGCCGAATTAGCGCTCAAAATTGCGGGTTCGACGCCGGATCATCCTGATCACCGCTTGGTCAACATCCAAACCTGGTCAACCGACCCAGCCTTGGTCAGCCGCTGGTTGCACGCCGGAATGCCAACGCCGCAAGCTGATCCGCTTCACTATTACTTATCGGTTTTATCCTTGTCTTCCGTTGAATTGAAAAAAGATGCCGCTCAGCTCGTTGCGGCACTATTACACTGAAATTATTTAGAAAAGTACGCCTGAAGTCTGGAAAAATCATCTTCTGCGGCGTACTTTTTTGCTTCCTAGGGTTCGCTTGGCTGGTGGATCGTGTAAAATAAGACTATCAATCTGGCGATAGGCATGGTAACCACGCAGACGGGGGCAAGGATGACAAAAACACGTACCGAATCAGATACATTAGGACCAGTTGAAATTCCGGAGACTGCATTGTGGGGGCCGCAAACCGAGCGCAGCCGGCACAATTTTCAGGCAGGGCCGCTGATGCCGCTGGCGGTGATCAAGGCATTGTTACAAATTAAAAAAGCAGCCGCGCGTGCTAATGTCGCTGCGGATGTTTTACCTGCGCCCAAAGGTCAATTGATCACTCGAGCAGTAGATGTGTTGCTGTCCTTGCCAGATGAGCAGTTACGCCAGGACTTTCCGTTGCATGTTTACCAAACCGGTTCCGGTACGCAGACGAATATGAATGTGAATGAGGTTGTCACTCATCAGGCAGCAAAGCTCAATCCCGATTTGCCGATTTTGCCTAACGACGATGTAAACCGCAGCCAAAGTTCCAACGATACCTTTCCAACGGCCATGAACATCACGGCAGCGTTGGCTGTGAATGAATTGTTGCAGGCAGTCGCTGATTTACACGAGGTTTTGCAAACAAAGGCCACAGAATATGCCACGACCGTTAAAATTGGGCGCACCCATTTGCAAGATGCGACACCAATGACGTTTGGCCAGGAATTCAGCGGGTGGGCGGCCATGCTTGCTCATGATCAGGCGGCAATCAAGCAACTCCAGCCGGCACTTTTTCGATTAGCCATTGGCGGCACCGCAGTGGGGACCGGACTAAATGCGGCACCAAACTTCGGGCGAATTGTTGCTGGCCGGTTGAGCGATGTTTATGGGTTGCCGTTGACGGCCCAGACCAATAAGTTTGCGGCTTTGGCGGCGCATTCCGAAATCAGTCTGGTTCATGGCGGCATCAGAACCTTGGCTGCTGATCTATTGAAAATTGCTAACGACATTCGGTTTCTGGCCAGTGGTCCGCGCGCGGGTTATGGCGAATTGACCATTCCGGCCAATGAACCAGGCAGCTCGATTATGCCAGGCAAGGTGAATCCAACCCAGGCTGAAGCACTGACCATGGCGGCTGTGCGCGTGTTAGGCAACGATACCACCATTGCCGTTGCCGCTTCCCAAGGTAACTTCGAACTGAATGTTTATAAACCGGTGATCATCAGCACTTTCCTTGAATCAACCACGCTGCTCACCCAAACCGTGACGAGTTTTACAACTAAGCTGGTAGCTCAGCTGGCCGTGAATGCGCCACGGATGAAAGCACTGGTGGCGCACTCGCTGATGACAGTAACCGCCCTCACGCCACACATTGGGTATGAAAAAAGCGCCGAAATTGCGCAGCTAGCTGAACGCGAAGGAACCGATCTCAAAGCCGCCGCGCTTAAATCCGGCTATGTCACCAGCGCCCAGTTTGATGCTTGGGTGGATCCGGCAAAAATGACGGGCATCTGACACGCGTCATGACGATTGCAACGATTATTAGCGGCACATACGGAGGACAATATGAAAAATCAAAAAATGGGTTGTGCAGGTCTTTTTGCCATTCTGGTTGTCATCGCCATTCTGATTCAATTTTGGTATATTGTTTTGGCCATTGTTGTCTTGGGCGTTGCGCTTTACTTGTACTATCACCGCAAGCAGCAGGAAGCGGCGGCCCAGGCAGCCAAAACGGCCCAGGAACAAGCAGATGAGCAGGCAACGATCGCTAAGCTGAAAGCGTATAAGGACCTGCTTGACACTGGGGCGATTACGCAAGACGAATACAACAAGAAAAAAGCCGAGCTATTACGGCTCGACTCGCATGATGAACTTAAATTTTAACTTGCAACGGCTTAGTGGTCGTCAGCTAGTGCGGTCGTCAAAGGAACCCCCTTGGCGCCGCCGGAAATACTTTCGATGAAGTCAAAGAAAGTCGGGGCAATCCCTAACTCATCAAGATCTTCAGGGGCGATCTGGTAACGGATCGCCTTTTCGTCGTGGTCTAACACTTTTTGAACCCAGTGTGGCTCGCGGATCAGCTCGTGGCCGATAGCGACAAGATCAAATGCCTGCGCAGCTTTTTCGGCATCCGCAGGGGTTTTGACATCGCCGACCACGATGATCGGGAAGGCGCCGGCAACGTGATCCCGAATCACTTTGTTCACAATCGCCGGGTTATTCGGTTGACGTAGCGAAGTTCGCCAGACGTCGGATTGCGAAACATGCAGATAGTCAATCTTGGTGGCTTTCAAGGTGTCAATCAGCGCTAGCGTATCATCCAGCGTAATGCCCGGCTCTTCCAATTCCTCAGGCGAAATCCGGTAACCGAGCAAAAATGGCCGATTAGCGGTTGCCGCAATCGCTTTTTCCGCTTCGTGGACAATGGCCAGCGGGAAGCGCATCCGCTTGTCGCGATCGCCGCCCCATTCATCGGTTCGGCGGTTAGAATGCGGGGAAAAGAATTGCTGAATCAGATACGTATTGGCGCCATGCAATTCCACGCCGTCAAATCCGGCAAGAATCGCGCGCCGCACCGCCTGACCGAAATCATGAATGGTTGCTTCGATCTCGTCGGTCGTGAGTGCCCGCGGCGTTTCATAACCGGGACGCGGGGCGGCGACGGCACTGGCGCTGACCGGCTGTTCACCGCGCAGAATCTTGCTGCTGCTCATGCGGCCGGCGCTGAAAATCTGCAGAACCGCCTTGGTGCCACCGGTTTTCATGGCAGCGGCCAGTTTACTGAGACCAGGGATAAACCGATCGTCCGCAACACTTAATTCGCCTTCAAAACCTTTACCCAGCGGATTGACGTTGGCGGTTCCGGTAATAAAAAGCCCCACACCACCAGCACGTTCTTGATAGTAGCGAATTTCATCGCTGGTGACTGTGCCATCTTCAAAAGATAAACGCGTGGTCATCGGTGGGATCACAATCCGATTTTTCAACTGGATTGCTTGATGTTTAAAAGTGAATGGTTTCAAAAAAGAATACTCTGACATGTGAAACTCCTTTTGAAAAAGACACGGGTACAGTTAGTTTAACGCTGCTGGGTAACCGGACGCATCAGAACCTCATTAACGGCAACGTTGGCTGGTTGATCGATGGCGTATAAGACCGCGTTGGCGACATCGGTTGCGCTCAGGCCGTTATTCTTTTCGTCGGACTCAACTGCTTCGCGTCGTTTGGGGTCACTGATCGTGCTGAACAGCTCGGTGTTAACAGCACCTGGGGAGATCATCGTGGTTTTGATATGGTTGGCCGCCTGTTCTTGCCGCAAGCCGTCCATAATCGCCTGAATGGCCCACTTGGTCCCGGAATAAACCGCGGTTCCGGGATGAACGATGTGGCCGGCAACCGAATCAGTCGTAATAATCTGGCCGCTATGTTGGGCGATCATATGTGGCTC
>NZ_BACQ01000058.1 GCF_000260435.1 Lacticaseibacillus zeae DSM 20178 = KCTC 3804 | reverse complement strand
ACTAAATAAAATTGGCAAACTTGTAATAGACTATATTCAAATGAAATAGGCACACGCAAAACTAAACGCCATCTGGATTGCGGCCTTTTTCCTTAACCGACTGCAACATATACATATCCTCCCCAACGGCCTGCTTAGCTCCTTGTTGCCAAAGCCGCCCGTTGACGTGATGCATCAATATCTTGGCAGTCTGATGATCCACCAGCACTGTGTGTTCATGATGCGGATCGTCAGTTAACGGTGCATAGCCTGCGCTGATTCGGGCTAACTGTTCTGTCACATCCATCAAAAGTCGACTGCCTGCCAGAATTTCCGAAAAGTGGGCAGCATGGTAGGTCGTTGGTAAAGCCATTTTCATATTCCCACAAAATTTGACGGTAATAATCTGCTTGCCTCCGCGGCGCTGAATGGCATGGTCAACTAGGTGATGGGAAGCAACCCAAATGACACTGCGATGATCAGGCGTAGATAGCGGAATAAATGCATAGCCGGGTCCGGCAAGCATCTTCGGCAACTTTTCCGCGTTACCATGATATAATTTCGTCACGATAACTTGATGTACCGATTGCGAATAAATAGATTCGTCTTCGTGGTAACGGACAAAGCTTAAAGAGGTATTCGGCAACAGATAGTTGGCAGTTGCTGTTAGCGCCAGCATTTTTCCCGACAGAAAATTAGCTGGCAAAGGGAGAATCGCAATAATATCCTTTAGCGGCAACTGTACGCCATCCGAAACCAAAGCTTCCGCGGCTAGTCGTTTAACGAAACATTCATGTTCTTCATTTATGGCTTCGTCCATAGAGCGTTATGTATAGCTTGAATACTATCGTAAACGTTTTCAAAAAGAAAGCCAAACGACTTACCGAGTTAACATATTGATCCGCTTTAGAACGCTATCCATAGGAAAACTATTTGACGCGCGGTATTATCCGATTACTGCCGCCTAAAGACAATCAAGCCAAGTTGGTGGTGATCAAGTTATGTATAGGTTGATCCTGCGTGAGCGGTAAACGTGAGACATCAAGTTAGGCAGGGGATAGTTGATCAGGCACAATGATCTTAGGATCGTTGTGTTTTTGTTCGCCAATCGTTTTCCGTGGCGCAGATGATGCCGTTGAAATTATCCGACTTAAAAATAAACAGCCGTAACCTCCCGCAGTCTTTGAACTGACGAGTAGGTTACGGCTGTTTTACGATTTCCAATCACTGATGTTCAGGCAAAATGCCTTAAACGGTTAAAGGCAAGTACATGATCCGATCCATGTAATGCGGCCGGTGGAAGAACCAACCTTCTTCACGATAAGCCTTTGCGCCACTTTCGAAGATAAGGAGCAACTCATTTTGATCAGGGTTAAAGCTGATTTCCTCGACAGAGTTCGGCACATTGATCATTTTATCGCCAGCTTTTGGTGCTTTAAAATCTAACTTTTCCCACCCTTTATCCACGGCCATCCGGATCCAGATTTTGCCTGGTGTGCTGCCGTTTGACTGGCTGAACAACGTCACACCGTCTTTGGCAATCGCAACACCTTGCAGCCGATCCCACGCAGGATTGTAAGAGTTGATGATTTTCTTTTTGATGAGGGTTTTGAAAAGAATGTCTAACATTTGGGTCGTGCTTTTATGCTGTGTCTGCGGGGCGAGGTCGGTGACGATCTTGTCAAACTGTTTTTGCGTGATCGCATTTGGCAGGTTCTCGTCATTAAGGGGCAACGCAATCAGCGAACGTCCGGTCGTCTTTTTGCCGTACTTCACCAAGACCAATTGATGGTTGTAAAGGGTCATGGCCGAGGTGCGGTTAGCCAGATGGAATGGAATCCGGGTCGAGGCCAGCGGTGCCTGGTTGACTTGCGGCTGATAGGCGTCAATTTCGCGTTGTGCGGCATAGCTGATGCCAGCGCCACCCGCTTTTGAGTTATCATCCGACCAAAGCAGTCGCTGCTTGTCGAGATCGTAAGTAATGCCGCCGACATGCGCCTTGGAGCGTAAAATAAGCGTCTTATTGTAACGCCCGGTTTTGGCATCAATTTCGATAATAATGGAATTTAACCGATGATCACCATCATACATACTGACATAAAGCGCTTTTTTAGACTGCGTAACGCCTTGTGGTACCCAGTTGGTCCCAAAGGCCGCTTGCCGGGTTTTGTTGTCGATTGACCACGCGCCTCGTAACCCCGGGATCACCGCCATCTTCGTCTTTTTTGCCAAGTGCACACCAGACGACGGTTGCCGAATTTCGGTAATGCGTTTTTGTGCTTCACTTTCAGACTGCAGTGGACGCGGATCTGCCTGCCACTTTTTGACGTCGGCAGGTTGATCAACCAGCTGTTGATAATGATAATGGTCAATTAGCCACCATCCGCCGATACCAAGTGCCGCCATGCTCACAAGGGTTCCGATTGTCACCCAAATCCATTTTTTCAAAAGGCTATGCTCCTCTGTTTTGTGATTGCTAATAAATATCTTTATTTATTGATGCCATAGTGTGAAAAGTAAGTCAAATCTTTTGCTATGGCCCACAGTGCGGATCGGTCTTCAACGAAAATTGATAATCGAATACGTTTAATTAATTTATCGTTAAATGATCCCAGCACATCACGAGGGGGTTCGTTTTCTCTTTAAATACAACTTTTAAAAACTGATTTCTTGACTATATATGTGGTAAAAGCGTATATTTATGTCGCGGTAATAATGTTGATTCGTAAGAAGAACGCTTGACATTAAATTAATCAGAAGAAAGACGCTGTTTAATTTTACAAATAGTGCGTGCGTTTAACATTGTTACTAAAAAATGCACTACATGGAAAAAATAAAGTGGTTAACATGGGGAAAATCCTAGGAACCAAGTTGGAGGAGTTACTAAGCAAGGAGGGGAACCCTTTAGAATAAGATCCAAAAATGGGTGTATACAGGAGTTGCAGCCATCTTGTTATTCGATGACCTATCATTCGCACAACAACCAATCCGGGCCGCTGTAAATACACCAGGAGTCGTAGGTTCTAACAGCCTCCATTAAAATCCAACGACGGCACAAGTGGCAAAAGGTATTGGGCAATTAATCATTAAAAACTTGGAAATTCATACTGATCAAAACTACGATCCGCCAAAAAATATCGTGGCGGCGTTTTACAGGGATATCAGTCCTGTTTCACTATCCAAGATTAATGTTGATGGGAACGTTGATGTGGCAAAATCGGGTACCTATCGAATTAAGTCTTGGTTTGCTGAATATACACTAGCCAACGAGATTGATGTTATTAGCTATACCTATGTCACGGTTCAGTAGTGGGGAATAAATAAATTTTTTAACGGCTATGATTCGGCTCAAACTAACAAAAGAAGAAAGAAGCGAATAATGCAAGAAGAGACATTGTTTTAAAAACGGTTTGGCTCTTTTTAATAACCTTAAAAACGGAGGTCCTTCGTATTGCTGATGGTTGTTATCTCATTTATTCCTCGCTAGTTTCTTGAGTGTTGTTGAGTAGCGGACGTTGATTGCTTGATTGAATTTTCGAATAACTAATTTGTAATGATAATCGATATTCTTTGTAAAAATCTATTGTAAAATAAGAAATAATGAATATTGGCTTAATAACCAATTAGATGAGTATGGAGACGAAAGAAATGTGTAATTATGTAATTTGTAAAAATTTTTAAGGAGTGATAATGATGGTTGGAAATCATTCGAAAATCACTAATCAAATTGTTAATGCTATTGTAATCATGTTAATGGCATTTTCCGGTCCTGTGTTAAATATGCCGACATTGGCACCTCAGCCAGTTCAAGCTGAAGAGAATAAAGCAGACATTTTTAAAGACGGCCCCGCTTATGATATGCCAACAGCAACAAAGGTTAACTATCAGGCAGTTGTTAAGAGTGACTGGAATTTGCTCAATAAGTCCTTTACAGCACCTGGGTATCAAACGGTTGGCTATTACAGTTCAATAATTGGTGCCAGTTACATTGGGACAAAGGTGACAATTAGCGAGCGTGTTAAGGGAGTAATAGCGTACGCGGATCTTATTACTTTGCCATCAGGAAAATCTTACTGGGTGGATGAACGTAGTCTAACTATCACCTCAGATGTTTACCAAAACGGTCCTGCGGTGAATCTACCCAACTCAAGAGCTGTTGACTATAATGCCAAAGTAATTTCTGACTGGAATTTATGTTCAGAACCGTGGCATACGTTAGCTTATTTTTCTAGCGTGAATGGCAAAAATTATGTTGGACAAGCAGTTAGAGTAACTCGTGAAATTAATCTCGGTAATGGTGTAATAGCTGTTTTGGTTACATTGCCTGATGGTTATTCATACTGGGTAGATAAGAAGAGCTTAGCTATCACCTCAGATATTTATCAAAACGGCCCAGCATTGAATCTACCTAATGCGGAAATTGTTTTCTATAAAGCAAAAGTCGCTTCTGACTGGAATTTATGTTCAGAACCATGGCATACGTTAGCTTATTTTTCTAACGTGAATGGCAAAAATTATGTTGGACAAACTGTAACAGTAACTCGTGAAATTGATCGAGGTGATGGTGTAATAGCTGCTTTGGTTACATTGCCGGACAATTTCTCGTATTGGGTGGATAAAAACTCATTAGCGGTTGATTATCAAGTCTTATCCGTAGAAAAGTACCAAGTTGACAAGTCGGATCCAACGTATTGGCAGGATTTTCGAAGTGATGGTAGTAGAATATATACAATAAAACCAACAGCAACCGACTATCCAATATATCAGGAGACATTTGGAAGCGGGCATGTTTTGGATGATTCAAGCAACTTGGTCGGAACATATTATTTGGCCAATGAAGAAGCAATCGTCTTAAATCCAAGTGGCAAAAAAATTACAGCTGTTCATATTTCGAATGACAACGTAAATTGGTACTGGGTTGACAAAAATGCGTTGAGTTTGGGGCAGGATGGTTACAAAACTGCTTATGAGGGGGTCACTGGAAACGGTTTGAATGGGGCAATCAAATACTGGATTGGTAATGATGATCCGTTAGCTAATGAGATTCAAATCGCCATTGATAAATGGAATTCAGAGATTCCAGGTCTCTTTGGAAAGGCCGACTCCCCATCGAATGTAAATATTAATTTTGAAGAAAAAAGTTTGGACAACCCTAATTCTTGGGCATCAACGGTACATTATGGCGCGGCAAATATTGTCACCATAGAGCTTAATACCACAGGTTCGGCAAGTCTTACAGTCAATAAATATATTGATAGCGAAGGTACTGCCAACATCATCGAACATGAAATCGGACATGCGCTTGGGTTAGGTCATTCTGGCGCGGACGGCGCTGCATGGTCATTTTATACGACCCCATCTAACTTGATGTATATAGCCTCAGATGGCAGGAGTGATAATTACAACACAATTCCAAAGACGATGGTTGATGCGATTAAATTCATTCGAAGTCTAGGATGGACTTACGTTGGCCAGCCAAATAATGTACAGTTCAGTCTCCGGCCATTCAATGGTAGCAGATGGTTTGTCATTGATTGATGATTAATTAATGTCTCCGAGCTTTTTGCTAGAACCTCACAATTCCTCTGTGCCATAATGAAGTTGTTGTTGCAAACCATGTGCCAAACACAAGGAGGAATGATTGATGTCTGATGTTAAGTATCCGCAAACCATTGACCAGCTTAATCAATTGATTGCGGATTTGATGCAGCTTCAAACAAATGTGCAACAGATTCACTGGTATATGCGCGGTCATAATTTCTTTCGTCTTCACCCATTGATGGATGATTACAAAAATCAACTAGCCGAAGCATTGGATGCGATTGCAGAACGGCTCATTGCTTTGGGCGGATCACCGTACGCGACCACTCATGAGTTCATCGAACATACCGGTCTGCCTGATGAAAAAGTGGCATTTGGCCAGTACACGTTGGTGGAGCTGATGCAACGTCTCGTCAAGCAGTTTAAGTATTTGGCCGACCAGTATCAGAAAGCTATTGAAATCACTGATCAGGAACGCGACTTCCCGACCCAAGATATGATCAACGGGTACAAGGAAGAAACGGATAAAAACATTTGGATGTTAAATGCTTACCTGGGAAAGGGCCCGCTGGATGACTAATTTGCCATAACGGCTTTTGATAGTGACGACATAAAAACGCCGGCATGCGTTCCACACGTTTATGGTGGAAAGTATGTCGGCGTTTGACGTTATGTGGTTTTATTGGCGTAAATCTGGTTGAATTTGACGAATAGACAACAGCTAACCACGGCAGAAACGCGCAAAGGTTAAATTGTTAACGCTCCCTGTTTCGGCATAATCCGATCCAGCGTCCATTGCATGGTTTGGCGTCGCCGTCCAGTCAGCAACCAAACAGTCAACCCGATCATGACAACTTCCACAATAGTTTGGAATAAATAAACCGTTATTGATCCGGTGATTGAAGCCTCGGTGTTGCTGACGACCATGCTAAGAATATCAATGGTCGCGTGGACAAGCATCGGGATACTAAAGGAACCAACGTAAAGATAAACGGCGGCGATAAACCACCCGAAGACAGCAGCAAACTGAATCTGCGAAAGCGTGTCAAACCAATTTTGTTCACCCAAAACGTTGATCAAGTGGGAGGCGCCGAAGAGCAGACCGGTGATGAAGATGCTGCCTGATAATGCCAACCGATGCCGGCTCAACCAGACTAGCAACAAAGTTAAGACCATATAGCGGTACTCCCATTCCTCGGCAATCCCCGGCTCAAGTCCTTGAGCAAACCAGTTAAAGGTTAGGGGATTTGAATGCCATGACCAGATGAACAGGCTTTGAAACGAATCGTTCGTGCTAAAAGCATTCCAGAGCGTAAAGTAAATGATAAAGACAACCAAAACAATCAAGACACCGGCTTGCATATTCGGGTTGAACCGCCAGCTAGGAAGCGGCAGACCCCACTGACGCATCGCGATGGCGCCGACTAGCACTGAGAAAATCGCTGCCAAAACGCCGGCTTCCGCAAAACTCCAAAGCGGCGAAGCAAAAGCTGATTTGGTCAAACCTTCAGTAAAAGTGGTCCCTGCGTAAATAACCATAAACGCGACTAGCATGGTTGTGATAACTCGCGTCAAATAATGCTGGTCTGGCGTGAATAGAACTTTTGCAAAAGGAATATGAGCCAGTAAAATCAACACCGCGATCAGAATCAAACTTAAATTGCCTGGCAAAACACGCAAGAATTGCTGACCGCTGTAGAAAACAATAAGCGGATACACAATAAGTTGAATCAAAACTGCCAGCAGCTTGAATAAGCGGCTGATCCAATGCTTGGGTGCCGAAATGGCGCTTACCAGTAACAAGCCACCTTCGATAATGGTTAAGACAAGCGCCCATAACCAAAACTGTGCGCCTTGAGCCGCTAGAAAATAACCGGCTGTTAATATAAGTCCCTGGACAAAGTACCACCAAAACCAGGGGGAGCTGTATGCTTTATGTGATTAAATACCTCCCGTTGTTGTTGGTCTACATGTTAGCACAAGTCTATGCAAGGACGGTAAAATTAGACATCGAAATCTTGATATTGGGCTATCAATAAATACTTCATTGACTATTGGTATATGAGCTTTAGTTGATAGGCTCAACAATTCATCTGGTTGGTGGGACAGCCTCATATATGAATAAAATGATCAAGACGTGCATATCGAACACTTGACACTCATTATAAAATGCCGAATATAATAGCTTTATTAAATGTTATCTTTAGGTTATGCTGTACGCTTATACGACGTGTTTTTGGAGGAGAATGCAAATGATACATTACGGTCTTATTGGCACGAACCAAGCAACTGACGATTTCGTGCAGGCGGCAAATGTGACGAACAAATGGGAGCTCGGCGCTTTGTATGCCAGCGATGTTGATCAAGCAGATCAGTATGCCAAAAAATATGGTACGAATCAGACTTTTTTGATATTACTGATTTTTTTAAGAACGGCAATTTTGATACGGTTTTCATTGCCTCTCCCAATGGCGATCACTTTAGCCATATTAAGCAGGCAATTCAGGCTGATAAGCATGTCATTGCGCAGCCGCCAGCTTTGACAAATCCCACTGAGTTTGCCGAGGTGGAACAGTTGTTGATCGATCATCCCCGAGCTTTATTTTTTGAAGGGGCTTATCCGATTCACATGCCAAACTTTAAAAATATTGAAGCTGCGGTTGGCAAAATGACCATGATTCAAGGGGCTACTTTGGTTGCGATGCGGGAACAACCGGAGTATGACGCTATTTTAGAAGGAGCCCAACCTGAAGGCTTTACCTTGGCATCCTGTGGTGGCGCGTTGCAGCAAAAAGGGGTTTATGCCATTTACGCGGCTTTGAAACTATTTGGCCGGCCGAATTCGGCAACATACTTTGCGACAGCTGTTGAGACGGGAGTTGACGGCACAGGGGTTGCTTTCCTGCAATATGACCATTTTTATGTGACGCTTCACTTTGGGTTTACCACGGATTCATATATGCCCACGGAAGTTAATGGCCACCATGAACTGATTCAGGTTGATGATTTAACCGAAATGCATCTGGTTCAGCATTATGATGCCCAAAAGAAGATCACGCCGCTGATGTCAGCTGATTATACGTATCACTTTACTGGTGAATTATTGGCTTTCACTGAAATGCTGGAACACCCGTATACGGCGGAAAATCGTAAAAAATATCGAGAATGGTTGCAGTTAGCAGAAGATGTCAACAATGTGGTGTATCATTTGCGCCAAATGGTGGGGATTAAGTTCCCGACGGATACGCCGCAAAAGTAAGACGGAAGACCGACGTGGTGGTTTTTCAAACGACCTGATGACAAATTTATTTATAATATCGAGTCTTCATAATTTTGTCATCAGGATGGGTATGTTATATTAAGCTTGCGCTATATGAGAATCGCTATTGTTATATAGCCATGTTCAACTTCGAAATACAGATCAGCGGGTGATGATCTTAGGTTGTTGAGCAGATGATGCTTTGTCAATATTGATTTGGGATGGTGGAGGAGAAAAATGATTTTTTTCTTGGATGAGTATTTATTACAAAAGAATTCGAGCGTTGAACACGCGGCGGCCAAACGCTTGGCTTTGTTCAAGCGATTCAACCAACCGGCTGTCATTTTGACCCGGGACTTTGATCGGTTAAGCGTGCGAACGTTGGAGAAAATGAAGATTGCGCAAACGGACGTGTTGAACATGTTTGATTACTTTCAACATATTCCCAGCGATATGCCGGAAAAAACGGTGCTTAACGATGAAATGAATTTGCCAACACTTGACGAGGTATCGGTTGATGCTAATCAGAGTCAAGTGACCGATGGCGATCGGCTTCGTCGGCAAGTAGGGTACATACCGGAAACATATGGGCACGTTTTTTACCAGAATTATTTGGATGATCAGGGCAATGAAATTGAACGTGACTTATGGGATGCGCGCGGTTTTCGGTCTGCTACGCAATATTTTGGTCGTGACGGGCTGCTGACGTTTGAGCGCTACTATGATTTGGATGGCAAGCCGGTCATTGAAACTTATTATGCCGGTAATCAGGCTGATCAAATGCAGCTCACTCGGGTTGTCTTGAAAGGCAAGACGATTCTTGATGATCGGGAGTTTGATGATCTAGACGGCTTGTTTACAGATTTCCTAGATGAATTGGCGGATGCAGATCCGGGTGAAACCATCTTTATCAGCGACCGCCCGGGTGTTGGTGTTTTGCCATTAATGAATATGCAGCAGACGGCTAAAAAGTTCATTTACGTTCCGATTAACCATGTCGTGAATAACGGCAGTCAGCAAACGGATCCTGTAGATGGTTATCTGAAACCTGCTTTTGCCGATCCAGCCAAAATCGATGGCTTCATCGTTCAGACGCCAAGTCAACGCGATGCTATCGTAAAGCGGTTTCCGACGGCAAAAGTGACGGCTATTCCAGCAGTCACAATCGATCCCGATACGTTACCGCAAAAGCCTGCTGAAGCCACAACTGATGTTAATAATAAAAAGTTAATGTACGTTGGCCGAATTGCTGAAGAACGGCAGCTTGACCAAATGATCCGAGCGCTGGGTTTGGTCAACAGTAAGATTCCGGGCGTTGAATTGGACTTGTACGGTTATGGGGATGCTGATTACCAAAAGAAGCTTGAAGCGTTAACCAAAGACTTAAAACTTGATAAGCAGGTTCATTTTAAAGATTACGTGACTGATTTGGATCAGCGATATGAGCAGTACACGATGCTGCTGAATACAGCGGCAACTGACGGTGGACCGCTGGCAATTTTGGAAGCGCAGACGCATGGGCTTCCAGTTATCAGCTATCGGTTCCATTACGGCCCAAGCGATGAAATTGCCAACAAAGAAGACGGGTATTTGGTTCCGCAAAATGATCTGGCAATCATGGCAAAGCTCATTGTTGATTTATTGCAACATCCGGAAAAGCGCGCGGCGTTTGGGCAAAAAGCGTTGGAAAATGTCAGCCAACGTTTGGATGAAGCCGGCGTCTACAAGCAGTGGCAGCAAGTCTTAGGTCTGTAATGGAGGTTGGGTTATGTATTATTTTTTAAATGAGAATATGCAGTTTGCTAAATCAGGCATTGAAGGCGCGGAAATTCAGCGACTGAACTTATTCAATCAGCATCAAATTCCGGCGAAAATCGTCACGCGGGTTTTTGCCATGAATTTACATGATGTGACCGCCGATGCCAAGATTAGCGACGATCATTTTGTGAATCTGTTCGATTATTTTTGCGGTACCACCCATGTTGAAAAGAATGTGACCACAGTTGATGATGTCATTGCTGTTGGAGATGACGTCACACAGAAGGCCGAAGACAACAAAATCACGTATTTTAAGAACAACAAACTTTATCGGATTGCCTATCTGCGTCAAGGCGCCGAAAATCCACGTGAAATCAGTAATGTTCAATATTTTGATGCAACCGGTCGTACGACGAAGATGAGCTGGTGGAATTCCCGCGGCTTTCTTTGCCTGAACCAGTATTTTGACAATGCCGGTAATATCTTCCAAGAACATTATCTGGACTTGGAAGGGAACGTTAAGATCGAAAAACTCCATTATCTCAATCGGGCAAACAAAGAGAAGTTTTCGTACAAGTTAGATGATTTTGAAGGCGTGGACTATTTGTTCGATGGCCTACATGATTTGACGCGGTTTTTCTACGATCAGCTGAATAAAGTTGATGGTGGGTACAATGTGTTTATTAGCGATCGAACTACGGAGACTGGCTGGGGATTACGACATATGGAGACGACAGCATTTAAAGTGTTGCATTTACACAACAACCATTTGGCTGATGACAAAGATATCATGCATGACCGATTGAACAATTTCTATGCCAGCTCACTGAACAATCTTGATAAGTGGGACGGTATTATTGCGCCATCTTCGCAGCAGAAAAAGGACGTGGAGGCACGATGGGGAACCAAGCCGCCAGTCTTTAATATTCGGGTTGCATTTGTTAAGGCCACAGATGTTGAAGCCAATAAAGTGCCGTTTGCACAACGGGAAAATAATCTCGTCGTTCATGTCGCTCGCCTAGCACCAGAGAAGCAGCAAGACAGTTCAATCAAAGCCTTCGAAAAAGTACTCAAGGTTATTCCTGATGCTAAGCTCGAATTGTGGGGTTACGCTAACGGTGATGTGGGTGATAAGATGCGCGCCTTAGTCAAAGAACTGCATTTAGAAGATAGCGTACTATTCAAAGGGTACACAGGCAACATTGCTGAAGTTTATAATCGTGCACAAGTCGGGTTATTGCCATCAAGAGCTGAGGGTTTTCCACTAACCTTGATCGAAGCTCAATCGCATGGATTACCCATGATTGCAAATGATATTCACTATGGGCCGGCAGACATTCTTGAAGATGGTAAAAGCGGCATTCTGACTAAAAACGGCGATATTGATGGCTTGGCAGACGCCATCATTGATTTGCTTACGCATAAGGACAAGCTGGCAGCCTTCAGTGAAGAAGCTTATCAAAACGCGTTGCGCTTTACGGATGATAATACGTTTGAACAATGGCAGACGCTGTTCGACTACGCCGCGAAAAAGCGCGCGAAAGTGTTAGCTGCAGAAGCACTATAGTTCCAAAATTGAGGAACCTTTAGGATTGAATTGTTAACGCATGGGAGAGATGGCAATGACCATCTCTTTTTTTGACTCAAAATTTGAAGCAAATGAGTAATCAACTAGAATGCGGAATCGGGTAGATCAAATGGCACCAAGAATTCTAGATAGTCAAAAAGTTGAAAAAATAACGATCGAGTAAGATTCTGATATTTCAGATTTTGAGATATTAATAATTACAAAATAGTGACTTCGGTGGATTTTTTAAGGACCTTTGAGAGCGCAAAAAATCGTAAAAGGTTCGTAAATAGCCATATAACGGTCTTTATTGTCATTTTTTGACAATATTTTTTAAAGCAAATAACACGTTATCAAAATACTAAAAAATCTTTTTATAACATTGGAGTTGTGATGTCATGAGAAATGTTATAACATGTGAATGCGTCAAAATAACAGGCATAATATCTGGAGGTGATCGTAATTACAGGCAAATGAATAATGACCTGCCTGTCATCAAATTTTAAACGAAACCACAAATGCAATCATCAAGCTGTCTGACGTACGCCGGCTCTTGGGTGGGTTGCTGTGGCCTTGCTGATCGCCAAATGCTAGCAATATTGGTCATTCTAGAACGCCAATACCTGACTAGCCTTTTTCGGATTTTAAAACATCACTTAAAACTAATGGTGGTCAGCAGGCTTAAGTTAGTATTTCAGCAGCTTTTGTAAAAAATGGTAAATCGAACTTGAGACTCGGTTTTGCCACTGAACCACAGATTTATGCGACATCGTTTTCACATTTTTAATCAGAAATGTGGCTAATGATGTCCCAATTTTTTAATTAAGTGGGGCGAGCAAATGGAAAAGTTCAATAAAAAGCAGACGCTCGTAAAGAAAAATACGAACTTCAAAATGTATAAGGCGGGGAAGCGTTGGGTATTTGCTTATAGTATCCTTGCGTTCTTAGCCGGCGGTGCTGGCGTCGCTATTTCTGAATCGGCGCCGGTTCATGCGGACTCGAATGTTGAGCAGTCCATTGCGGCAGCGGCGGCACTCAGCAATACTTCGACGCCAACATCATCTGTTGCACAACAATCAGCAGCTTCCAGTGCGCAGAGTCGTGCGCCGCAAAGTACGGGTGCCCAACAGAGTCAGGCTAATGATGCCGCAATTCAGGCAAGCGTTCAGGTTGCTTCCCAGGCACAAGCTGCTGCACCAAGTTCAGCAGCTACTACCAATGTGCAGACACAAAGTACGGCGCCACAAGTGCAAACAGCAACGACTCCGGCATCTGCGTCGGCTTCATCAGCAGCTGCAACTTCAGCAACTGCAAACCCAGCAGCCGCAAGCTCGGTTACGCTGGCTTCGGGGTCTGTCGCGAGTGATAGCGGTGATTTTCCCAAATCACTGACCATGGATCAAAATGGCGATAAGTCTGTTTTGATGACTGCCAACAACTTGACGATTCATGCGGGGGACGCAGCTTTCAAGAGCGCCTTTCCTGACAATGCAGTCGCCAGTGCTGCAACACAAGGCGAACAACTTGTAACCTTTGAATTAGGTAATGGGGTAACGCTCAGTGCAAGTTTAGCGGAAGGTACCATTGACTATTCGCAGACTACCGATGTCGGTGATGGCCAGTTTCATGGACCATTTGCGGCGATCACGCCTTTACCTAAGATCAGCACAGAGCTTGCCAAGCAAGTTGGCCGTCCAGAGACAGATGCCAATATTCCAGTATGGAACAGTGTTGAAGACTACAACAAGCCGGGTACGTATGCAGTTGTTTATACCGTTCAAGCTGCACAAGCAACCGGTGCGACAGAATTCGTCGGCGCCTTTACTGGGTACTTCTTTATTCGGGTTATCCCAGCTGCAGATACAACGAAGCCAACGTCTGAAGCTTCTACGGCAAGCACTTCAGCAAGCCAAGCAACGGTGACAGCAAATTCCGCCGCTGATATTGCAAACACGGCAAGTACAGCTGCCAGTTCTGCGTACGCCTATACCTCTGGTGCTGCATCAAGACATCCAGATAACAAGGATCTAGCAGATCTCAATAGTGTTGCGTCTGCTGCTAACACTAAGACAGCAGGACTTGCATCAGCAGCAGCTAGTGACGCTGCGGGCGCTAAGGGACTGGCTACTTCGGTTGCGGATGCAAATAAGGCGGTTGAGAGTGCAGTTGCTCAAGTAGATGCGGCCAATAAAGCTGGCAACTATGATGCTGCTGGTTCGTATGCTAACGAAGCAGCAAAAGCAGCAAGTAACGCCTCGTCACTTGCTGCCAAAGCAAACGAACAAGCTGCAAAAGCTTTGCAAGAAGCTAATGATGCATCTGATGCCGCCAAGGTTGCAACTGATGCTATGAACAAAGCTAAGACAATTGCCGCAGCTGCAGATGCAAAAGATTTTGCAAGTAATGCTAAGAAATCTGCAGAAGCGGCATCGGATTCAGCAAGCCAAGCAAGCACTGACGCTAAAAAGTATCCTTCCGATACCTTGATTTCTAATGCGGCAAGCACTGCATCTTCTGCAGCGGCAAAGGCTTCTGATGCTGCAACCCAAGCTTCTGATGCGGCAAAGAACGGCAACGAATCAGCAGCATCTAATGCAGCGAGTGACGCGGCGAGCGACGCAAAAATTGCTTCTGATGCAGCTGCCACGGCCCATAACCAGGCAAATGCCAATGAGGCACGAGGCTATGCCGACAATGCTAAAGCTTCTGCAAATCAAGCCTCGGCATCTGCAAGTCAGGCAGATAATTTTGCCAAAGAGTATCCTTCTGATGCGAAGGTTTCCACAGCTGCTGCCAAAGCAGACACCGCTGCCAAGGCAGCTTCTGATGCAGCAAAGGCTGCAGACGAAGCCGCCTCAAAGACCGATCCACATACTGCGTTCAGTCAGGCTGCTATTGCTTCCCAAGCGGCTGCAACAGCATCTGATGCGGCGGCTGAAGCGGCAAAAGCAGCGTCTGCAGCATCAGATGCGAATAGCAGTGCTGCCGTTACCGATGCCGGAAAGTTTGCGGATGCGGCTAAGAAGTCTGCCGATGATGCTGCTACTTCCGCCAAGCAGGCAGGATCGACGAAAGATAAGTATCCAAGCGATCCACTGATTGTTCATGCTGCGGATACCGCAAGTAGTGCTGCAGCTAAGGCTTCCGATGCTGCTACAGCGGCAGCAACCGCCGCCAAGAACGGCAACGTTTCCGGAGCATCTGACGCGGCTAGTCAGACTGCTGGGTTTGCAAAAGATGCTTCCGATGCTGCAAGCTTGGCTACAAGTGAAGCTAATGTGGTGCGAGCAAAAGAATTGGCTGGTCAGGCAAAGAATTCTGCTGACCAAGCCGCGGCCTCTGCGACTAAAGCAGAAGGTTATGCAAAACAATATCCTTCTGATGCAGCAATTTCTAAAGCCACGAGTACTGCGACCTCTGCTGCCGCTGTTGCATCCACTGCAGCAAGTGATGCAGCGACTGCCGCTGAGAGTGGTGATGTGCCAACCGCTCTTGAGAAAGCTTATGATGCTGCCAATGCTGCTCAGGTAGCTAGTGCAGCTGCTAGTGACGCTGCGAAAGCAGCTGCTGCATACGGTGGTGGTGGCAATGATAGTGGCGGCAGCGGTTCTAATTCGCAGGCAGGTATCTATGCTGATGCTGCTCGAAGGGCTGCCAATGCCGCATCTGATTCTGCAAAACAGGCGGAAGCAAATCACGACAAGTACTCTTCTGATAGCACTGTCTCCACTGCAGCAAGCACAGCAAGTTCAGCGGCTGCCGACGCTGCAAAGGCAGCTGATGCTGCAAGTGATGCTGCCAAAACGGGGGATGTTGCAAAAGCAAGCAACGCGGCAAGTACAGCAGAAAGTGATGCGCGCATTGCTTCCGATGCTGCCAATACGGCGGCTAAAGCGGCAGAAGCTGCAAGCCAGGCTGCTTCTAAAGCTGCCAGTGATGCTGCCAAAGCAGCGGCAAATGATGCTGCCAAGGCCAGTGACGCAGCCAAGAATGCTGCGAACGATGCCGCCAACAACAGGTCTGATGCCAATATCCAAAGTGATGCAGACAAAGCAAGCGCAGCAGCAAGCCAAGCAAGCACCGCGGCAGCCAAAGCGAGTGACGCCGCAAGCAAAGACGATAGTTCTACGGCTTCAAAAGCGGCTACGGAAGCTTCAAACGCTGCCAAGACAGCAAATGACGCAGCCAGCGATGCTGCATCGCGTGCCGCAAGCAATGCTGCAAAGGCCGCAGCCGATGATGCCGCAAAGGCAAGCGACGCGGCAAAGAGCGCAGCCAGTGATGCTGCCAACAATAAGTCTGATGCCAATATCCAAAGTGATGCGGATACGGCAAGCACAGCAGCTAGTGCCGCAAATTCAGCAGCTGCAAAGGCAAGTGATGCCGCAAGCAAGGGTGACAGTGCAACTGCCTCAAAAGCGGCCGCGGATGCTTCAAACGCCGCCAAGACGGCACGTGACGCAGCCAGTGATGCTGCATCACGTGCTGCAAGCAATGCAGCGAAAGCAGCGGCAGATGATGCAGCCAAAGCTAGTGATGCAGCTAAGAAGGCTGCGAGTGACGCTGCTAACAACAAGTCTGATGCCAATATCCAAAGTGACGCAGACAGAGCAAGTGCGGCAGCAAGCCAAGCAAGCACTGCGGCGGCCAAAGCAAGTGATGCCGCAAGCAAGGGCGATAGTGCAACTGCGTCAAAAGCAGCTACTGACGCTTCGAACGCTGCCAAGACAGCAAACGACGCTGCATCACGTGCAGCAAACAATGCAGCAAAAGCAGCGGCAGATGATGCAGCTAAAGCTAGCGATGCAGCGAAGAAAGCTGCGAGTGACGCTGCTAACAACCAGTCTGATGCCAATATCCAAAGTGACGCAGATAAAGCAAAAGCAGCGGCAAGCCAGGCAAGCACAGCAGCTGCCAAGGCAAGTGACGCTGCAAGCAAAGGCGATAGCGCAACTGCGTCAAAAGCGGCCGCGGATGCTTCGAATGCTGCCAAGACAGCGAGCGACGCAGCTACTGATGCTGCAACCCGCGCTGCAAACAATGCCGCTAAAACTGCAGCCGATGATGCGGCCAAAGCAAGTGATGCTGCCCGTAATGGTGATAGTTCGACAGCTGCCAAAGCAGCCACGGACGCTTCAAACGCAGCTAATGCTGCAGTGAGTGCTGCGAGTGACGCTGCATCGCGTGCGGCAAACAATGCTGCGTCTGATGCTCACAAGTCGGCTGACGCTGCCTCTGATTCAGCAAGTCAGGCAAGCGAATTTGCAAATAACTATCCTGACAATGCTGCTGTTTCAAATGCTGCCAAGAAAGCAGCTGATGCCGCAGCCGATGCTGCCAAAGCGGCTAAAGATGCTGACAGCGCTGCCAAGAACCATGATGCAGCTAGTGCTTCTGAAGCAGCCAAACGCGCAGCAAATGCTGCCGCGAAAGCAGCAAATGCTGCAAACGACGCAGCAAAAGCCGCACAACGAGCTTCTGAAGCAGCTTCTCAGGCAGCTAAAGAATATGCTGATGATGCGCGTAGTTCAGCAAACGATGCTGCAGCCTCTGCAAGCCAAGCAAGCGATTACGCCAACAAATATCCTGATGATGCGGCTGTTTCAACTGCTTACAAGAAAGCCTCTGATGCTGCGACTGATGCCGCCAAAGCTGCTCAAGCCGCTGACAAGGCCGCGAAGAGTGGTAATGTTTCGGACGCGTCTGATGCAGCAAGTCGTGCAGCGGATGATGCGTTGAAAGCATCCAATGCTGCAAACGACGCCGCCAAAGCAGCTGCAAAAGCTTCTGAAGCAGCACTTAATGCAGCAAAGGGGTACGCGGATAATGCCCACAGTTCAGCGAATGAGGCTTCCGACTCGGCAACCCAGGCTAACGATTATGCAACCAAGTATCCTGACGATTCTACTGTTTCAAAGGCTGCCAAGAAAGCATCTGACGCAGCTGCCGATGCCGCCAAGGCTGCTCAAGCTGCTGACACAGCTGCAAAGAATGGCAATGTTTCTGATGCTTCTGAAGCAGCAGATCGTGCCGCGGCTGATGCTGTGAAGGCATCTAATGCTGCAAGCGACGCAGCCAAGGCAGCCGCCAAAGCTTCTGAAGCAGCATTGAACGCGGCCAAAGGTTACGCGGATAATGCACACAGTTCAGCGAATAATGCTTCCGACTCGGCAACCCAGGCTAACGATTATGCAAGCAAGTACCCTGACGATTCTGCTGTTTCAAATGCTGCCAAGAAAGCATCTGACGCTGCAGCTGATGCGGCCAAGGCTGCTCAAGCCGCTGACACAGCTGCCAAGAGTGGCAATGTGGCGGAAGCATCCGACGCAGCAAGTCGTGCAGCGGATGATGCTGTGAAGGCTTCTAATGCGGCAAATGATGCAGCCAAGGCAGCCGCCAAAGCTTCTGAAGCAGCATCGAACGCAGCAAAAGGTTATGCAACCGATGCTCATAGTTCTGCAGATAAAGCAGCAGATTCAGCAAAACAGGCTGCCAACTACGCGAATGAGTATCCTCAAGATTCGGATGTTTCAACCGCGTATAAGAAAGCTTCAGACGCAGCGACCGATGCCGCCAAAGCTGCTCAAGATGCTGACGTGGCTGCCAAGAGTGGCAACGTTGCTGATGCGTCGAACGCGGCAAGTCGTGCAGCAGATGATGCTGTAAAGGCTTCTAATGCAGCAAATGATGCGGCCAAGGCAGCCGCCAAGGCCTCTCAAGCTGCATTGAACGCGGCTAAGGATTACGCAGCTAACGCCCACAGTTTTGCAAATCAGGCATCTGATTCAGCAAATCAGACAAGTGATTACGCTAATAAGTACCCTGATAATGCAGTTATTGCTGATGCGCTCAAGCAGGCGTCTGCTGCTGCGGCTGATGCTGCCAAAGCAGCGCAGGCCGCTGACACAGCTGCCAAGACCGGCGATGTTTCAGGTGCCTCAAACGCAGCAAGTCGTGCTGAAGCCGATGCCGTGAAAGCCGCCAATGCGGCAAAGGATGCCGCGAAGGCCGCTTCGTCAGCAGGCAATAGTGGCACAAGCACAGCCGCAAATGGCTATGCTGATGCAGCAAGTAAGTCTGCTAAAGATGCAGCTGATTCTGCTAAGCAAACTGGTTCATATGCAAATGAGTATCCAAATGACAAGACGATTGCGGACGCAAACAAGACCGCTTCAGATGCTGCCAGTCATGCGGCTGATGCTGCCAAAACTGCTGAACAAGCAGCTAAAGCAGGCGATGCAAGCAAGGCCAGTGATGCAGCGAGTGTAGCAGCTAGTGATGCCAAGACGGCAAGTGATGCGGCACGTACAGCTGCTCAGGAGGCAGCTAACAATGCTGCCAAAGCTGCCGCCAACGATGCCGCGAAAGCAAGCGATGCCGCGAAGAATGCTGCAAATGATGCGAAGAACAACCCTTCTGATGCGGCCATCAATAGTGACGCCGCTAAAGCGAGTGATGCCGCCTCAAACGCAGCAGATGCTGCCGCTAGAGCGAGTGATGCAGCATCTAAGGGTGACGCATCTGCAGCTTCTCAAGCAGCTAATGATGCAGCCAAGGCCGCAAATACGGCAACCAGTGCAGCTAATGACGCCGCAACTAAAGCTGCCACCAATGCTGTTGCAGGACAAGATTATGTAAGTGCAGCAACTAGTGCCGCTGAAGCTGCTAAGAAGTCCGCTGCCTTAGCCTCTGATGCAGCAGCATCTACTGCCACAATTGCAAAGAATGATCCGAATAATAAGCAAATCGCATACTTGAATACTGATGCATCGACAGCTAGTTCAAATGCTGCATCTTATGCAACAGATGCCGCGACCAATGCAAATTCAGCCAAAATTGCTCAGTCCTTAGCTGGTGTCTTTAAAGAAGCTGGCAAGGCTGATGAAGCTGCTAAGTACACAGCAGCTGCTAAGCGATACGCCGATGCTGCGATTGCTGATGCTAATAATGCTGCAAATGCGGCAAGTCGTGCTGAAGCTGATCGCGATCTTGCTAAGGACCTGGCTACTCAAGCTAACAATGGCGCGCTTCCTGATACTAATGGCAATGGTACAAATGGTTCCGGTACTAATAGCAATGGTTCTACTAGTGGCAACGGTTCGAACGGTAATGGTAACAACGGCCAAGGGACTGGTACTAACGGTACAGGTACCGGCGCTGACGCTAATCACAACGGTAGCAATGGCACTAATAATGGCAACGGTTCGAACAGTAATGGTAACAATAGCCAAGGAACTGGTACGAATGGTTCAGGTGCCGATACGACCAACAATGGTGGTAATGGAACCAATGGTACTGGAACTGGTCTGAATGGCAATGGCACGAATGGTAGTGGTTCAACAACCGGCGCCAACAGTGTGGGTAAATTGTCGACAACGGGCGCTACGAATGGATCAGCCGCAAACAATGGAAATCAGTTTGGGAATGGTTCTACTAGTGGCGACCATTCACTACCACAAACAGGCGAAGATGAAGCTGCGGGTGCTATTGCATTAGCCGGCGTTGGCTTGATGGCTGCATTATCCCTTTACGGTGCAACCCGTCACCGTCGTCATGGCGCGTAATGCAGTTTGAATTCACTTGAATGGATTAAGGGCAAACTATGAAAAAGTGGGGCCGAATCATATGAAGAAAAATTTACAAAGACAAAGGGGGAGCGAAAAAGCGCAAGTTAAAAATACGCATTTTCGTTCTTGGAAGAAGGGTAAGAAGTGGTTATTCGCTTCTTCGCTGGTGGTTTCAATTATCGGTGCGGGCGCCTTAGAATCAGGGAAAACAGTTAAGGCCGACGTCACAACCGACACGATTCAAGTGGCACAGCAAGTCGACCAAGCTGCAGCAAGTGCTAAAGCTGCTTCATCGGCGGCTGTCCAAAGTGAGGCTTCAGCGGAGACAACTAAAAACGTTGAGCAGCCTTCTGCGCCATCAGTGGCAACAGAGACAGTCAAAGCAGTGGAAAGTTCTGCAGCAGCGCCAGTCGCAACTTCGACACAGGCGCAGAGTGCAGCAGCTTCACAAGCAACTGTTGCAACCGCCGCAACACCTGCACCTGCAAACAGTGGCGCAGCAACCACGACCAATGCGGCATCCTCCGCTGCTGCGGTTGCTGCTACAAAGGCAGGAATGGACTTTGCAGCATCAATTGATGCAACAACAGCAAGTTCCGGTGCACCAACTTCGCAACAATTTGCTGATCTCTTATCATCAGCGGCATCTTACGCGAAAACGCCGGCTGGCAGTGCAGCTTTTGCCCAGCTTGGCGATAAGCTCCAGAGTGCGGCAAATCTTCTGAGTGAAGCCGGCTCGTTGGCGAATGACCCTGCTGTTTTGGCTTTTAAGAAGCAACTTTCAGATGCAGCTGCTGATCCTGCCAAGCAACGTGCATTAATTGCGGAATTTAACACAACGTCACAAGGCAAGGCGTTAAATTCGTTAGCAGCCGTCAAAGCATCGTTAGAATCACTGGCAAGTATGCCTGAAGCAAAAGCAATGCTGAACTCACTGTCATCGAGTATTTCGGCGGCATCTGCTAACGCTACTAAAAAAGCAGCCGCTAATTCTGCTGCTGTCGCTGAGTTCATGAAAACCGACGCCGGCAAGAAGCTTCTTGATGAAGCTAAGCTGGCAGCCGATTCGGGTGCTGCTCAGAGTTCTGCGGCTGTGACGGCATATCTGCAGACTGCTGATGGTAAGGCATTATTGGAAACCTTGAAGTCATATGCGGACATTCCCGAATTTGCTGCATTTAGCAAAGCCATGACTGCGGCAGAAAAGGCTTCCGATGCGACAGCCATTCAATCCTTAGCTGCATCGTTCTTTGCAACAGATATCGGTAAGGCATTTGCGGATGATTTGCAGAAATACGAAGCCAAGGATTCTTATAAGGCGATGACCAAGCAAATTAATGATGCACAGGATGCAGTTGCCAATGAGCTGAAGTCGTCCATCTCGAAGGCAAGCATGTCAACTTCACTCGCTGGGTTTGATTTAGGCGGGATTGTGAGTGGCATTACCGGAACGATCTGGAATGTCGTTTCATGGCTGGCGACGAATATCAATCCAGTGCGACTGGTTCCGGATCTGACGGGACTTGGTGAAATTGGTAAGTTTGTTGAATCGTTGGTCGGCGGTGCCATTGGTAGCACGTTCTATGGCACAATTGCAACAGGCGTCGGTGACTTTGGTGCCTTTCTAGTTGCCGGGATCCCTGGAACGATTTTGAACTCGATCCTTGGGTTAATTCCAATCGTCGGGATTGTCGCCAATGCAAGTACCGCTGGTGATATTGGTTGGGCGCCAGGGATTACGGGCTGGTTAGCCGGTTTGATCGGTGCTCCGCTTGGTGCTTACTACGGCGCCACCTCGGGTCCTGGTTTAGCTGATAAAGACGGTAACCTTGACACCGTTGTCAGTGGTACGGCTTTAGGATCTGCAATTGGTGCGCTTGTCGGCGAAACCCTAGGTGACTGGATCATTTCATTCCCTATTGGCACACTTGTCGATGGGATCGCCGGCTTCATCGGTGGTGTTATTGGTGTCATCGGCCTTGGGATTATTGTCGATCCAATCATGTTCCTGGTAGTCGGCTGGGTTACTGCCTTGACGGATACAATTGCAACGCTGGTTGGGACCCCAATTGGATCAGTTATAGGCGGTGCCATTGGTGGCGGTATCGGCGCTGTTGCAAGTCTCCTTGGTTTGAACCTTCATTTGCCAAACCTTCAGTTGCTGATCAAGGATGTTGGCTCATTACCTGGCATTTCTGACTTGATCAACACCGTCCAGAGTCTTGCTTCCAAGGCTGGCAAGCTAAAGACAAAAGACATTAAGTTGTTCCGTGGTGCTCGTTTTAATCCTTTTGATGCGATTGTCAGCGCTCAGGATGGTAATGGTAAGGATATTTCAAAATCTAACATCAAGGTTGAAGGAAATATCTATACTAATTTGCCAGGTAAGTTTTATGTTAAGTACTCCTTCGTTAACGAAATGAACGATAACGAGGTGGTTACCGGTTACGCGACAGTCACGGTCGCCTAGGTGATATTATGCAAGAAGAATTGAGACTAAAACCAATCTCGCTGCCAGTTGGATTGCGGTTTGATCCAAGCGATGTCGTTGTGAATGCTACGTATTCAGATGGTGCCAACGTGCCCTCAGCTAAGCTTGAATACGAAGGTCAGGTTTGGCCTACCAATCCAGGTTTCTATCCTGTTAAGGTTGCGTTTTATGACGAGGTATCTGGTAAGAGAGTTGAAGAAAAGACAATTGTCACAGTCCATGAAGTTGAGTAAGAAAGTTTTTATGTGAACAGTCACATCAGTTCACTGAAGGCGGGAAAGAAGTTAATCCGAGCTTTTGGGTTGACTTCTTTTTTTAAGTTTCAGTGCAAAAGATCATGAATCAAACAAGGAGACTGTTTTGCGGTTATGAGCGAACTGCTTAAACGTTGACGCTGGCAATTATGGAGAAGGAGATTAGATAATGGGGAATCATAGCGGGCAAAGGTGGCTTAATCAACAAACTAAGATCACCCGGTTTAGAAGATGGAAATCTGGGAAAAAGTGGTTGTATGCTTCAAGTGTGATTGTAACTTTTGCAAGCGGGGCGTTTTTGGCGGATGCAGTCATGACAAATCACGTCAATGCAGATACACAATCAGATATAGAAACTGCCATTAAAGTGGCGGATCAGGTCCAGAAAACGGCTACTCAAGCTGCTAATTTACAGAACTCTGGAGTGCCAAGGGACAAGAATGCTGGTTCTCAAGTGACTCGCGAGCAAAATAATCAACCAACTGTTGACAACCAAGAAAAAATAACAGTATCGCCGCAGCAAGAGACACAACAAGTTTCGACAACAAAAGAGGCATCACAGGCAAGTGCACCTGTCTCGCAGCAAAAGAATGAAACGGTTGCAACAACGACAGAAGAGCCGGTTGTTCACTTAGCTTCTACAACTTCCGAAAACGATCCGAGTCGCAGTGCACAAAACGTTTCGCAGCCTGCTGCCACCGCCGAATTAACCAAAAACGACAAATATACTGAAGAAGGGTCTTCGGTGAGCGCTGAACTTCAAAGTATCGCTGAAAGTGAGACTAAGACTAGTTCTAGCTCCACTGAAGGTCCCACATCAATCACTTCTAACGCAGCCAATGATGAAGCAGAAAAAAATCAAGAAGCATGGATTCGTCAAGCCATCAATGCCAGTCTTCACATTGATCAGTACGTATCCAATGTCAATCAGAGTCAAAATGAGGTAAAGCTAGAAGAAATCACATCAGCAGCAGTTGCTGATCACGCGTCAGCAATCATACTAGGCGCAACGAGTACATCAGCAGCAGCGCAACCGTGGCTTACGGCTCCGGACCTGAGTCAGCTGGTCAAGCAAATTAGTGACGTCTACAATTTGACACTTGGAGATGCCGTTAAGTGGGCCATCAAAAATGGTGTTAATGGTGCTCTAGATGGGCTTTCCGCAATCGTTTCCGGGTTGCGGTCCGTAGCAGGATCGCTGCCAATTGTTAATGTGATTTTGCCACTTGCTAGTGGTGCAATCAAAGCTGCCCAAGATGCAGTTACTGTTGCCAATTCGCTTGGCATTGACCCAACCGGTTTGGTTTCCGGCGCACTAAACCTTGGCATTAACACGATTGGTAAAGCGATTCAAGGTGTGATCTCACCGGTATTAAAAGCCATTCCATTTATTGGTCAAAATCTGGCAAACGCCATTAACCCACTTTTAGATACTGCGACGAATCTAGGACCCGCTTCGATCGTCAAGGCGGTGGCGGGGGTTGTTGGACTTTCAGGTGTTTTGACCGGCGTTTCAAACATCACGGCCACAGTTGCACCAACAATCATTAACGCACTGCAAGGCGTTTTGAATATCAGTGTGTCAGTGGTCAATGGGATTGCTTCGTTTGCCGGATAGGCAATGACGATGTTTAAAGATGTTCTTGGCGGCATCATGGCACCAATTCAATGGGTGATTAACCAAGTGAAAACAACGATCCAAGGATTGTTTCCGGGTTCATCCAGTACCGGTGCAGCGACAAATAACAATAATGACAAGAACCATCAAAATGGTGACTCAAAGACGCCTGCCCCTGAAACCCCTGATGCCACCAATAGTGATAGTCCAGACACATCGAAGAGCACTACGCTAACACCATACATTAATCTTTTCGATATGAGCATTCCTTTGGGCACGCGTTGGAATCCAACTAAAATGTTAATAGCTGCTGTCGATTCCACTGGGAAAGCAGTTAGCTTGTCAGACATCAGAATTGATGGTACGGTTCCGGTAACATTACCAGGAATTTATTTTCAACGTTTTGAGTTTACCGATCCCAACGGCACTATCGTTACCAAAATGGGAAAAGTTAGAGTGGGAGGTAAAGAATCTTATGCCATCCCTTCTGACAGTGCCACGCTTGCTAGTATAACGAATGCTATCCAAGCCTTGCCGCACACTGATAGCAACCTTGCCTCCAGATTCACTTCCACCACTAACTACCCGAGCAAAGAAGCGGTTTATCTTGCTGCTAATCCGGACTTCAAACCAGACGCCAAAGAGATCGCTGCTGATTTTCTACAGTATGTCAATCAGCTACGCACGCTAAATGGCCAGAAACCGCTGACTTATTCAGCCAGTGAAGAGGCTTTTGCCACTAAGCGGGTTCAAGAAATTATGACGAACTTTAGTCACGATGGTTCTCATGGATCAACTGAGGATATTGGAGCCAGCAAGGGGATTATTGAGGACATGCACTCTAATCAGGAGATTGCCTATTATCTGGTCATGGATTGGTATGATGAATCGGATAATCCGGAACCGATTGGCGATGGCCATTATGGTCACCGGGCTAATCTGCTGTATGGCGGTCCGACAATGGGGTTGGCATTTACCCAATCGCCGAGCGAAAAAAATCAGTACAGCTATTATTACGCTTTTGAAGCTCCAACTTACAGTGATAAAAGCCTGTATGATAAGGCCTTGGCAATGGCCAATGCAAAGACAAATCCCCAAACAGTACCGCTCCCAGACACAACTTTTGTTTATGTTGACTCGCCGAAATTTGCAAGTCTTCAAGCACAGTTGAAACAGTTACAAACTGAACAAAAAGCAGTCGCGCCAAACCCGGCCCCAGCAATTAAAACCGTGGCGATCGCGTAATTGGGCTATTGGGTGCAAAAATAATGTTGCGAGATAATCGCACACGTCGTTGTTTTAAAAGTTACTGACAATGAAACGTGTGAGCCGATTTTTAGAAAGGAAGATGAAGATGGGCCTATTTTCCAAGAAAAAAACGTCAGATCAGGATGATCTTCTCGGTGCGTTGGAGAAGCAACTGCGTAGGGCTGGGGATGACGGTCTCGCAGGCCTTGCGGAGTTGCTGCCCCGAACGGACGCCAACGGTTTACAGACAGGGATCGCAGGGTCAGCGACAGCCGATGAATCAGAGTCATCCGGTAACGAGGGGGAAGCGCAGGCGGATGTCGTTCCTGCAAAGTCTGAAGTAGTGAAAAGCAAAAACTGGACAATGAGCATTTCCAATGGTGCACAATTGAGCTTTGCTAACGATCAGTTAACACTTTATGTTGATTCTGAGCAATCCGCGAGCAATCAAGCGGCATCTTCGGCTTCAGCGGCCGATGCTAATGATGCTGCTGATTTGAAAGTAACTGCTACTGAAAAGGAGAAAAAAGAAGGCGAAGCGTCAACTCCGGCAGCAGGCATGGCTTTTAAAACGGACAATGTGATTGACATAGATCATTTCAATCATAAAAGTCTCCTCTCTGAAGCTGATGCGCAAGCTTCCGATGCTGTGGCCATTGCATCAGCAGGTGATACCCGTACCGAAATAGCCGCAACCGCCTCATCGGATTCGGCAAAAACAACACAACAACTTCAAGATGGGGAGATTGACTCGACGCCGGAAATGAATGTAGGCAAGTCAGCTTCACAAGCCTCAGGTGGAGAAGTTATCGAAGTCTCACCAGAAAAGAATGAAGAATTGAGTTCAATAGCAAGCTCAACCCATTCACAGGCTTCAACTGAGGCTAGCTCTGGCACATCTGTACCTACTAAGCAACAGGCGACGCAAGTTTCGGAGAATCAACCGAGTGTTGAGCATGTCACTACTGAAAAGCCAAGGGTATCTGACCAAGCTTCCGACTCAACTGAAGTGCCTAGTGCCACAGATCGCAGCTCGGAGACGCAGACCGCTGTGATGGTCGCCATCAAAGCACTTCAGCAACAAAGCCAAACGAACCAGGAACAAATAGCGGTCCTGTCCACGAAACTTGCGCAGCACTTGGATGCTTCTACTGAACTTGAGCGCACACATAGTAAAACGGTTAATAAACTTAGCGAGATTTTGATTAACCTGATCGTGACTAAGAATGAGCTTGAACAAACGAAAAAGGATTTAAATGATACGAATGAAGCGCTTGGCAAGATTCGCGAGCAGGTCAAACAAACACATGAAGAGGTGCTTGATCGCCAAAACGTTCAAAACGAAAGCCAGCATGTGCTTGTGACTGAATTGCAGGCCAAACTCCAAGAGGCACAAAAGTCGATCAAGACATTAACTGACAAGTATGCAGAAAGTCAAGAGCAAACGAAAACACTGCAAGATAAGGTCAACAATCTGCGCTTTGAAAATTTGCAGTTACAACATCAGATTGAGGACAGTAAGATGATTCAAGCTGAATAAACGATCTTTTCGGTCAGTATCAGAAGAGACAACAATAAGAACCCAGCGCGGTGAGCTCATCTAAGTGAGCAAAGCGCTGGGTTCTTATTGTGTGACCGGTTTGCAACCGAGTTCTTTTTCTATAGAAATTTTGGCTAATGATCAATCAGCGGGCATCGAAAGTTGAACCGGTAACGGCGCCTGCTTGAGCACATTAACATAAAGTGGCAGCTTGGCCTTTTTGGCTAAAGTACTTTGCGTGGTGACGTTGTTGGTGATAAATGCCTGTTGCTTGTGATCGGCCATCCAGCGAGTAAAGTCGTCTGTGTCGACAACGGCTTCATCGACAAATGGCACTAACTTGACGCCGGAATTAGCGGTTAAATCACGGTAGGCTTTGGATTTGAAGTTGCCAATCATAGCGCCTTCCTGTGGGAATGACTTTTGTAGCCACCAAACGTTGAGAGCTGCAAGCGAGTCGAAAGAGTTGATTTGCAAACCGGCTTCGTTGAAGACGCTAATGTCGCTCAACTTCTGGCCTTGGTAAGTCGCTGAAACGACGAGCAAACCATCGCGGCGGTAAAATTCTTTGCGCGTGATACCGTTGGCAGCGTCATAGAACGTGTTGGCCGATAGCACACCATTTTTACGGAAGAAGCTTTCTTTCGTGAGTTTGTCACCTTGACGATAAGCAATTTTTGAAATGAGCTTGGTCGGCTGCTTCTGGGCATCGAGTTGATAGGTGACAAGCATGTTCGTTTGACCATCTGGCATGGTGATGGTTTCGGCCGTGTGGTTCTCATTCCATTGCCGATTTTTGATATTGGCAGGTAGCGTTGCCGCATTCTCGCTACCCTCACCAGCATTTTGCAATTGATAAAGGCAGTTGATGATTTGGATTTCATCTGGATTGAAGTTGTTAGCCGTTGACCAGGCATCGATGGTCGGGACCAAATCAATGTTGAAATAGGTCGTGAAAATACCGACCTGTTTCTTCGGCATTGATTGCAACATGTCGCTTAATTGGGGTAAAGCTTCAAAGTCATGAGCAGAGAACGAATCAATATCCAGAATTAATGGGGCATAGTCAGCTTCACTCAAAGCATGAACTGGCTGTGAGAAGTTCAACCATGCGGTGATGCCATCAGTGAGCGTATGCAACTGGTCATGCAAGCGTTTGGACTCGTCTGTTAAATCGGCCTGTTGATGCTCAAGTTTGTCTAATTGCGCTTTGTCGTCAGCCTGATCACTGGCCACTTTAGCCTTTAATGTATCGAGTTTGCGTTGCGCATCGGTGATGGCTTGACCATTGGTATTTTGTTCGCTATTGATTTTGGTGATTTCATCTTTAGCTTGGTTAATTTCATTGATAATATCTTCAAGTTGCTTCTTCAAGCTAATCTGCGTTGCGGTCAGCTTTTTTTCACCGGCCTTAATGTCATCAATTTGCTTACGATGAGCATCGGCAAAAGCGAGAACTTTTTCCGGATCTTTGATACCGGAAAAAGCAGACATGATTTCCTCTTCTTCCTGCTTGAATTTCTTACCCTGCTCAAGGGTCATTTGTGCTTGCTTTTCCAGAGATCGGCGCTGGCGGTTGAGATCATCAAGGACGCCTTGTTTGGACTTGAACTGAGCTGCAATTTTATTGGCTTGGTTCTGTAAATCGCTAATTGTCTTTTGCGCAGGAACTAACTCGCTACCATCATTTTGGGCCATGCGTTTTTGCATGGCTTTGATGTCGCGTTGTGTTTGGGCCAACGTCACCTTGTTTTGGGTTAGAGCGGCCTGCAAATCGGCACGTTTAGCAAACATATTCGTTTGAAGCGTTCGCCGTGCTTCATTGTATGTAGAAATCGCTTGTTTCAAGGTGTTCTTGGCATTATCAATTTTAGCCGAATTTGCGGTGATATTTGTTGCTTCGGTTTGTGCAGCCGGATTTGGTGCAGCTGCCGATTTCTGCTCGTTCTGTGTTGGCTTTGTCATTGCCGGCTTATTGTCTTCTTGTGACTTGGTTGAAGAAGTTGCCACATGGGTACTTGTTGAAGCGGCTGAGGATGACTGAGAGCCTATGTGTGCGTTAGCGGTTGATGCTGAGGCAGATTCCGTCAGCGACGAGGATGTTGATTTAGCAATAGTCGTTGTGGTAGACGCGGTAGCAGAACGCAAATTGGCAACTGGACGATCCGTTACCGCGGTTTTCGTCCCTGTTTCCGGAAGTGAACGCGGTTTGGAAGTGACTTCTTGTTTGGCCTTAACAGATGAAGCAGACGAAAACAGACTAGTACCGCCATTTCCTGCAGCAGCGCTCGAGTTTTGTTCGCTTTCTTGTTGGAGCTTGTTTGGCTGATTGCGTAAAAACTGATTCCGCCCTTTTTTCCCAAAAATACTCATTCTTAAACCACCCCATAAATTAAGTTTTCTTTTTCTACTAAACAATTGAAGCATTATTTCTCACCTGCTAATTGTCTTGTTCTCTTGTGTCAGTTCGTCATCGTTTTTGTACAGACCGCTGATTCTAGTTGACGCATTGCCTAGCCTCAATCGTATTATAAAGCATAATTACATGGCCGATGCACGTATTATTAAACTTGTCGTCGTTAATCTCAAGAGGTTCTGGCAAAACATCTGAACAAGCAACAACATTGTCTGGTTAACCGGCGTGATGACAATTAGCCGGATAAAACTGTTTCTTTTAAGTACAATTAAATAATGAGAAACAGGCAGAATCCCATGTGCCTATTTTACAGCAAAGAGCCGATTTAAAAAAGAATTTTATCGTTGAATATTAATTATTCTAAAGTTGAAAATTCTTTTCGATTTTTTGATCTTGACTGGCATTTTAAGAGATATCCACTCCAAAAGTGGGTGTTGAGGTGCGTTCTGAATCACGACCATGTTATAATTATTAGTGTTGTTGGCTTTTGCCATTTACTATGGAAGACGCAAAACATTTCTTTGTTCATAGGCATTAAAAGGTTGTCAAATAATGAGTACATAAGTGACTTTTGGCGTTCTTGTTTGCGACGGTGACATTGTTTGGACCATGCGCGTCTGGTTTGTTTCACCAAAGAACACGCATTAAATGAAGGTAGGGTGCAGTCATGGGCTGGTTGTCGAATAGATCAAAAAAGAAACAGGAAACAACGAATACAGCTAAAAAAGCAAATGATTTTGTAATAAGCGATGATAAGCAGGACTTTTTTTACTTAGAGACGTTGCCAGAAGATATGTCACAGCAACTGTGGGCAAAAATGCAACGGTGATGAATTATTTTAAAAACAAAGAATCGGCTCCAGCAATCATTGATTGCGGGTTCGGCTTTGGCAAAGTCTCACGTTTCATGCGTTATCGAGATAAAGAAAAGCTGTTTTTACCACCAACGTCATACCATAATTTTTATACGTTTCTACACCACCGCGGCAGTGTTGGACACGCAACGGCCACATTTGGTAGTGAGTTCACCAAGGAACTGACGCCTAAGCAAACTTTGGGGAGTCATGTGACGCGTTATGTTGATCAAGATGGGCAAACTGCGATTAAAGTCGAACGTGATGACCAGGAGCGAGTGCAGGTTGTTAGTTATTTTCGCGATGGTAAGTTACGTCGCGAGGATAGTTACGATCACCAAGGGCGCCTGATGATGACCGAACGTTTTGCTGAAATGCCGAATATCCATCGGCAAAATACAACAGATCCGTTTTTTGTGACGACTTCGGTGCAGCGTATGCTGGTTGACATGAGCGGGCGTCCGGTCATCGTAGCATTGCCGACTTTTAATCAGTTTTGGGTAGAGTCGGAAAGTGGGGAGCCGATTAAGGCCTTAGATGATGAGGCTGAGTTAATGGTTTGGTGGTTGTTGCAAAATTTTCAGCATACTAACCGTAAACTTTATATCGATGCTGACAGTGACCTGTTTGCGCAACTTATTGATGAGCCGGCAATGCATCCGCATTTGGTGCCGATTGTTTATGACAAGCCTGACACTGCGCTCCTAGCAAATGTGAAGTCACCGGCGTATTTGATCAGCCAGCAATTTGTTGATGAACCGGGTGTTAAGAGATTGGCAGGCGACGTGTTGCCGATCTTAAGTTGGCATGAATATATGCCTCATTGAGTGGGTTGGCATCAGTAGAATGAATGCGGAGGGGAATCATGGTTTATTTTTTAACATATCGCTTTGAAGGCGGTACACCTAGTGGCGAAGAGCAGGTACAACGACTCCAATTATTTGCGGATCACCAAGTGCCAGCAAGTATCATTGTCTTGAGCGAGCAAGAAGATCTGGATGAGCAGGTTCAAAAGGCTCATTTACGGTCGGATCAGGTCATGTCACTTATCGATGTTTTACGTGGCACTGACACCAGTGAGGGAAAACCACTTTACACGATTGGCGACATTATGAAGCTGAACGATTATCAAACCAAGACGGTTGATCACCATTTACAATTTTTGAATGGTGACCATTTGATGTATGCTGTTACAGCTTTTGACGATGAAGCTGAGTTGACCGCACAGCGGATTCATACCATTACGTTCTTTGGCGATAACAACCGTAAAAGTTATGCCGAGGTTTATGATCGTCAAGGCAATAAGGTGAAAACCGTGTATTTTCAAGCGGATGGGCAATTGCGGCTAGCCGTGTATTTTTATGCGAATGGAACGCCGCTCTTGTTTGGCCAATATAATGGTAATGGTACTTTGCATCATCTGACCGTGTTAGACTTGGCCGGACAATCAGCCGAGTTTACGGATTGGGCGTCGTTTGGCAGATACTGTCTAGCACATGTGATAAAGCAACATCCGGGTAAGCTATTTGTGGATCAACCAAGCCGCGTTTTGCCCATGTTAGGACAAGAAACGGTGACTGATTTTGTGCCAGTTGTCAGAACCGAAGAGGATGTCAGTGCCATCAGGCAAACCGAGCAGTCAAACGGTAGTCGCGCTGCTTTTGGGCAATTGATTGCTGATCCGCAAGCCTCCTTTGCGTCATCTTTAACGCAACATGGGAATGTAGTACCCATTGCGGCAACAGTGAACCAGCAGTCCACTATTCCGGAAGTTACGCCATGGGAACAGCGCCTGCCTGGCCGAGTAGCGATGGAACTAGACAATCAAAATTTAGCGATTTTTGAGCAGTTACTGAGCACGTTATCAATGGTTAAGATCAAAGAGAAACAGGTGAAGTTGAATCTCTTCGTCCATCATCAAGATCAAGCGTTGGCTCAGCAATTACAAGAAAGCATCGAGACGCTCGGATTGTCTTCAATTCTAGATATTCAAACCCGATCATTAGCAGATTCGGGCGACTTGGCGCGGGTCATGGCATTTATCGTGGCAGATCTAGGCAACTTGGGAGATGCTGATTTGTTGAGCTCGCTCACTTACGGTACGCCGGTCATCACATTTACCAAAGCGGCTGACCAGATGCTCAATGGTGCAACCAATGGCGAGCTTGGCATTGTAAAGCTCAGTGATCAAGTGCTTGACGCGGCGACTGATATGTTGAAATTATTAACGGATCAAACTTGGTGGCAACAGATCAGCGATCAGGCGGTGGCAGCAGCCAAACCATTACGCGGCCTAACTGGCTGGGAGCTATGGAAAATGGTATTGTAACCATTGACATGGTAAAACTATCAGACGTGCAGAGATGACAACGCATTGGAGGAATGGAACGTGCGAAAATTAATGAGCTTATTGGTTCTAATGGTGACGATTGTCGGCATTGCCGGTTGTCAGTCAAAATCGTCAGATTCGTCAGCAAAAAAATCTTCGACGATGGTCACGACCAATAAGTTTGACCAAAAGGCGCTTCAGAAACGCTATACCAAGATCTCGGATACTGTGATCCAAACCTTAACCAAGATCACGGTGAAAGACGACCAAAAAGACATTATGGCGTCGGCTAAAAAAGGTGTTGACGATTTAGACAAAATCACCTTGGAACTGCAGAATAATCAGCCAGCGTCTGGGATTGGCACAAAAAATACCAATGCTGACCTGACCAAGGCGCTGATTACATACAGCCAAACCGCCACCGATGCTCTGAAGAGCCTGCAAGGGAATGATTCGAATGCTTTTCAGTCGGACGTCAAGAACTTCTTCAGTCAAGCTGCCAGCATCGGCAAGCAGTACTTTAACGGCCAATTGCCGGTTTCCATTCAAAACTTTTCCCAGAATCGCCAAGCCGTTACAACGATTCCAAGCAAATAAAGGGCTTCTATGAGACATGGTCAAAGGTTAATTTGTGCTTGACCGGAAAATGGTGCCGTTCAAAAAGTTCCTACTTGGGTCATTGACTTTCCGCAACTTTGACACTAGTATAAAAGCAATTTAATCCTCCAAAAATGCAGAGAAGAGTAGCGGCAATGTAGGTGTGCAGCGAGTCCGGAAGATGGGAAAGGATAACCAAGCGAGCCGTGAAGATGAGCTCTGCAATATTGTTAGTTTGTTGACGCAGGCTAGCCGGTCGGAACCGTTAACTTTCCGGACCTCGCAATGGGCGCTGCAACGGCACGCTATTGCGGCGTCGTTGAGGCATTGCTTGTGAAGGCAATGTAAATTTGGGTGGTACCACGTGACAGCACTCGTCCCTTTGATGATAGGGGATGGGTGCTCTTTTTGTGTGAGCGTGAGCGGGCGCGGTTAGAAGTCGGAGTGTAAGTGGCCTTGGGCGTGATGGCCCGGGTTTAGGCCATTGCGACCAAGTTCCTTACACGCAGACTTCTGCGCCGGTGAGCGCGTTATAGAACACAAAAGTAGCATTTAACCGTCCTCCCAATCTGCGCAAATATTCCCACAACGCAAAAAGAAAGAGGCCATTCATATGAACTTTATCGTAGATCCAAGAGTACTAGCACTTGGTGTCAAAATCCGCGGCGTTGAATTAACTGGCGTGGATAACCACGCGTATCCGCAGGCGCTAAAAGAAATGATTGCTAATGAAATTAAATCGGTCCTAGAAACACTGGATCGCGAACAAATTAAAACGGATCCGGTCATTCAAGGCTTTTGGGATTTGCATCGCGCGGTGCATTTGCCAAAACGCAATAACATGCCGGCACCGGCAACGTTGCTGAAGCTCATCCTGAAACGTGGTGAGTTGGCACCGATTAACCCGGTCGTTGACTTATATAATTTAATTTCGATTCAAAGTCATTTAGCGCTTGGTGCCCATGATATTGACCGCATTGATGGTAATGTCAATTTGCGACTCACGACCGGCACCGAGAAATTCATCCCCATCGGTGCAAATGGTCAACCCGAGCCCGTCAAGGCAGGCGAATATGCTTACATTGACGACAGCAACGAAATCATCTGCCACCTGGAGACGCGCCAGGTGGAAAAGACAAAGGTGACGGCAGAAACAAGTCATCTGTACTACATTGTGCAAGGCAATCAACAGACTAGCCAAGATTTTGTTGATCAAACGGCCAAACAGGTCATCGATTTAACAACGAAGTATTTAGGCGGTAAAGGTAGAATGCTAAATTGATTTTATCAATAATGTGGCGTGAAAATTGTATTGATGAATGTAGTACGGAAAATGGATAAGCCACTAAATGGATTAGGAGGAATATACCCGTAAAACCTAGCTAACTTCATTGTGAACGTTTTTAAATACGAACTGTATGAGAATAATTGTGGGAGTTCACGATATTACGTATTGACATAAAGTGTTAATCAACTCATAATCGAGACGATGAAAAGTTCTATAAGGCACATATACTTGTCAATTTTCTTCTATAGTTTCGAGCCAATGCAAAGCGATCCCACTATGGATGTTAAGGACTATTTTGGGTGCAGAGAAGAAATTGATGAGGAATATCAGTGCACAAGAATTGCGCTTTTGAATTGAACTTTCTGAGCAAGATGGTATCTAGGTTGAGAAATGTTTGGTTGGTATAATGGGGTGGATGATATGAATATTAAGAGCAAGATAATCGTATCTAATAGACATAGCCATTTTGAAGAGCCTTTAATGCATAGTAAAGGCCCCGGATCTGTGGATGATCATGAAAAAAGGCATCAATTTGTCAGAGCTCTAAAAGGAATCGGACTAATTCTAGCCTTCTTTTTGACGTCACAAATTTTCTTTGACCAAAATGGAATCGAGAATTCTTCACCAAACGTTGTCTACGCGGATGCGGATAAAGTATTTGGAAATGGTCCGGCAATTGAAGATCCTAAAGCGGTAAAAGTTGATTATCCAGCAGAGGTCACTTGGGCATGGGACGTAAAAGCTCAGTCAGGAAGCCAATATGACAATGGTGATCAATCAGTTGCAACAATTGGTAACTTGGGCAATTTGGATGGTAAAAATTACGTTAATACGGTCGTTCAAGTCAATGCAAGGGTCAAAGAGCATGATACATACAGCGGGTATGATGACTTAATTACATTGCCCAATGGAAAGTCATACTGGGTTAATGAACTCGTTATAAAGAAGTTAGCAACTGTCGGTAACGGTCCAGCTTTTGAAGACCCAACTGCTACCAAGGTGAACTATCAAGCAAAGATTACGGCAAACTGGTTTTTGAAGGGGCAATCAGGAAGCCAGTACGACAATGGTGATATGTCTGTTCCGACGATTGCGATGCTCAATGATCTTGATGGCAAGAATTATGTTGGGACTATGGTTCAGGTTAGTGAGAGAGTCAAGGAAAACCTCCCATACGGAGGCGGGTACGATTCGTTAATCACTTTGTCGAATGGAAAGTCATATTGGGTTAATGACATCGCGCTTGAGAAAGTGACGCCTGCAAATCAATATAAAGTCCTTTCAGTTACGAAGTATGTAGCGGACACTTCTGACATTACCAGTACGCGAGATTTTCGGGCCGATGGCAGCAGGTTTTATACAATCAAGCCGACAACCGATTCGTATCCTCTTTACGCAGACACATTTGGCAGTTCAAATGTCGCCGGACAATCATCAGATGTAGTGGGTACTTATTACCTGGCCTCTGAAGAAGAGAAAGTTCAAGCGCCAGATGGCACTCAAACTACAGCAGTTCATATCTCTAACGATAATAAGACTTGGTATTGGGTTGACAAGCGTGCATTAAGCACGGGATCTGACGGCTATAAAACAGCTTATGAAGGCATGATTGGCGATGGACCAAATGGAGCTATTAAATACTGGGTTTCCCCCGACGATCCGCTCGCAAGTGAAATTAAGGCAGCTGCTGATAAATGGAATGCCAAAATTCCTAATCTTTTTGTGGAATCGGATTCGCCAACAGATGTGAATCTTAATTTTGAAGAGAAGAACTTACAAAACGATGGTGTATGGGCGTCGACTTACTTCAAGATTTACCAGAATAATGTGACAAAGGCATATTCTTTCGGCAATGAAGCGACCGTTGCACTTAACACTGGCGGTAGTTCAAGTCTGTTAGTTAACAAGGAAAAAGATGATCAGGGAACTGTCAACATTATCGAGCATGAATTAGGACATGTTTTAGGCCTTGGTCATTCTGGAGCAGACGGTGCCTCTTGGTCGTTCTACACGTCACCGACTAACCTGATGTATACAACGACAGACGGTACCTCAAATGATTATAATTCACTTCCGGACACCATGGTCAATGTCATTAAGTTTATTCGTTCGCTTGGCTGGACTTATGTTGGTCAGCCTAATGCAGGTGAAGCAAGTTCTAGCGCAAATCTAACTGTCAAGTGGGTTGGTATACCGTAACTTTCAAAGAATGAAAGTTGAGGAGTTATAAAAGTCCCGGGAAACCGGGACTTTTTGTGATTATTCAGCTTTTCTTTTCTACTCCAGCACCTCATATTCCCTTAAGAACCTTCTGCGCGACACCACACGCTGATTGGTAGCATCCAGAAAATCGCCTGTATACCCATATGCGTAGACGCCAAATCCAGCATCGGTGTCACCAGCGACCATGTTTGGCTTTTCAGTGATTGGCGGTCTCAACGCTGCCATTAGAATGCGCACGCGGTTGTCTAACCAGTAGATTTGATTTTTGGCTAAAGCGTCCTTTACCCAATCAGGACGCTCACTGGTTTGACTAATTTCCCAAACAGAGGCTGGTTTACCTTTATAGAGGACTCTTATGATTGTCACCATCCTTGTTGATCAAGTGAAAAAAGTGGAAGACTCAGCGTAACCAAATTAGCCCACGTCACGATAACATCCCACCTCTTCGGTAGCAACAGATTTCTTCAGCAGAACTCAAACATCGACAACTAATTTTCTGATGAAGACCCAATCGCAATCGTGCGGGAGCATTCCTTGGCCACCAGCGGATCGTGAGTCACGATAATCACGGTTTTTCCTAACCGATTAATGTTCTTGAGTTCGTTTAAGATGAGGCTGCGATTGTCGCCGTCCAGTGATCCGGTTGGTTCGTCGGCAAGGATGAGTTTGCTTGGCTTGATGAGGCAGCGGGCGACAGCAACGCGTTGTTGTTCGCCACCGGATAATTCAAATATTTTTCGGTCAGCATAGCCGTTCAATCCGACTGTTTGAAGCGCATCGTCAATTTGTTTTTGCCGTTGCGCTTTATTTAGCTTGAGGTATTTCTGGGCGATTGCCAGGTTTTGCCCGACTGTTTCGTCATCGATCAGGGCAAAATTTTGGAAGATATAGCTTATTTTCTCGCGAATAGTGCGATTGGCTTGGCGGCTGTTGGGCTTAATATTCTTGATGCCATCGAATTCGTAGGTGCCCGAGGAAAAATCGTCAATCAACCCGATGATGTTCAGTAAGGTTGACTTGCCTGAACCACTTGGCCCCATAATAGCAACCATTTCACCTGTATCAATGTGGAGATTGAGGTTATCAAAAATTGTTTTGGAAGCGAACGTCTTGGTGACATTGGTCAAGTCGATCATGGCTTATTCCCCCTTCAGAACCTGGACGATATTTTTATTTTCTTCGTGATAAAGCATGGCAAAAGATACAAGTAGATCACAAGCAGCCAAGATGAGGCCAACCACGATGGCGAGCGCTGATTTCTGAAGCATAAAGGCGACGATGATTTGGGTCACGTACATTAATAGAAGGAAGCCGATAATCTGTTGGTAGCGGTCAACCAACTTGATGCCTAGCACGCGCAGAACTGATAATTTGAACTTGTGCGTTTCGAAGTACAAAAAGCTGGCAAAGGCAGAGACGATAAGCGAGATCAGGAAGGTGATGATCAGCAGGCCAGCAGAAATCTGTAAGCCTAGTCGCGAAGAATCGGTTTCGTTGTTTAAGATCGAGCCGATCGTGGCAAAGCGCAGTTCGATGCCGCCAAGCTTTTGCGCGTTTGTCATGGTCTTGAGTTTTTGCCGGTTTTGTTTGGTGTTCGTGATTCTCAGCGGGTTTGAAACGTCTGCAGTTAGCAATTGATTTTGGCTTTTGTAATCAATTTTTTGCGGGTTAATCACTTCGAAAATGGGGTTCGAAGTGGCGTGCCATTTGCCATCATTGGAGAAGTATTTAGCCTTTTCAGTGGTCGGCGTGTAGTACTGAAGCGCGACTTTTAACTGGCCAGGCGTCGTTTTCTTTTGTTCAGCTTCGGACAGTCGATCGTAGGCGAGTAGCTGGCTCAAAAGCTTGATATGCCGATCATTTTTGCGGGAGATTGGAATCAAGAACTGATTAGACAAATGCTTTTTAGTAGAAAGGTTAAGCGAGCGCAGGACATTTTGATTAACCCGAACAACCTGATAGGCGTCTTGCGGTTTGAAGGTACTTGCTGCGGGATACCGGGTCAAATTTCGCCGCGGATATACGGTGCCTCCGGAGATGAATTCGGCGCCAAGTTGCGTATCCAATTGCGAGAAAATGGCGCCGAGCCTAGCCTCATTTTTACCGTTGTTCAATTCGAAGTTTTTCAGTGCTTCGCCTTCAAATCCTAGTGAGTTAATCGTGAGCTTTTTTCCAACTTCAGCCACCTGATTGTAGCGCTTCGTCGCGGTGACAATGTCTTTGATGTTGGCCAGACTGCCGATTAAGAGAACCGTGGTCAAGATGATCATTACGGCTTTCAAAATGGCAAGGAGGCCAGTGCCGAGTTTGAAGCTAATCGCATTTTTAAGGAATCGGACGACCTTAATACTGCGGATTAACACGAGGACAATGAGAATAACAATCACAAAAATCATCAGAACAGCTAACTGTGAGGCACCCAAGAGTGTCCAGAAACCTTTGGGAAAATAGTCAAAGTAGAAATAGCAAGCCGCCAGCACTAGCACACTTGATGCAAGTGTCGTGATGATGGGCAGACGATAGAGTTGAAGTAAAATGTCGCGGGTTGACAGCCCGACAATCTTCCAAACGCCAATCGGTTTGATCCGGTCCATGGCTAAGGCGAGCACGCCTAGTAAAGACAGCAGTGCCAAAACACCAAAAGCAATCGCGTACATTAACAAGTCCCGATTGACATATTCTTTTTCAGATTGTGTTTTTGGTGTCAGCAACTCTGACTCGGGAACGTCGAAAAATGCCGCAAATTCCTTGGTGATGGCATCTTTGGAAGCGCCAGTGGCGGGAATGATAGTGTAAATACCGTTGGCCGATTTGTCACCGTTCTTAAAATAAGCTGCCATGTTTTGGAGGCGAATGTTGATGCTTTTTCCGAAAACCGGAATATGCGGCTGACCTTTAGAAGAAGCAGCCTGAGTATAAGTGGCGTTGGGATTTTCGAAAAGCTTAACGGGCTGAGGATTCTGGAAGAAGTTGGTGTAAGGAAAACTTGACTGATCAACAACGGCGGATTTTAAAACAGTTTGGTTCGGAAAATCAGTTCGCACAATTGAGGCGTGGTGGTTTTTGGCCAATTGCTCGAAAAAGCTTAGCGTTGCTTGCGGGCTTTTAGTGGTGTTAGCCAGATAGACCTTAAATGAAGTCGGCGTTGACTCAATGTTTTCGACCCGGATCTGATCGTTAGTCTGGAAAATATTAATGACGAATAAAGACGCCAGTAAAACCATGAATGAAAGAAAAACACTGACAATCCGTTTCATGAACGTGCTCCCCCTTAAGTGCAGTTTGACACTGCCATAAACACAAGTTCGAAGTATAGCGATTGCCCTGATTACCCCAACGACAGGACGTTTTCCTTAGTGTACTTCAGGTTTTATGAAAGCGTCTACAAAAACGAACTAACACAAAAACTTTTGGCTCTTCGTGATTTAACAAAACGGTTTTTAAGGGATAAACACGTTATTTTCGTTTTTCCCAATCAGCTCATTCACTGGCCCAACGCCGTTTCACGCCCGAAAAGACATTTTTTCATGACGGTTTGGTCATAAACTCTTCAAATCGACTTAAGTCAGCTTTAAGTCGCTGCCCGTAGTATAAGCATCATCAACTTAAAGGAGATGGCGCTGATGCAAGAAGTAACGACACTGACGCAACAGCCAAAAAGGCGGGCGAGACGATCCGTGAATTGGTTGAAGGTATTGCCATGGATCGTGCCGCTGGCGATACTGATTGGCTGGCAGGCGGCAGTCAGTTTTAACTGGATCACCAGTTCATTGATCCCGGCTCCGACGACCGTTATCCAAGATGGCATCACGTTGTGGCAAAACGGTGAATTGCCGAAGAATATTGCGATTAGCCTATATCGGGCCACGGCCGGTTTTGCCATCGGCGGAAGTGTCGGCTTTGTGCTTGGCCTCATCAACGGTTTGGTCAAACCGATCCGCGCGCTGCTGGATAGTCCCATTCAGATGTTGCGCAATATCCCGCATCTGTCGTTGATTCCCTTGATGATTATTCTGATGGGAATTGGCGAACCCGCTAAGATCGCGTTGGTGGCGATCGGGGTGATGTTCCCGATGTACATCAATACGTATCAAGGGATTACCGGCGCTGACCCGGAGTTACTGGAAATGGGCCGGGCTTATGGACTTTCCAGAAGAGCATTATTCACCCGCGTGATTTTTCCGGGCGCCTTGGCCAACATTCTGATGGGTGTTCGCTACGCACTGGGTGTCATGTGGACGACCCTGATTGTCGCCGAGACGATTTCGGCCACTTCAGGTTTAGGTTACATGGCCACCAACGCCCAAGAATTTATGCGCATGGATACGGTGCTACTTTGTATTTTGATTTACGCCTTGCTAGGAAAACTTTCCGATGTAATTGCTAAGAATCTGGAACGGCTTTTCCTCAGCTGGCGTCAAGGAGGCGTTGACGCATGACCAATCCAATCGTGCAATTGCAACATGTGGAAAAAGTATACGGTGACAAAACCGTCCTGAATGACATTCAACTTAACTTGTACCCAGGTGAGTTCCTGGCCTTGGTCGGGATGAGCGGCGGCGGAAAAAGCACGATTTTACGCTTGATCGCCGGACTCGAAGCGCCGACAGCCGGTCACTTGAGTCGTGAAAAAGGCTTAGTGATGCGGGTGATGTTTCAAAATGACCGCCTGTTACCGTGGCTGACCAATCTGGATAATGTCTCGTTTAAGAATCGCGATCCGGAAGTCATCAGCGAGGCGAAGAGCCTCTTGCATGCAGTTGGCTTAACCGATAAAAGCACCGGTTATCCGGCTCAACTTTCCGGCGGGCAAAAGCAGCGGCTGGCGTTGGCCCGGGCGTTATTGGCTAAGCCGCAATTGTTGCTCCTCGATGAACCGCTGGGCGCGTTAGATGCGTTGACCCGGCAGCGGATGCAGGATCTCATTTTGAAAATTTTTACCGAGCAAAAGCTGAGTACGTTGCTCATCACGCATGATGTCAACGAAGCAGCCCGCATGGCAGATCGGATTATCGTCGTCAGGGATGGCCAGTTGGTCGCCGAAACGACCGGTGCCCGCGGGCAGTCGCCTGAAGCAGTGGCGCAAACCGCCGCTCGGGTGTTGCAAGCAATCCTGTCAGAAGAGCCGGTGACCTCATGAAAGAGCCAGTATTAACCGCTACTGCTGCCAAGCCCTCTAAGAAGCATCGTTACCTATATGAAATTGACTTGATGCGACTGATTTTCATTGCCGGGGTCTTGTTGAATCATACGACAACCGCGTTTGAGCATCAGCTGTCATCCGGATTCGCAAGCACCGCCTTACTTGCCACGCACTTGATGATCCACTTCACGCGGATGGGCTTCATGTTCATGACCGGACTGGTTCTGACCATGGTGTACTTTTCGCGGAAACGTAATTGGCCGTTGTTCTTCAAAAAAAGGTTCACAACTGTCGGCATTCCCTATGTTTTGTGGAATACGTTGTTGATGATCGGATCCATCTTGCTTGGTATTGGCGGTTTCACCATTGCTAATTTCTGGCCGGACTATCTCAGCGCTATCCTGCACGGCGATCAGTTCTATCTATACTATGTCTTGGTTACGATGCAACTGTATCTGTTGTTTCCGGCGATGCTCTGGTTATTCAAAAAGACAGAAGGGCGTCACGGCGTCTTGGCACTGGCCAGTTTTGGCTTACAACTGATGATTGTGGCCGGGATTAAATACGGACTGCCCCACATTGATACCAGTGGTTGGCTATGGTGGTTCCGTGCTTATGGCGTCAATGTCTTCACGTATCAATTCTTCTTCATTGCCGGTGGTCTTTTCAGCTTACATGCTAAGTCAGTCAAGAATTGGTTGCTGGATCATCAAACGCTCATCGGCATCAGCACATTGATACTCAGTTTTGGCACAATTGGGCTTTATGTCTTTAATAAACAGATTTTGGGCATGACCCATAGCGCCGCCGTTTCACCGCATCAGCCCTACATGCTGGTCTACGACGTGGTGATGATTGCCTTTGTGGCACTACTTGGCCAAAAGTATGCTACCTGGCATGCCAAGCAGCCCAAGCATTGGTTCGCCCGCTTAGTTGGCAATGGCGCCCAAGTTTCTTTTGGGGTCTATCTTTGCCAAACGATCGCACTGTCGTTATTAAGCGGGGTGCTGGGATTGCTACATCTTAGCAATCTGACCCTGATGTTACTGCTACCGGTTGGTTATCTCGGTATTCTCGGCGTCTCTTTTGGGATTGCCTGGTTCTGTTACAAAGTTTCACCGTTTGGGTGGCTAATAGGCCGTCCGCAATCGTTGTCGTTATCTGCGAAAGGAGTCCTGAATCATGAGCAAGCTCACCGATCAGTTATCTCAGAATCTCATCAATCATCGTGATTATCCCTTAGTTAAGTCCGTTGCTGCCAATACGTGGTACACGGGGCGCGACTTAGAAGAAGATGTTGCCGCCTTACGCGAGCAATTTGCCGAACAGAAAATCGGTGCCGGGGATCAGGTTTTGATCGTCTTGCCGAATTCACCGGTTTTCCTGCCGCTTAATCAGGCACTTTGGGAAATTGGTGCGGTCGCCCATCCGATCGCGGCTAAAACGCCGGTGCCAGAATTACTCGACGAGTGGACCACTTATCACTATCAAGCGGTCATCACCCTGCCAGCTCTGGGAGAAGCCATGGAAGCCCCCTTGATCCCATGGGCGCGGGTTCGCTTGCATACCATGCCGGAATTGGCCATCCTAACCGATGCCGGCCAGCTGGCTTATCGCATCAACGCCCCACAAATGGCGCCGCGCGAAGATGATCTGGCCTTAATTCTGAACACCTCAGGTACCACCGGTAAACCGAAACGTGTCGGCCTGACGCACCGAATGCTGGTTAACGCAGCCCACTATGACATTATGAGCCACGCGCTAACGCCAGATGACACGGCAATGGTTGTGATGCCGATGTTTCATATTAATGCACAGGTGATTTCGGTTTTGGCCACCCGACTATCCGGCGGTAAATTGGTCATTGCGCCCATGTTTTCGGCAAGTGCCTTTTGGCCAACTATCGAAGACAATCACGTGACCTGGGTGTCGGTGGTTCCGACGATCATTTCGATTCTGCTCATGAACCAAAATGCCTTAAAAGCGTATCACGACAATATCCATTTGCGGTTTGTCCGCAGTTCTTCTTTCGCCTTGCCGGAAGACAAACTCGTGGCGTTTCAATCGCGGTTTCACACGCAGGTTTTGGAAGGATACGGCATGACGGAAACAGCCAGCCAAAGCACCCTAAATCCGATTCAGGCACCCAAAATCGGGTCAGCGGGCAAACCGGTTGGCACGGACCTACGTATCAGATTGGCAGACGGCATGTTGACCAAAAAACCTTTTGTCGAAGGCGAGATTGTCCTTCGCGGCGACCACGTGATTCACGATTATCTCGAGCCCCATCCTGATTCATTTGCCGATGGCTGGTTCTTGACCGGTGATATCGGCTATCTGGATCAAGACGGCTACCTGTTTGTCAAAGGCCGCCGCAAAGAGATGATCAATCGTGGCGGTGAAAAGGTGGCACCGGCCAAAGTCGAAAATGTGCTTAATGAATTGGATTGGATCGCACAAGTGGCGGTCATTGGGTTACCGGACAATCTGTACGGAGAGGCCGTCACGGCTGTGGTCATTCGACAGGATCCAACTGCTGATCCGCAAAATGCCAAGGCTGACTTACTCGATTTTGCCCGCCACCACCTTGCTGCTTACGAATGTCCGACCGAAGTCGTGTTTGTTAAAGCTTTTCCAGTGAATACCACTGGCAAGGTTTTGCGACCGAAACTACGCGACCAACTCATGCGAGGCGGGAAACTTTATGAAGCGTAAATTTCGATTCATTTTACTGTTAGTCGGGCTCATTACGTGGTTCAGCGTTGCCGTGTATGGCTATACCCAAACCACCACGGCTTCGACCAATCAGGAAACCGTCACGATTGGCTACCAAAAAGCCGACCCGGTGGACATCTCCCGCCAGCGCGGCGAACTAGCCAAGAAATTGAAGGCAAAAGGCTATCAAGTCGTCTTCAAGGAATTCTCGGATGGCGCGGCACTGATGACCGCTCTTAAAAGCGGCGCCATTGACTATGCGCGAGTTGGCGACACGCCACCGGTCACGGCTAAAGCGTCCGGTACCGATATTGCTTTGATTGCGACAGGTGCCACGAAAGAATACGGCAGCGGCATTCTGGTTGGCAAAAATAGCGGCATCACCAGTCTCAAGCAACTCAAAGGCAGGACGATTGCTTATCAAAAAGGCACTGCTGCCCAGTACCTGATCATGCAGGCGCTCAAGAAAGCCGGACTATCAACCAGCGATGTCAAGTTGGTGAATATGGATCAGAGTTCGGCGTCGGTTGCTTTTGCAAAAGGCAGTGTGGATGCTTGGGTCACATGGGATCCGTACACGGCAACCGCGCAAGTGAACAACAATGCCAAGCTGCTGACCAACGGCACCGGCCTGTCCAAAAACCGGGACTTCCTGATTTCAACGCAAAGCTATGCCAAGAATCACACATCATTAAGTAAGTTGTTGACCACAGCGTTGAATGACGACATGACGTGGGCGAATGCGCATCATACCCAACTGATTGCCATGTTGAGCAAGACCCTCAAGCTTTCGGATGAGGTGATCCAAAAAATGGTCGAACGGCGAACCTATTCCATGACGCTTATTGACGGCAACAGCACAATTGTCGCCGAAGAAAACGCCATTGCCAAGGCGCTGTATCAAGCTGGTGTTGTCACCAAGGAAGTGGATATGAAAACAACGTTAGTCGATGAATAGACCTTATATGTGAAAGTTTACGATAAATCGCAAAATATCGTTAAGCGGCCAATCCCTTTGGTATGAAGGAGTTGGCCTTTTTTCGTGCTTATAACTGTCAAAGAGTTTGGCCTTTTTCACCTAGCTTTCTTGCATATGATATTATATGCCGTATAATATAGGCGATGATGTAATAAGGAAGGAGGTTGGGTTCATGAGTATGCCGCTCAGTGCGGAACTATTAGATGGCATTGTGCTGGCCGTGTTGAAAAAATCCGATGCATACGGATACGCACTGACCCAACAAATTCAAGCGGTGATTAGCATTTCCCCTTCCACGTTGTACCCGGTGTTGCGCCGGTTAAAAGCTCAAGGTGCGCTAACGACTTACGATCAGCCATACGAAGGGCGCAATCGTCGCTATTATCGGATTACGCCTGTCGGAACCAAGTTGTTACAGGAAACCGAAACCAATTGGCAGACTTTCAAGCAGCAGATTGAGCATTTTCTGCCCGACGCAGGTAACCAAGCGAAGGAGGAGAAACGGTTATGAGTAGTGAAGCTTATTTTCAGGCATTAATGCAAATACTGTCACCGCTAACCAGCGATGAACGGGCAGAAGCCGTTGCCTTTTTTCAGGATTATGCCGAAGATGGCGGCTTGACGGACGGCGATGCAATTACCAAGGCGCTCGGCACACCGCAGCAGCTTGGTCGCCAGATTTTGGCAGATTATGCCATTAAAAGCAGCACGGCTTCTGGCTCCGCGGCGTCGCCTAAAGCCAATGCTCGGCAAATTAAGACCATTGTATTGGCGATTTTGTCAGCACCGATGACGGTTCCGGTTGCCATTGCGTTGTTTGTGATCGTTTTGGCACTGCTGATTGTGATTGCGGCAGTCAGCTTGGCGATTCTGCTGGTGCTTGCCGGTGCCACTGGTCTGGGCTTGGGCGTTGGCGCCTTCTCGATCTTCGCCGGACTGTTCCTGCTGGCTCATCCCATGGTGGCGTTGAGCTACGTGGGTTTAGGGATCGCAGCCATTGGCGTGGGACTTTTCCTGATACCGTTATTGAAATGGACGACACAAGGCATGTTTAACGTGGTGGCCCGCTTCTTCCGGTGGATCTATCGACACATCCGCAAGCAACATTTGGAGGTGACCCAATTATGATGAAAAGATTACTCGCAATTGGGGCGCTGCTAATTGTGCTTGGCTTGGCTATGCTTGGCATCGGTGCCGCCCATGATGGGTTGCAGCCGATTGCAGTGGTACACGGGCAACCCATTATTGCCAATCCGACGACCAAAACGCAACAGGTCAAACCGTTCTCACGACTCTCGGTGACTGCCAATGATATGGACGTGGTCGTGAAAACCGGCGCGCAATATCGCGTTCAAGTTACATCGGTTGGATCCGGACACGTTAAGCAGACGGTTCGTTCCGGTCAGCTCAAGTTAACGCAAAAAGGAAAGCCGATTTTTGGCATGATGCTCGGCCAGACGCGCGCACCGCAAATTACGATTACAGTTCCGCGCGATCGAGCCATCACAGCGGCGGCAGTGCACACTAGCTCCGGTAACTTGACGTATGCCGTTGCCAAAACCACTCGGCTTAAGCTCAGTGCAACCAGCGGGGATATGACGGTCAGCCATGTTCAGCAGGCACAGTTGCAATTGCAGTCAGACTCCGGCAATGTCCGCGTGACGAACGCGACATTGCATGAACCAAAAGTCACGACAAAATATGGCGATCTGTTTGTCACCGACAGCACGATCAATCAGGGGCAATTTACTTTGAGCAGTGGCGATTTTCACATGACGCACACTGAACTGAAAGGGAAGAATCAGGTTAATAATACGTATGGCGATAATGTCGTCACCGACGCGGATAAGCAGAGTGGCTATGACTTACGCACCGGTTCTGGCGATAACAAGGTATTTACACATGCCACAACTGAAAATAACGTTACTTATAACCGGCGAGCTGATACGCAGCTTCGCCTAGTGACGCATAATGGCGACAATCAGGTGAAATAACGCGTTCGGAGGTTGATTTTTATGAAACTAACAACGAAAAATTTGACCATGCAATTTCACAATAAAATGGCCTTGAATCATGTTTCGGTGACAATTGAAAGTGGCGGCTTAGTTGGCTTGATTGGACCAAATGGCGCTGGTAAGTCGACGTTTATGAAAATTTTGGCAACGTTAATGCGCCCCACGGCTGGCGACGTTTTGCTGAATGGCCAAAGCATTTTACGGCATCCTGGCAAAATGCGGCGGGTATTGGGTTATATGCCGCAAACCGTACCGATTATTCCCCAGTTGACCGCGACGGAGTATTTGCAATATTTGGCCGCGCTTAAAGGGTTGCCAACGACCAAGGCTGATCGCCAAATTAAGGCACTGTTGCAGCAAATGCATTTGCAGGGTGCCGCCCATGCACGTTTAGGCGGATTTTCCGGCGGCATGCGGCAACGTGTGGGCTTGGCGGCCGCATTATTAGGCGATCCCAAAATCATCATTGTCGACGAACCGTCTGCCGGACTTGATCCGATTGAACGGATTATGATGCGCAATTTGTTAAGTGAACTCGCGCAAACACGGATTGTGTTGTTGTCGACGCACATTGTTTCGGATGTCGAAGCCGTTGCCAGTCAATTGTTGTTGCTAAAAGGCGGGCAGTTGGTCTTCCAAGGCACTGCGCCGGCACTGATTCAAGCCGCGACGGGTCACGTGTGGGAGTATGTGCTGCCGCAAGGGACGGAACCGCAGACCGATCAGGCGATGAGCGAAATGCGGCAAGCCACTGATGGCATTCATATTCGAACCGTTGCCAAGCAATCACCAACACCTCAGGCAGTAGCGGTGACGCCCACGTTGGAAGACGCAACGTTAAGTGCTTTGGAAAGCCGGTGATCAGCATGTTAACTATGATCAAAACATCGTTCAAAGAAAGAGTCCGGCAGCACTCATTCTGGCTGATGATCGGGACAGTGGTCGTGTTAGCGATTCTGTGTACCCCGCGGTTTAACACCGGTATTAAAGTCCTATCGTTAGATCCTAAGATTTTTCGGCAGGCGGATAATCCGACTTGGTTGCCAATCTGTGCTGCGCTGATTTTCGGCTTCACGTTGCCATTTTTTGGCATAGGCGCGGTTGAAAATGCGCTGCAAACCGATCGCACTAGTGGCGTATGGCCATGGATTGCAACAACGCGGTTTGCGCGGCTATCGTATGGACTGGCTTTATTTGTCGGTAACTTTTTGGTGTTGCTGTCAATGTGGTTCGTAACACTGTTGGCTACCGGTTTGATGGTAGTGATCCGGTTTCCGAGACAAGGTATTAGTTTGGCCACCTTCTTGTCGCCGTTTTTGGCTTTGTTGCCAAGTATGGCCTTGATTGCGGCGCTGGCGTTGCTGGTCGAAAGTATCACAGCTAAACGCAGCAGTGGGTTGGTCACAGTCTTTATGTTCGGTCTCCTGTATGTGTATGCCACGCAGCTATCGGAGCCGCACGCATTTTGGCATCGCTTGTTGAGTCTCAGCGGATTGACGTCACTGCAGGATACGGTCAGTCGCGCTAGTGAACATGTCATCGGTCGCCCGATCGATGGGATTCAAATGTTCAGCAGTTATGCAGGACAGCAAGGCAAGCTGTCGCTACATTTTGGCCCCGTGGCGTTTGACCGGACAACCTTGGCATTTATGCTCGGTGAGATGTTGATTGCGGTAGGCATTGCGCTGGTAGCAGCATTGCTGATGCACAAGGCACGGCAAACCGGCAGTCTAAAAGTAAGGCATCAAGTCCAAGCGCCAGCATCTAGCGCTCCAGTACCAGCGGACTATGTTCCCATTCAGCCTAGGCATTTTCAGTGGGCACAACTCCTGCAGGTGGAAGCAAAACGTCAGTGGCATATCGGTTCATGGCGTTATCGTGCGCTTTTGCTAGGCAGTTGGTTGCTTGTCTGGTTTGTTCCCACCGCAGCACAACAAGAAGCGGGCTTGCCGATCGTATGGCTTTTGGCCTTGCCATGGCTGAGTGCGTTAGGCTCATCACCACGCGGCTGGCAGTCGTGGCTGCATACGGTTCCGGCAGCGAATCAGCGCCAAAAATGGGCCGAATTGTTGGTCAGCGGCGGATTGGCACTAGTCATCATGTTACCTTTCATCGTCCGGACGCCTGGTGTCGCGCTTCAGCTGGTACTCGTAGCCGTAGCGACAGTTGCATTGGCGCAAGGGATGGGAAGCTTACTGAACTCAGGGCATTTGCTAGCGTTGTTGATGGCGCTATTCTGGTTTTTCTACATGAATGGTCTTACCGGGATGATCAGCCCAACGCACTTTTCCTTGATCGTTTGCGTCGTCTTTGCAGGGTTGTTCATTGTTGGCTTGGCGTTGACGCAGTTTGCGAACCGCCGGCGAAGCGTGGCTTGATGGTGTGAATATTGGGAAGTGGGGAATGCCTAATATGATGTGCTTGCAAGGTGGAAGCCCTCTCGCCTAAAGCTATCTTCACGCCGACTTCTAATTGCGTCGGTTCACGCTCACCATAACGCGCTCCCCGGCGCAGAAGCCTGCGTGTAAGGACCTTGGTCGCAATCGCCAAATAGTTTCAGTGGAAGATGGTTCTATTTTAGGCAAATGTGAGACCAGACTTCCGCTTTCTATAACGCGCTCACAGTCGCAGAAATCTACGTGTAAGGACCTCAGACCTAAATGGCCAAAGCCCAGCCATTTAGGTCTGAGGCCACTTACACTCCGATTTCTAAGCGCTCCTGTTCACGCTCACCATAACGCGTTCGCCAGCCCAGAAACCTGCGTGTAAGGACCTTGGTCGCAATGGCCTAAACCCGGGCCATTACGCCCAAGGCCGCTTACACTCCGGTTTCTAAACGGGCTGGCTCACGCTCACGAAAAAAAGCAACCCCATCCAAAAGGATAAGGTTGCCACTGTGGCTTGTTTATCAAGCCACAGAAATGCCTTTTGCCATCGTTATGGCAGACATCAAGTATCGTTGCCGATACTACGGATTCGAGGTCCAATAAATTTACACGGAGTCTGCGCTCCGGTAACTTTATGATAGCGTTTTCGGAAAAATGGAAGCTATTTGACTTGGCTTTTTTTAGAATTCAAAAAGTTTAAAGCAAGAGCATTAACCTAGTGAGAATCTCGGCGTATAAATAACGAAGAATTTATAGATGCTCTTTTAAATAAATGGTATTTAGATGTTGATAATTCAGCAACAGAAGAACAGGTATAATTTGTTGACTGATATTAATGGATGGGTATAGATTACGTTTATACAAGATCCTTTTCTTTGAAGATCGGTGTCTGACACGATTAATAGGCAGGGAGCTGACGTAAATGACTTTCTGGGATATCGTTCAAATTATGTTCGCCCCAGTCGTGATTATCTGGATTATTGCCACGTCGAAGGGCAAAATTGATCGTAGAACTAAGGAACTAATTTGGATTGTTGTTCTCTTAGTGATTGTCGGGAATGTCGCAGGTTATATCATTGCGACTGAGCGAAGTCACTGGGCAATTGCCTATAACTACACATTTGCCTTTATCCAGTTAGTCATCATGTGGTCGTTTGCGCGAAACTTCTAAAGGTTTATTTTAAAAGTCTGAAGTCACTTTCGGAAGACGCGCGGTGAACGGCATCACTTAGAGGTTAGGGGTGGGCGAATGAATATTGGTGATGCAACTCAAATTGTTTTTACTACGATTGTCATCATTTGGATTCTTAAGACATCCAAAGGTAAACTTGATAAAAGGACAAAGGGCTTAATCTGGATTATCAATGTCCTGTTGATCACTGCTAACTTTGCTGCGTATTTCCTTACAACGGAGAATAGTAAGTGGGCGTTGGCATATGATCTTTCTTTCTCCTTTATTCAACTTGTCATACTTTGGTATTTTGCACGGAATTTTTGAGGATTTTGTGCAAAAATCCATGTCCTCCTTCAGCGGTCATCCCATGAGCTGCATTTCATCCTTTTTGTACCAAGACCAAAAGACACCAGAACTCAAACTCAATTGAGACTCCGGTGTCTTTTTTTGATTACGTTCCCTTTTTCAAACGCATGCGCATCACTTACCCACAGTACCTTGTTGATAAGTAATCCGGTAGCTGCCAGCCGGGATGGTCAAGGTCTGATCATCGTGCTGGACGGCGGTTGTCCAATCTTTGCCGAATTGATCCTGCACGGCCACTTGGTGTGCTTGGGCGGGGAGTTCGACTTGTGCTTTTGCATTCATCGGTACGGCAACTTCTAGAGTTTGGTTGCCTGCGTCTTGCTGATAATGAACGGTGATGAGGCCCTTCACGGACGGGGTGGTGAGGTTCAGGTGGGTCAGGTTGCCCGCACGAACTTTGATTCTGAATGTAGAAAATCCGGGTTCGATTGGCATGATGCCCGCAATGCCCTGAACAATGGTTAATCCCGGGGTGGCACCCCACGGATGGGACAGCGTTAAGTTTGGCTTGTAGTGATTGCTCCAAGCTTCCGGGGCGATGGTGGCTTTCAGACTGTCGAGAATCGCGGCGAATGATTTGTGATCCTTTTGATCGTTAGGGTCTGTCAGCAACGTAATCGCGTCTGCCGCGTGACCGGATTCGAACAGGCCTTTGAGCATGAAGTAGATAAAGTAAATGCTGCCGACGAATTGGCCATTGTTGGCAACAAACTGGCTTAAGCGATCGGCCATGGCCTGGTCGGTATAAACACCATAGCAAAGCGCATAGGCTGAAGCATGGTGTGAGGTATGGCGGTTGATGGTTTGGTCGGCATTCAGTGAATCAAAGAATCGGCCTGTCTGGTCATCGTACAACTTGTCGATCAGATTCTTTTTAATCGTTGCTGCCCGATCTTGATAGTGCGCCGCGTCGTCGTCATGATGCAGAACCTTGGCGATTTTGGCCATGGTCGAGTAAGCACCGTAGAAAATGGCGTTGAACGGGGTATTATAGGTGCCTTCCACAAAGCCATCGCGTTCCGAAATCGGCCAGTCAACCAGACCGTCGTTAGTGACTAATCCGACTTTTTCATCGAAGTTGTCGACACCTTTGCTATTTTTCAGTGAACCTTTGAAACTCTGCGATGCGCCGTCAAAACTTTCGGCGGATTTGCCGCGGTTGAGCTTGTATTGCAAGGCTGTGTAACGCGTCTTGAGTAGCGTATCATCGCCGGTGTAAAGAAAATCAAGCCAAGCCATTTCAATTGCGAACAGCTTGTAATCTTCCGGCCAGGTCGGGTTGTCGATTAAATAATCCAAGGAGTGGCGGGCCAGTGAATAATTTGCAGATACCGTGTAACTTGTATTCGCGTTAACCAACAAGTCACCTTCATACGGCCGCCGTTCACGGGCCTGCGAGTCAACAAAAACATCCTGATTAGTGGCCTTAATCGTGTACTTAGATAGCTCGTATTCACGGTTTAGCAGGTCGCTATCGCTTTGGAAGTTGCCTTCGTTGTCCGGGAAACGCTGCTGCATGGCCCAACCATTAATGGCATCGAGGTGTAGGTCACCTTCGAAACCAAGTAGTTCAACATAGCGGAAATTTTTCATTTGCAAAGTGGTGAAATGATTTTCACCCTTGACCAGCGTCCAATTTTCAACGTAGTCAGGGCCGCAAGCCATGTCGTGACGAACGTGGCCGTTGTCTTCGAGTTGTTCGCCCATCAGTACAGTCACGCGTTGATCCATGTCACTGGCAAGATCAACGGTCAGGCCGCCGATAATTTCTTTACCTAAGTCAATTAACCGATTTTGCGGTGAAAAAGTGACGATACGTTTATTGGCATCATGGACCTCAATGCGCTCGGTATTTTCACTGCGATAGGGAACCAGCACTTCGTCATCAGCGATCAGCGGTTGCGGGTTGCGCCAAGCAGCTGGCCAATCATGGTCATCGAAGGTCTTGCTTGCCCAGTTTTGGGGGTAGTAGCGCATATCGATATTTTCACTGACCATGCCAAAATATTGGGAGCGGATTTTGACCCCGAAGTCGCCAAAAGCACTGCTGCCGTCCAGCGCCCGCCAGCTAGGATCAGCTGTGGTGACGACTTCTTTGGTACCGTCATGTTTGTACACAATCAACTGGCACCAAAAAGCGCGTCGGTCTGAACTGCCGGTTGCCAGCGCTGCTATCGTATTGATGCCATTTTCCAGGTAATCAGTGGCGTCGTAGACATTATAGTAAACTGCCGTGCGGTCCGTGCCGTGATCATGTTCCTGCTGGCGCGCGGAACCGACGCCGAGGCAGTGACCATTAACGTACAGGTCAAAGCTTTGGGCAAAAATCGGTTCATTGCCGCGCGCGAAGGCAACCACAACTGCCGTGTCGACATCGTTCGTGTCAATGGTCAACTGCGGACTGCGAAGAAAGACGACGTTACCGATATGGGCTAGTTCTTCACCAGATTTTGGTTGCGATTGCCGCCAGATGCCTTGCTGAACGGGCAGTGCGGGGTCAGCACAAATGAATTTCGCCGGCTGTGAGAAATCACTGGTGTGGCCAAGATTGTCTTTAATCCGGACCTGCCAGTAATAGAGATCACCAGGATGCAAGCTGTCTGCTAAGTCTGCGGCAGTGATGGCTGAGTTTTGTGCTGAATGGACCCAGCCGCTGTCGTATAGGTAGGTTTGGTGATCGCGATCCTGAAGCCGCTTGAAGACAACTAGCTGATAGGCCGTTTGGGCGGCGTCAGAGAAACTACTATGATTCCACCAACTGAAGCGGGGATGTTGCTGAACGTTATAGGCAAAGTGCTGCAAGTTAACGCTTAAATGATCTGGTGCGTACAATGCTGCTGTTATGTTTGACATGATTTAACTTACTCCTTTATAAGTAAAGAACGTTTTTTCTTAGCGTACGTTGTAAATATTGAAAAATCAATATGGCGTTTAAGCGTTTACTAAAAATCAAAGCGACTAGGCGAGCATAAATTGCGTAATATCACCTATTCTCGAGAATAGTAGGATTGGCGAAATGTGTATTTGTTCCAAACTTAGTATTTCATTGTCCCAAAGTGAAAATACGCGACCAAAACAGGCGCTTTTTTTGACGAACAGCGTGAAGAGAAACTTCGAAACAATGGTCGATACCGGTAAATTCCGGGTCACTCTAGTAAAAAGGTCTATGTTTTAAGAAGCACTTGCCGCATGTTTCACAAGTTTTCGCGGCAGGGATTATAAACCTTGCCGATTGGACAGATGGCTATTAGTGAGTAAGTGGTATCGATTTTTTGCTAGTCGTCATTGTTAAACAAATATGAAGACAGATGGCTCAAAATGAACGGACCCTGTAGATTTGTTCCAGTTTTGGGACATATCAATAGCAATCGCGCCTCTTTTACTAAAATCTCCTAATTTTGGTAGCGGTTTTACGAAAACGATGTTAATCTCATTTTTGTAAACGTTTACGAAAAGCGGATTCGGATTCATATTTGTTGTTAATCAAACAGGGAGGTCTTTCATCGTGAAGAGGAAAGTCCGGTGGCGTAATGTTATTGGTTACGGTGCCGCAGATTTATTTGGTAATGGGGCGCTAACGGTTGCCTCAACGTGGATGCTTTTCTTCTACACATCCTTTGGTGGCTTGTCACCAGTCCTTGGTGGTACGATTCTTGCCATTGCTCGTGTAGCTGACTCATTAATTAGTCCATTGATGGGGTATTTAACCGATCATTTTGGCGCAACTAAAATGGGACGGAGATTTGGACGCAGACGCTTCTTCCTGCTGATCTCCATTCCGTTAATGTTTATCTACGTTGTCATCTGGGTTTCACATATGGGCTTCTGGTATTATCTGTTTACCTATCTGCTCATGGAAGCATTCACAGCGCTGGTCATGATTCCTTATGAGACCTTAGCTGCTGAAATGACAGATGATTACGATATGAAAGCTCGTTTGTCCAGTTCCCGGATGCTTTGGTCAGCGCTTGCAACGTTCCTTGCATCATGGTTGCCAGGTCGGATCTTTGCTATTATGGGTAAAAACAATCCCAACGCGTTCTTAACGCTTGGTATTGTCCTAGCCATCATCTTTATTCTTGCGATCGGCTTAACCTACTTCTCCACTTTCGAGCGGGAAACTGACGGTACGCCTGAAGAACGTAAAGCGATCATCGAAGAAAGCCGCAACAAAGGCGAAAATCCGTTGGTATCGCTTTGGAACATGATTAAAGATATGGGTTCGGTTTTCCGAATCAAGTCCTTTGCGCTTCACTTAGTTATTTATCTTAGTTCATTTACCGCCCGCGATATTGTGGGTGCGACTTATGTCTTCTACATTGTTTATGCGATGCAGAGTAACCCAACCGAAGCTTCGAACATCCTGACAGTTGGTTCGATCATCGGTATTCCATGTAACCTGTTCTGGCCGAAGATCATGAGCAAACTTGGCCCGTCTAAGTTATTGCGGATTATGTACTTAATGATGTTCTTTACGGTTGCTTGCTATGCCGGTCTTTATTATGGTTCGGCTGCAGGTACCAGCTGGGGCATCATGACCTTGTACGCACTTCAGGTTACGTGGGGCATTTCAAACTCTGGTACCGGTTATGTTCCGTGGACGGTTTACACCTTCTTCCTGATGTGGATGAAATGGTCACCAAACAACGGCGCGAAGGTATTTTTGCCGGCATCATGACGTTTGCTCGCAAGACCACTTCTGCACTGGCACCGTTCTTAACCGGGATTGTGCTATCAGCATTTGGCTTCAATGAATCAGCCAAAAGCCAAAGTGCAGGTGCGTTAAACGGTTTGATCTTATGGATGCTGCTTGGTACCGCTCTCATGCTGCTCTTGGCATTTGTCACTTCTTACTTCTTCAAATTGGATCGTGAAAGTCACAAGGTTCTGCGTGACGAAATCGATCGTCTGAAGGCCGGTGGTAAGATGTCCGATGTTGATCCGAAGGTTAAAGCGCAAGTTGAAAACCTAACCGGATTTAAGTATGACCATCTTTGGGGTCACAACAACATCGTCTAAGGTGTTCACGCAGCTACTCAAAAAAGGCTTTAGAGAGCGTTGTCATTTGATTCACTCCCAATTCAATCAATTCTGCCGCAACGAGCGGAACAACGCACAACGTAAACCACGGCCATTGGAAACATGAATCCGATGTACATGGCAAAATGAAAAACCCGTGTTCAGGTGAATGCGGGTTTTTTCGTGGAGAAAAGTTTGCTATAATTTTTTTGGATTGAATGACGATGGTGTTCGCCTATACGTTTAGTTGATGACACCTACCTTGGGATATATGACAGGGTGGGTGTCTTTTTATGTATGGCTGGCAGGAGACGCACGAAAAGGAGAATGAACAGTTTATGATACAGCGAGAACAAGTACGGTTTGGCTGGCTGGTAGGTATTTTTGTTGGCGGTTTTTTCGGTGGCGTTTTGCGTTACTGGATTAGCGCAGTAACAACAGATCAAGCAACTATGATGGGAACGACGATCGTGAATTTACTAGGAAGCTTTTTGTTGGCAGTAACCACTTATGGATTGGACTTGAAGTTTGATTTGCCTGAATGGTTACTGTTAGCGATTGGAACAGGCTTGATCGGGGGGTTCACAACATTTTCCACGCTTATGTTGGACTTCGTAAGTCTGATCAGAACGAATATGCTTGCGGCTATCTTGATGCTAAGTGTGAATCTTCTGGGAGGGATGCTAGCTGTAGCGGGAGGCGTGCTAGTCGCCAAATTCACAGTTGGAGAGGATCATGGCGCTTTATGGTAATACTGATTGGGATCGGAACAGGATTGGGAGCAGTGTGTCGCTACGGGTTGACCGTGTTGGGACGAACTTTATGGCCGGGTAAGCCATTTGCTACGTTGTTGATTAATGTTTTGGGTGCATTTTTAGCTGGCCTTCTGGCGGGATTGCCAGTATTGTCGAATTTCCGACTATTTTTATTGACTGGCTTTTGTGGTGGATTTACAACATTTTCAACTTTCACGACGGACACGTTTATTTTGCTGAGGAATCGTCAATGGCGATTGGCAGCACTTTATGGTCTGAGTAGTGTGCTGCTAGGGATACTGGCAATGGTAACAGGATTGACATTGTCCGGAGCTTAAGTGTGCAACTTTTGCGCATAAAAAAAAGCCGCCTCAACCAACGTCGAGACAGCCAGAACCGTGGTAACCATCAATCAAAATCTTGCATTTGTTTTTGGTTGTAGGCTACTGAGATTTGTGTAGAACAAGTCAGCCTGCAAATGGGCTTGTTCTTCTTCGTGGGGATCGCGTGGTGTGGCGATCAGATGCTCAACGCGTTTAAAAGTATGCTTGATCAGTGACATTAGAAACATCTCCCCTTTGGTTGCTCCTGTTTACAACTACATTGTAGGAGCTATGTCAAAGAAATTCAATCGGTCTAGGGCAAATGAAAACGCATTCATTGCAAAAAGTTTACGAAAAGATTGCAGATGTTACAATGTTTCACAAGCGACCAAGAAAAGTTCCTAAAATAAACAGCGAAATCGGAGCGATTGGCGGTCAAAATTACTTAGCAGCTGTTTGGTTTTGAATCTTTTCTAACTGCTGATACTGACTGAGCATCCAGCTGCGATAGTTTTTGCCTTTAGGTAAGGTTTCGGTGACATTAAGAACCGGAACCTTATTTTCTTTTGCGAGTTTAATGAAACTATCGACAACTTTAGAACTGGCTTGACTATTGTTAACGAAAAAGGCAATTTTCTTTGTCTTAATGTCTTCTTCGACGCTATGAATATCTTTAGCGCTATAATCGGTACCTTCTTCAGTCGCCTGGGCAAAGTGGCGGTTGTTAATCTGATAGCCGAGGTAATCGAGCGCATAACCGAAGACCGGTTCGGAAACATCTACTTTCTTGCCTTTGGCGTTTTGCCTAAGTTTTCCGATCAGGTCATTGAGTTTACCGAGTGAAGCAATATAGTGCTTGGCGTTAGCTTTAAACGTCGCCTTTTTGTCTGGATTCTGTTTTGCAAATCTGGCAGCTAGCGCGTTTGCGAGTTTCGGCATGGTTCGCGGATCGTACCAGATGTGCTCATTGTCGCCTTCATGTTTACCCATGATATCTTCCGCGACCCGTAAAGACTGTTTAGACTTGTTCTCGGACTTGATCAATTTGGTCATCCAGCCGTCGTAGCCGATGCCATTAGCAATCACCACATTGGCAGTCGCTATCTGCTTGCCGACTTGGGTGGTTGGTTCATAATCGTGGGGATCAATTGCCGGGTTGTCAATAATCGAAGTGACTTGCACTTGTTTGCCGCCGACAGCTTTGGCGACTTCACCATAAAAATCAACAGAAGCGACGACTTGAATTTTATCATTGTCACCGGACTGCTTAGCGGTTGTGCCACAAGCGCCCGCCACAACCGACAATAATAGTAGACTGATGACTGTCAATACTCGTTTCATCATTCGTAAAACCCCTTTAACCGTAATCGTTACGAGCATAAGCGTAGCGTATTGAGGGCTATAGACGCAAGTAAAATATTCGTTTGATCAGCTGTCAGTCTTGAGGGATCCATAATCGAATCAAGGATGACCGCGGTTTTGTTCTAAAGACGAGAAAAAGAATAAGCCCTTGATTTGGCCTATTCTTTTCAGTAAAAGCGTTTGAATTGATGTTTATCGATGATTCTTAAAGAACAGAACGCTACCGACTACAGTTAACACGATGCCGATCGCAGTGGACAGGGCGCTTACAAGGCGTTCACCTGTATTGGGTAGGATCATCCATCGCTTGGAGGCGTGCTTGCTGTGGGGATTAATTGTTTCAGTTGAGGGATCGTCTTGCCCGGATTGCGTGTTCGTGTCTGAGTCCGTTGGCAAAGCTGTATCGGAACTGGCTACCGAAGAAGTTACTGCAGATTTGGCTGGCTGAGACGTATGACTTTCAGAGGTCGAACTGGCGGATTCTCTAGTAGGGGCTGATGAAGAAGCGCCCATTGATGGCTTAAGACTTGCTGATGAATCACTTGACCCAGTACTGGAAGCTGATTCAGGAACTGACGAACTCGATTTAGAAGAGGCAACCTGATGGCTTGAGGAAGATGCAGACGACTGCGCGCTTGATGACGTTGACGGCGGGTTAGACGGCTTGGTGCTTGAGGATGGTTTCGACGGTTTGACGCTGCTCGATGCCTGAGATGACGACTCAGATGGCTTGGGACTGCTGCTCGGTGCTTTAGATGAAGGTTCTGAACTGCTGGATGCCTTAGACGAGGGCTCCGATGGTTTTGAACTTCTTGAGGCTTCAGACGAAGGTTTTGATGGCTTAGAGCTGCTCGATGCTTTAGAAGATGGCTTAGCTGATGATGCAGACGAACTGGAAGTGCTCGATGAATTTGATGATGAAGCAGGTGTTATCGGCATATCCGCTGACTTGATGGCCACCCGCGGATGATCTTTGGTCAAAGTGAATTTAATTGGCTGTCGGTTGAGGCGGTAGCCAGCGAGTGCTTTGGTTTCGAGAAACTGATACTGACCAGCCAGTAGCTGAGAAATTGATAAGCTGCCATTCTTGTCAGTCGTCAGCCCGTTTTTAACAAGTTTGCCATCATTGCGGTAAAGTGCAAAAGTTTCCCCTTTTAATGGTTGCTGCGGTCTTGTCGCACCTACTTTAGTTAGCTTCACCTGACTGACTGAGCCAATACCAACACCAGTGTTATTCCAAGTGATTTTACCCTTGGCAGTTGGATTCAACCCGCTATCTTGCGAGCCTGTTGCCGTGACCTGATTGTTCCAGGTGTTCTTGTCACCGCTAAAACTTCCAAAACTGGTTGAAAGCGGATTGGTCCATAAGCTGACTTCAACGGCTGTGGTAATGGTGCCTAAGGGGATCGTCATTTCCCGATTGTTTACTTGAGGAGTAACTTTAATCGTACCATTTTGATGAAAGGCGTTCTGACTGTATGTGCCAGTGGCTGCGGTCAATGCATGCGAAGTATCAAATGTCTGACCTGCATCCAAAGTATCATGCAGGACAACATCGTGGATAGTTTTGCCTTGAGGGTTTAACGTGATTTGCCATTGAAAGAGTTTTGGTCTGCCCAGTGAATCGACATATTGATTCGAATTCGCTGCATGATTACCCTTAGGCGGCGTCACCACCCAGCCGGCTTTATTGATATACCAGCTAACCTGCTGGTGATCGGGATCGTTAAAGCGGCCATTGACTTGGAGTTTTAAGGTGCCTTCGCGTTTGACCGTCTTTTGGCTGAAAAAGTCGGTAAAGGTGATAAGCCCTTGGGAGCTGCCTGCTTTAACAAAAACATTGCCAATCGTTTCCTGGGTGCCGGGGTTTAATATTTTGAAGCTAATGTCGGATTGCGGCAACACCGATGATGGCAGTGAAAATTCGGCAGTGTCGCCGGCATTAACGGTGACCCCATCGGAAATTTGCCAATGGTACGTTAAGTAATAAAGCTGGCCTCGTGAAAGACGCACTGTATGGGGCACATCTTTTTGATTAATGTCGGTAATCGTTGCATCATTGCGATTTAAACCAGAAACCGGGACATTCTTTCCCGCATCAACGACGGTCGGCGGGCTGATTAGCGGGCTGAACAAGAACGTTAGACTTGCAAGCAGCAGCGTTAACAGTAACCAACTCGACGTATACTTTCGGATGCGGTTTTGAATTTGCATAGATACATTCCCTCTTAAAAATTAGATTCCAATTTATTTATATCAGATCGCGGTTTATGGAATTAATAATATAAAAAAATTCGCCGAGTCCTCTTAAAAAGTTGCTACCTACTGAGCGGGCTTCCGGTGAAATCTTTTTTAATTGGCAAAGAACGGGTTTCAATAGAAGGAAGGTTTGTCACCTTGCGTATTCGGTTGGTCAACCCCAAGTGATTGACCAATGTGCTGGCTAGGATCGTTGATTAAATTGACGACTAGATCCGCGATGCTGCGGCGTGAAACCTCTGTTCCCTTGAACGGCTCACCTTTTTGGGTGATCTCGTAGCTCACGATATTTTTGTTGGACAGCCATGCCGGACGGATAATCGTATAAGCTAAATCAGACGTCTCAATGACTTTAGCGGCCGCCGCATAAGTTTCCAGATAGCCACCGTCTAACATTTTGTGATTCCAGCGGCCAAATGCACCGGGAACTTCATCATAAATGCCCAGCGTTGAAATCCAGATTAACCGTTTAATGTTGTTGGCATCCATGGCTTGGACCACTGACTTGGCTTGGTTTTCAATGCCTTTGTTGCCTAGATTGGCATAGACAAGATCACTGCCGTTCATGGCTTTTGTCAGAAGGGGAGTGTCGGTGACATCTCCGTCAACAACGGTTTCCCGCTGGTCATTAACGTTTTGCAGCCGCTCAGCGTGACGCAGAAACAAGTTAAGATGATGCTGAGTTTCTTTCAACAGGCGCTGGCGTACCAATGTTGCAATTTGTCCGTGGGCGCCTAGAATCATGACATTTGCCATGGTCATCTTCCTTTCTTGTTCGTAAGTCAATTTCATTGTAACACTGTCGATTTTGGGTGGAAGGCGGCGGAAGGGAGGTGTTGGCTTCTATAACGCGTTCGCCGGCGCAGGGGTCTGCGTGTAAGGACCTCAGTCGCAATGACCAAGCCCGGGTCATCGCGCCTGAGGCCGCTTACACTCCGACCCTAAACGCGCCGACTCACGCTCACACAAAAAAGCACGCCATTTCTGGCGTGCTTTCCTTCTGGCCGGGGTTGTCCGGTGCTTTTGACCCGGAGCTATGGTTTGTCATGTAATCAAAGCTAAGCGATTGACGAATTCGACAGGGGATGTGTCTTGCCGAAATTAAAAGTAAAGGAGAAAAAGTGTGGCAAACCCTCGTGGCCAGAAAGAGGTTATTTGCTTACCGAAGTGGCGCTGGATGATGACTGATCCTGGATTTTTTCAAGCTGCTCATATTGGCTTGTCATCCAAGTGCGGTAGTTTTTACCTTTTGGCAGCGTTTCGGTAACCTTTAAGACCGGCACATTGTTTTGTTCGGCTAGTTTGACCAAACGCGTCACGGTCTTCGAAGATGCCTGGATGTTATTAACGAAGAAGGCAATCTTCTTTTCTTTAATGTCGGTTTCGATACCGTGGATATCCTTGGCACTGTAATCGGTACCGTCTTCAGTAGACTTGGAGAAGTGTTCATCGTTGACTTTATAACCCATGTAATCCAAGGCATAGCCGAAGACTGGTTCGGAAACGTCAACGAGTTTGCCATTTGCATTAGCCTTTAGTTTGTTGATTAAAGCGTTGAGATCATCCAAGGAAGCGATATACTTCTTCGCGTTGGCTTTGAACTTAGCCTTGTCAGCCGGGTCCTTCTTGGCGAACTTGTCGGCTAAGGCATTAGCCAACTTCGGCATGGTTCGCGGATCATACCAGATATGTTCGTTGTCGCCTTCCTTTTTGCCCATCAGATCGTCAGCAACTTTTAAGTAATTTTTCGACTTGTTTTCGGACTTGACGACTTTGTCCATCCAGCCGTCATAGCCGATACCGCTGGCAACCACTAAGTCAGATTTTGCAACTGACTTGCCGACTTTAGTAGTTGGTTCATAATCGTGCGGATCCACGGCCGGATTGTCGATAATCGACTGAACCGAAACTTTATTACCGCCAACCGCTTTGGCGACCTCACCATAAAAATCGACGCTGGCAACAACCTGAATTTTGCTGTTGCTAGTGCTGGATTGCTTTGCGGCACCATTATTACCGCATGCTACGCCGAAAATGGCTAGCAGTACGACACTGATACCTGCAAGTAATCGCTTCATCATAAATACCCGCTTCCTTCCAAAACGTAATCATTACGCTTTAAACCATAAAGCAAGCGGAGCAAATTGACAAGCAAAATTTTTAAATTCTAATCCGAAAACAATTGCCGCCAAAATTTCATTGACAGCAAAAAGGCCGGCATGATAAGGTTAAATCCGTCGTTTAAGCGTAATGATTACGATTAAAAGGAGCTGAAAAATTTTGGAAAAAACCGATTTGGCGAGTGCACGGCGGCGTATGAAAAGCCCAAACATCAAAACCCGTAAGCGCGCCTTGAAGATTTTGCATGAGGCGAAACGCAAACAACAAAAGAATCGATAAAAGGAAGTATACGCCTGTCAATTTGCGAAACCAACAATGACAGTGTGGTCACTTCATAACAGAAAGAGGTAAGCGAATGGCAAAAAAATCAAAGATTGCCAAGGCCAAGCGCCAGGAAAAATTAGTTCAACAGTATGCGGCGAAGCGTGCGGAACTCAAAGCAAAAGGTGATTACATCGGACTTAGCAAATTGCCGCGTGATTCGAGTCCGGTTCGATTACACCATCGTGATGCATTGGATGGCCGACCACATGCGTATATGCGTAAATTCGGTCTTTCCCGACTCAACTTTCGCGAGCTGGCACACAAAGGACAGATTCCGGGTGTCCGCAAAGCTAGTTGGTAGTAGTGGCGTACCGCTGAAAAGATTCATTGCTTTTAGCGAGACATTGAGCCGTGAAAATGTTTAAAATAACATATCCATAAACACAGTCCTATGAACAATCAATGAGATTGCTCATGGGCCTTTTTTTTATGGCTAATAGTGATGAATTTATGTATTCGATTTCATTGCTTATTAATTTAGCTTAATTAGCGGTCATCACGAAGAAATTTGGTTAACGAGTTATAACTTTAAATGGGTTACCAATATTTTTTAAGTACGCCTTAAAAAACACTTGTCAGTAGGCACGGTTTTCTGTAAGCTAAGGATGAAAGCAAATTAGGTCACCCTAAAATTGGAGGTTCTTATGTTAACAGTCAAGAACCTGACCGTTGCCTACGCTGACACACCGGTGTTTGCTGATGTTGCCGTTCATTTTAACGCAGGCAAGATCACCGGGATCATTGGGCCTAACGGAGCAGGTAAATCGACCTTGATCAAAGCCATACTGGGCTTGATCAAGGTCCAATCAGGAACAGTGGACTTTTCTGGCAAAACACTCAAAGAAGTCCAGCAAGCCATTGCTTATGTTGAACAGCGTAAAGATCTGGATCTGACATTTCCGATTAATGTTCTGGATCTGGTGCTGACCGGGACGTATGGGCGCTTGGGTTTATTGAAAAGTCCCGGAAAAAAAGAACGTCAGGCAGCCTATGATGCGCTTGAACAAGTGGGATTGGAGGAATTTACCAAACGTCAAATCAGTCAGTTGTCCGGTGGCCAGCTACAGCGGGTCTTTGTTGCACGGGCGATCGTCCAGCAAGCTGACATCATGATTCTCGACGAACCATTTGTCGGTATTGACATGAAAAGTGAGCAAGAGATCATGACGATTCTGAACCAGTGGCGGGATGCCGGTAAAACATTAATTGTCGTGCATCACGATCTGAATAAGGTATCGAATTATTTTGACGAACTTGTCGTCATGAACCACGGCATTATTGCTGAAGGACCGGTTGAAGAAGTTTATACGGCCCGGAATATTGAACGGGCATTCTCGGCGGACCTTTCCAATGTATTGTTTGCAACTAAGGAGGGGGCGAGCGCATGAACTCATTGATTGAATTTTTTAACGCGTTAGGCAAGTATGACTTTCTGCAAAGCGCATTAGTAACCGCGATTATGGTCGGTATCATGTCCGGATTGATCGGTAGCTTCATTATTCTACGCGGCATGTCGTTGATGGGCGATGCGATCTCCCATGCGGTGCTGCCGGGTGTGGCGGTTGCCTATATGCTGGGCGTCAACGTGATGATCGGCGCGTCGGTGTTTGGGATTATTGCCGCCTTATTAATCGGTTTTGTAGCCGCTAACAGCAAGATTAAAACCGACACCTCGATCGGCGTTGTGTTCAGTGCGTTTTATGCCTTAGGATTCATTTTGATTTCAATGGCAGAAAGCGCCACGAATTTACACCACATTCTGTTCGGTAACATTTTGGCGGTTAGCGATAGCGACATCATGACCACCGCGATCGTCTTAGGCATCGTCGTCCTGTTCGTGGTTCTGTTCTATAAGGAACTGTTGATCACGTCCTTCGATAATACCTTCGCCAAGACGTATGGGTTAAACACCACGGCCATTCACTATGCCTTGATGCTTGTTTTGACTTTGGTGACAGTTTCAGCCTTGCAGACAGTCGGGATCATTCTGGTGGTTGCGATGCTGATCACTCCAGCAGCAACGGCCTTCTTGTGGACCGACCGTCTCGAAACCATGCTCATCATGGCAGCCAGTGTGGGTGTGATCTCATCCATCACCGGCCTATACTTCAGCTTTACCTTAAACTGGGCATCCGGTCCGGCCATCGTGCTCGTAGCGGCCGTCCTATTCGCTATCTCATTTATTTTCTCGCCGAAGCAGGCATTCTTTAGTTTTAGCAAGCGTCAGCGGACCAAGGAAGCTGCGACAACTCAGACAGCGGAGGAGATTGTTCGATGAAAAAGATTTTAATCACAGTTGGGGCGTTAATTGTCATGATCGGTGGCGTGTTTTGGTTCGTCAACAGTCGCAGCAACGCACAAAAAGATGCAGCCAGTACCGGGCAAAAATTACGCGTCGTAACCACCAACTCGATTCTTGAAGATATGGTGCAAAATGTCGGCGGCGAGCGGATCAAACTTTATAGTATTGTGAAGCGCGGTACCGATCCGCATGAATACGAACCGCGACCGACCGATGTGGCGGCGACAAGCGAAGCCAATCTTGTTTTCCACAATGGCTTGAATCTCGAAACCGGTGGCAATGGCTGGTTCAAGAAACTAGTCAAAACCTCACACAAAGCTTTTGGTAAGGACGTCTTTTCCGCAAGTGCCGGGGTTACGCCGGAGCATTTGACAACCAACGTCAAGGAAGAAGATCCGCACGCGTGGCTGGATTTGGCTAACGGAATTCAATACGTTAAGACTATCACCAAGGTGCTTAAGGAAAAAGATGCCAAGAATGCTGATTACTATCAGAAGAACAGTGATCAGTATGTTGCCAAGTTACAAAAGCTGCATAAAACGGCGCAATCACGGTTCCTAGACATTCCGGAAAAACAACGCGTTTTGGTAACATCAGAAGGTGCTTTTAAGTACTTCTCCAAGGCTTATCACGTGACTCCGGCCTACATTTGGGAAATCAACACCGAAGCTCAAGGGACGCCAGAGCAAATGCAAACGGTTTTGGCTAAGATCCGGTCGTCAGAAGTTAAACATTTATTCGTCGAAACATCGGTATCACCGAAGTCGATGAACAAGGTAGCTAAAGAAACCGGACTTTCGATCTATTCCAAGATCTTCACCGACTCCCTTGCGGCTAAAGGCAAGCAAGGCGACACGTATTATACGATGATGAAGTGGAATCTCGACAAGATCCACGATGGCTTGGCGGGGTAGTGCTCGAAGCCTTTGATAAAGTACAGAGACATGCTCATGTGTGAAGTCGGCTAGTAATTGGCCGGATTCACATCAAAAACAGCGCTGCTCGCGGATTTTCGTAAAGGAATCTGCGGGTGGCGCTGTTTAGTTGGCATAAGGGGGCCTTGCTACGCGTGTTGTTACTCACCATGTCGTTTACCACGGGCGACGTGGTCGGCGTGGGCGAGCATGGCGTCGATCACCGTGATAATGTGAGGATCGTCCAAGCGGTAGTAATTCGCCTTGCCCACTCGTTTGGCGCTGACCAGCTGATGCTTACGCAGGAGTGCCAGCTGATGGGAGACGATCGATTGTTCGAGCCCCAATAAGTCGCCAAGCTTGCTGACGTTGAGTTCCTGCTGTTCGAGTAACTTCAACATCTGTAGTCGGATCGGGTTGCTCAGCAGCTTAAAAATATGTTCGGCTTCGGCAAGCTTAGCTGATTCGACTAATTTTAACGAGTTGGCAGTCATAAATGTCATCGCTCTTTTCTGAAATGGGTTTCGCGGATTGTTTTTTGAATATAAAACGACCTTAAAGCAAGATGTCTTAACATTCAAGGCATGTTACTTTAAGGTCATTTTGATTCGAGGTGGTAATGAACCATGAATTCAATCACGGTCTAATCCCGTTTGTAGGCTTTCCCAACCTTCAGTCGCAACAAAGTAAACCAGAATCAAGGCAGCCACTGAATCAGCCCACCACCAATTAAGCAGCCAAGTTAACAAACTGCCAAGCAAAACCGTAGCGGCCATATACGCACAGGTGATGTTGCACATGCCGTCTTCGACTAATGCTGCAGAAGCCAGCTTTTGGCCAAGATGGCGTTTTTTCAACGTCAGAATCGGCATTAGCAACACAGAGGCAATGGCAATTCCAATCCCGCTAAAGCTGCTTTCAGCGGCAGCATGGGTCACAAGGTTGAAGCCGGAAACACCGACTACATAAAGACTCAGCAGTAGCAAAACGCTGCCGACCACAAGACTCGAGCGCCGTTCAGCCGCGGCTACAACTGCCGCGGGTGCACCGCTGTTTTCTTTTTTAAGTCGCCAGATTAAGGTTGCTCCCGAAATGATTTCAAGAAAACTATCTAGCCCAAACGCGATTAATAGAATCGAACCGGCTTGAAGACCTGACCATAACCCGATGATGAATTCAAAAGCCATCCAAGCCGTCGAGAAGTATTCAACCCGAATGGCTGCGGTCATATCATGCTTTTCAGTAATGGAAAGTGGCTGCATGCTCATCCCCCTTGTTCATCTTGATTGCTAACACATGATACATTTAACATATGTATGTGTCAACATATATAACTGATCGAGGGGTTCATCGATGGCCGAAATCGGCCAGCTGGTTGGGCACATTAATGTTGCGGAGCGTGGCCTTGATGATGCGTTTCGCGGTCAGCGTGATAGGCTGAGATTAACCCCGAGATGGCATCAAGCGACATGATAATACCCATTAACCACATCGCAGCCATGTTGTGCATGGTAGCAATTAGCACCAGCAGCACGACATTGAGGGCCAGCATGAACCAGCCCATTGACTTTGACATTGTTTGCATGTTCATTTCCTCCTTTTTCAAAAAAAGTTCCCCAAACGGCGCTGATGGATACGCGCCTAGTTTAGATTAATTCTAAATTGTATTTATGGCAACCCTAAAAAGTGCTAAAATTCAAATTAAGGGGGGACCGATGATGAAAACCTATACCGACTATTTCTTTGATGAGCCGGCGTTTGACTTGCACGATGGCGGCTATGTGCCGCTTGAGGTAAGCGATGCGCCAGCCAAACCCTTGAACGTACCGCCTTTGTTGAAGCCTGACAAAGAAACGGCAACTGATGTTTATTACACAGTCACGGCAGAAGCGGGCGAGACGCAACTGTTGCCGGGACCCAAGACCAAGACGTGGGGATACAATGCCAGCTTGTTGGGGCAGACCATTGTTTATCGCCGTGGTCAGCACGTTCACGTGACGTTGAAAAATGCGTTGCCAGAAGTGACGACCTTTCATTGGCATGGGGCCGATGTGAGTGGTCCTTATGTGGATGGTGGCTGCCATGCGCCGGTTTATCCAGGTGAAAGTAAGCAAATTGATTTCACACTGGATCAACCAGCTACAACGCTTTGGTTGCACGCCCATCCGTGCCCGGAAACGGCGGAGCAGGTATGGCATGGACTAGCGGCGATGGTCATTGTCAAAGATGACCATGAGGAGAGTCTGCCACTGCCACGGAACTATGGCGTGGATGATATTCCGGTTATTTTACAGGATCGGCGCTTTCATGAGAATAATCAATGGGATTACCGTGCTGATTATGATCCTGATGGGGTTGCCGGCCCGACTGTTATGATCAACGGGACGGTTAATCCTTATTTTGACGTGACGACGCAAAAAGTTCGGTTACGCTTTTTGAACGGTGCCAATCGTCGTGAATGGCGTCTGCATTTTTCTGATGATCTGCCTTTTACCCAGATTGGCGGGGATGGCTCGTTGCTGCCAGAGCCAGTTTCATTGACTCATTTGATGATGACGTGTGCCGAGCGAGACGAGGTCATCGTTGATTTTGGTCAGTATCATGAAGGCGACGAGGTGACCCTGTTCACGGATGACGTGCCAATATTAAAATTCCGGATTCATGCATTTAAGCCGGATCACTCCCAGTTGCCGGATAAGCTATTCACCGTGAATGCACCGGCGGTAGATCCTGCTTTGCCAATTCGGCATGTGGTTATGCAAGGGATGGATGAAAGTGTCGCCATTGACGGCAAGAAATTTGAAATGCAGCGGATTGACGCTACTCAACCGATTGGCAAGGCCCAGTATTGGGATGTCACCAATAGTAATGAGGCGCCTGGCATGGTTCATCCGTTCCATGTGCACGGCACGCAATTTTTGGTTCTGTCACGTAACGGTCATGCACCTTATCCGAATGAGCATGGCTACAAAGATACAATTGGCGTTAACCCGGGTGAAACGGTTCGGCTACTGGTTCGGTTTGACTTGCCCGGGGTTTATATGTATCACTGCCATATTCTCGAACATGAAGATGGCGGCATGATGGCGCAAATCGAAACGTTTGATCCGAATAAACCAAAACAGGGATACAAGTTGATGGACATGGATACGTTAATGAAGGCGTTGGCAAAAGAACGCGGCGTCAAGCCATCTGAATTATGGATGGGCGGTATGCAGTCCTATGAAAAAATGGGCATGAAAATGTGAGGCTCCAACCATACTAAATAGAAATCGATGATGTTATGAGTGTTTCAACGATAAGACATCGCGGTGCGTTTGTGGCAACATTGCTGACAGGAACGTTCTCGATGTCAATTTCGCAGTCTTCTTTGAGTACCGCGTATCCGGCGTTTATGAAAGCATTTGGCTTAGGCGCGGATACGGTCGCGTGGCTGACAACCGGTTTTATGCTGGTGATGACATTGATGATTCCGGTCAGTCCGTGGCTTTTGCATAACGTTCCGTTTCAACGGTTATTTCAGGCGATCGAACTGATCTTTGCAATCGGGACCGGGCTTTGTATCTGGGCGCCGAACTTTACCGTTTTGATGATTGGCCGGTTGCTTGAAGCAGTTGCCGTCGGGATTATTTTTCCTAGCTTCCAGACGGTCTTGTTGACGATTACACCGCATTCGGAACGGGGCAAAGTGATGGGCACCGCCGGCTTGGTAATGGGCTCAGCGTTGGCAGTCGGCCCGATTATTTCCGGGGTACTGCTGACTTGGTTTCCATGGCAGGCACTGTTTTTATTCTTCCTGATCGTGTCGCTGTTGGTGCTGGCAGTTTCGACGGTGACGATTGCTTCGGTGATGCCGATGGCGCCAACTCGATTGGACTGGGTTTCGTTTATTTTGTCTGCCAGTTTTCCAATTTTGCTATACGCCTTGAGCGCTTGGTCAAAGCAAGGCTTGCATGCCGGAGTTGTTGGCCTACTGATTCTAGGCGTTTTAGCGGCCGGTATTTTCGTGGTTCGGCAGTTGAATCGCCAGCCACCGATGCTGCAAATGCGGGTGTTTGCGACCGGTATGTTTACCAAAGCGGTATTCTTAACCGGCATTTCCTATATCGGGTTAATTGTCACGACGATTTTAATGCCGCTGTACTTTCAGACGCTGTTAGGCTTATCGCCACTGGTTTCAGGACTGTCTTTGGTTCCGGCGGCAGTTTTACTGAGTCTGCTTAACCCGGTTAGCGGTCGGTTACTTGATCGCTTTGGGCCGCGATTGGTTGCGATGATCGGGATGGTTCTGATTACCGGCGGCTTTGGTTTGCTGGCTATTTTTGCCCATCACCTACCACTAATTGGCGCGATCGTGTTGGCGATGGCGACGGAAGCGGGTAATGCATTTGTGATGATGCCATCAGTGACCGCTGGTGCAAACGCCTTGCCGAATGACTTGGTGGCAGATGGCACCGCCGTCACCACGACCGCCCGGCAGCTGTTCGGTTCGGCCGGCGTCATGTTTGCAACGGTCCTGCTGGCTAACATGCAAACGACGCTGCACAGCAATGCTGGCGGGTTCGTTGTCACCTTTGCTGTCTTTGCCGGTGTGGGACTCATCGGCTTGTTACTGGCGTTGACGTTGCCGAAAACGGTCGCAAAAGCGCAATAAGACGATAAAGACGGCTTCCTGTCACGAGGGTAACATCCCTGCGCAGGAAAGCCGGCTTTACGTAATATAGGATCTAGACTTAAAAACATTTTCATACTTGTATGAACAAAACGCCGCCTAACCCGAAAAAGTTAGGCGGCGTTTTGTTGCAACTAAGCTGCTTGACTGAATGACTTAGCCGCAGTGATCAGGAGAGAAGCCGTGATGCGACTAGGAAAGGAGGTAACGCGGTTGCTTCAGTCAACAAAAACCAACTCGATTTCCGCGTCGGCCGGTTTAATGTTAACTGACAAATGACGGTTGAGGTCGGCAACCAGTTTGCGTGCAAATGCCATTTTTTCATCGAAATCAGTCATATGCGAGGTGAAAGGAACGCTTTGATAATCGAAATTTTCCCCGATGAACGCTGGGTCAGTCACATAACGCAAATTATTTTGGTCATGCCGACTGCCTGGCCTTAAAACGGTATCCAAATACTGATACAAAATCGTTGGCTCGTAGTTCAGCGGTTTATCAAGGGTCGTGGTAATCTTATAGCCACTTGCTTCACCAGCAAATTCTTCGTTAATTTGGACTTGCGTGAGACCTTGGTACAATTTCAAAACGATCAGCTCCTCTTCTTTTCACTTACAGTATACCAGCTGTATTTTTATTTAAAAGACCGAATTTAGGATTGCCTGAAATATTTTTTGGTGACACGATGCGGATGTGCTCAACCTCGTCACTGGTACTGAAAAGAAAAAAGCACTCAAAAAACCCGCCAAGTCGGGGGATAATTAACCAACTTGGCGGGTTTTATGAATACGCATAAGGTTTGTTAGGGAAACCTTACTTATATTATTACCATTGTTATCGCAAAAAGAAAAGAAAAAGTTTAGGGCATCCGAACATTATTCATTGGTTTTGGAAACAGAAGGGAAGGTACCGTGTCCGTGCAGCCTGTCCCACCGGATGCGAATGATTTTATCGATTTCCGTGACGATCAGGATGATAGACCCGGCCGCAACTGCCAACCCCCATTCACGCCAAGACATAGGTGCGGTCTGAAAAATATCCTGCATAAACGGTACGTAAGTCAAGAAGCACTGCAGAGCCAGCATGACCGCGATGATGACAAACGCCATGGGATTACTAAAGAAGTTCTTGGAAAGTGCCAAGGTGTTTGTGCGGATGTTGAAAAGGTAAAAGATTTTACCTAAGACAATCATGTTGACCATCATTGTGCTGGCAGTTACGCGGTCGGTCAAATGGTTGGCCGTCAACCAATCAAAGGCCCACAAGCCGATTCCAGCTATCATCATCGCCACGTACGCAATCTGGAAAACATCGTGCTTGTGCATCATCGAAGCGTTTTTCTTTCGCGGCGGCCGATCCATGGTACCGGCTTCGGCGGGTTCGAAGATGAAAGCAAATTGAATGGTAATGGCGCTGACCATGTTAATCCACAATAGTTGACTGGCACGCAATGGCATGGCTTGTTGCGTCAGAATGGTGAATACGATCACTAAGCCTTCCGCAAATGATGTCGGCAGCAGGAACAAAATACTTTTCTTGATATTTTGGTAAATCCGGCGGCCTTGAGCAATCGCCGTTTCCATGCGGGCAAAGCGATCATCGGTCAAAACCATGTCGGCCGCATCTTTGGCGACATCGGTTCCGGATTGCCCCATGGCGACGCCGACATCTGACTTTTTGAGGGCCGGTGCATCATTGACACCGTCGCCAACCATGGCAGTGACGTTCCCGGCATCCTGCAAGGCGGTCACAATCGTCAGCTTGTCCTTTGGCGTGGTTCGGGCAAAAACATCGGTGTCCAGAATGGCCTGTTGCCGTTGGTCATCTGATAGTGCGGCTAACTGGGCGCCGGTGATGGCTTTCGGAGAATCGGCCATGTCCAGTTTCTGTGCAATTGCCAGCGCCGTTTCTGGATGATCGCCGGTAATCATTTTGACTTTAACGCCAGCACGCCGCATTTGTTTGATCGCGGAGATGACCGATTCACGCGGCGGATCAATGATCGCGGTGAGCCCCAGAAAATCAAGCCCTTGTTCTAAAAGAGCCGGGGTGATCTCGGTGGTGTCAGGCGCGACGATGCTTTCGGCAACGGCAATGACACGCTGGCCTTGAACACTGAATTGACTGGTTAACTTTAAATAATAGTCGGTGTCGAAATCCGGATGAGCAGTTACGACCAAAGGCAGCAACTTATCGGGCGATCCTTTGACAAATAAGCGGGTTTTCCCGTCAGCACACTTTGCCAACTTGGCCATATAGCGATTGTTGGAATCAAACGGCATTAAATCGCGTTCGGTGTTGTCCGGATCCTTTTTAAAGACTTTGTAATAGGCAGTGAGAAAAGCGCCATCAGTGGGCTCGCCGTTGATCACATACCGGCCGTCTTCTTGATGCAGCTCGGTGTCGTTCGCTTCAAAACCGGCCGTCAGCAAAGCAATTAAATCCGGATGGGCGGTCGGCTGAATCGGCTTGCCGGCACGTGTAAAGTTTCCTTTTGGCGTGTAACCCGAACCGCTGACCTCATAGGTGGCCTTTGGCGTGACAATGGTGGTAATGGTCATTTCGTTTTTGGTCAGCGTGCCGGTCTTATCGGTACAGATGACATCAACGGAACCCAAAGTCTCGGCGGCTGGTAAGGTTTTGACGATGACGTGCTGCTTTTTGGCCATGTTGGAAACGCCCATGGCCAAGATGACAGAGGTGGTGGCCGGTAAACCTTCTGGCATCGAGCCAACGACCATCGTGACAATGGCGAGTGCCAATACAGGCAGACTGTACTTGCCGATGATCAGGCCAAAAATGAAGAGCAGAACCGCCGCGGCGATGATCGCATATGAAATGCCTTTCCCGATGCCATCAATTTCACGCATCATCGGGGAGCGGCCCTTGCGAACATCGGAGACGGCTTGGGAAATTTTACCGAATTCCGTGTCGTGGCCAGTGGCGACCACGATTCCGATGCCGCTACCACCTGCAACGGCTGTCGAAGCAAAAGCCATATTGCTTTGATCGGCAAGCGGCGTATCAGCCGGCAGCGTGGCAGTGGTCTTAATGACAGAATTAGCCTCACCGGTCAAGACGGCTTCTTGAATGGTGAGGTTGTCGATATCAACGAGGCGCAAGTCGGCAGGTACATTGTCGCCGGCTTCTAAGAACACAACATCGCCAACCACTAAATCCGCACTGGGGATGTCGAGACGCTCACCGTCCCGATAGACAGTGGCTTCAGGCGCCAGCATTTTTTTGATTTTCTCAAGCGAGTCGCTGGCGTTGCTTTCCTGATAGTAGCCGATGATCGCGTTGACGATAATCACTAAAACAATGACTGAAGTATCGGTGACATCACCAATAATCGTGGTCAAAATTGCGGCAATCATCAGAATATAAATGATCAGGTTGTTAAACTGTCGCAGAAAAATCAGCCATTTTGGCGTCGGATGCGATTCAATGGCGTTCGGACCATTAACTTTTAAACGTTCAGCGGCCTCAGCTTTGGAGAGACCGTGGTCAAGGGATGGGACCTGCAACTGCTGCTGCAGATCCTTGATACTGTGCGCCGTGGCGGGCGGTTGCGCGTCAGGAACTTCTTCCATACGTAATTCCTCATTTCGTGATATAAATTTTCTGTTACTATCCTTATCATATGGGATGCCTAAACCTGATGCAATAAATTTGTATAACTGATTTAATACGCAGGGAAAATTTCACATTTTTCAAATTTTAAAAGGGGGTCACGGTGAATTTGAAAAAAGTTTTCTGAAAGCAAGCTGGGCAAGGAAAAGCCGTGGAATGCCCATAAATCGGCATTCTTGAGGCAGCATTATTAAATTAACTAATCACAATTTGTTCACTGAAAATACAAATTATTTTCATGAAACGGTTGACGATATCAGCTTCAAGGCATATTCTATTAGAGGATTAAGTTAGGGAGACCTAAAAGGCCTTGTTCCCCAGGGACTTAACTTTTTTCAGAGCGTGAACTGGCGCGGTTAGAAGCTGGAGTGTAAGTGGCCTTGGGCGTGATGGCCCGGGCTTAGGCCATCGCGACCAAGGTCCTTACACGCAAGCTTCTGCGCCAGTGAACGCGTTTAAAAGAAGAGCGTGAACCAGCCCGGT